>CAJTMV010000010.1 GCA_910577225.1 uncultured Eubacterium sp. | reverse complement strand
CAGGATGTCGAAATGAAAACAGTGCGCTGAAATAAAAACGGGATGCTGAAATAAAAACAGGATGTCGAAATAAAAACAGTGCGCTGAAATAAAAACGGGATGCCGAAATAAAAACAGTGCGCTGAAATAAAAACAGGATGCCGAAATAAAAACAGGATGTCAAATAAAAACAGAGTACATAAATGAAAATAGAGTGATTAAATAAAATCAGGACATAATAAAACATTAAATAAAATCAGGACTTAAAAAACATCAATAACAGAGGCGATACAGAAAAAACTGTGCAGTATGTGCCGCTTTTGGCATATACTGCACAGATCTTCAGATTACAGCATCTGTTTGCGTAATTCCTCGCCGCTCTGCTGACACAGGTATGCTGGCGCTACGTCAAAAGCGGTCTTACAGCCGCACATACCTTCAGCGTTCATGCGGTAAGCGGCTCTTGCGTAAGCAGTCAGGACACTGGCTGTAAATTCCGGGTTGGAATCCAGTTTTAAACGATATTCAATAATGTGCTTGTGCTCGTTGTTCCATCCGGTGTTTCCGCTTCGAATGACAAAACCGCCATGAGGAATGCCGCTGTGATTTGTGTTCAGTTCTTCCTGCGTAATAAAATGGACAGTCGTATCATAATCGGCGAAATAGTTTGGCATTTCTTTAATTTCTTTTTCAATTCTGGCCAGATCTGCGCCTTCTTCTGCAACGACAAAGCATTCTCTCGTATGCTTTTCACGAGTGGACAATTCCGGAGCATCGCCGTTTCTTACCGCTTCCAAAGAAGCCGGCACCGGAATCGTATACTGTCTTGCATCCGCTACGCCGTCGATTCTGCGGATAGCGTCAGAATGTCCCTGGCTGACACCTTTGCCCCAGAATGTATAATCTTTGCCTTGCGGTAAGACAGCGTTGGCATAAACGCGGTTTAAAGAAAACATACCCGGGTCCCAGCCGATAGAGATCATACCGATTTTACCGGATTCTTTTGCGGCCTTGTCCACATTTGCAAAATGCTGCGGGATTTTGGCATGCGTGTCAAAGCTGTCAATGACATTGAAAGATCTGACATATTCCGGAGTCTGTACAGGCAGATCGGTGGCGCTGCCGCCGCAGATGATAAGGACATCGATATCATCTTTATATTTTAAAATGTCCTGTGCGGAACAAACAGGGGCGCCATCCGTCAGAATCTGTACACTGTCAGGATTTCTGCGGGTAAAAACAGCGGTTAATGTCATATCGTCAGCCTGTCTGACGGCGCATTCAACACCACGGCCAAGATTTCCATAGCCTAAAATACCAATTCGAATCATAATGTGCGGGTCCTTTCTAAGTCATATAGTAGTTATGAGAATTATACGAAAAATTATCCGTCACAGACAGGATTGCTAATTCGTCTGGAAATTATTTTAACGAATTTGCGCGGCAGGGTCAATAGGGTTTCTCATAAAAAGATTGCGGCGGGAGATCTGGTCTGGTATAATGAAAAGAAACGAAGCGGATGTTTGGCGAACTGCATGATACGGAGGTCAGATCATGATAAAAAAATTATATCGTACTTTAAATGTGATTGTATATAGTTTTGCAGGAGCGTTGATTGGCAATAGCATATATACGTATTATGATTACAAAACGCATCCGGATCTGTACGAAATGCAGTCTGCACCGTGGTATGCGGCAATTCAGGCCAATGTCATTCTGTTTCTGATTACCGCCCTGGTCATTTTTGCAATTCGATGGATACTTAGAAAAAAATATGGTGAATTGCTAAATTCCTAAAGACCGCGGAATCGCATCTGACGGAATCAAAATGAACCGGCAGTCGTTACGGACTTTGCGGCGAGTGCAACGTCCTGGTGTGAACAGCAACCGGCAGTTTGCTGCGGTTTCGAAAAAAAGACTTGACTGCAGGGCAGAGTTGTTTTATGATGGTTACATCAAAAAGCAGGGAGAATTTGTATGTTAATTGTAAATGTAATGGAGAAAATCGCAAACTAAATATTGCAGGGACGGCTTCGAATTTGACGCATGGAGTCTGTCCATTGGCCGGCAGCGGTTTTGTCGGCATTTTCGCCTTACATTTGCTTTATATTATATTGTGATCTTATATTCCGGGAGAAAGCATATCTGTATGGGTATGCTGTTTTTTTGTCTTTTTTTGGGTATGATCTGTAAAATATGAGGGAAACCATAGTCCGGGTGGCTATGGTTTTTTGTGCAGGGCGAAGTCTGAAAAAAATAAGATCCATCGTGATCAGAATCAGAAAGGAAACAGATATGAATACAGACAAACTATTAGAATTTGATCAGATCAGAACAAAATGGAAAAGTTTTGCACTTACGACAGCTGCAGCCGATCGTATCGATCATATGACGTATTATCTGAATGAAAGCGAGCTTCGCAAACAGCTGCAGGATACGACAGATGCCCGTAATCTGATAGAATGCTGCGGGATACCGCCTTTGACAGAGGCAGAGCATGTAAAGCAGATCCTTGCGCGCGCAGTGAAAGAAGGCTGTCTGACACCGGAGCAGCTGGAAGAAACGAAGAATCTGCTGACAGCGGTACGAAGACTTAAGGATTACCTGAGCAGAGGCAGACAGCATGAAAATGCGCTGGCGTGGTACGAGCAGAATCTGGATGCGCTGGAACCACTCAGGGAAGAAATTGCCGTAACGATCAGAGGCGGCGAAGTGGATGACTACGCATCGAAGCAGCTGCAGCAGATTCGTGCGGAAATGACCCGGATCAGGGAAAAAATAAAACAAAAAGCGGAGCAGGCAATACGTGCGAACAAGTCGTATCTGGCGGACGCGTATTGTACGATACGAAGCGGACACGTTTGTATTCCGGTAAAAAAAGAATACAAAGGCAAAATAAAAGGAAGTGTGATCGATCAGTCGTCGACTGGTAATACGCTTTTTATGGAACCGGCAGCGGTCTGCAGTCTGCAGGAGACCGTACAGATGCTGGAGCTGGAAGAGGAACAGGAGGTTTCCCGCATTTTATATACGCTGACGGCAATGGCGGCAGATTATGAACCGGAGATTACCGAAGACATCCGGATTATGGAAAAGCTGGATTTTATATTTTCCAAAGGGAAATTAAGCATCGATATGGACGCGGTTGCCGCAAACATAAATACAGACAGGCAGATACGATTGAAAAATGCCAGACATCCGCTGATGGAAAAGGAAAAAAACGTGCCTTTGCAGTTTAAGATTGGGAAGGAGGCGGATGGAATTGTGATTACCGGACCGAACACGGGCGGTAAGACGGTGGCTATGAAAACGGTAGCGTTAAACTGCTATCTGGCGCAGTGCGGACTTCATGTGACATGTGAAGAGGCGGATATCTGTATGAACAGTTCCTTTTTATGCGATATCGGAGACGGACAAAATCTGACAGAAAATTTGTCCACATTTTCCGCACATATTAAAAATGTTTTGGAAATTACGCAAACGGTCGGACCAGACAGTCTCGTAATGATGGATGAGCTTGGTTCCGGAACAGATCCGACCGAAGGAATGGGGATTGCGGTTGCAGTGCTCAAAGAGCTTGTAAGCAGCGGATGTCTGTTTGTCGTAACCACGCATTATCCACAGGTGAAGGAGTATGCAGAGCATACAGACAGAATTGTGAACGCAAGAATGGAATTTGATAAACATTCGCTGCAGCCAACTTATCGGATGATTATTGGCGAAGCCGGCGAAAGCTGTGCGTTTTTTATCGCGCAAAATCTCGGGATGCCGCAAAGAATGCTGGAAACAGCCATGCGAGCAGCCTATGGACCAGACGCAGCCCGCCGGTCGTTTCACTGGAAACAACGGGAAACCGGATCCGATACAAAACGGGCAAAAACCAGAACGCGTATAAAAAGAGCAAAAAAATCAGCACATTCCGCACAATTATCTGAAAAATTTCAGATCGGAGACAGCGTGATGGTATTGCCAGACAAAAAGACAGGAATCGTATGCCGGCCGGTAAATGAAAGAGGCATGCTGCAGGTTCAGCTGCCGGATCAGAAAATATGGATCAGTCATAAACGGGCAAAGTTACAGGTTGCAGCAGCACAGATGTATCCGGAAGGATATGATTTTTCAATCGTTTTCGATACGGTAAAAAATCGAAAGATCAGACACGAGATGTCCAGAAAGTACACGGAACAGGTGATTGAGACAGAGGATTCCGGTATGGACGCAGGAAGGTAACACAGCTGTGCAGACACGTCTGCATGCCGCTGCTAATAAATGCCACTGGCATCCAAACGGTCACAATGGAATTGTTTTAAGACAGAAACAGGCTGGATTTGTAAACGCGGTTATGATATAGTAGGAATGCAATGTAACAAAAGAACAACGATGATTTCCCTGCGGTTTGTTCCTGCAGGCACTGCAGATACAACCGCATTTACCTGAAGGGAATTCATCCATTCATTCGGTGCGTGTCTGATTTTGGATTTTACAGCGTAACAGAGGGCGCTTTTCAGATACGTATCCAGGAAGGATATAATAGGTTATGAAAGATACGGGAATCGTTTATCATCAGCAGGCGCTGCGGTTTTTTGAAACCGGACAGTATGAGCAGGCTGTGGAAAACTGGATACAGGCATATGACGCTGGTTTTGAAAAAGAGACGATTTTGAACGCTTTGTATGATTGTTTTGTGAACCCGAACGAGCAGGAATTTCGGGAGCATTTTGCACAAAGCGCGACTGGTTATACGAAGCTGGCTTATGAAGACTGCATGCTGGATTTTATTCCGGTTAGTGAAGATCGTTTTTATATGTTCGACAGGGAAACGGAATCCTTTCAGGGATTGTTTGCAATGGAGAACGCGCCTGTGCAGGGAGAGAACGAAGTTTTTGACAGTATTTTGTATACGGACGAATGGGATATTCGCACAATACTTGCGGATAAAAAGAAAAATAACCGGAACGCTGTCTATTTGTTATTAAATGAGGCAGAACCGAGGTTTGCTTCATTTTTTAAGCTGCCGCGGTTTCGGGAGATTTATCTTTCCAATACGGTCGCTTTTTCCAGTCTGAATCATTTAACCGCTTTTTTTGAGCAGTATGAAGATTTTTCGCTGCCGGGGCAGATTGTTTCCGCGCAGGCGGACAGATACGAAAAGCTGTTTGGAGAGATTCATGAAAAAAGAGTTCGCCATGTGGGGACGGAGCGGAACAATATTTTTGTGTCGGTCTGTATACCGGTGAAGCTAAAAGAACAAGCCAGGCAGAAGCTCATGGAGGATTTAAAAAACTGTCGCTATGACTGTGAGCTGGAGGTTGTGACTGGCGGGGAAGAACAAGCAGACGCGTTCTCCACGTCCGACGCAAGACTGCGGTATTACGCGTATGAGGAACGAGACGGATTTGCAATCAACGCAAGAAAGGCGCTGCTGTCTGCCAGGGGATATTGTAAAATACTGACAGACGGCGGAAATGTTTTGGCGCAGATGACAGAAAAATTGAATTATATGAAAGCGCATGCGAATACAAGTATTTTTTACCAAGGGGGGGGGTAGTTCACAACTGACAGAAACAACGGAATCGGATATTGTTTCGAATACGGACTGGACGGCATATTTGCTGGACCGGGCAGTCAGAGAAAAACGGGAGCTGTTTTCCTGTCTGCTTCTAAAACAGCAGCTGCTTTTTTACCATTTTATGCAGGGCGTCAGAATGGACATTGAAAAAGACTGGATGCAGGAGGAATATCTTTATCAGGAAATGTGTCGGCGCATGGAGATGGACGTTTCGAAAATTCCGGCAGAAGAAAGAAATAACGATCTGGTGATCATGGTATCCACACAGCTGCTGGAGCCGAAACATGCGCCTACAAGAATACTGCTGGAGCTTGCCAGAATACTTGAGGTTTATCTGCATAAAAAAATTATGCTGGTGTCTGAAATACTGGAAACAGACGGGGAGTTTTGCAATAAAAACGGACTTACGAAAAAATACGGGTTAAATTACAGGAAAGAATTGAACGGAACGTTTGTATATCCTTATAAAGAATGCACATTTTCAGGATATCAGATTGTGCTGCGTCCGGATCATATGGAAGAAATGAAACGGCTGATCCGCCAGATATACGGGTTAAAGCCATACTGTGTCTGGTGCATTGGCGGTATGCCGGTATTTGCAGGAGCGATGAAGCGGTTTACCACGATGATGTATACGTCGTGTGTGGAAGGCTATGCGGGGATACCGTCAGATATGGTCGTGAATTATTTTGACCGGGCGCCGGTCGTTTATCCAAAAGAGCAGAAATTTTTACTGGAACATGGTGTGAAGATTGCGAATATCCGGATTGGATTGTCTTCGTATCATAAGTCCGGAGGAATTTATAAAAGGAGTGATTTTTCCATACCAGACGACGCGTTTTGCATTGGAATCGCTGGAAACCGGCTGGAGCAGGACTGTACCGATCTGTTTCTGGATGTGCTCAGGCAGGCGGTAAAAATGCAGACTTCCAGGCGGATATGGCTGATCTTTATCGGACATATCAACGAAAAAGCGCAGGAAAAAATTACCGCACAGACGCAGGCGGGCGGCTGTATCCGTTTTCTGGGATACCGCAGCGAATTTGCAGATGCGATCGCTCTTATTGACGTACTGGCAGCCGCGCCGGCGCTTGGAAACGGAGGCGCGGGAGTGACGGCTCTGAATGAAGGAAAACCGGTCGTTTCGCTGGAAACGGGTGATATTGCTTCCTGTGTCGGGGAAGAGTTTCAATGTCATACGCTGGAAGAATATCCCGACCGGATACGCAGGTATGTGGAAGATCAGGCATATTATGACAGGCAGAGTCAGAAGGCCGTACAGGTATTTGAAAGTCTGCTTGTGGATGATCAGACGATTGCGTCGCAGCTGCAGGATGTTCTGGAACAAGTGAAAGGAGCTTAGCCCGTAATGAATGAAAATATCTATGTAACAAGATCAGCCCTGCCGCCTTACGAAGAATTTATAGAGGCAGTAAAGCCATTGTGGGACAGCCGCTGGCTTACGAATATGGGACGTTATCATAAGGAACTGGAGGAACAGCTGCGGACATATTTAAAGGTGCCCGGGCTGTCGCTTATGGTCAATGGACATATGTCGTTAGAGATGGCGATACAGTCTTTTCATTTTCCGGAAGGGGCGGAAGTAATTACGACACCGTTTACATTTATCTCGACGACGCATGCGATTGTAAGGAATCGTTTAAAACCGGTGTTTTGCGATATCAAATACAGCGATGGAACGATCGATGAGAGCCAGATCGAAGATCTGATCACGGAACGCACCGTGGCTGTCGTTCCGGTACATGTGTATGGCAATATCTGCAATGTCGAAGCGATTGCAGATATCGCATACCGATATGGACTCAAAGTGATTTATGACGCGGCGCATGCATTCGGCGTGGAATATCAGGGAAGAGGCATCGGCAGCTTTGGAGACGCTTCGATATTCAGCTTTCATGCGACCAAGATCTACCATACGATAGAGGGCGGCGCGGTTGCGTTTAACGATCCTTCTGTCTACGACAGACTGTATACGCTTAAAAATTTTGGCATACAGGGGGAAGAGCTCGTGACAGGTGTCGGCGCAAATGCAAAAATGAATGAGTTTCAGGCCATTATGGGCATTTGCAATCTGAAATATCTGCCCCGGACCATTTCCGAACGAAAAGTCCGGTATGATTTTTACAAAGAATACCTGGGCGGGACAGAAGGGATCCGCTTTTTTGAACGTAACGAGAAGGCTTGCAATAACTATGCGTATCTGCCGATACTGATCGAGGACGCGTATGGAAGCAGCAGAGATGAGCTTTATCTGCGTCTGAGGGAAAACGGCGTTTATGCCAGAAAGTATTTTTATCCTCTGACCTCTGATCAGGTATGTTTTAAAAATAAATACCGCGGCGCCGCGTTAAACCAGTCGAGAAGTATTTCCAGACAGGTGATGGTTCTTCCGCTTTATGAAGATCTGGAGCTGGAAAGTATAAAAAAGATCATACATATCATCAAACGAAAATGAAAAGGAGAAGCAGAATGTTTCAATGGGAGAAAAAAGGGCTGATTTTTAATCCGGAAACATGCGAACAGCGGCCGGCGTGGAGATGGAATTATGCGCAGGGGGAAAATACGCTGTTGTATGACCAGTTTATCCGGGTATATTTTTGCTGTCGGGAAAAACCGGACGAGAAAGGACGTACGATCAGCAGAGTCGCTTATGTGGATTTGTCAAGGGAGAATCCGTGCGAGATCTTAAAGATCGGAGAAAAACCGGTGCTGGAGCCCGGAGGTCTGGGAGAATTTGATGAATTTGGCACATATCCGTTTTCGGTTGTACGGCATAACAATCAGATTTACGGTTATTTTGGAGGCATAACAAGAGGAGAATCCGTGCCTTTTTACGCGTCGATCGGATGTGCGGTCAGTACGGACGACGGCGAGAGCTTTCAAAAAATCGGGCCGGGACCGGTTCTGACTGCGTCTTTGCATGAGCCGTATATGATTTGTTCGCCAAAGGTGCGTATTTGGGATGGAAAATGGTATCTGTTTTATTCGGCCGGTTATCGGTGGACGAAGGAGTCGGTGCGGCCGGAAATCTGTTATAAGCTGCGTATGGCGGTCTCGGACGATGGCATTCACTGGGAGAAATGCGGCCGGAATATTATAAAAGACCGGCTGGGAGAGCTGGAATCGCAGGCATGTGCGGACGTGACGTATCAAAACGGCGTTTACCATATGTTTTTCTGCTATCGAAATCATACGGATTTTCGAAACAATCCCGAAAACAGTTATCGGATCGGGTATGCGAGATCGCTGGATCTGACGCACTGGGAGCGGGATGACGACCGGGCAGGTATCGAAAGATCACAGGAACCGGGAAGTCAGGACAACGAGATGGTCGCTTATCCGCATGTATTTGTCTGCGACGGTAAGACTTATATGCTGTACCTTGGAAATGAAGTTGGAAAGTGTGGATTTTTGCTGGCAGAGCTGAAAGGAGAACTGGCGTGAGGTGGAAAAAATACGGACAGATATTTGTACCGCAGGAACATGGGATGGAATATGCAAAATCACCGCAGGCAGTCGTCTTTGAAGATTTTGTCAGAGTATATTTTTCCGCATGTAAAAAAGATGGAGAAAAGCTGATCAGTTATGTCTGCTTTGCGGATTTTTCAAAGGATTTTCAAACGATTCTGCGTACGAAAAAGCAGGTTCTGGAGGACGGAAAGATCGGATGCTTTGACGAACATGGCATTTTTCCGTTTAGTCCGGTGCGTGTGGACGGAAAAATATGGGCGTATACGAGCGGCTGGTCCAGACGTGTGTCAGTCTCGGTAGATACGGGTATCGGACTGGCAGTGTCAGACGACGGCGGAGAGAGCTTTTACCGGGCCGGCGAAGGGCCGGTACTGACAAGCTCACTGACAGAGCCGTTTCTCGTCGTCGACGGATTTGTCCGACCGTATGGGCAGCAGTTTCATATGTGGTATATATACGGAAAAGAGTGGAAATGGTATCCGGATGGCACACAGCCGGAGCGTATTTATAAGATCGGGCATGCGGTTTCCAAAGACGGCATGCAGTGGCGCAAAGACGGCGTATCGCTTCTGCCGGATGTTGTAGAAGACGAATCTCAGGCTCTGCCATGCGTGGTTTCTTTTGATCATCGGTATCATATGTTTTTCTGTTACAGACATTCGTATGATTTTCGTAAAAATAAAGACCGGTCTTACCGGCTTGGTTATGCCTGCTCTAAGAACCTTACGGACTGGACACGCCGCGATGAAACGCTGAACTTTGACCTGCCGCACGATGGCTGGGATAGCCAGATGCAGTGCTACCCGAACGCATTTACCATGGATCAGAAGCTGTTTTTATTATACAATGGAAATGATTTTGGAAAATATGGATTTGGGCTGGCGGAATTGGAGAGTATGTAAATGAGAAGAGATTATAATATCGAATGTAAAGATAATCAGGAAAGAAAGTATGCCTATCATTTTGATCTGGATGTGATGCATCCTTATATGGTGCAGGCGTTTACTCCGTTTCTGAAAAAAGGAAACGCATTGGAGCTGGGGTGTTTTCAGGGCGCGTTTACTGCGCGGATAGCAAATCTGTTTGATACCGTAACGTGTGTGGAAGCGTCTGGAGAGGCCATTCACGCCGCCAGACAGAGACTGCGCGCGTTTTCGCATATTTCATTTGTGCAATCCCGCTTTGAGGATGCATGTCTTTCTGGTACTTATGATACGGTCTTTCTGACACATGTGCTGGAGCATATCGACGACAGAGTCGGTCTGTTGAAAAAAATACGGGAAGAATGGCTGGCGGAGCATGGAGTATTGCTCGTTGCATGCCCGAATGCAAACGCGCCTTCCAGACAGATTGCGGTAAAGATGGGACTGATCGCTTCGAACGCGGCCGTAACAGAAGCAGAACGTGAACATGGACATCAGGTTACATACAGTCTGGATACGCTGGAAACGGATATACGAAAGGCAGGATTAACGGTCGTTCACAAATCCGGTATCTTTTTTAAGGCGCTGGCCAACTTTCAGTGGGACAGGCTGCTTGAGACAGATATTATTTCAAAAGAATATCTGGACGGATGCTATGCGCTTGGGCAGCAGTATCCGGAATTATGTTCCAGCATTTACTGTGTATGTACAAAGTAAGCCACAGAAAGGAGTAACGCGTGAAACTTGCTATTATGCAGCCATATTTCTGGCCGTATACAGGTTATTTTCAGCTGCTGCATGCGGCAGATGTATTTGTCATATACGATAATATTCAATATACCAAAAAGGGATGGATGAACAGAAACCGTTACCTTTGCAATGGCCGGGACAAATATTTTACAATACCGGTGGCTAAAGATTCGGATTATCTGGACGTATGCGAACGAAAGGTGGCGGCGGATTTTGACCGCAGAAAACTCAAAAGTCAGATTCAGGCTGCTTATGCAAAAGCGCCCTGTTTTGCAGCGATCTTTCCGTTATTTTGCGCGTGTGTCGACTACGCGGAAGAAAATCTGTTCCGATTTATTTATTATTCGGTAAAAAAGATCGCGCAATATCTGGAGATCGATACAAAGGTGATTGTTTCTTCAGAGCTGGGTATCGGGCATGAAGTGCGTGGAAAAGATAAAGTGCTCGCTATCTGCCGGAAACTGGAGGCCGATACGTATATCAATCCGATCGGTGGAACAGCGCTGTATGACAAACAGGAGTTTTTGGACGCGGGCATCGGATTGTATTTTCTGGAGATGGAAAATATTACCTACCGGCAGTTTGCAGACCCGTTTGTAAGCTCCCTTTCGATTCTGGACGTGCTGATGTTTGTGCCAAAGGAAGAAGTGATCGAACTGCTTTCCTGTTACCGGCTCAGTTAGGAGTGTACAGTGATGGAAATTGTGACGAAGTATCCGCCGGTCAGAGAGGAACAGATTCTTACGCTGTTACAGGAGTTTGACGCAGAATTTGTTCCGCGCCTTTCACAGCGGACAGATCTGCCGGCTTATGCGTCCAGGCTCGCGGAACATGCAGTCTGGATATTTGCATATGAAAACGGCGTTATGACCGGACACTGTGCGGTATATATGAATCAGAAGGACTGTGCGTTTATCAGCTCCATTGCGGTAAAGAAGGCGCGGCAGGGCAGGGGAACAGGCAGCCTGCTCTGGAAGCGGACGCAGGAGGAGGCGCTTGTAAGAGGGATTCCCTGTATCGCACTGAAGGTGTATGATAAAAATGCGGCAGGCATCCGGTTTTATGAGCGGCATGGATGTCATATGACGAAACGAGAAGGGGAATGGCTGACGATGTGTAAAAAAGTGGCGGAGTAACCATTACTTTTACTGGTCAGAAACACGCGCTTCTGCGCGTTTCGCGAGAACATGATTCAGGAGTGAAAAAGAGTCAGATATCGTTTGAAAGATATTACTTGAAAATTTTGTCATCTCAAAGTATAATAAAGTTGACAAATTAGTATATATGGAGGTAAGTAAGATGGCTAAGAATGAAAGATTTTTGAAACTTTACTCACAGGGAACTATGAATATTATGGAAATCTGGCTGGATAAAGAAACGGGTGTGAATTATGTGTTTCATGCAGGCGGTTATGCCGGAGGAATGACACCGCTGTTAGACGGGGAAGGAAAACCTGTGATTACCCCTCTCGTAAATAAATAAGAACGTGTCAGGATCAGATATCGGCGTCCAGAAGGAAAATAGGAAAAAACCAATAGAAGAACTTGTCGTTTGTTTTCAAAAGAGGTGGATTATGAGAAAAAGAACTATTCTTTCAGTGCTGTGTATCCTGTCAGCAGCGATCTTGATGATTGTATTTGCTGCCCGCGGCGGCAGGAAACCGTATAAAGATCTGGAGGCAGCTCAGATCGTCTCTGCTGCGGTTTCATTCTCGCCGCCAGATCAAACGATTGCGATTACAGAAGTTGAGGAATTGGTCGATTTACTAAAGGATGTCGTTATCTGGCAGGAGGATCATTCCTACACTGAGCATGCCGGACAGGGCGTTACATTTACGCTGGTCATGGCAGATGGAACGCAGACGAGCATTATGGAATATGCTCCGTTCCTTGTGATCGATGGCGTTGGCTATCGGACAAAATATGAACCGTGTGAAGCGCTGAATCGTTATGCAAATCGGTTGTGTGAATAAGCAGAAATGTCCGCGCCTGCGGACAGTACCAGAGCATATAGAGATGGAAAATCTATATGCTCTGTTTTTTACTGAAAATGCAGCAGATTCTGGAGTTATTCCAACGGGTGTGAGAGCCTGCAGAAACAGGAATCACACCCGCTGCGGTTATATTATTGTGTAAGAAGATTGATGAGCCGGTTTGGAAGCTGATTAGCCTGTGCGAGCATCGAGCTGGACGCATCTGCTAACAGCTTATGCTTCGCGTAATCCATCATTTCTGCGGCCATGTCAGCGTCGCGCATTCTGGATTCGCTTGCCTGTGTGTTGATCGAGGCGCTGCGGTTGTTTGAATTCAGATAATCGATGCGGTTTTGCAATACGCCGTAAGTGGTGCGCCGTTCGCTGAGAAGATTCACTGCCTGATCAAGATGTTTCAGCGCTTTTTCGGCATATTTTGGTTTGGATATGGTAACTGAATTTATTTTCAGTGCGGCAGTGCCGACACGCAGGCGTGGGAGCTCCAGTCCCTGATGGCCCAAAGCGCCAACCTGCAGCATAAAGGCGTCAAGATCTGTCCGACCGCTTTCCATATAGAATAAAATACCCTTGGCGCTGCCGTTGACTTCGGAAATGATATGGCTGCCGATGACTTTGTGCTTAATTTGCAGCCGCCCGTTGACCAGAGAAGCTCTCAGTGGTGCGGGATTCCCGTTGTCATCGCCATTGTCGAATTTGTCATTTAAAAATTCTACAATCTTATCGGCAGGGTAGGATTCGTCCGGAAACGTGTAGCTGTGTTCGATGCCGTCTGTTTTTAGCGTGAGTGTATTTTTGCCAGGAGGAAACGTTACGCCGCCGCTGATATCATGCGAACCGGTAATATAGGAAGGCTCTGGTTTACCGCTTGTCTTATAAAAGATGGAGCTGGCAGCGTTGCCGTGAACGCCATCCAGAATATATGTTCCGGGGTCGGATTCTATTGTGCCTGAAGCGGAGCTGGATGAAGGTGTCTCCGTAAGCGTGATCTGCAGTGCAAAGTCGTCGATAGCTCCGGTGACACCGGTATGATAGCCGCCTACGGTAGCTTTTAACGTAAATCCGTCCAGGTTGTTGTTCTTAAGCTGCTGATTCAAAGCCGGAGTCAGCAGATCTGCAATCTCGGTACCAGTATAGATACCGGCTGGTATCGTTACTTCTAATGGTATCGTAAAGTCTTTGGAAGGATCCGGCGGACTGTCGTTGTTTTTATGCGTAAAGTCCAGAATGAACGTATCGTTCATGCCGCTTACGATTTCAGTCGTATTGTTGGCAATGTCACAACGGCCGATAATAAACGCCTTGTCATAATCATGGTCTCCCTGATTAAAATACTGTCCCGAAATAGCTGACTGATTATCGTCCGGATCGTCTATATGGGTTCCGGAAACTGGATTTGCAAATACAGCGTCGTAGAAAGTGTTGTTTGGAATCGAAGCGGGATCGTCAAAGTTTCCATCCCGTCCGATGGCTCTCATATATAGGCAATCGCTACCATAGGTGATTTTGATTTTGTCAGTGCCGATGGCGGAATCAATAACAACCTGCAGATCGCTGGCAAGTTCTTGCAGACTATTGTATGTTTTTGGAGACAGTGTTACTTTGGTCGGCGGCGAATTTTTATTACTGGATAGTTGAAAGTAAAATTCATTATTGGTCGAATCCAGTGTAATTGGCAGAGTATGACTGGTACCTTCTAATCTGCTAAAACTTGGTATGGAAGGCCCAACCGTATAAGGATATGTTCCAACAAACGCAGGCCATGCAGTTCCATAGTGGCAGGTATCTACCTCCAGTGATAAATCCTGGTTGAAACCGGATAAAGTGGTAGTGAGTGTCAGGCTGTTTCCGGTTAAAGATGCCTGGACCTTATATCCTTTGGCGTCAAAATTTCTGTTTAATTCATCGATCAGTCCCTGTCTGGAATAGGTGCCGTCAGCCATTGTGACAGAAATTCGCGAGCCATTTAGAAAAAAGGTGATGACGTTGTTTCCAGGACCTATCGTGGTACTGCTCTGCGGAATTGCCTTATCAAGTGTAATGGATGCCATGTCGTTAATATCTGGCGCTGTCGAACCCTGAGGATAATGTTCTTTTCCGGTTGCACTTACCTCGATTTCATTTGGGTAATGTCTTATGCCGGTAAAAAGTTGTTTATAGGCGCCGGTACTGCTCAAACCGATGTCAGTAACATCGGCAGTCAGCGCCTTGATTACGAGACGGCTGCCTGATGTATCGAATGCAATCAGATTTTGCTGACTGGATGGAAGCTGTTTATTCAGCTCTGAAACAAGGTCATTCAGAGATTTGTAAGTGCGCGGAGGAATGGTTATGGAAAATGCCGGGTTATTGCTTACGGAGATGGATAAGGTATTGGCTCCGTTTGGTATGGTAATCGTTCCGGATAAATCGGCGTTTCCGGTTACTTTTATATCAGTACTTCCAGAATAATAATACGGGTCGTCAGTGTATGCATAGTTTGTCGTTGTAAACAGAGAGGCAAACGTTTTACCGTAAATGTTGTTATCATCGGTGTCAAATGTAAGCGAATTATTTGCTCCGGCTGTTTTACTTGTTATGGATAAATATTTATAGGAAACGTATGTGTGGTTCAGTTCGTCATACGGTGTATCTTGCGCAGAAACCGTAAGATCTGCACCTGCCTGATCAAATAACTGCTGCAGCACATATGTGATATTATCCTTGCTGTCGTTTGTAATATCGTCAATAATATAGTCGCCTTTAGGTATGATGAAAGTCATATCTATTCCGTTCACCTTTAGTTTCAGCTCGTTATTTACATGTTCTTTGATTTGAATCGGGTTCGTATAGTCTTCATGATAATACGATTTTCCCGAAATCACAGCATGTGTTCCGGTGGAGGTGCCGTATCGGATGTTATCATAAAAGACAGACGAATAGACATGTTCGGTTCCAAGCTCCAGCTTGAACATATTGCCTTTTAGTCTGGTAATGCTGTTGTCATAACCGCCGGTAATCTGAATGCAGTTGCTGCCGTATTCGGTTGCTTTGATTTCCGGATAGTTTACGTCCGGATTTTCTTCCAGCTTCTTATTGATCAGATCGATCACTTCGGAACGGGTATATTCTCCCTGAGGGATTTCAATTGTCACCTCGATCGGATTGCCGGCAGGAGATCCAAGCGGCTCGATCGTAAATTCCAGCTGATCATTTTGTCCCGTTGTAATTTTTAGCGGCCAGTTTCCCTCAAATACAGTCGTTCCAAGAAGGCTTGTAGAAGAAAGTCCGCTGTAGCAGTCGTAAATGAGATAGGCAAGACTTCCGTCTACCGAATCAATTTTGGCAGGCTGTCCGTTTTGACCTTCAAAATTCAGGTTGCAGCGACCGTCCTGCGTATACTCCAGTACAAAACCGGGATTGGAAGGCTGCATGGCGGCAAACGCATCGTCGATCTCGTCCACGAGCTCCTGTGTCGTATAAATACCCTCCGGAATCTGAATAGTATAACTGTCTGGCGAGTATTCACCGGCAGGCAGGTGGATGTTCAGGCTGTTGTCTGGTGCAATAATAGAATGTTTTTGGTCAGAAGCCCAGCTGCGATACCCGGCGATCTGATAATAGGAAGCCTCATGTTCCTGAAATACAGGCAGAGTATTGTAATAAGTGTTTGTATCGATCCGGTCGATCTCTGACTGGAGTTTATTAAATTCCAAAGCCATGGCGGCCCGGTCCTGCGGGGTATTGGTGTCGTTGAGCGACTGAACGGTCAGCTCCCGCATGCGGTGAAGCATACTGTGGATTTCATTCATGGCCCCGTCAGCGACCTGGATGAGGTTTGCTCCTTCCTCTGCGTTATACACAGCCCGATTTAATCCGCGGATCTGTGAACGCATTTTTTCCGAAATGCTTAACTGTGCCGCATCATCTGCAGCAGAGTTGATGCGATAGCCGCTTCCGAGCTTTTTGGCATTTTTTTGATAGTTACTGGAATTGATGCCTTGCTGCACAGCGGCCATAGCAGCAGATGTATTATGTAAAATCTGCATGGTCGTTTGTCTCCTCTCATCAATGGTTTTATGATTAATTACTTTATGAAGTTTGGTAATTGGATTATACATGAAAAAATGTATTTTGTAAATGATTGAAAGTGAAAATCAGTCAGGAGAATGAAATCTGTTTCAGTACATGGCGTTATGAAAATGAAAGCTGTTTCAGCACACGGTGTTATGAAAATGAAAGCTGTTTCAGCACACGGTGTTATGAAAATGAAAGATTAGTTTGCAGACGCGGTATTTTTATTATCTGAAGTTTTAAAATGATGTATGATCCGAATTGTTTATTTGGACAGAGACAGGAAAAAGGGATAGATACTTCTAAAAGACAACTTTTTCTTATAAAATGTTATTTATGAGAATTCTACAACATCTTTTCTTATTTTGCAACTCTAATAAAAAAATTGGCAGTAATTACTATTTACTTTCCATATTTCATTCCAATTTTTGTAAAAAAAGACAATAAAATACGGATATTGAAAGACTTTGTCTGGATGAGCAAAAAATACCGATTGCTGCAGGCGTACGTTTCATAAAATAAATAAAATTTTGTTCAATCCTTGCGACGCCTTATTTTTCAATGGTTTGAGAGATTTATTATGAGCGAAAAGGCATAACAATCTATAAGAAAATGTTATGCATGAAAATCAGAATCTGATTCGGCTTTTCGCAGATACAGGCAGGCGCCTGCAGAATGGAGGAAAAGAATGAAGGAACTGGATTACGGTAAAATGGGTATCAGAATCCGTCAGGTGAGGAAATCAAGAGGATGGTCGCAGGACGAGCTGGCCAGAAGGTGCGGCATCAGCATGTCGTTCCTTGGACATATTGAACGCGGTACAAGAATTATGAGCCTTGAAACATTTGTGAATATTTGCGAAGCGCTGGATGCGGGAGCAGACGAACTGCTCTGGGGCGTTGCGAATCCGTCGGATGCGGTTTTGAACCTTTGGAATGCCCCGGAAGGGGCAGGGGAAAAAGCAAAGAAACATTCTGGCGAAAGAAACGGAACAGGAAAGGAACCAGATAGTTATTCCATGTACGTGCGGATTATGAAATCTGTGGCTGAGATTATGAACGGAGCGTAACATGCGGCAGAAAGAAAAGCGGGGACAGGAGGCCGGCACAGGAAAGCGTATACTGATGCTGGCATCCGTGGCTTCTATGATCGATCAGTTTAACCAGTCAAACATCAGGCTTTTGGCAGATATGGGCTATGAAGTGCATGTGGCCTGTAACTTTCGCAAAGGGAATACATGCGATGCCGTGCATATTCGGAGATTTCGCCGCAGGCTGGGCAGTCAGGGCGTTATCTGTCATCAGTGGGACTGTCCGAGGGATGTGCTGGCAGTCCGGGACTGTCTGCGGGCGTTTGCGCAGTTGCTGCGGCTTACACAAGCATACCGGTTTGAAATGATGCATTGTCATTCGCCGGTCGGCAGTGCACTGGCACGGATGATAGCACACGAGAGGGGAATCCGTGTAATTTATACGGCCCATGGGTTTCATTTTTACAAAGGAGCGCCGGCAAAAAACTGGTTGTTTTATTATCCGGTAGAAAAGCTGCTTTCGTATCGGACGGATGTGCTTGTGACGATTAATCGGGAAGATTATCTGTTTGCGAAAAGACATTTAAACGCTGCAAACATAGTTCGGATACCAGGCGTGGGTATCAATACGGGAAGATTCGCGCAGGCTGTGGCCGACGCTGGTTCAGGAGCGGATTTTCGGACCAGGCAGGGAGTTCCGCAGAATGCGCTGCTGCTGTTGTCTGTCGGGGAACTGAACGAAGGGAAAAACCACCGTGTAATTTTAGAAGTAGCAGCACAGTTAACATACCAGTACAAAAAGAAAAATGTCTGCTGTATGATATGCGGTATTGGAAAACTGCAGAAGCGTCTAAAAGAGTATGCACGCAGCCTTGGTATCGAAAAACAGGTTTTTCTGCCTGGGTATATAGAAGAGATGGAAACCGTTTATGCAGCCGCTGATATTTTTTTGTTTCCATCAAAGCGCGAGGGAATGCCCGTAGCGCTGATGGAAGCCATGGCAGCCGGTCTGCCTGTCATTGCGTCAGACATCCGCGGCTGTTCAGAGCTTATAGATCCGGCAGGAGGATATCTGTCTGCGCCGGATGATGTGGCAGGCTTTGCAGCCGCTGCAGCGCAGCTCCTGGAATGGAAGGAACGGTTTCCGGACCGGCTGGAAGCCATGGGCAGATATAATCATGGCAAAATCAGCGATAGATATGATATTTCGTGTGTAAATAAAAGGATGCGCACGATTTATAAAGATGCAGGTTCGGCGGGGGATGCGCATAGGTAAACAGACCGTTCAGGATCTGCCAGCTGGAGGTGAAATATGACTGAAAAGGTGGAGGTATCTGGAAAAGTACTTACAATCATTATTCCCATGTATCAGTCAGAGTCATTTATTAAAAAATGTCTGGATTCCATGGTTTTAGGGAGGACAGATCTGGAAAAGCTGGAGGTGCTGGTGGTGAATGACGGTTCCAAAGACTGCTCTGCAGCACTGGTACAGGAGTATGTGTATCGTTACCCGGATACAGTACGCCTGATAAATAAGGAAAACGGAGGGCATGGCTCAGCTGTAAACAGAGGAATCTCGCAGTGCAGGGGCCGTTTTTTTAAGGTGGTCGATGCAGATGACTGGGTTTGTACGCAGGGCCTTGCGAAGATTTTGCAGACGCTTGAACATCAGGCAGGTCGTGCCGATGTGGTGCTTGCGGCATACCGGATGCATGATATCAGGGACGGAAACATGGAAATGGTGTCCTGTGGAAGAGATGCTGCCGGTACGTGGACAGGACTTTGCGGTGTGCTGCAGGACTGGGGCAGGTACCGGAGGCTGCTGACGCTGCACGGACTTATTTATCAGACAGAGTTTTATCGAACGCAGGATCTGCAGCTTCCGGAGCATGTGTATTATGACGACGCATATTTTGACGTTGTGCCTGCGGCGCATGCGCGCAGAATTTATGTATCGGACACAGTTTTGTATGAATACCGAATTGGGGATGAAAATCAAAGTATCTCTCGCAGAAATCGGGAAACACGGCTTGGAGAACTGGAGAACGTATTATTTCAGATCTGTGAAACGCTGGAAGAAGGACAAACGCTGTCAGAAGCTGGTAAGTGCTACTGGTACAGGCGCACGGCGTCATTTGTGGCAGATTATTATGCGACAGCGCTTATAAGGGCAGAAAACCGCAGAAGGGGAAGAATGGCTGCGCGGGCGTTTTCAAACAGACTGAAACAGGAGAACCGGAAACTCTGGCGTATGAGCAGACTGAAATATTTCGTACTTTTTTTCATGCATGTGATTCGCCTGAAAGAGGAGCATCTGCAAGCCTTGTTCCGAATACGCGAAAGGGCGGGCTTTGGATATAGAGGAAAGAAAAGCAGCAGAAAAAGTAACAGCAGATAAAAAAGAACAGAAAAAGAAGCGGCAGCAAAAAACGACAGAACAGGATGAAGAAAAAATATACAGGAAAGACAGGAACATGAGACAGAAAAAATGGTTTGGAACGAACAGCAGTTTTACACAGGGCTGTATACTTGCGGCAGCGCTTTATTTTCTTTTGGCAGGCATCTTTTATTATGCGGCGGGAGAGCAGCTTTATGAACGGCGTTCCGAAAATGAGATTCCAGGCGCCGCATGGGAAAGTCCGACGCCGGAGGTGACGAAAAAACAGGACATCCGGCAGGATTTTTTGTGTGAAATGGACATTTTGGAACATTTCACTGTGGCGGTTTGCACATTTGCAAGAGAAAATACGGGTAATCTGGTGATACGCCTGTATGATCTGTCTGCAGACCGGGAGCTTTTTCAGGAAAGTTTGCGGATGGAAAAGCTGACGGACGGACAGGTTCTGGACTGTGTGCTGACTCAGCGTGCAGACAATGTACGGGGACATGTGCTTTGCGTCACGCTGACATCAGACGGTACACAGGGCAGCGCCATAGCGCCGTGGTACGCGCCTTCGGCTGTACAGGAAGAGCGGCAGCTGTATACCGGCGGACAGCCAACAGGCGGTACGCTTTGCTTTGCGGCGTATGGGAAGGATCGTGTCTGGACCGGACCACATTACTGGCAGATGGTATCTGTGTGCGGGGGACTGCTCTGTGCAGGATGTATAGTGCTGATTTACAAAAAGAAGCATGGGAAAAACAGCCGGATCATTACGATGGCATATCTGTACGGAAAGTATCGTTTTCTGATGCGTCAGCTTGTTTCAAGAGACTTTAAGATCAAATACAAGCGCTCTGTGCTTGGCGCGCTTTGGAGCTTTGTGAATCCGCTGCTTACGATGAGCGTTCAGTACGTGGTGTTTTCCACCCTGTTTAAAGTAGATATTGTAAACTACCCGGTGTACCTGCTGTCTGGTATTGTACTGTTTAATTTTTTTACTGAATCTACCAATATGTCCATGTACGCGATTACAGGAAATGCCGGACTGATTACAAAAGTATATGTGCCTAAATATATTTATCCGGTGTCAAAAACACTGTCTACAGGGGTAAACCTTCTGATATCGCTGCTGCCGCTGTTTTTGATGTGTCTTGGCACTGGCGTGTATCCGACCAGGGCATGGCTGCTGCTGCCGTTTGTGCTTGCCTGTCTGCTGGTGTTTTGTACGGGACTGAGCTTTATGCTGTCCGCCGTCATGGTATTTTTCCGCGATATACAGTTTATATGGAGCGTGCTTACGATGGTGCTCACGTATGCGACGCCGGTATTTTATCCGGAGACAATTCTTTCGGAGGAAATGAAGGCGGCGCTTGTATGGAATCCGATGTACCATTTCATTACGTTTATCAGAATCGTCGTTTTGGAAGGCATTTCGCCGCAGCCGCGGCTGTATCTGATCTGCGCGCTGTTTTCCGTGACGTTTTTTATAATCGGCATGCAGGCGTTTCGCAGACTGCAGGACAGATTTATTTTTTATTTATAGGATTTGGGAGAATTATGGGACGCATGATGTTAGAAGCAGAAAATATATCCGTAAGATTCAATCTGGCAAACGACCGTATTACCACGCTCAAGGAGTTTGCGGTAGCTCTTGCAAAAAGAAGGTTAAAGTTCCGCGAGTTCTGGGCGCTTAGAGATGTTTCGTTTGAGGTAAGAAAAGGCGAGGTGCTCGGAATTATCGGAAACAACGGCGCTGGGAAAAGTACGCTTTTGAAAGTCATTTCCGGAATTATGAAACCGACGCAGGGAAGGGTGGAGCTGTACGGCAACGTGGTGCCGATGCTGGAGCTTGGCTCCGGTTTTGATTTTGAACTGTCCGGACGGGAAAACGTGTTTTTAAACGGGGCGATTTTAGGATACAGGGAAGAATTTCTGCGCAGGAAATATGAGGAAATAGCGGCATTTTCGCAGCTTGGAGATTTTCTCGAAGTGCCGCTGCGCAATTATTCGTCCGGCATGGTGATGCGGCTTGCGTTTTCCATCGCGACAGTCGTATGTCCGGAGGTACTGATTGTAGATGAAATACTTGCCGTTGGAGATGCGGATTTCCAGGAAAAAAGCCGTAAACGGATGATGGAGCTTATGAGCGGCGGAACGACAGTACTGTTTGTATCACATAATATGATGCAGATTCGGGAGATGTGCAGCAGGGTACTCTGGCTGGAACAGGGCCGGACAGTAGATTTTGGAAAGACAAAAGAAATCTGCGACAGATATGAGAGAAAGACGGGATGAAACATACAGCATACCAGAAACAAACGAATAATTTTGAAAAAATCAAAGACATACCGACCGAACTTTTATATGGAACCGTACCAAAACATCCGGTATTTCTGACAATTATACTGATTACCTGTCAGCGGTTTGGGTATTTTACAGAAGCCGTCGCAAGTATATTAAAACAGAAAAAAGTAGATTTTGTATGGGATATTGTTGTGATGGATAACGATGCGGATTTTGAAAATACACAAAAACAGACCTGGATCAGCAGTCTGCACTGCAAAAGAATCCGGTATTACAAAAATACGCAAAACCTCGGTCATGAAGGGAATATTAACCGCGGGGCGCAGCTGACAGACGCTGTGTGGATTTCGATTCTGCATGACGACGATCTTCTGGCAGACAATTACCTGCAGCTTATTTCACAGTATATCAAAGCATGTGCAAATTTTAAAAAGCCACTGGCCTATATCCGCCCGCGTCATTTGTATTTCAAAGATCGTTCGGAAATTGTAAAAAACGGTTTTGCGCGGGACATCGAGCACACACGATGGATCCGTCCGTTAACAATGGCGGAATGTCTGGTCAAAGGCTGCGGTCCCACGTATATTAACTCGTGCGGAACATTGATCCGGCGGGATGTTTTTCTGAAAGCAGGAGGGTATGACAAATCATATGATCCTATTGGGGACGCGGTGTTTGGTCTGTCGTTAATGCAAAACTATACGGTCATTGCTTCGGGGCGCGTGCTCGGATTTTACCGCAGAAGTCAGGGCGCAAGTATGAAAAAAGAAACCATGTTAAGGCTTTTGCAGGCGGATTATGATCTGAGAGAATATTTTTACAGCTTAAGTACAGTGGGGAAAGTCTTCGGCAAAGTATTCCGCAGGACGCAGTTTACATTAAGCGTGGCGCGTATGAAAAAGAATGCGCAGCTTGCGCATTTTGAGATTCCCAGGGAGGAAATAGAAGAAATCGGAGATCTGGAACAGGGAGTTTTCAAAGCGTTTTTCAAAAAAGAGTTATTAAGAGGGATCCGGATACTGGTGATGTTAAGAGTGAATCCGTCACAGCTGATATGGCGGGAAAAATGGATTGCATAGGAGGAGAAAGCGGATATGTGGAACAATGAAGCGCAGGCGCGCAGAGAGATCAGACAGATGGTGGCTGCATATTATGAAGAGTTTAAAAAACCAAAGCAGGATTTTAAGGAAGGAGACAGAATCAGCTACGCATCGAGGGTATACGATGAAAAAGAAATGTGTGCCCTTACGGATGCATGTCTGGACTTCTGGCTGACATCCGGAAGATTCTGCGATGAATTTGAAGCAAAATTTGCGGAATGGATCGGCGTAAAATATGCAAGTCTTGTCAACAGCGGTTCATCTGCAAATCTGCTTGCTTTTATGGCGCTGACGGCGCCGGAGCTTGGAAAACGCAGAATTCACGTCGGGGACGAGGTAATCACCGTTGCCTGCGGATTTCCGACAACGATTGCTCCGGTCATTCAGTACGGCGCGGTTCCGGTTTTTGTGGACATTACCATTCCACAGTATAATATCGATGTTTCCATGCTGGAACAGGCGTATACGGAAAAAACCAGAGCAGTGATGATTGCACATACGCTTGGCAATCCGTTTGATTTAAAAGCGGTCAGACAGTTTTGCGACAAATACGGACTGTGGCTGATCGAAGATAACTGTGATGCCCTTGGTTCGGAATATACGATAGACGGAATAAAAAAATATACTGGTACATGGGGAGATATAGGCACAAGCAGTTTTTATCCTCCGCACCATATGACCATGGGTGAGGGAGGGTGCGTATATACGAATGATCCGCTGCTGCACAGACTGATCCGAAGCTACAGAGATTGGGGCAGAGACTGTATCTGCCCGTCCGGACAGGATAATTTTTGCGGCAGGCGTTTTCTGGGACAGTATGCCAGTCTGCCGGCAGGCTATGACCATAAGTATGTATACAGCCATTTTGGATTTAATTTAAAAGTAACGGACATGCAGGCTGCCATAGGATGTGAACAGCTGAAAAAGTTCCCGCGATTTATACAAAAAAGACGGGAAAACTGGGACAGAATCAGAACCGGACTGGAGCCGTTCAGCGATAAGATCCTGCTGCCCGAAGCGGCAGAAAACAGCGTGCCTTCCTGGTTTGGTTTTCTGATTACCATTCGGCCGGAAACAGGCATTGACAGAAATCATGTAACGGCCTGTATCGAACAGCATAATATTCAGACAAGACTTCTGTTCAGCGGGAATATTATCAGGCATCCATGTTTTGATGAATACAGAGATACAGATCGTTATCGGGTCGTTGGAAAACTGGACGTTACGGATACCGTGATGCAGCATACCTTCTGGGTCGGCGTGTATCCGGGTATGACCGGAAAGATGGCAGACTATATGATAAAAATAATCGGCGAAGCACTGCAAAAAGGAGAAAAAGAATGCTGACAGAACTGGAATTAAAGCAGTTTGCGCTGCGCATAAGGGCAGGAATTTTAAAACAGACCGGCGCAAACGGAGGCGGACATATCGGCGGGAGTCTTGATCTTGCAGAGTTACTTGCGGTTTTATACGGCAATTACATGCGGGTAAGGCCAAACGAGCCTGATTGGGAATGCAGAGACTATTATATTAGTTCCAAAGGACATGCAGGCCCGGCGCTGTATGCGACACTGGCACTGAAAGGATTTATGCCATATGAACGTTTAAACACGCTGAATCAGGCAGGGGAAGATCTGCCTGGTCACTGCGACCGGCTGAAGGTTCCCGGTGTGGATGCCACGACAGGAAGTCTTGGACAGGGTCTTTCTATTGCCTGCGGCCTTGCGCTTGGAAGCAGGCTGAAAAACAGCGGCCAGAGAGTCTTTTGCGTCACGGGAGACGGAGAATCTGCAGAAGGGCAGATCTGGGAAGCCGCGCAGTTTGCGGCGCATTACAGACTGCAGAACCTGTTTGTATTTCTGGACTGGAATAAAAAGCAGATCGACGGTACAAATGACAGGGTCATGGAACCCGGGGATATGGAAATGAAATACAAGTCCTTTGGATGGAATGCATATCGGGTGAACGGGCACAATGCGTCTGAAATCAGCCGGACGCTTCAGCTTTGTATGGAACAGGCAAAAAAGCCTTCGGTGATCATTCTGGATACCGTGAAGGGCGCGGGTATCCGCTGTGTGGAAGAAATGGAAAACAACCATTGTATTGGCGTATCCAGACAGCTGTATGAAAAATGTAAAAAAGAACTGGAAGACCAGGCAGAAGGATTAGGAGTGGTTTTGGAATGGTAGCACCTGTTTATGACGGAAAAACAATCAGAAAAGAACTGGCGCAGGTTTTTTGCGAGACGATGGAAGAACTGATACAGTCGGATGCAAGAGTCGTTTATCTGGACGCGGATCTGATGACTTCCATGAAAACGACTGGTTTATGGGAAAAATATCCGAAGAATGTTTTTAATACAGGCATTCAGGAGGCAAATATGGCTGGCGCTGCATGCGGGCTGTACCTGGCAGGATTTCTTCCTTACATTCATACGTTTGCCCCGTTTGCAACCAGAAGGATATTTGACCAGATCTATGTATCTGCGGCGTACGCGCATAAAAGTATACGCATCATTGGCAGCGATGCGGGAATTGCGGCTACGCATAACGGGGGAACGCATATGTGCTTTGAAGATCTGGCGCTTATGCGTACAATTCCAGGAGCAGTCGTTGCCGACATTACGGACGGCGCGATGCTTGCGGCCATGTTAAAACTGACAAAAGAGCGGGAGGGAGTCAGTTATATCCGGACAGCGCGCAGGGACGCGCCGGATGTGTATCGTACGGATGAAACGTTCGAGATTGGAAAAGGGAAGATTTTAAAGGACGGTGCGGATGCTGCGGTGATTGCCAGCGGCCTGCAGGTGGCGCAGGCGCTGGAAGCAGGAAAGATACTGGAGCAGGAGGGGATTCATGTCCGTGTGATCGATATTGTTACGGTAAAACCGCTGGACAGGGAACTTGTGCTGCGTGCCGCAAAGGAGACGGGACTGATTGTTACGACCGAAAACCACAGTATTATTGGCGGTTTGGGAGAAGCAGTCTCAGCTTTACTTTGCGAGAATTATCCGGCGCCTGTGCTTAAAAACGGGGTCAAAGACCGATTCGGGCAGGTGGGAACGCTGCCGTATTTAAGAGAAGTATATGAACTGCGTGCGCAGGATATTGTAACGATGGTAAAACGCGGCCTGCAGATGAAAACAAATATGGGTAAAGGTGTGTGAAAAAATGGAAGACATCAGTAAGAAATTAAGGATCAGCAGTCTGGAATTATCGCACAGATGTCAGGACGGCAATCTGCAGAGTGTATTTTCCTGTCTGGATATCGTCTGGACATTATACGACAAGGTGATGCACTGGTCGTATGCGCTTGCGCAGGATGAGGACAGAGATTTTTTTATTATCAGCAAGGGTCAGGCAACGCTGGCGCTGTTTCCGGTTTTAATAGAAAAAGGGATGTTTTCGATGGAGGAGCTGTCAGAGATAGGCAGTTTTCAAAGCAGATTCTGTATTCAGACGGACCGGACCAAATTTCAGGGAGGCGTGGAAAACAACGCAGGCTCGCTGGGGCATGGAATGCCATTTGCTGCAGGAATCGCAGCGGCAAACAAAATAAAGCGTTCTCCTTCAAAGGTATTTGTACTGGCAGGCGACGGGGAATTCTGCGAGGGAACCATGTGGGAGACATGCTTATTTGCCTCCGAAAGAAAACTGGATAATTTCTGCGTGATTATAGACGATAATGACTCTGCGAAAGCCATGGTTCATATGGGCAGTCTGCAGAATAAGCTGGAGTCGTTCGGTTTTGATGTCTTTCCGGCGCCGGGGCACGATCTTTCGGCGTTAGCGTCCGTCTTTTCCGGCATTTTTAATGACAACGGGAAACCCAAAGCAGTCATTGCCCAAACTGTGCGCGGATATGGCAGCAGGACAATGATGGAAAACGACATATGGTTTCATAAAGCTCCGGATGAAACAGAACTGGCGCTTTTGATCAGGGAGGTGCAGCAGTTTTGAGAAGAGCATTTTTGGCAAGAGTGGACGAAATGATAAAAAATGAGCCGGACACAGTCTTTTTTACAGTTGATATCGGGATGTGGGCCATCAGGGATATTTTAAGAGAGTATCCGCTGCGGGCGTCGAACGTCGGTATTTTTGAAGATGGAATGACGGGGATTGCGGCAGGCATGGCAGCAAGAGGACTGATTCCGACAATTTTCGGTATCCAGCCGTATGTAATCGAACGTGCATTTGAACAGATCAAGATGGATCTGGCTTATCAGAAACTGGGGATTAATGTCGTGGGAACGGGCGCTGCAGTGGATTATTCAAAATATGGATATTCCCATTACTGTGCGGAAGATGCAGGCATATTAAAATTTATTCCGGGAACGGAATTTGCGGCGCCCGGCACCGCCAAACAGTTTTTGCAGCTGTACAACCAGAGTTATCGAAACGGGCATACGACTTTTTACAGAATCAGCGATCATCCAAATGTGAATTATGATCCGGATGTCGTATTCGGAAAAGCGGCGATCATGCAGACAGGAGAAAAGGCAACGGTACTTGCAGTGTCTGTAATGCTCGATATGGTGATGGAAGCATGTAAGGATGAGGACGTTACGGTATTGTATTATACGACGCTGGAACCGTTTGACAAAGAGACGCTGGCGGAAAACTGCGGCAGCGGGAAACTTCTGATCTGTGAACCGGAATATGAAGGAACGCTTTTGTATGACGCAGTTTCAGCGCTTTCGGGAAAAAAGCTGCAAATCGAGCAGGTCGGATTTCCAAGGGAGATATTTAGAAATTACGGGACATATGACGAAAAAATGAAGCACTATGGACTGACCTGTGAAACGATCCGTGAGAAAGTCCAAAGACTTGTGAAGCAGTAAAAAACAGAAGAAATATACCAGGGAGACAATATGAAGAAACTTCAGAATAAGACGGCGGTGGTTACAGGAGCGACATCCGGCATCGGAGCCGCATGTGCGCTGACATTTGCAGCGCAGGGGGCATCTGTGGCAGTTGTCGGCAGGAATGAGGAAAGAGGCCGGCAGGTAGTATGCCGCATCAGGGAAAATCATGGAACAGCAGAGTTTTTTCCGTGTGACGTGACAGACGAGCATCCGGTAAAAACGATGATTCAGTCTGTGGCGGACAGGTACGGCCATATCGATATTTTATTTAATAATGCCGGAAATATGCTGCCATCGGCGGAAATTGAGAGAATGGATGTGAAAGACTGGCAGGATACGTTTGACGCGAATAGTTACAGTTGTTTTCTGGTGTCCAGATATGCCAGACCATATCTTGCCGCGGCGCGCGGCGTAATTTTAAACAATGCGTCCATTGCGGGAATGCAGCATTATGCAGCTGGGAGATCCTATGCATACAGCGCCTCCAAGGCAGCCGTAATCCAGTTTTCACATATGATGGCTAAAAATTATGCGCCGGAGGGCATCCGTGTCAACTGCATCTGTCCGGGAATTATTCAGACGCCGATTCTGCACGGCCGCGATCCTAAAATATATGAGGAAAGAATCCCGCTCGGATATGTCGGTACACCGGAAGATGTGGCAAAAGCAGCGCTGTTTCTTGTATCAGAAGATTCCGGATATATTACAGGCGCCGTGATGCCTGTGGACGGAGGAGCCTCGCTCTAAAGATTGGAAGGAGAATACAAATGAAGGTAGTGATTTTAGCCGGAGGGTTCGGTACAAGAATCAGTGAGGAGAGTCATTTAAGGCCGAAACCAATGATTGAAATAGGCGGTATGCCTGTATTGTGGCATATTATGAAATATTATTCCGGATACGGGTATCACGAATTTATCATATGCTGCGGCTACAAGCAGGAAGTCATTAAAGAATGGTTTAACAGTTATTATCTGCATAACAGTGATGTAACGTTTGATTTTACCGACGGGAAAAAAATGAAAGTACACAATAATATAGCGGAATCGTGGAAGGTTACGCTTGTGGACACCGGACTGCATACGATGACCGGCGGCCGGATCAAAAGAATTCGGGATTATACCGGCGGGGAACCGTTTATGCTTACCTACGGCGACGGCGTCTGCGACGCAGATCTTTCCAGGCTGCTTGCATTTCATAACGAAAAAGGAAGGATAGCGACGCTTACGACAGTAAAGGTGTCGCAGCGTTTTGGCGTACTCGATATCGATGCAGGGACCGGACTGGTCAAAGATTTTCGGGAAAAAAGCGAAGATGACAGTGTACGCATCAACGGCGGGTTTATGGTACTGGAGCCTGGGATTTTTGATTATATTAGCGGAGATGACTCGATATTTGAACAGGAATGCTTTGAAAAACTTGTACAGGACGGGCAGCTTGCAGCGTACAGACACAACGGATTCTGGCAGTGTATGGATACGCAGCGGGAAAAAGAAAAACTGGAAGAACTCTGGGGATTACAAAAAGCGCCCTGGAAGATATGGTAAAGATAACTGGCTTTGCGTCAGGGAGGAATTTATGGGAGAAAAAAAGCTGCTGGACTGCACGTTGCGGGACGGAGGTTATGTGAACGACTGGAATTTTGGACAGCAGTCCATACAGGGGATGCTGGAATTGCTGGAACGCACAGGCACGGAAATTATCGAATTGGGATTTTTAAAAGACGAGCCGTATCATAAAGACAGAACCGTCTTCCAGTCCATGGAACAGGTAAAGAAACTGATTGGAAAAAAGAAAAAAGGTCTGCAGTATGCGGTTATGGCAGAAGTAGTAAATCCCCTTCCGCTTTCCATGCTTGCTCCTGCAGATCCGGACAGCGCGGATATGATACGGGTCATTGTCTGGAAAACGAAGCATGATAAAACCGGACAGGTTACAGATGCCCTCAGGGAAGGATACGAATACTGTAAAGGCATTGTGGACAGGGGATACCGGCTGTGCGTGCAGCCTGCGCGTGTGGAACAGTATTCAGACGATGAATTTCGGTCAATGGTCAGGCAGTTTGCCGCGCTTGATCCAATGGCTGTATATGTGGTGGACAGCTGGGGAACGCAAAATGCGGAGACCTTACTGCATTATATGCATCTGGCGGACAGCTGTATGTCAGAGAAAACAGCGATCGGCTATCACGGTCATAATAATCTCATGCAGGCGCCGGGGGTGGCACAGGCGCTTTTAAAAGAAGCGTTTCAGCGGGATATTCTGATCGATGCAAGCGTCTATGGTATTGGACGCGGAGCGGGCAACTTAAACCTGGAAATCATTGCAAAGTATATGAATGAATATTATGGAAAATCTTATAAGCTGGAAGAAATGCTGATGATCTATGAACGGTATGTAAAGAGGATATACAGACAGGAACCGTGGGGCTATTCGCCAGCTTATTATATTACGGCAAAGTACGGATGCAATCCGGGATATGCCGGATATTATCAGAACGAAAAAGGGATGTCCGTGGAACACATAGAGCAGATCGTCAGAAATATGGAACCCCAGGATCGGGTAATGTTTACCAAAGAAAGGGCAGAACGGTATCTGTCTGTCGAATCTTTCGTATAGAAGAAATAGGTGATAACTATGAAGACGTTATATATTCATATTGGAACTCCGAAGACAGGTTCGTCCACTCTGCAGCATTTTTTTGAAAACAACAGAGAAACTCTGTTGCAAAAGGGAGTTTATTACCCGGCAGATATTTCGCATGAAAGATATGGTGGGTATGAATCAACGGACGGTAATTTTGCATGGGTAACGCGTCTGCATCCAGATATGGAAGAAGTCAGGAAAAAAGTGCAGGGAATGTTCAGAATTTCGGAGAAAGTACTGCTTTCGACAGAAAATATCTGGTTGGAAATATATGATAAAGAGTCTTTTTTTGCAGGTATCCGTTCCATAGCAGACGATTTGGAAGTGAAGGTGATCGTTTATTTAAGAAAACAGATTGACTATCTGGAATCACAGTATCGAGAATGGGTAAGACTCATTTTGCTGAAAGAATCTGTTCACCAGGTCTGTGATTTTAATAATACTGTTTTGAAAGTCGTAAAAGACAGTCTGGATTATTATGCAGTGCTTGAGAAAATAGCACAGGCAGTAGGACGGGAAAACATTATTGTGCGTCCATATGAGAATGGGCAGTTTCAGAATCAGAATATTGTGGATGATTTTATGGGAATTCTGGGGTTGCATACAGATCAGTCGTTTGCTTTGTCGGAAAAAAATTTTAATCCTCCCATCAGTAATCCTGCGTTAGAGTTAAAGCGGCAGATGAATGCTTCGGCAAAAGCAGAACAAAAGATTATGAACGGCTGTTTTTATGACATATTAATGCAGGATGGGATAGAAAGAGCGGAAAACGGAGAATGTGCACATTTTAAAAGTCTTTTGACGTATCAGCAAAGACAGGAGTTTATGCAGAGGTTTGAGGAAGGAAATCGAAAGATTGCGCGTTATTATTTAAACAGGGAGGAAGGAAAACTGTTTTTCGAAGAGGATAACGTAAATATGCAGGCAAATGCCGTTTCGGGGGAAGAGCTGTTAAAGCAGACGATCCGCGTATTTACATCTGCCTTTTTGGAAAACTACGAAAAGCAAACGTTTGTTGAAAGCAGGCAGCGTGCATTGGATGAAAAAGTGGAGAATTTCATCATACAGATGGACAAAATGGCAAAGAATCAGCAAAATCAGATCGAACGAATGATGAAAAAACAGGAGGAAACCTGCAGGGAGCAAATAGAGGACATACGCTGGCAGATGCAGGAATGCACAAAGCAGTGGACGGGAATGCAGAAAGAGTTAAAAGAGATAAAAAACAGCAGCAGCTGGAGAATGACAGCTCCATTAAGAAAAATGGCTGTTTTTTTTCGAAAGTTGAAATACAAGGGGAGATAAAAAACTGTTTGAAAAAGGTTTTTTGAGAAAGGAGATGGGGTGTGGATAATGTGAGGAAGGATAAAAAAGATCTGTTAAGATTGCATGATTGTACCATTCACGAAGGAGGTTTTCGAAATAACTGGAAGTTTGATTCGGACACAGAACGGCATATAGCCTTTGTGAATGAACTGGCATTTATCGGTTCTGATATCGTGGACGTAGGTGTATTAGGAAACAAAAATAAAAATTACGGAACCGGATACTTTAGCAGTTTTTGTAAAGCGCCTGATTTTGAGAAGGTTGTAAATGTAGAATATGCGTTAACATTGCCAGATTTTCAGAAGATCAGAAACCAGACAATTCAAAAAGTAAAAAATATTGATTATATCCGACTGGTTGTGACACAGGATGTTTCACAAGATGCGTTGAACGAATATTGTCTCAGGTTAAAAAGCTATGGATATAAAATTCTGATACATTTGGAATGCTGGCAGGAGAAAAATATTCATACACTGCTGTCGTTTGTCGGTGATCTGGTGAACTGTAATGCAGATATGCTTGTGATCGACGATGTACACAGTAGCTATAGCGCAGAGCAGATGATTGCAATCTTATCGGATTTGAATAAAAAACTGCCGCAGAAAACCGGATTGGGATGCAGGATGAGAAATGCCGGAAATCAGGCTCAGTATATTTTGGAATACATGGTTCACAGTCTGAAAGGACGATCTGCAGCGATAGAGACGTCGGTTCTTGGAATGAGCAGAAATGCAGCTTTACTGGAATTGGAAATAGCTGCAGTTTATTTAAATATACATAATAAAGCGAATTATGAGCTTACACGTATAAATTCTGTTGCGGCTATTATCTATAAGAGCGTAAAAAACAATATAAGCTGGAAAACGGACTGCGTGGCCCGGATGCTATGCGAAAACCAGATTGCCTATGATTACAGGGAAATTGCACAATCCATGCAGCTTACCATTAAGGAAATGGAGCATATGTTTGGGAAGTTAGCAGTTTGCAGCAGATGTATCAGTGATCAGAAACAAACGGATAGCAGCAGATGTTATGAAATCATAAATCATTACAGGCAGAAGCAATACAGAAAAAAACTTGCGGTAGTGATCTGGACAGACCGTGATAGCGAAGATCTGTTAGAAGTATATTTAAAGGAGCAGATTTCGAACATGGCGCAGAGCGGACTGGATATATATTTTTGCTGTATGATACCAAAAAGCAGAAAAAGCAGTGTCGTAATGGAATATATCAGGATGGGTATTCACGGCATATACTGGCTGGAGAACAGAAAGGGTATGTTTGCATCCATTCAGGAGCTGTTAAGAAAATATAAATATATATGGATGAATCAGCCGGAATATATCATTAATTTTGAATATTTAAATTATCATATCATGCCATTGCTGAACCGTGAATATGATTTTATCTTTGCAGAAAATGACTGGTTTGCGTCAGGAAAGCAGGGAATACACAGAGAATGTAATGCAGAAGATATATTTGTGAATAAGCTGCTACAGATGTATTCGCTCGGTACAGTGATCTATGCGGCAGATTTTTTAAATGCAGTACAGAAAGAAATGGAAGGCAGGAGTATTAGAACAGAAAAAGATTTGATGCGGGGTATTTTTTTGCATTTGGAAAATCATAAAGCAAATGGGATCAGTTACTGCGGGGATGTATATTTGAACGAAAATCTGAATCATATTTTTAATTCTGACCATTATGTGGACAAGTGGACGACCGATTTAAGAAAGATGATTCATGAACTACCGTCAGGTTATCAAAAGTGGAAAAGGACAATTTTGGATGATAGCGGCAGCTTTTATTTTCCATTCAGCAGACACAGAATTTGTTATTTAAAACTGTTAAAGAAAACAGGAAAAATCAGCAGGATGTGGAAATACGTGCATGGGAGCGGCCGCTTATTGCTGCTGTGTCCGGACTGGCTGTGCGGATTTCTGATGAAATGCAGGAAGAAAACCGCGGGAAGACTGGTTGAGATCGTATTTCGAAAAATGACATATCTGCATGCAAAGCGGAAAAAAATATGGAACCACACAGGGACAGATTATGAGAAATATGTAAATTGCATTGTTCCTCAGAGCAGGGTTGCGGCAAAACTCATTTGCGGGAATCCGGATGATATACCAGATCCATGGATTACGATAGTCATACCAACATATAAAAGGGCAGATCTGCTTGAGGATGCAATTAACAGCGTGCTTCGGCAGGAGGATATCCGTCATTCATGGGATATTGTTGTAGTGGATAATGAAGCCGTACCGGAGGGGGAAAGCAATGATACGGAAAGGCTGATTCGAAGGTTGCACCATCCAAAGATTTTGTATTATCGAAATCAGAAAAATATAGGAATATCTGGGAATTATAACAGAGGAATAGAACTGGCTAGAGGCAGGTGGGTATCGCTGCTTCATAGTGATGACATACTTGTCAAGGGATATCTGAAAAGAATGTGCAGTCAGATTGAACTGTATTCCAGAAAGCCAGGGAAAAAGCTGGGATATATATCAGCCAGTTACCTGTCTTTTTATTCCGATCATTTGAAAAATGACCGGAAATGGAACATAGAGTTAAAATGCCGTGACGAGATGCTTTATCAACAGCAAAAAAAGCGTTCTGCAGCACTGATCAGAGTGAAAAGATCAGAATTTATGCTGACTGGTGCAACGGGTATCTCTCTGCCTTCGAATGGAACGGTTATGAACCGGAAAGCAGTTTTAGAATTCGGCGGGTTTAACGACGACCTTGGAATATGTGCGGATATGGTGTTGCCGCTTCGGATGATGAAAAAATATGCGGTATACAGGACAGATGATGTGATGGGACATTATCGGGTTGGCATGCGGCATGAATCATCTGCAGATAATAATGCATTTAAAGTGGAGGAAAATTACAATGATATAAGAGAGTATTATTATCGAAAGGTTTTCGGCGGTAAAATTATGGGGTTACTTTTTGGTCAGCAGCATTTTTTTATGGTTGACCGTATTTTAGGGGATGCATACTGGCAGGATGCTGCAATGCATTCGCTGTATCCTTATGAAAAACAAGAGATTCGTGATCGTTTTATGCTGGGGAGATTTGGAGTTATTAATCAGTTTTACCGGATACAGCGAAAAATTTCTATTTTGAAGGGAACGATTCTGACAAAATTAATTGGGAAAAACGCAGGAGAAAACAGGTAGAGAAAAACGAGGAGGATGGGATAAAATGAAATCATGTAAAAAGTGTTTTGAGTATGCTTATGTTTTTGTAGGAGGAGACGTAAGATTTTGTCCGTGGAACGGGATTGTGATCGGTAATTTGAAACAAAATACGCTGGAAGAAATCTGGCATGGAGAAGAAGCTGAAAATATAAGAAAAGCGTTTTTGGGGGGGGGGGGGAATTAATCGGATGTAATGAACAGTATTGTCCGGACTGTATTAATAACAGTACGACACTGGATTTAGAGGAAGAGGAACTCAGACAGATGTATGAGAATCTGCCAGAGATTCCTTTACAGATTAGTCTTGCTTATGATGAAAGATGTAATCACGCATGTCCTTCCTGTCGGAAAGAATTTTTTAGTGCCGGAAAGGAGTATCGACAGGAGCTTGTCACAATTACAAAAAATATAGAACCATATTTACCCAAAGTAAAACATATTGCGACAAACGGGATTGGGGATTTATTTGTTTCGCATGAATTATTGGATATGCTTTCACGCTTTCATCCGTGTGATCCGGATATGACAATGTTTATAGAAACAAACGGCGTGCTGTTTAAACAAAATTGGGACAAGATGAAACATCTTGCAGGACATATTGAAACTGTATCGATTACGCCGAATAGTTTTGACAGAGAAACTTATAAATATCTTGCTGGTGTGGATGATTTGGATAAATTTGAAGAAAGTATGGCATTTATTACAGAACTGAAGCACAAAGGCGCGATAAAAAGAATTCGGATGATTATGGTAATTCAGGACAGTAATTTCCGTCAAATACCGCAGTTTATTCAAAAAAGCATCGATTATGATGCAGATGATATTGTACTCCGGCCTATTTTCAAATGGTTTGGGATGCAGGAGGATGAGCTGCTGTATAAAAATATTTTGAATCCGTGTCATCCGTACTATCAGGAATATTTGGAAATTTTAAAAAATCCGCTTTGTCAGGACAAAAGGGTGTTTAACTGGGGATATAATGTAGAGCAGGAAGCTGTTCCATTTCCAACGCTTGAGATGCAAAGAGAATATGAGGAAATAAAGAATAAGATCATGCCAGAATGTTTATGCAGAGAATCTGCATTAAATGACAGGCTTAACTGTCAGATACAGGAAAACTGTGAACTGCAAAAACAGATAGCTGAATTGTCGGACAAACTTTCAGAAGAAGTGACTAAAAACGAAACGATTATGAATGGAAATAGTATGAAAGTAACAGCTCCGCTTCGGAAACTTCGTGTATTACTGGAAGACATAAAGAAAGTGATTCATTAAAATACTCCGTTCACACACTTGCTGTATTGCTGGTGTTTGCGTTGGGATATTGTTTCCGGAAAATTAAAGACAGGTAAAGCCTGTTTCTATGGTTTGGAATGAAAACAAAAATCTGTATGCCGGTTGTACAGGAATAGAAAGATGTATAAGATGGAAGGGGGAAATATTGAAGGGAGCAGAGCGGATAAGTATTATTATACCTGTTTATAATGTAGAGCAGTATCTCAGACAGTGTCTGGACAGCCTGTGCGGGGAGCTGGTGGATGCAGATTGTGAAATGATACTGGTGGACGACGGCTCTTCGGATCATTCCGGCAGCCTGTGCGATGCTTACGCCGGAAATTATGAGGCAATAACGGTCGTTCATCAGAGGCACGCCGGAGCTGCCGCGGCAAGAAATACAGGACTTGGCGCGGCACGCGGAGACTATATTTTGTTTATCGATGCGGACGATTATGTTGAAGAAGGCGTTCTCACGCTGCTCTCGAAGGAGCTGCGGGATCAGGCGGATTTTTATTTTTTGCAGATGCAGAAAAGATATCCGGACGGATCGGTAAAGCTGCTGGACAGGATCGACGATCTGCAGCTGAAAAATAAAGAGAAGGCGCACTGTATCAGGTATCTGTCCAAACTGGACAGGTATCCGGGCAGTGCCTGCGCAAAGATGGCGAGGCGTCAGATGGTACTGTCAAATCATATATTTTTTGAAGAAGGCGTGACGGCAGAAGATCTGGCCTGGACAATGAAATGCATTCTGTGCGCGCGAACGTTTCGCGCGCTTAATATTCCGTTTTATGATTACAGGCAGATGCGTGCAGGATCTGTAACATCGGTGACAAATGTACAGACGCTGCACGATTTGAAACATGCCATCGATCAGGCGATTGCTTTTGCAGACTTCTGGAAGTTTTGTGCATACAGGCATGAAATTTATGCGATGACGGCATACGAGGCAGAAGTCTTTTTGCTGTTATACGGCAGTATGGACGCCGCGCAGCGTACCGCGTATGAGCATACCGCAAAAAAAATGTGCAGGCTGCTGAAATACCGCAGGAAGAAACGGACGGTCGGTATCCGCAGCCTTGTCAGTCTGGCAGGCGTTAGAAGAGGAGCCAGGATATTGTATTTGTTACGCAAAAACAGCGGCAGCTATTGCGTAAGAAGGCTGATCAGCCGGTTTGGGAGCTGATTGGCCTGTGCAAGAATGGAGCTGGAAGCATTTGTTAAAATCTGATGCTTCATATAATCTACCATTTCCGCAGCCATATCCGCATCACGCATGCGGGACTCGCTGGCCTGGGTGTTTTCTGAGGTGTTTCGGTTATTCGCAGTCAGGTGTTCGATTCTGTTATGCAGCGCGCCATAAGTACTGCGGCGTTCACTCAGCAGATTCAGCGCCTGGTCCAGCTGACGCAGCGATTTTTCTGCGTACTTTGGACGGGATATCGTCACGGAATTGATTTTTAGCGCAGCGGTACCGACACGCAGACGCGGCAGCTCCAGTCCCTGATGGCCCAAAGCGCCAACCTGCAGCATAAAGGCATCCAGGTCTTTTCGGCTGTTTTCACGATAAAATAAAATTCCCTTGGCGCTCCCGCCAACCTCAGAAATGATATGGTTTCCGATAACTTTGTGTTTGAGCTTTAATCGTCCGTCTTCGACAGAGGCGGTAAGGGCTGCGGTACTGCCATTGTCGTCTCCGTGTTCAAATTTATCGTTTAAAAAGGCGACAACTTCATCAGCGGTGTAGGAGCCTTCCGGAAAGGTATAGCTGTGTTCCACGCCATCGGTTAGAAAGGTAAACGTATTTTTGCCTGCCGGGAAAGTTACGCCGCCGCTGATATCCTGAGAGCCTGTCACATAAGAAGGCTCCGGTTTGCCGCTTGTTTTGTAAAAGACAGAGCTGGCGGCGCTGCCGCGAATCCCTTCCAGAACATACACGCCGGGATCGGAAGCATGCGTCTTTTTAATCGTTCCATCCGGATTTTTCTCAACCCGTTCCGTCAGAGTCAGCTGCAGAGCCCTGTCGTCGATGGCTCCGGCTACGGAGGAGTTATATCCGCCTACAGACGCGGCTATGACAAAGTTGTCCAGCTGGTTTGCTTTCAGCTGATCGTTGAGAGCAGGCGTCAGCAGGTCTGCAATTTCTGTGCCGGTATAGGTTCCTGCCGGTATCGTAACTTCCAGTGTTTTCGTATAATCTTTGGAAGGATCCGGAGGAGAAAGATGATTTTTATAAGTGAGATCCACGACAAATTTGTCATTGATTCCGCTTACGATTTCAATCGGATTTTCCGTAACGTCATAGCGTCCGATAATAAAAGCCTTGTGGAACGTATGGGTTCCGGTGTTCTGATAAACGGTTGCGGACTTATCTTCGTCATGATCCGGCGTTTCGATACGTGTGGCGATGATCGGTTTTTCAAAAACAGCTTTGTAAAAACCGCTGTTTTGCGTGACAGGATGCAGAAAATTTCCGTCTGCCGAAAGAGATTCCAGTAAAATGCCTTTTCCAGATGTGTAGGATACTTTTAGTTTTTTAGGGCCGACTTCGTTATCAAGAGCGGTCTGCAGATCTGCAGCCAGCTGATTAAGATCGTTGTATGTTTTGGCAGGCAGCTGCACTTTTGTTGTAGCCGTACTGCCGGACAGCTTAAATTCAAAAGTATTATTTGTTGTATCCAGAGTAATCGGTACGTTCTCATTGAGTCCCTGTAAAGAAGACGGACGATGATTTGATTTTATGGGACCGGTAACTTCAGGATGTGTTCCTACAAATGCCTTCCATGCCCCGCCATCGCGCGTGTCGACATTAATGTAAAGTTTTCTGGAATCGCCTGTTAGTGTGGTAGTAAGTGTCAGACAGTTATTGCTTAAGGATGCCTCGACTTTTTCGTTGCCTGCCCTGAAATTTCTGTTGAGTTCGTCGATCAGTCCGGCTCTGGTGTAAGTGCCTTCCGCCAGTGTTACATAAACGGTTGATCCATTCAGTGTAAAGCGGAGTTTGTTGTCCGGAGCTTTGATCGTCGTACTGTCCCCGGGAATGGGAAGATCAAGCGTAATAGCTGCCATATCACTGATATCCGGCGCCGTTGCGCCCTGCGGATAGCTTTCTTCGCCGTCATCGTAAAAGGTATGATCAAAATTGACCACTTCGGTCATGCCGGTAAACAGCTGCGCATAGGCGCCGGGCGTGTTATTCAGCGTAATGTCGGTAAAGGCGGAACCAATGGACCGGATGATCAGGCGGTTGCCCGAAGCTGCAAATTCGATGTTTCCTTTCTGAGCAGCCGGCAGCTGGTTGTTAAGCTCTGTAATCAGATCGCCCAGAGAAGCGTAAGTCTGCGCAGGAATCGTTATGGTAAATGGCTGGCCTCCGTTTGCTGCAAGAGACAATGTGTTTGCGCCGTTTGGAATCGTAATCGTTCCGGATAAACTGGCGCTGCCCGTGATTTGTGTCTGGTCGATGCCGCTTGTATAGTCGGGATTCTGACTATAGTTATAATTTGTAGTGGTAAACAGCGAGGCAAATGTTTTACCGGCGATAGTATTTTCATCGGCATTAAACTTAAGCACACAGTCTTTTCCGACGGAATTACTTCTTATAGTCAGGCAATTGTATCGAAAGTATGTAGACAGATTCGCTTTCACTTCTGCTCCGGCGGCCTGAAATGCCTGATTCAGTTTATCAATGATATTCGGATAGTTTTGGTCTGACCCGATACTATACTCTCCCGGTGGGATTTGAATGGATATGACGTTTCCTTCCAGCTCAAATTCCAGCCGGTCATTTTTATTTTTTTCTATTTTAATCGGCTCTGTATAGTCTGGATGATAGTAAGCCTTTCCGGAGAGATACGCCTGTGTTCCGCTGGAAGTGCCATATCGGATATTATCGTAAAATACAGACGAATATTTGTGCTCGTTATCGATCTCCAGTTTGAACATGTTGCCTTTTAATCCGGTAATGCTGTTATCGTAGCCGCCTGTAATCTGGATACAGTTACTGCCGTATTCGGCGGCTTTTACCTCCGGATAGTTTACGTCCGGATGTTCAGAGAGCTTTTGATTCAGCAGATCGATCATTTGCGACCGGGTATATTTTCCCTGAGGAATCGTAATTTCTACCTGTATCGCCTGGGCCGAAGATCCTGCAGGTTCGATCTGAAATTTTAATTCGTCGTTTTGTCCCTTTGTGATCTGCAGCGGCCAGTTTCCCTCAAATGCAGTCGTTCCAAGGAGGCTGACAGAAGAAAGGCCGCTGTAGCAGTCGTAAATGAGGTAGGCGAGGCTGCCGTCGACAGCATCGATGACGGCAGGCTGTCCATTTTCACCTTCAAAATTCAGACAGCAGCGTCCATCCTGGGTAAATTCCAGTACAAATCCAGGATTGTCGGGCTTCATGGATGCGAATGCATCGTCGATTTCATCGATAAGCTCCTGCGTCGTATAAATGCCGTCCGGAACAGAAATGGTATAAGTGTCCGGACTGTACTGACCGGCCGGCAGATGGATGTTCAGGCTGTTATCCGGCGCGACAATGGAATGTTTCTGATCGGACGCCCAGCCGCGGTTTCCTTCGATCTGGTAATAAGAAGATTCGTGTTCCTGAAATACGGGCAGGGTATTGTAATAAGTATTCGTGTCGATCCGGTCGATTTCAGACTGAAGTTTATGAAATTCCAAAGCCATTGCAGCGCGGTCCTGCGGTGTGTTTGTGTCATTTAACGATTGGATGCTTAATTCACGCATGCGATGGATCATGCTGTGTATTTCGTTCATGGCGCCGTCTGCCGTCTGAATGTAGTTGGCGCCTTCTTCCGCGTTATCTGCAGCCCGATTTAAACCACGGATCTGTGAACGCATTTTTTCTGAAATGCTTAACTGCGCCGCATCGTCGGCAGCAGAGTTGATGCGGTAGCCGCTTCCAAGTTTTCTGGCACTTTTTTGATAGTTGCTGGAATTGATGCCATGCTGCACTGCGACGGCTGCAGCAGAGATATTATGCTGAATCTGCATGGTTATTTATCTCCTTTCATCAATCATAGGTTTCCTTAAGTCCATAATAAGCTAAGCTGATTATACAACAAAAAATGTATTTTGTAAATGAATCTCTTATAAAAATACAAAAGATATTTGGAGCATTGCTAAAAATGACAGATATTTTACTTGACTTTCAAATCTTACGAGTGTAATATTTAATGAAAAGGGAAATGTATGAAAGCATTTTCAAATTTTACGAAATAGCAGGGAGGACGCTTTCATGAGAAAAAGCAGACGAAAAAAGAAGAACATCCGAACGTATATCGGTATAACGATCAGCCTGTCGGCCGTGCTCTTGTCGATTCTGGCAGCCTGTGTGTGTCTGACGGTGAAACAGAAAGAGAAACAGACGGACAGTCAGATCGCTCCGGATGAGCTGCTGCTTACATACATGAACAGGATTCCGGAGCAAAAATACGGACAAATGTATGAAATGACAGATCTGCCAGCTTCCGGACAGATACAGAAACAGGATTTTATCAAACGGAACAAAGCCATATATCAGGGTATGGAAATTCAAAATATGAAAACAAAGATTCTTTCGTATCAGAAAGAGGAGCAAATCGTACGATACGAGACGTCATTTGATACGCCTGCAGGGAACATCTGTTTTGAAAACGAAGCGTTTTTTGTAAAAACCGAAAAAGGATACCGGCTGGCGTGGAATGACGCGTGTATTTATCCGCAGCTGCGGGCAGACGATAAAATACGGGTTACCGTGCAGCAGGCGCAGCGCGGGAAAATTCTGGATCGGAACGGAAGCGTTCTGGCGGGGCCGGGTACGGCTTCGGTAGCGGGAATTGTTCCCGGAAAGCTGGAAAACCGGGATCATGCGGTCAGTCAGATTGCGGATTTGCTGGAAATAAAGACGGAACAGATTGAAAAGAAGCTGTCAGCCGGATGGGTCAGAGACGACTCTTTTGTTCCGATAAAGACGCTTCGAAAAGTAGAAGAAACAGACCTGATGGCGCAGGAACCAGACGAAGAAGTTTTGAAAGAGCAGCAAAGGCAGCAGCGTCTGTTAGAAATAGCAGGCGTGATGATTTCGGATACACAGATCAGGAGCTATCCATTGGGAGAGGCGGCGGCACATCTGGCTGGCTATGTACAGAGCGTTACGGCGGAAGATTTGGAAAAGCATGCGGGGGAAGGCTATACGGCAAACAGCGTGATTGGAAGAAGCGGAGCGGAAGGATTATTCGAACAGGAACTAAAGGGAAAGAACGGATGCCGCATTTATATTGTGGATGCGGATGGTAAGGAAACAGAAGAGCTGGCCTGTAAGAAGGCAGAACATGGCAGGAATATCAGACTTACCATTGATGCCGGACTTCAAAAAGATCTGTACGAACAGTTTCAGGAAGATAAGGGCTGCTCGGTAGCGATGCATCCGTATACCGGAGAGGTGCTGGCGCTTGTCAGTACGCCTTCTTATGATAACAATGATTTTATTCTCGGCCTGTCAGACGAACAGTGGAAGACGTTAAATGAAGATGTGAATCAGCCGATGTTTAACCGTTTTCGGCAGGTATGGTGTCCGGGATCTTCGTTTAAGCCGATAACGGCCGCGATTGGCCTTGACACAGGTGCGGTGGACCCTTATGAAGATTATGGCAACGTGGGATTAAGCTGGCAGAAAGACGCCTCCTGGGGAGCTTATTATGTAACGACGCTGCATGCATATGAGCCGGTAGTCATGGAAAACGCTTTGATTTATTCGGATAATATTTACTTTGCCAAAGCAGCTTTAAAAATCGGCGCCGGACAATTAAAAACGTCATTGTTAAATCTGGGTTTTACGCAGCGGATACCATTTGAAATCGCGATGTCAAAATCGCGGTATTCCAATACAGAAAATATCGAAACAGAAATACAGCTGGCAGACAGTGGATACGGACAGGGGCAGATGCTGATCAATCCGCTGCATCTGGCAGGGATCTATACGGCGTTTTGCAACGAAGGAAATATGATAAAGCCCTATCTGGTCTGGCAGGAGGATCCCAGGCCGCAATATTGGATAAAAAACGCTTTTTCGAAGGAAACGGCATCGCTGGTATGCAGCGGGATGCAAAAAGTGATCAGCGACGTTCATGGAACCGGGTACAAGGCGTATCGGGACGACGTAGTATTAGCAGGGAAGACAGGCACTGCAGAAATAAAAGCGGCCAAAGAGGATACGTCCGGAACAGAGCTTGGATGGTTTGTGGTACTGACCGCGGAAAAAACTGTGGACAGACCCGTTTTAATTGTCAGTATGACAGAAGATGTAAAAGGAAGGGGCGGAAGCGGTTACGTTGTAGAAAAGCAGAAGCAGGTACTGGATCACTGGTTTTCGACGGCAGGTTCTTGACAAAACGCTTCAGATCCGGTAAAATAAATACAGCTTCTAAAAATAATTTCGATTAAAAACAGGAGCTTCATAAAGACAGACAAGAGTGCAGGCAGTTGCCGCATGAAGGGGTACACCACCACGGGTGTATGCTTTCATGCGGCTTTTTTATTATGAATGAAAAAAGGAGGAGAAAAGATGGTTCGAATTAATGGAAATGACGAAGAGGCAGCAGGAATCCTGTTAAAAGAGTATCTGGCACAAAATCATTATCCTGCGGACGGCATTGCGGTAGAGTGTAACGAAGAGATCGTGCCGAAAAGCCGGTATGCGGACTACCTGTTAAAAGACGGAGATGTAGTGGAAATTGTGAGTTTTGTCGGCGGGGGCTGAAAAGCGCCCAAAGTTTTCGGGAAATTTATCAGGAGCAGACAGGAAAACATCGATAGCATAAGAAAAGGAGTAAAGAAATGTCACCAGAAAAAGACACGTTTTTGTTAGGAGGCAGGGAATTTTCTTCCCGCTTTATACTTGGTTCCGGAAAATATTCGATGGAGCTGATTCAGGCCGCGGTGGAACAGGCGGGAGCGCAGATCGTTACGCTGGCTGTACGCCGCACAAATACGAAGAAAGATGAAAATATTCTGGACTATATTCCAAAAGGAGTGACGCTGCTGCCAAATACCTCAGGCGCCAGAGACGCAAAGGAGGCGGTTCGGATTGCCAGAATGTCACGGGAGTTAGGCTGCGGTAATTTTGTTAAAATAGAAATTATGAAAGACAGCAAATATCTGCTTCCGGACAATGTACAGACGGTACTGGCTACAGAGCAGCTTGCAAAGGAAGGGTTTGTCGTGCTTGCGTATATGTATCCGGATTTGTATACGGCCAGAGATCTGGTACAGGCGGGAGCCGCTGCCGTAATGCCGCTGGCATCGCCGATCGGTTCGAATAAGGGCCTGACTACAAAGGAGTTTATACAGATTTTGATCGATGAGATCGATGTGCCGATTATTGTAGACGCAGGCATCGGACGGCCGTCTCAGGCATGTGAGGCGATGGAAATGGGAGCCGCCGCGATTATGGCAAATACGGCAATTGCAACGGCAGGAAATATTCCGGTAATGGCAGGAGCCTTCAAGCATGCGATTGAAGCGGGACGCAGCGCATATCTGGCCGGTATTGGACGGGTGCTGGAGCGGGGCGCCGCCGCGTCCGATCCGCTGACGGGATTTTTACGGGATTAACGGGTGCGTCACATGAGACGAAAATAAAAAGAAAGAAGGAGAACCATTTGTCGGAAAATCAGTTTTTTGTAGATTCAGATAAATTGTCGAAGCAGGCGCTGGAGAAAAAGCATCGGATCGAAAATGATCCGGCTGCAAGGACGGATGCGATGCAGTATATGGAAGGGATGGAGCGTATTTCTTCGGATATTATGGAAAAAGTGCTCGGTCAGATGAACAGCTATGCATATGAATCATATACCGACGCTGATGTGCGGCGGGCGCTGCTGCATGAGACATGTACGATCGAAGACTTTAAGGCGCTGCTGTCTCCGGCTGCGCTGCCGCATCTGGAAGAGATGGCGGCAAAGGCCAAATATGAGACAGGCAGGCACTTTGGAAATACGGTATATTTGTTTACGCCGCTTTATATCGCCAATTATTGCGAGAATTATTGCGTGTACTGCGGATTTAACTGTTACAATGATATTTCCCGCAAAAAACTCACAATGGAAGAGATCAGGCAGGAAATGCAGGTAATCGCGGATTCTGGTATGGAAGAGATTCTGATTCTGACCGGTGAGAGCCACAGCATGAGCGATATTGCCTATATCGGAGAAGCCTGCAGACTGGCAGCCGGATATTTCCGCAATGTCGGTCTTGAGATATATCCGGTAAACAGCGAGGATTACCGCTATCTGCATGCATGCGGGGCAGATTATATTACGGTTTTTCAGGAGACGTATGACGCGGTGCAGTATGAAAAGCTGCATTTAATGGGACATAAACGCGTATTTCCTTATCGCTTTGAGGCACAGGAGCGGGCCATTCTGGGCGGGATGCGCGGAGTTGCATGCTCCGCGCTGCTGGGGCTGTCTGATTTTCGTAAGGACGCGCTGGCTTCCGCGCTGCATGTCTGGTATCTGCAGCGAAAATATCCTTACGTGGAATATTCGCTGTCTTGTCCAAGGCTCAGACCGATTGTTAATAATGGCCGGATTCATCCGCAGGATGTGCAGGAAAAGCAGCTATGCCAGATACTGTGCGCCTATCGGATCTTTTTGCCATATGTAGGCATTACGGTATCGTCCAGAGAGCAGAAACAGTTCAGAGACGGTATTGTAAAAATCGCGGCGACCAAAGTATCTGCAGGCGTATCGACGGGGATCGGCGATCATGAAAGCAAATATCATGGAACAGACGAAGCGGAAACGGGCGACGAGCAGTTTGAAATCTCAGATGACAGGAGCTTTGACGACATGTATCGGGATATGGCAGTACAAGGACTGCAGCCGGTATTAAACGACTATATTTATGTGTCATAGCACATGGTTTAGGAGAGACATACATGAACATACGCTGTATCACTAACCGGCATCTGGCCGCGCAGGATTATTTTGCACAGATCGAACAGATTGCGCTGGCAGGGCCGGAAGCAATTATTGTCAGAGAAAAAGATCTGCCGCAAGACGAATACAAACAGCTTGCGGCAGGAGTTATGGAGATCTGCGCGCATCACCATGTTTTATGTATCCTGCATACTTATACGGAAACTGCCATACAGCTTGGGGCAAAGGCGCTGCATCTGCCGCTGCCGCTGTTATTATCAATGAAGCAGCAGCAAAAGTCCCGGTTTGCGATTCTGGGGGCGTCCATACATAGTGTGGAACAGGCGCAGCTTGCACAGAACGCAGGGGCATCCTATCTGACTGCCGGACATGTCTTTGAGACAGCCTGCAAGCCGGGCGTGGAGCCGCGAGGCCTGGAGTTCCTGCGGGAAGTATGTCAGGCATCGGCTCTGCCGGTCTATGCGATTGGCGGCATACATCCAAAGAATGCCGCCGCATGTATACAGGCTGGCGCATATGGAATCTGTATCATGTCAGACTGCATGCGTCATACCGACACGCAAAACAGACTAAAACAATATCAGATACAGAAAGACAGACAGGAATGAGAGAACGGGATGGATACCGCAGATTTCCCTGGAACAGACCGTACGGGAGACTTTGGAGGACTGGCGTGAAAAAGTGAATCGCGGATATCGTTGAGAGAAAAAGCATTGGAAAAAAATCCAGTGCTTTTTTATTTTTTGTATTGACTTTTCTGTTGTATTAGTGTATTATTCAACTAGTACAGAGATACAAAAAGAAATGAGGTGAACATATGCCATGGAATCTTGATACAGACCGGCCGATTTTCGTACAGATTGTAGAGCGTATCCGCATGGATATTATCAGTGGGAAGTATGAACCAGGCGGGAAACTGCCGTCTGTCCGCGAGCTGGCTGCGGAGGCGGCGGTAAATCCGAATACGATGCAGCGGGCGTTTGCGGAGCTGGAACGGACAGGACTTGTCTATTCCAGACGCACGAGCGGGCGATTTATTACGGAGGATCAGAAAATGATAGAGACGTTGAAAACAGAGATTGCAAAAGAAAAAATCCAGCTGTTTTTGGAAAGTATGCAGCAGCTTGGATATGAAAAGGAAGAAATGATGTCGCTGATGCAGCAGTTTCTGGAAGGGGAGGAAGTATGAGTACGTTATTAGAGTGTAGAAAACTGACAAAACGTTTTAAGACAAAAGAAGTATTAAAACAGATCGATTTAAAGCTGGAGAGCGGTCATATTATCGGAGTGCTCGGGCCGAACGGCAGCGGGAAGACGACGCTGATAAAGATGATCAACGGACTGCTCGTACCGTCAGGAGGAGAGCTTTTGTTTTGCGGAGAGAACATCGGCGTTTCCAGCAAGAGATCGATTTCTTATCTGCCGGATCAGACGTATCTGAATATGAACCAGAGAGTTCGGGATGTGATAGCGTTTTTTCATGATTTTTATGAGGATTTTGAGCAGGACCGTGCGCTGGATATGCTGAAAAAGCTGAATATCAGTGTACAGGATCCGTTAAAAACCTTATCCAAAGGAACGAAGGAAAAAGTACAGCTTGTACTCGTTATGAGCCGCAAGGCAAAATTGTATGTGCTGGATGAACCGATCGCCGGTGTCGATCCGGCGGCAAGAGATTATATTTTAAACACGATTCTGTCCAACTATGAGCCGGAGGCTTCGGTTCTGATATCGACGCATCTGATCTCAGATATTGAGAATATACTGGATGAGGTGGTGTTTATCCAGGACGGACGCATTGTACAGCATGCGTCGGTGGACGATATTCGAAGTAAAGAAGGAAAATCGGTGGATGCATATTTCAGGGAGGTATTCAGATGTTAGGAAAATTATTCAGACACGAAGCGAAAATACAGGGGAAAGTGGTCGCGGGAATGTATGGGGCGCTTGTGGCCGCAACCACATTAATGATTGCCATTTACTATCTGAGCAGATTTGCAAACGCACGCGTTTTTCAATCCATATTTATGATTGCATGCGCGCTTTATGGAATGACGGTGATTGTTGTCGTTATTGTGAATTTTATTTATCTTTGTTTCCGTTTTTATAAATCGATGTATTCCGAACAGGGATATCTGACACATACGCTGCCGGTGAAAACAACGCATATTTTACATGTAAAGATTGTGGTATCTTTTGCGTATTTATTTCTGACCGCCGTTTTATGCCTGTTATCTTTTTGTTCGATTGGAATAGTCATAGACGGGACTTCGATCGGACAGATCATGGAAGTGATCAAAATAGCGGTGGCAGACACAGCTGCACAATTACGCATACCAGACGCGGTCTTTCTTCTGTTTTTCGCAGTGATGGCTGTTTTGGGATGCCTGAATGCGCTGCTGCTGTTTTTTGCAGGAAGCTCCATCGGACAGCTGTTCCATCGTTCCAAAGGGGCGTGTGGGATTGCGGCGGGAATCGGCCTGTATTATATGAGTCAGATTGTTTCTCTGATCGCGGTTGCAGTTGGATTTTTCGTGTATACGTCGGTCGCTGACGCGCATGAAGCGGTCTGGGCGATGGGCGGAGGATGTCTGCTGGTACTTTTTTGGACGGCCGTTTATTATACGATCTGCCGGGTGATTGTGCAAAAGCATCTGAATCTGGAGTAACACAGGGTAAAACTGCAGAACGCTTTTTGAAACTGAGATAGGACAGAGTCACATATGGACAGAGTGTAAAGCCTGTGGAACAACCGACAGGCTTTACACTTTTTAATGGACTGCATCGGACGCCAGTAAACAAAAACATACTTCAATCGAAAAAACAGAATCATCCAAAGCTGCGGCGACCGTTCCGCCCATCTGCTGTGTCAGCTCTTTGACGATCGCAAGACCAAGGCCGGTAGTCTTGCGGCTTCTGGAAAGGTCTGTCGTATAAAAACGGTCAAAAATATAGTCGATGTCTGACGGTTCGATGCTGTCGGTACGGTTTGCGATCCGCATACATGCACAGGAATGCCGGATCATCAGGGACAGCTCATAGTCTCCGGTACCATGAATCAGCGCGTTTTTTAACAGATTTTCCACAATCCGGATCAGGGCCTGCCGGTCAGCCTGAATGTGGCAGGGGGTCTGTGCGATCTGCACGTCTGGTTCGCAGTTTTTACTTAAAAAATCATCGTAGAACATGGAAATGGTATCTGCAAACAGATTTGTGAGATTGATTTTTTCAATCGTCAGAGGCAGCTCGCCAGCCTCGATGCGCGTATATAAAAACAGCTGGTCCAGCATATCGGTCAGCGTATCCAGCCGCTGTTCCACGATTTTTGCATATTCGCTGCGTTTTTGCATCGGAAGGCTTTCGCAGCGCAGCATCTGCATGTATCCTTTGGCAGAAGTAAGCGGAGTACGGATATCATGAGAAATACTTGTAATACTTTGGCGATAACTGCGGTTTTCCCGAAGCAGCCGTTCTTTGATCTGTCTGTGCCGCTCCAGCAGCTCGTTCAAAGCGCAAACGATATCCTGTGTCCGTCCGACAGAGGAAACGCAGGTAAAAAGGATATTGGTTTCTTCCTGTTTTACCAGCTCCAGTTCCTGTAAAAGATGTTCGTTCTGCTTTTTATAACAGCCAAGACGGGCAGCGAGTATGCCCGTCCCGATCAGCAACAGCAGAGTAATTGCGGCAATCAGCAGTTCCATGAGATTCTCCTGTTGAATAGAAGTATTTGATTGTTAGGTATGTAACGAATCGTAAATTATTTAATATCTGTCTTCACAAAGTGCCAGACGCCGAAACCGGTTGTCAGAAGGATCCAGAACAATGCGACCAGGATCGATTCTGTGGCGTAGCCCATTGTAACTCCGCCTGTCGGGAAACTGGACATTCTTGTCAGCGGCCAGAGCATGGAAGGGATAAAATTGCTGTCGGCAAACTGCATATCGATGATGTTTAACAGGAGCGCAGAAAATGCGGAGCAGCAGATTCCGATCGCAATGCCTCCGGCAATCGTCCGACTGCATTCGCTGATCATGGCAAACAAAGAAGCCGCGGCTGCGGTCATAAAAAGCTGCAGAACGATATATGCAGGCAGCTGTTTCCAAAAAGCTGCTGAAAATGTGTCAGCGCCGAGAAACAGCCGCCCAAAAATCAGGGCTGCGGCTACGCCGGTCAGAGCGATGAAAAAAGACGCGAGAACGGCTGCGGACAGTTTGGCCAGATAAATGATGCTGCGCGGGCAGCCTTTTCCGACAATATTTTTCAGCATGCCGCTGTTAAATTCACTGACGACAAAAATGCACACAAAAATGGCGAGGATGCATCCCAGAAAGTCGCTGGAAAAGACTTCCTGCATCATATCTGTCACGCTGAACGATTCCAGGATTGAACCGGATATTTCCTCCGGATTCGAACCATCTGCAGATATGATTACGCCGCCGGTCCCGTTTTCCAGGTTTCCTTTTTGAATATTGTCAGCCAGAAACAGCATTCCATATACGAGTAATACGAAGGCCGCGGTTACGATGGCACAGGCATAAAGGCTCTTTCCTTTTTTTAATTTATAGAGCTCGGCATGAAATAAACGAAGCATTTCTTTTTCCTCCTAAAATAACGATGATCAGTTCACAAGTTCCATAAAATAACCTTCCAGATCCTGTCCGGTCAGCCGGCTTTCGCACAGACTGATATCGTTTAGAATTAGTGTCCGGTTAATCAAGGCGCTGTCTTCCAGCCGTTCAAAGATACGAAGGATACCAGGTTCGGGTACGTCATAATTGTGAATGTTTAATGTACGCTCCAAAATACCGGCAGCCTGCTGCGGCTGATCGACGGTAAGCCTGAGACATCTGCGGCAGCGCTGCATGAGCTCGTGGTTATCAAATTCTTCAATTAATGAACCGTTTCGAATAATGCCGTAGTGGGTGGCAATTTTGGAGAGTTCTCCAAGGATATGGCTGGATATCAGAATCGTAATCTGCTTTTCACGGTTCAGCCGCAGCAGCAAATCGCGCACTTCCTTAATCCCGGCAGGGTCCAGACCGTTGATCGGTTCATCCAGAATGAGAAAATCCGGATTCCTTAACAGGGATATCGCTATTCCAAGACGCTGCTTCATACCCATGGAAAAATGCTTTGCTTTCTTTTTCGCTGTGTCCGCAAGTCCGGTCAGTTCGAGCAGTTCTTTGATACGGTTACGGTTGGGGATGCCGAGACTGATGCGTATGGTCTCGAGATTGTCATATGCGGTCATACCGGGATAAAAGCCGGGATGTTCGATCAGAGTACCAATACGGATGCGCTGTTTTTCCAGATCACTGGAACCAAACAACGTCATCGAACCGGCGTCTGGGGCCGCAAGTCCTGCAGCCATTCGCATAAAGGTCGTTTTTCCGGCGCCGTTTTTTCCGATAAAGCCGTAAATACTGCCTTTTTGTACATGCATACTTACTGCGTCCACGACTTTTGCATGGCTGTAGATTTTTGTGAGAGATTGTGTTTGCAATACATATTCCATAACGGTTTCCTTTCGTTGTTACATCCAAAGACAGATGTGTTGTTTGCTGATAGTGATAGTATACCTGCCAGTTGTTTAGAAACATTAGGAAAAGTATTAAGAAAGTATAAAGATTGAACGGTCAGTCCATTTTAAATCCAATCCCCCAGACCGTGCGGATATAAGTTTCCTGCGGGCAGAGCTTTGCCAGCTTTTGCCGGATATTGCTGATGTGTACGTTTACGGCGTTATCTTCCCCTAAAAATTCTTCGTTCCATACCGATTCATAAATATTGCTTTTCGTAAAGACTTTCTCAGGATGTGACATCAAAAGCTCCAGAATCAGATATTCCCGCCTGGTAAGAGGCAGCTCCGTATCGTCGGCAAATACGGTATAATTATCCGGATACATGGTGAGATTTTTGTAGCGGACACAGGCCGCCTGGATGGGATAACAGCTGTCTGCAGGTACGGCCGTCTGCTTCTGGCTGCGCCTTAATACCGCTTCCAGGCGGGCGAGCAGTTCTTCGGTGTCAAATGGCTTGGTAATGTAATCGTCTGCTCCGGCGCGCAGCAGTGAAATGCGTGTGGCGGTATCTTCTTTTGCAGAAGCTACGATGACAGCGGTATCTTTCCAGGTCGTTTTTATATGTGAGAGCAGCTCTTCCCCAGTCATGCCGGGCAGCATCAGGTCTAAAATGACGGCGGCGGGAGTATCGTTTTTTAAATGCAGCAGCGCTTCCGTACCAGAAAACGCCTGAATGGTATGGTAGCCGTTCAGGGTGAGCAGTTCGTTTAACATTTTATTGATGTCATTATCGTCTTCGACGATCAGAATATTTGTATGCAAAAGGAATACCTCTGACTTTCTGAATAATATCTGATAACCATTATAGCACCGAAAGCCGCGGATTTCCATTGGTTTTTAATAAAAACCATCGTTAGGCCGCATGCGGGAATGTCGTATGCGATGCGGGAAGAGTTACAAATTTTGAATGCAGGGCGGCGCATGCAGACAGTCTGTTCTTTCATAATTCTTGTTAAAAGTGTATGGAAATACTATAATAGACCAGAGCAAATGTGAGAGAGGAGTAACAAGGATATGTGGTTTTTATTTGCACTATTGTCTGCGATTTTCGCGGCGCTGACTTCCATACTGGCGAAAATTGGCATAGACGGCGTAAATTCGAATCTTGCCACTGCAATACGGACGGTTGTTGTAGTCATTATGGCATGGGGGATGGTGTTTCTGACCAATACGCAGAACGAAATGACACAAATTAGTAAAAAGAGCTGGATATTTCTGATTCTTTCCGGGCTGGCAACCGGAGCCTCCTGGCTGTGCTATTACCGGGCATTACAGATTGGAAAGGCGACCAGGGTGGTTCCGGTAGATAAGCTGAGCGTTGTGTTTACCATTTTATTTGCTTTCTGGTTTCTGCATGAAGAATTAACGATCCGGTCGCTGGCTGGCTGTGTGCTGATAGGCATTGGGACACTGCTGATGGTGTTATAGCGAACGTTTCCGGACGCCAGTCAGGCTGCAACGAAGGATTCCTATTGACAATTCAATGCATCTGTTCTATACTGTACTTGTTGCTACATAACAGTACGGTACAGAATGGCGGTGAGAAGTTGGAAATTATAGTAAGCAACAAGGCAAGCCGGCCTTTATACGAGCAAATTTCTGCACAGATCAAAGCGGCGATTATGAGCGGAGAATTAAAAACCGGCGAAGCGATCCCCTCTGTACGGGCTTTGGCAAAATCTTTACACATTAGCATTTTAACGGTTCAAAAAGCGTATGCCACGTTGCAGGAGGACGGCTTTATTGAAACCACGGCAGGAAAAGGGTGTTATGTATCGGCGCAAAATCAGGATTTTTATTTAGAAGAGCAGCAGAAAAAGATCGAAGAAAAATTTGCAGAAGCAGTGGAGATTGCCCGTTCGTCTGGCATCAAACTGGAAAAACTGACAGATTTACTTACCCTTTTGTATGAGGAGGATGAATGATGAATACCAATGCATTGACCGTATCCGGATTGACGAAAAAGTACAAAGCGTTTACTTTGTCGGATCTGTCGTTTGAAGTGCCGCGGGGGACGATCGTCGGACTGATCGGTGAAAACGGCGCGGGAAAAAGCACGACGCTGAGCTCAGTTTTAGGGCTGATACACAAGGATCAGGGCGAGATTTCGGTCTTGGGAAGTCCTGTGGAAGAACTGCAGCCGGAGGTTAGGGAGAAGATCGGCGTGGTTTTTGACGGAACGAATTTTTCGGAAGAACTTACGCCCCAAAAACTGAATAAGGTACTCAAAGGCATTTACAATTCCTGGGACGAGGAATATTTCTTTGCGCTGCTGGAAAAGCTGTCCCTGCCGGCTGCAAAGAAAATAAAATCTTTTTCAAAGGGCATGAAAGCAAAACTTTCTATTGCGGCGGCTTTTGCGCATCATCCGGAGCTTTTGATCTTAGACGAGGCTACAAGCGGGCTTGACCCTGTCGTGCGTGACGATATTTTAGATATGTTTCTCGATTTTGTGCAGGATGAAGAGCATGCTGTTTTGGTATCCTCTCATATTACAAGCGATTTGGAAAAAGTAGCGGATTATATTGTCTTTATTCATGAGGGGAGACTGATTTTTTCAAAACCCAAAGACGAGCTTCTGGAAAGCTATGGCATAGTCAAATGCGGGGCGGCGCAGTTTCAGAAGATCGATCCCAAGGATATGATCGCTTACCGGAAACAAGACTATGAATGGCAGGTTTTGGTCGCCGACCGAAACAGCGCCAAAAAGAAATATCCGAAAGCGATGGTAATTCCGGCAACGATCGATGAAATTATGCTGTTGTATGTGAAGGGGGAAACGAAATGAAAGGTCTGATTCGAAATAACTTTTATTCAATGGAAAGTAATCTAAAGCTGTCTTTCCTGATGGCGGCAGCATTAGTCTTTTCGCCGCTGATTATCAACAATGCGAGTATTTATCCTATGATTATTGCGGTACAGGTCTTTTTATTTGTAGTCAATACGGGAACCGCGCTGCATGCGGATGAGGTGGCAAAGTGGGATAAATTTGAGCGAACGCTCCCGCTAAAGCGCAGTACGATGATAGGCGCAAAGTATATCGCATTTGCGATTCTGATTTTTTGCGGTTTGTTTGCCGGTTTTTGCACGGTCATTTGTGTCATACTTTCCGGTCAGACATGGAATGGATTATCGATCCTTTGGGGATATGAATACGGATTGGGATTGTCGGTTATTTCCGTTTCTCTGATGTACCCGGTTATTTTAAAAATCGGCACAGAAAAAAATGAGCTGGTTTTACTGCTGTCTGCGTTTGCGGCAGTGTGTCTAATGTGCCTGATCGCAGCGGCTTTATCGCCGGTCACAGGCGAAATGAATCTGCAGCATCCGCTTACAGGTATGATAAACAGTTTTGCGGCGCTTTTGATGTTTCCGATATCTTTTCTGGTGTCAGTGAGTATTCATAAAAATAAAGAGTTTTGAGCAGCGTGAAATGCTTTGCAATTCTTGAATTTAAGGCGAAAAAATGGTATGATAAAGACACAAAGAGGAAGGAAATAAATATGGCAAATATATATGACGGGGCATTCAGGACCATTCTGAATGACTGCCAGAAGCTGATTATTCCCATAATCAATGAAATTTTCGGGGAAACATACACAGGGGAAGAAGAAATACGTTTTTTTCCTAATGAACATTTTTTAGACCAGCAGGACGAGGCAGACAAAGAACGGATTACGGACACGAATTTTACGGTTTTGGGGAAAATACCGAAGAAATACCATGTTGAGTGCGAAAGCAGTCTGCCGGATGGAAAAATCACAATAAGGCTTTTTGAATATGACGCACAGATAGCGCTCGACGAGGGCGAGGTTACGGAGGAAACATTGACTGTGACATTCCCTAATACGTCGGTTCTGTATCTTCGGACTTACAAAAAAACACCAGATAAAATGAAATATGTGATCATTACGCCAGGCGGAACGGTTCAGTACGATGTGCCGATTATGAAATTGCAGACGTATTCACTGAATGATATTTTTGAGAAAAGTCTGCTGATGCTGATTCCGTTTTATATTTTTTCACATGAGAAAGACTTTCCGGAGTATAATCGTAATGAGCGGAAACTGGCGGAATTGAAGGCAGAGTATCAGAAAATTTTAGAAAGGCTTGACGAACTGGAACAGCAGGGAGTGATCGGGGCTTTTGACAAACGCACAATCATAGAGCTTTCCGGTGATGTGATTAAAGAGATTGCACAAAAATACGAGAATGTGCAGAAAGGCGTAGGTGATATGATGAGCGGAGCGTTGATAGAAACCAGTGCAAGAACTATTTTAAATCAGGGAAAAAGACAGGGAATTAGTGAAACGCAAAAGAAAACGGCGCTTAGGATGCTAAAAAGAGGAAAACTGACAATCGAGGAGATAGCAGAAGATTCAGGTCTAAGTGTCGCAGAAGTAGAACAACTCGCGGGACTTCTGACGGTGTAGAATTAAAAGCTGTAACACAGTGAGAAAAATTTAACAATTTTATAATATCATAACCGGGGAACCCATCTGTTTTAGGATGGTTCCCCGGTCTTTTTTTGCCGGTATTTGTTTGGAGTAACGCCGTACTTTTCTTTGAAAATCGTGTAGAAATGATTGCGGTTTGTAAAACCGAGACATTGCATAATATCAGAAATGTGCATGTCGGTATGCAGCAAAAGACGTGCAGATTCTTCCAGAGTGAAATTGCGCGCATATTTTAATAAGGACATGCCGGTACGCTTTTTGACGATTTTATTCATATAATCCGGATCATAATGCAGTTTTGCGGCCATGTCGTGGCGGCTGATACAGCCGTTTGTCTGTTTTAGAAGCTCCTGGATACGCAGGAACAGATATTCTTCCTTGTCGCTGGGCAGCGTGAATTTTTGTAAGGTATACTGTTCGGGATCCAGCAGGATGGAAAACATGCGGGAAATAAGTCCGGAAACAAGAGGCAGAAGCCCGGACTGGCGTCCGGCTGTTTCGCGGATTATGACACCGAATATTTGTTCAAATTTTGCCACGGCAGCGGCCGGAGAGCCTGTCGGTATAAAATCCCAGTATTGTTTTTGAGAAGTGTTCCTGTTTTTGCATGTTTTCCAGACCAGGTCATAAATCGGATTTTCCTGTGAAATAATATGTCCGGTTTCGTCATAATGGATGTCAGAACGGATCAGATTGAGGAAAAAGTCATTTGAGACGGCAAGAAACATCAGCTCTGCATTATCTTCTACAATTTCTACGTGACGGACATTCTGATTGATCAGACAGCACTGCCCTTCCTGATAAGAGTAGGTTTGTCCTTCGATTTTCTGTGCGACGCGTCCGTGGATGACAAACATAAATTCAAAATAATTATGCTGGTGCATGTAACGATTTTTTATAAAGTCCGAACTTGTGTGTAAAGTATTGCATCTGTAAAATCCGGGGGCGATCAGGCTGTAAAAAGTTTCTTCACGGTTAAAATCATAAGTGGTATAAATAAGCATGTACGGACTGTTCATCCGGTATTGTTCGGCGTAAAGACTCGCCTTGTTATCTATTTTCAGTTCAGTCAGAGCGATATTCCTTTTAAAAAGGGAGTCATTTGTATCATTCATAGAAGTCTCCTTCAAAATTCATGAGCTTTCTCATCTGTTCCCTGCTTTATTGTATCCGATTTGCAAAAAAATAAAAGAGATAAGCGTCCGGAACACGGATTTTGCAATGTTTTTGGTCTGTAAAGTCTGTTTTCGACATTGAAAACGAAAAACAGACAAGGTAAATTAAATGTAACAGAAGTTCAAAGCGCGCAGAAAGAGCAGATGGAATACACAATGAGGAAGGAAGTTACAATGAGTAATCAGAAAAATCAGGAACAAAGTTTATCGCTGATCCGTAAAATCGGATACGGCGTAGGAGATGCGGGCTCCAATTTCTGCTGGACGTTCGTCGCATCCTTTATAATGATCTATTGTACGAATACGCTGGGAATCAGTTCTGCGGTCGTCGGAACGCTGCTGATGCTTTCCAAGGTACTGGACGGTGTTACAGATATCTTTATGGGGCGTATTATCGATGCCACACACAGTAAAATGGGAAAGGCAAGGTTTTGGTGCTTTGTCAGCTCCTTTCCGGTAGCGATTTTTACATTTATCCTGTTTAACGTGCCGGGCAGCTTTACGGAAAATACGAAATATGCTTTTATTTTCATTATTTATACCCTGATCGGAGCGGTATTTTATACGATGAACAATATTGCGTATTCCACGCTGACTGCTTTGTGTACAAAAAATCCGAAAGATCGTGTACAGATGGGCAGCTACCGGTTTGTTTTTGCCGGTGTTGCGATTTTGTTCCTTAGCTTTTGTACCAGCGGACTGTTAGAATATTTCGGAGGCGGGCAGAAAGGATGGCGGGCAGTATCCCTGATCTATTCGATCATTTGTCTGACGCTTCTGCTAGTGCCGGTATTCGCGGTGCGCGAGCTGCCGGAAGAGGTTTTAAGAGAGGCGGCGGGAATGGATGAAAAGAAAGAAGAACCAGGATTTTTCCAGGGGATAGGTCTTCTTTTTAAAAACAAATATTTTCTGCTGATCCTTGCTCTGTACCTGGCGAAGTATATGGGGAGCGGACTTACTGCCGGTCTTGGTATTTACTTCGCAACCTACCAGCTGGGAAATGCGTCTTTGCTTGGTACGCTGAGTCTGGCGGGTATTCTTCCATCGGCAATAGCGCTTCCGTTTGTACCGCTTTTGACGTCCAGATTCGGAATGAGCAAAGCGGTCATGGCATCCAATATTGTCGGCGCGCTGGGCTGCATTCCGGTTGTTATAGGCGGTCTGACCGGTAATTTTACACTGGTTCTTATCGGTATGGCGATCAGAGCAGTTGCTTCTGCACCGCAGACAGGGGCGATGAATGCGATTATTGCGGAAACGGACGAATACAGTCACCTGAAATTTGGCCACAGAATGACAGGAATGATCTATTCGTGTTCTTCCGTTGGAATCAAAGTAGGAACAGGCCTTGGCACGGCGCTTTGAGGATTCCTGCTGGATATGGGCGGATTTGACGGGATGGTAAAAGTGCAGACACAAAGGGCAGTGGCGACGATCAACTGGTCATATCTGCTGGCGGTGATCGTACCGATGGTACTGTCTGCGGTGCTCTTTTACTTTATGAAAGTAGAGGAAGACAATAAGAAGATGCGGGCGGAAAAATAAAAAACAGGAAAGGACAGAGAAAATGCAAAGACAAGACTTTAACCGGGAATGGACGGTAAAAAAAGTACCAAAAGGAATGGCATATTCCGCGCCGGGCAGCGAGGGAAGAAATGTGACGCTGCCCCATGACGCCATGGTATGGGAAGAGCGCAGTGCAGACAGTCCGTCGTCAAGCGAAGGCGGCTATTTTGCGGGCGGTAATTATGAATATGTGAAGCAGTTTTATTTGGATGAGTCAGAGAAAGAGAACACGTTTTTCCTGGAATTTCAGGGGATTCAAAACAGTGGTTATGTGTATGTCAACGGCACACTGGCAGGAAGCGTGCAGGGCGGTTATACGAGACTGATATCGGATGTGACACACTGTCTGCAGTTTGGCGTAAAAAATACGGTTCTGGTCAGGGCGGTCAACACTGCCATGACAAACAGCCGGTGGTATACAGGCAGCGGCATTTACCGGCCCGTGTATTTGTACAAGGGCAGAAAAATAAGGATTGACGTGGATGGCCTGCGGATTTCCACGCCGGAAATTTCAGAAGGAATTGCGGCAGTGAAAGTGGACACGACGGTTTGTTACGACGAAAAGGTTCGAAAGACTGTGGCGCTAAAAACCGAAATCCTTGGACCTGACGGAGACGTTGCAGCAGCTGAGAGCTCACGCATAACGCTGTTTGAGCAGAGCAAAACTGTGCAGACACAGCGGATTTATGTAAAAGAGCCACAATTGTGGTCGGTGGATACCCCGTGTCTGTATCGCTGCAGGGTTTCGGTATGCGACGGGGAAACGGTCTTGGACGTGGCAGAGAGTACGTTTGGCATCCGCAGGCTGGAGCTGGATCCGGTCCACGGGCTGCGGATCAACGGTACGAAGATTTTACTCCGGGGCGGATGCATCCATCATGACAACGGCCCGGTGGGGGCGGCGACACTGGAACGCGCGGAGGAACGACGTATCGAACTGCTTAAGGAGGCAGGATTTAACTCGATCCGTATGTCTCATAATTCGTCTTCAGAGGCATTGCTTGACGCGTGCGACAGGCTGGGTATGCTGGTCATGGAAGAGAGCTTTGATATGTGGACGCAGATAAAGCGGCCTTTTGACTATTCGCTCGTGTTTGCGGATAACTGGGAAAAAGACCTGGAAGATATCGTGCAAAAAGATTTTAACCATCCTTGTGTGTTTATGTATTCCACCGGAAATGAGATCAAGGAGATTCACACGCCGGCGGGGGCGCAGTGGAGCAGAAGGCTGGCGGAAAAAATCCGAAGTCTTGACGCGACCCGGTATGTGACCAACGCGATCAATGGGATGATCGGAATTATGGGCGACCTGCCGGTAGTAATGAAGGATATGCATATGACCGTGCCGGAAAGGACGCCGGGCGGCGGAATCAACGATACCATGACCGCGCTGATGGGGGCGATGAACTATCTTTCGTCACACCCGAAGGTGGAAGAGGGATTAAAGGAAACATACGGAACGCTGGATCTGATAGGATTAAACTATATGCGGGACGTGTACGATCAGATGAAGCAATATCCAAACCGTGTATTTTACGGGGCGGAAACACTGCCGCCGGACATCGCGCCGAATTGGAAAAAAGTAAAGCAGCTGCCGGCCTGCATCGGGGACTATACGTGGACGGCCTGGGATTATCTGGGAGAAGCGGGGATTGGCATCGTAACTTACGACGGCCGACTGCGATTTGCGAAGCCATATCCGGCGTATCTGGCGTACTGCGGAGATTTTGACATTACCGGATACCGACGTCCGATGAGTTATTTGCGGGAAATTGTATTCGGTCTGCGAAAAGCGCCGTATCTTGCAGTACAGTTGCCGGAGCATTATGGAAAAGAGCCGATGTGCACGCCGTGGTCGCTGCCGGTAACGGTTTCTTCCTGGACATGGAAAGGGTATGAAGGGAAAAACTGTGTGGTGGAGGTTTATTCAGACGCTCCCGAAGTTGAGCTGTTTGTGAATGGAAGCAGTGTCGGCAGACAGCCGGCCGGCGAAGCAGAACAGTACCGCGTTTTGTTTGAAACGGTGTATACGCCGGGCGAGATTCGGGCCGTCGCTTATTACGAAGACGGGACTACAGATAGTTACTGCCTGCACACGGCAAAAGACGAGGTGTCATTGTGCCTGACGCCGGATCGGATTAAGATCGGAAAAATGATCTTGTTTATGTGGCAATCGAGCTTCGTGATGCAGACGGGACGCTGCAGACATCGGCAGACCGCAAAGTGTGCCTAAAGGCGGAAGGAGCCGGAGCGGTGCAGGGATATGGCTCGGCTGATCCTCTGTCAGAGGAGAATTTTTTCGATGAGAGCAGAACCACCTGTTATGGACGGGCGATGGCGGTCATACGTTCCGCAGAGGATGCCGGGATCATCCGGCTGACCGCGTGTGCGGACGGATTGGAAGAGACGTTTGCGGAAGTGGAAGTGGAATAGAAGCAGAATAGAAGTAGAATAAAAGCGGAATAAAAGCAGAAGAATAGCAAAATAGAAACAGAAACGAAAGAGTGGCAGGTATCGTTATGGCTTATGCGGGTAACGGTAAAGGAACCGCAATATTCTGAATTTATTATAGAAAAATGCGCCTGTCTGTGTTAAGATATCAAAAACGTACCATATACGATTACGGATAAACACGGGGAGGCATCATTATGAATATTACAATCACGGGTAATCTTGGCAGCGGGAAGTCCAGCGTCTGTAAAGAACTGGAAGCATCCGGATTTACGATTATTTCCGCCGGCGATATTTTTCGGCAGCTGGCGCAGGAAAAGGGCATGACGGTCATCCAGCTCAATGAGGCGGCGAAAAAGGACCGCAGTATTGACGATATGCTGGATGCGCGCAGTACGCAGCTTGGGAAGACAATGGATCATACGGTATTTGATTCCAGGCTTGCCTGGCACTTTGTGGAGAAAAGTTTTAAAGTATTTTTGCTGGTCGATACGCAGGAGGCAGCAAGACGGGTGTATGAAGGAAACAGCCGCAGCGCGGAGGAATACCGGGATATCGCGCAGGCACGTCATGGTCTGGAGGAACGTGCCAGACTGGAGCAGGAACGGTTTTTTAAATTATATGGCCTGGATTATTATGATGTATGCAATTATGATCTGGTTATTGAGAGTACGTGTGCGACACCACAGCAGCTTGCGCAGGAGATTGTACGTAATTTTACGCTGTATCAGAAACAGCCGTTTTCAACCAGGATCGAGCTTAATCTGAAATGTCTGTATCCGTCAGTGTCATTCGATCAGATAAGTGCAGACCGGCTGGAGCAGATCTGTCAGGCAGAGCGCGCGGAGCCTGAGACGCTCTGTGCGCGGGACGCAGTGACTGTTATGGAACAGGACGGGTATTATTATCTGGAAACAGGACATCACCAGGCGTTTGCAGCGGCTGCAGCGGGTAAGGTGTTTGCGGAGGTGCAAAGCATAAGAACCGTGCAGGATACGGCTGTGAAGCTGTCTGACAGCGATCTGGCGCAGTTTGAACAGGCGGGGAAGTTTCATTATCCGGTCAGGCCGATGCAGACGCCGCACAAGGCAGCTTATATGATCGATGTTTCAAAACAGACACAGACATGTTAGTCACAGAAAGCAGAGGAGGGAATGCTTAGGATGGAGGACGGGCAGATCAAAAACTCTGGAGAGCTTGAATTCGCTATATTTTGCATTGAAAACGTTGCGGTAAGGCTCCGCGTGGGTGCAGAACGGGTCTATCAGGCATTTACCGAAAAAAGCGACATCCTGAATGGCTATATCGTGCCGGAGTATGAAGTTTTGCACACGCAGGGCCGGGAATATATTGTAAACGATCTTCTTGATCTGATGAAAGAAAAAGGTGTGCAGGTATGATTCTCTATCATGGTTCCTATTTGAAAATCTCTGAGCCGTCTGCGCTATGAAAAGCCGAACCTGCAAATTTGTTTTCGCACAGAGAAAGCAATAGAGCTTTTACATTTTGAAAGGAGTGAAATGGTATGAACGCAAACCCGATTTTACTTCAGAAAAAATACAGCCGTGTGATCGAGTGCTTTGCCAGAAATCAGGATATCTCGCTGGATGCCGCACTGGCTTTTTTCTATCATTCCGGGCTCTATCAGCTGGTTCGGGATGGAGTTTCCGACATGCACTGTATGAGTGACGAGTATCTGGCAAAAGAGCTGGAACAGGAATATCAGGAGAAACACTAGAAAGTGTGCCCAAATCGCAGAATTCCAATGTCCCGAACGGGACAGTGGAATTCTGCGATTTTTTGTTGTAATTGAAATAGTTTAAAAATTGACAATTCAGGTTTAGTTATTGATACAGCTTTCTGTTTTTGTTGTGCTATACTCCTGGTAACATCTTACAGGAAAAAAGAAAGGAGAAAACAATGAAAAAGAAAGTATTGGCCATGGTAATGGCAGGGATTCTGGCAGCAGGAAGCCTTCTGGCAGGCTGCGGAAGCAAAGATGAACAAAAAACAGGGGCAGACGCGAAGGGGCAGAGCGCAGAAAAGACAGAAAGCGGCTATGCAAAGGATGCAAAGCTGAAAGTGTGGGGTTCTCAGGAAGATCAGGATATGTACAAAAAGCTGATCGAGATGTTTAAAGAAGAGCATCCGGAAGCGGCTGAGTGGACGATCGAACAGGCAGTCGTTATGGGAGCGGATGCCAAGACAGAGTTATTAAAAGACGCGTCTACAGCAGCGGATGTTTTCGATTTTGCATCGGATCAGGTCATGGAGCTGCAGGCGGCAAATGCGTTGTACCGCATTACGAAAAATAAAGATCAGATCGTGGCAAACAATCTGGAAGCATCTATCCAGGCAGCAAGCGTAGACGGCGAACTGTACGGATATCCGGTGGCATCTACAACGTTTGTTATGTTTTATGATAAGAGCATGTATACCGAAGAAGAAGTAAAGAATTTAAATACAATGATGGAAAAAGAGCTTCCAAAAGGGGTAACAAACTTCTCGATGGATATTGATAACGGCTGGTATAGTTCCTGCTTTTTCCAGGGCGCTGGATGCAGACTGTTTGGAGAAAGCGGTACAGAAGCAGACAAATGTGATTTTAATAATGAAAAAGGACTGCTTGTAGGAAATTATCTGGCAGATCTGGCTGCGAATAAGAAATTTGCCAATCAGGACGGCCCGGTGCTGTTAAAAGGCTTTGAAAACCGTACGCTTGGCGCCAGCTTTACCGGAACCTGGGACGCAGAGCTGATCAAAGGATATCTGGGCGATGATTATGGGGTTACCACATTGCCGGAAGTTACGCTGGAAGACGGGTCCACGATTCAGCTGGCAAGTATGATGAACTTTAACCTGACAGGCGTAAACGCACAGACCAAATATCCGGCGGAGGCAATGCTGCTGGCTGAGTATCTGACAAACAGCGAGTCAGCGTTAAAGACACGCTATGAATTAAGACCGGGATCTTCTACGAATAAGCTGATGGAAGAGACAATTGCCGCTGACGCAGATAATGAAGCGCTGCAGGCACTGACCGATCAGTCCAAATTATCGATTATGCAGACTTCCATTCCACAGGTGGCTAATTTCTGGTCTCCGGCTGAAGCGTTTGGCGCAGGACTGATGAATCAGACGATCACAAGAGACAATATGCAGGAGAGTCTGGACAAGATGGTACAAAATACATTGTCCAAGTTAGGATAGAAGACCAAAATGTATCTGATGTGTGAGATCATAAGAGCCAGGCAGTCGTTTCGATCGGTGAAACGGCTGCCGGAAAGGAAAAAAGATGAACGGCAGGGAAAATGGATTAAGGACCGCGCTGCGGGAAGGTGATCTGAAAACCAGACTTTCTTTTCTGATCATGGGATTCGGCAATCTGGCAAATAAGCAGATTGTCAAGGGGATTCTGTTTCTGACGGCAGAAGCGGCTTTTCTGTTATATATGATACAGTACGGCGCACAGGCGATCTGGTCTTTGCGGAATCTTGGAGATACCCAGCAGGGATGGGTATATGATGAGACGCTTGGCATCGATGTGCTGCAGGATGGAGATAATTCGATGCTGCTGCTGTTATTCGGTATCGCAGCAGTATTTGTAGTAATTGGTTTTCTGGCAATATACCGTAAGAATGTCATGTCGGCATATCAGCTGCAGCTGCTGAAAGAAAGCGGCGAGCCGATCCCAACATTGAAGCAGGAGCTCAGACAATATCTGGATTCCAATCTGTATGTGACGCTGATGGGGCTGCCGATGCTTGGAATCTTTCTGTTTACGATACTGCCGCTTGTATTTATGATACTTGTGGCATTTACCAACTTTGACAGTACGCATCAGCCTCCGGGCAATCTGTTTACCTGGGTGGGACTGCAGAACTTCGTTACGATGCTCGGCGCAGGCAGTACGATCGCGCATACATTCTGGCCGATTCTTGGCTGGACGTTAATCTGGGCTGTAGCTGCGACGTTTACGACGTATATCGGAGGTATTCTGCTGGCGCTTTTAATTAATAAAGAAAATGTCAAATTTAAGAGCTTCTGGCGGGTGATGTTTGTCATTTCCATTGCAGTGCCGCAGTTTGTAACGCTTCTTACGATGAGTACGATGCTCCAGGACGAAGGCGCGGTAAATGTGCTGCTGCAGGATCTCGGACTGATCAGTCATCCAATCTCCTTTTGGAAAGATCCGTTGATTGCAAGAATTACGATTATTGTAATTAACTTCTGGATTGGCGTGCCGTTTACGATGATTACCGTAACCGGAATATTGATGAATGTACCAAAAGAGCTGTATGAGGCGGCAAAGGTAGACGGTGCGAACCGGTTTGTTATTTTTCTGAAAATTACAATGCCGTATGTGCTGTTTGTCACAGCTCCGTCGCTGGTGACGAGTTTTATCGGAAATATCAACAACTTTAACGTCATTTACCTGCTGACAGCCGGCGGACCGGCGGATCTGAACTATTTTCAGGCAGGAAAGACAGATCTGCTCGTTACCTGGCTGTATAAACTGACAACGACCGGAAAAGAATATTCCTATGCGTCGACGATCGGTATTATCGTATTTATATTGTCAGCGACATTTTCTCTGTTAGCATACCGCAGGACTGCCGCATATAAAGAGGAAGGAGATTTTTCATAATGAAAGTAAAGAGAACGATCGATACCATAGTATCTCACGTTGCACTTGCCATCTTAAGCGTGATCTGGATTATGCCGATTCTCTGGGTTGTACTGACTTCCTTCCGTGCGGAGGCAGGTTCGTTTACGCCGTATTTCTGGCCGAAGGGATTTACTATCGACAATTATGTCAACCTGTTTACGGATAAACAGTTTTATTTTGGCAGATGGTTTGCAAATACATTTTTTGTAGCCATTTGTTCGTGCGCGATTTCTACGGTATTTGCATTGTCTACGGCATATTGTCTGTCCAGACTGCGTTTTAAATTCCGCAAGCCGTTTATGAATATGGCGCTCGTACTTGGAATGTTTCCAGGATTTATGTCCATGATCGCGATCTATTATATTTTAAAGGGATTTGGCATCAGCCAGTCGCTTCTGGCGCTGATTTTAGTCTATTCCGGAGGCGCGGGACTTGGTTTTTACATATTAAAAGGATTTTTTGACACGATACCGAAAACACTGGACGAGTCGGCAATGCTGGACGGAGCGACGAAATTCCAGGTATTTTACCGGATCGTGCTCCCGTTATCCAAGCCAATGATTACGTATACGGCGCTGACTTCTTTTATGGGGCCGTGGGTAGACTATATCTTTGCCAGCGTAATTATGGGTGACAATTATGACAACTATACGGTTGCCATCGGTCTTGCAAAGATGCTGGATCGGGAATTTATTAACTACTACTATACACGATTTGCGGCAGGCAGCGTACTTGTGTCTATTCCGATCGCGTTAATCTTCGTCGTAATGCAGCGTTTTTATGTAGGCGGAGTCGCAGACGGCGCGGTAAAAGGATAAAAACGGCGGCGATCGATCACAGATAGCAAAGGGGATACTATGACAGCAGGCGAATGGAAGAAAACGTTTGATTCCAGACAATTTCACGAAACGTACACATATATGGGAAATGATCTGGGCGCGGTATACAGCAGGGAGCAGACCACGTTTAAGGTATGGGCGCCGACTGCCAGCGATGTGTCGCTTCATCTGTATACGACAGGGAGCGACGAGGAAGGAGGCCGGCTGCTGCTGTGTACTCAGATGAAGCCGGAAGATCAGGGTATTTTTCAAGCGACGGTCGAAGGCGATCTGCATGGCGTCTATTACACATATACGATTACCGTGGACGGACAGACCGAAGAAACCGGAGACATTTATGCCAGAGCAGCCGGCGTGAATGGAAGACGCAGCATGGTTGTTGATCTGGCGCGTACAAATCCACTAGAATGGGAAAATGATAGTCATGTTTTCCACTGTTTAGGGAAAAGTATGATCTGGGAAGTCCATATCGGAGATTTTAGTCACGATCCTGCCAGCGGAGTCAGCAAAGCACACCGGGGAAAATATGCTGCGTTTACGGAGGATACGACATTAAACAACGACGGTATCCATCCGACGTGCGTCGCTTATTTAAAAGAGCTTGGAGTTACGCACATTCATCTGCTGCCCGCGTTTGATTATGGTTCAGTCGATGAGCGTACGTGCGATACGTATAACTGGGGCTACGATCCGCTCAATTATAACGTTCCGGAAGGCTCGTATGCGACGGATCCGTTTCATGGCGAAGTCCGTATCCGGGAGTTTAAGCAAATGGTCGCTGCGCTGCACAGGGCGAATATTTCCGTTATTATGGACGTGGTATACAACCATACGAGCTTTCGTAAATCCTATTTTAATTATACGGTGCCATATTATTACTACCGGCTGAATCCTGACGGCACCTATGCAGACGGATCTGCGTGCGGGAACGATACCGCAAGCGAACGGCCGATGTTTCGCAAATATATGATCGATTCTGTCTTATACTGGGCGAGGGAGTACCATATCGATGGCTTTCGCTTCGATCTGATGGGACTTCATGATACAGATACGATGAACGCGATCCGAAACGCGCTCGACGGACTCGAAGGAGGCAGTCAGATTTTTATATATGGAGAACCCTGGACGGCGGCGGAAAGTCCTCTTCCAAAAGGCAGTTATCCGTCGGTAAAAGAAAATATCGACCGTCTGGCAAAAGGAATCGCCGTGTTTAACGACGATACGAGAGACGCGATCAAGGGCCCGTATAATAAACTGGATATTCCAGGATTTGTAAACGGGAAACCGGATCTGGAAGAAAATATTCGCCGCGCGGTGCTGGGACTTTTTGAAAAAGGCGAAAAGACGCAGCCGTTGTCTCCGGCACAGGTTTTAAACTATGCCTCGGCGCATGACAACAGCACGCTCTGGGATAAACTGACAGATTCTGTGAAAAAAGACGGCGATTATGAAACGATGCATGAAGACCTCCTTTCCATGAATCGCCTTGCGGCTGCGATCGTGCAGCTCAGCGCTGGTATTCCGTTTCTGCAGGCAGGCGAAGAGGCCGGCAGAACCAAACAGGGAGAAGACAACAGCTACAACCTGTCCAAAGAGTTAAATCAGCTGGACTGGCAGCGTATGTATCGGTTCGAATCACTGATGCGGTATTACCGCGGCCTGCATGAAGTCCGCAATCGGTTTTCCGGATTTTACGATTTGTCTCCGGAAGTCCGCAAACGTCCGGTCTTTCGTACAGACGTACAGCCGGGAGTCGTTGCGTATACGATAGACGGAATCGGGGGAACAGACGTCTTTCAAAAAGTAACGGTTGTATGGAATGCAAATCGGAAAAAGATACCGTTTCGCCTGGATCCGGGAGAGCATCAGCAGGTAGTAAGCGAATGTCAGGCGGACAGCAGAGGCATTCGAAAAGTATCCGGTACAATAGAAATTGAGGCCATCAGCGCAGCAGTTTTCGTAATGTGAGAGTTATTTCTGTCCTGCGCAGGTCCCTGTATCTGCAGGGGCCTGCCAGGGCAAAAACAGGAGCTATAAATGGAACTTTTAAAAATGGTAATCGTAGACGACGAGCCTATCACATTAAAGGGGCTTGTTCAGACCTACGACTGGGAGCAGATGGGATTTCAGGTTGCCGGATTTGCCGATAACGGTGAGCGTGCTCTGTCCGTCATTCAAAACATTCATCCACAGCTCGTTCTGACCGATATTCGTATGAAAGAAATGACCGGGCTGGAAATGATGGAAGCGGCAAAACAATGTGGGGAAGAGCCAATATTTGTTGTAATCAGCGCATATCGGGATTTTGAATATGCAAAAAAGGCATGTGAAGTAGGCGCGTTTTCCTATCTGGTAAAGCCGATCGATGAAGAACAGCTGGAAGAGGTCATGCGTGCTGCATACGACAAATGTCAGGAAAAGATGAAAAGCGAGCAGGAGCGTGAGAATTTCAAACGAATTCTGATGGGTGACCAGCATAATTATCTGCAGGTAATGACACAAAAATATCTTCAGGGAAGTCTGAATGATGAAAAAATGCAGGAAGTACGAAAGATCCTGCGGCGGGAAATCCGCGGGACGCAGCGTTTTATCTGCGTCTGCGCGGATATTGATATCTCTTATAAAATTACAGATCCGTTGTATTACGAAACGGAACGAACCTGTTTGTTTCGGTATCTGGAGCAGATTTTTGCAGACAGATATGAGCTGCAGAGTATGGATATGGAAAATGGGAATCACGTATTTTTGCTGTGCACCGATACGCAGGGAGGCGTGGAAGATGTAAAGAGGATTTTAAAGGAGGCGGCAGAAAAACTGAAAAGCCCGGTTGTTTCAGCGATTTCAGGGGAACATCCGGGATTTTTGGGAATGAAAAAGAGCTTCTGGCAGGCGGTCCATTTTTTTGAAACAGCCAGCGAAGCGGGCGCGAACGCGTTTACATCGGACAGACAGGAGGAAATCTGTGAAGAACAGGTATCGTTGTCCGATATGGAAAAAACAATTATCAATGCCGTACGCAGAAATGATCACGCGCAGTTAAAAGAAGCGATGGTAAAATTTGTGTATCTGCTTCCCGAGCAGAAAACGGGCGATAATCAAAAAAAGTATATTCACAGGCTGGCAGTTATGGTAGAATTTATGTTACAGGATTCGTACGGGCTGACAAAGGAACTGGAACAGAATTTTCAGAATCTGTATAGTAATCTGAATCAGATTAGTATGATGAAAGCGATCGATATCTGCTATAAGCTGTTTGGCCAGGCAGTCGAAGAGCGGATGCGGAGTGCGAAAAGCAGGGATATCGCTTTTTTCAGTGATTATATGTCCAAAGCGCTTGCCTATATCGATGAAAATCTACACGACGAAACGCTCTCCCTGACGGCTGTTGCCGCAGAAGTGTATTTAAATCCGGTTTATTTTGGACGGGTATTTAAAAACACACAAAATATTTCGTTTAAACAATATCTGCTGGAACAGCGGATGGAGCTTGCAAAAAAGCTGATTGTGGAAGGGAAGGACAGCATATCTGTCATCTGTGAAAAAGTGGGTATTCCCAACCGGTCGTATTTTTCACAGGTATTTAAGCAGCATACAGGCATGCTTCCGAGCGAATATAAAAAGGAACACGAGGTATGAAAACAATCCACGGGATACAGAGTATTTTTCTAAAATATGTACTGACGCTTCTTGCGATCGCCATGGCTTTGTCCGGCATCGTCATCGGTACGCTGCTTGGCAGAAATGTGAGTCAGGCGACGGTCAGTCAGTATACGTATGTAAACGACCGCATTGCGGTATTGCTGCAAAATGAATACGCCAGGACAGACGCCGTTATGAAACGCTGTCTGGAGAGCGCAGAAATACAGGACAGTCTGCGCAACGGGCAGCCGGACAGTCTTGCAAAAGAAAAACTGGAGCTGATGCTGTCTTATGCAGATCTGAAATATCTGGAGACGTATGTGTATGTCGACAATAAAGAAAATCTGTATTTGCAGGCTTATCGGAATACCAGCTATGAGAAGCTGTGCGCGAGCGGCTTAAAAGAAGCGCTTGGAGATGAATATTCAAAGACCCGCTGGATTTGGACAAAAGACCGTGTATTTGACCGGGAAGGCAACTATCTTTTTATCGGACGGTATATGCGGAACATGGAATTCCACCATGGGCCGGGCATGCTGTTTTTTCAAATCAACGAGGGAATTTTTCAAAATATATTAAAAGATGCCTCGCAGGAAGATGGCATCTGTATGATACTGGATACAAATGGCAGGCTTTGCTATCGCACGCATAAGGACAGCTATGAGCTGTCTGACAAACAGCTGGCGAAGCTGCGCCAGACCATTCGGCAATATCAGGACGCGGATATCACGCAGGCCAGATTTGATCTGAAAGGGCTGGGTACCGTTATCTTTCAGACCGTGGCGGACAGCGGATTTACAGCGGCGACACTAATACCGGATTCCATTTTTTATACTGTGGCAGTAAGAAATCTGATGATTCTGCTCGGTGTGTATGCGGTGATCGCTGTTGTGGCGGTAGTCTGCAGTATTTATTTTTCCAGAAGATTTACAAGACCGGTCAAAGAAATCAGCAATGCGATGAAAGAATTTGAAGGCGGCGATTTCTCCAGTCAGCTGCAGCTGCATACGAATACGGAGCTGGATACGATCGGCAATGCGTTTAACAATATGGTAAAAAATATCGAACAGCTTGTGCAGGAAGTGCGGGAAAATGAACGGGCGCTGCGCCAGAGCGAATTAAGTTCGCTGATGTATCAGATCAATCCGCATTTTTTATATAATACGCTGGATACGATCTATATGCTGGCCCGTATGAACGGCGAAGAGATTACGATGAAAATGATTCAGGCGCTTTCCAAATTTATGAAAGTGAGTCTGAGCAAAGGCAGTGATGTGATTTCGGTTGCCGACGAGCTGGAACATGTAAAAAGTTATATGGAGATTCAAAAAATACGAAATGCCGATCTGTTTCAATATGAGATTCGCTGCGAAGAACATTTAAAACAGGCTCCGGTGTTAAAGCTGATATTACAGCCGCTGGTGGAAAACGCGATCAAGCATGGATTTGCCAAAATCTATCAGGACGGGAACATCGATATCCGGGTCTGGCAGGACGATCAGGAGCTGGTGTTTGAGATCGAAAATAACGGAGAGCAGATGAAACCGGAAGTCATCGAGCTGATACAGATGATGGTAAAAGAAGATCTGTCCGCGGTGCGCGGCGCGTTCAGGGGACAGGAAAGCGGATATGGAATCGGAAATGTCATCAGCCGCCTGCGGCTGAAATACGAAGACCGGATCGCGTTTTATTATACCTCGGAGGAAAACGGTACCTGCTGTACGATACGTATTCCGCTGCAGGAACTGGAAAAAGCGGCTGATCGCTGAAACGACCAGGGGAACGGTTGGAACGGTTGAAAACGTCGCGGAGAGACAGGGGTCTGATACAACGGATATGGAACATACAACAGGAAACGGGAAACGGAAAACGGGAAACGGAATGATGAATAGATCAGATGACAGAATAAGATTTGTATTAATATGCGGGTGCTTCATGGTCTGTCTGCTTGCAGGATGCGGGCATAAAAATCAGAAGATTTTATCTTCGCCAAAGGAAGACACAGTGAAAATCCCGATTATATTTTTGATCGATGCAGCGACAGGTAAAAGGGAAAACGAAGATCTTGTAAATGAATTTAATAAATCTTATCAGGGAATCTACGAGGTGGAGCCGGAATGGCTGGCCGTTACCTCAGGCGAATACCGTTCGAATCTTAAGCGCTGGAATGTAACAGGCGAGCTGCCGGCAGTGATTACGGACGTTTGCTTTTCTCCGGCCTTTTACGAACTGATGCTGGCAGATGAACGGCTCGTAGATCTGGCGCCCCTGATCGATCAGGACCGGGAGTGGAAAGAGGCGTTTGAAACCGATATGCTGGAAACATGCAGGGAAGCAGATGATTCTTTGTACATATGCCCGTCGGCATCCAACTGCTTTTCTTATTCCGGCATTTTTTATCATAAAAAGCTGTTTCAAAAAGCGGGAATCGCACAGTTTCCCAAAACCTGGGAGGAGTTTTTTATCTGCTGCGAGAAGCTGCAGCAGGCGGGAATTACTCCGGTCGGGATGCATACGGCAGGAACTGCCTGGACGCCGATGCTGTTTGCTACGGCGTATCTGGGTACCGATACGCAGGGGCAGGCGTTTTTGCATCGACGGCTTCCGCAGAATTACAATGGCCGGGCAGGGCGGCAGCTTGTCGCGATGCTGGAAAAAATATTGCAGTACGGAGGCTCTGACGGGATGTATCAGGACTTTGACGTGCCGTATCATCAGTTTGTAAATGAAGAGGTGGCGATGCTGCCAAACGGATACTGGATGCTGCTGCAGTTTTCTGACGAATGGGAGAAATCCATCGGATTTGCACCGTTTCCGGACAATGTGATGATCGCGTCTGCGCAGTCTTCCGGCTGGGGGATCGTTTCCAGCTATCCGGAAGACGTACAAAAAGGAGCCGCTGCATTTCTAAAGTTCCGAACGCTCCGGACGCAGAAGCAGGCGCAGCATTTTTTAAATGAAAAACAGGAAGATCTGACGTCTTTGGAAGCGGATTACATTCGTGCGATATCCAGGGAGCCGACCATCATACCCAATTATCAGTTTCAGTGGAATCCGATTTTGCAGGAACAGGTATTGATGGAAGAACTGCCCAAATTGTATTATCATACCATCGATATCGAACAGTTTATCGAAGCAATGAACGAGAGCGTTCGCAGATATGAGGAAGAATAGGGGAATCGAACAGATATGAAATTTATTTATGGCGCACAAAACTGGGTAACGAGGGAAAGGGGACAGGAAAACTGCTATCTGCTTACGAATGGACTGGGCGGTTTTTCCAGCGCCTGCATGACGGGCGCCAATACGAGGAACGATCACGCGCTTTTGATGGCATGTGTCAGGTCGCCCAATCACAGATACAATATGATACACAGCCTTGTGGAACGGCTGCTGTGGGACAACCGTCCGCAGGCAGACGGTCAAAGCTGTGTCTGTCTGTCCAGTCAGGAGTATGTGGATGAAGCACGCAGTGAGGACGGATATCACCATCTGTCGGCCTTTTGTTTTGAAGATTATCCAACGTGGACTTACGATATCAACGGCGTGGAAATTACAAAAAAAATCGCGATGAAACAGGGGGAAAATCTGGTTGCCGTAACGTACCGCATCGATAACCAGAGTGCGCGAAAGGTATCGCTGCTTGTCATTCCGCAGCTGCAGTTTACGCCAAAAGGCGTTCAGCCAGACCGGCGTCAGGTATTTACGATGGAAACCGGCTGTACCGGATCGAAAATCACATCGAATGGAAGGACTGTTTTTTGTCAGACAAACGGAGAAATCGCCTGCTTTCCGCAGGTATTTACTACAGGTGTCCGCTATTCTTACGATGCCTGCGACGGCAGGATGTGTGAAGGAAACGTCTGTACAAATCACCAGATTACAAAAGAAGTGTCCGGACACAGCTGCGCGGTGCTGGAAATTCTATACAGCATGGAAGAAATTCATACGACGGCTGACCAGGTGTTTCAGGAAGCGGCCGCTTATCGCAGAGAACTGGTTCGTGTCTCTGGTTTGAAACAGGAAGCGGCGAAACAGCTCGTAAAAAGCGCGGATCAGTTTGTTGCAAAACGGGAATCCACAGGCGGTAAGACGATACTGGCAGGATTTCCGTTTTTTGAGGACTGGGGACGGGATACGATGATCGCACTGGCAGGGTGCTGTATTACGACGAAGCAGTTTGAGACGGCAAAGAGCATACTGCGTACGTTTGCAGCATACTGCAGAGACGGACTGATGCCAAACCTGTTTCCGGAAGGACAGTGCGAACCGCAGTATAATACGGCGGACGCCGCGCTTTTGTATATTCATGCCGTGTACCTATATATGAAAAAGACAAACGATATATCATTTTTGCAGGAAGTATGGCCGGTTATGCAGGAAATTATATGCAGTTATAAAAATGGAACCGATTATGGCATCCATATGGATACAGATGGACTGCTGTGCGCGGGCGAAAAACTGGATCAGGTTACCTGGATGGATGTCCGTATCGGAGAAATCCTGCCGACGCCGCGTCATGGAAAGCCGGTGGAGATCAATGCATACTGGTACAATGCGCTCTGTATCATGGAGGAATCTCTCCATTTGCTGCAGCGTCCAAAGGATCATGCAGATTCTGATTATGCAGCGATGGCAGAACAGACGAGACGAAGTTTCCGTGAAAAATTCTGGAGCAGTACAAATCACTGCCTCAAAGATGTATTGTCCGGCACAGATGCGGACGAGCAGATCCGATGCAATCAGATCTGGGCCGTTTCCCTGCCGTTTACGATGCTGGACGAGGCGCAGGAACGACAGGTCGTGGATACGGTGTTCGAAAAACTGTATACCCCGTACGGACTGCGCACCCTGGATCCTGCCGACGCACAGTTTCACGCCAGATACGGCGGCAGTCAGATGGAACGTGATCTGGCGTATCATCAGGGCACTGTGTGGGTGTTCCCGCTGGGAGCTTATTACCTCGCCTATTTAAAGACAAGAAACTATGCAAAAGACGCGGCAGAGAAAGTAGAGCGTCAGCTTGAAGTATTGGAAAGCGTACTGGGAGAAGGATGTATCGGGCAGCTGCCGGAAATTTACGATGGCAGACGACCGACTTTTTCCAAAGGATGCTTTGCGCAGGCGTGGAGTGTTGGGGAGATTTTGCGGGTATATGAGGTGCTGGCAGACTGATGGTTTTGGATAACAAACTGGCGATATTTTAGATCATGTGTTGCTTTTGGCGGGGCGGCTGCGCGGACGTATGCGTGACTGCCGCCTCGCCCAGGGCCCTTTCCGGCAGTCACGCATACTGTTTTGTGTTCGGTTCATCTAAAACCGGCAGATCATGAAGGGGGAGCCTGGTAAAAGGCTTTTTCAGGATCATTTGTACTGACAAGAAAGTCAGAAATTTTCTTTTTTAGCTATGGATCGATTAAAAAGTTTTTCCCGCTGAATTCTATTTTTCATGTAGCATTTTTTTTGACTTCATTTTAATATCCCTGCTGCGCCTGGGTGTGGATGGCGATCTTTCTCAGGTGCTGCCGATGATTCCGGAAAGGCTTAGTGAGATAAACCGGGAATAAATGCAGGAAAAGCCATAGCTATTTGTATTTGAATTTTGAATGGATATAAACTTACAGAATTATACACAGATTTTACATTAAATGTCTTTTAGATTTTACATAGATCGGATACTATTTGATGGTAGGAAAATTCTTTTGAGAGGATGATAGTCAAATGGATTTCTTCGGAGAGCAGCGGAAAATGGTATCGATGTAGTGTATGAAGGAGATGAAAGGGCAGATGTGAACCTGATGAGGAACGAAGATAGTTATTGTCTGGGGCAGGGGTAATGCAGAAGTGGTTAAGTGAAAAGAATGGAGGCTGAAGACATGGATATTGTCTTGCAAATATTTTTATTGTCCACAGGATTTGCGATGCTTATTAAGGGCGCAGATTTCTTTGTGGATGGTTCATCAGGAATAGCTTCGAGGTTTGGGATTCCGCAGCTTGTGGTCGGGCTTACCATCGTTGCTATGGGAACAAGCGCACCAGAGGCTGCGGTAAGCATCTCTGCGGCGCTTAAGGGGAATGTGGGCATTACCATTGGAAATGTGGCGGGAAGTAATATTTTGAATATTCTTATTATTTTAGGTCTTACGGCATTTTTGACAAAAAAGATCGTTCCTGTTGCGTCTACGACTATAAAATATGAAATGCCCTTAATGATTGTCATAATGATAATCCTGCTCTGGATGGGATATGTGGGAAATGAAATTTCAAGATGGGAAGGAGCCGGATTGTGGGCTGTTTTTCTGCTGTATCTTGTTTACCTTTTAAAGATGGCAAAAAAAGGCGCCGACAAGAAATCAGGAGACGATGAGGGTGAAACTTTAGGAGAAGGGGACAAAAAGGAAAAAAGCATGGCAGTGCTGTTATTGTACACAGTTGTTGGTCTTGTATTTATTGTAACCGGCAGCAGTGTCACTGTGGATGCAGCTACAGCGATAGCAAGGATCATAGGTCTGAGTGAGAGATTTATAGGGCTTACGATTGTGGCGCTGGGAACATCCCTGCCGGAATTGTTTACATCTGTTTCAGCAGCGGGAAAAGGCAATGCGGATATTGCAATCGGAAATATTGTGGGAAGCAATATTTTCAATATCCTTTTTGTTGTAGGAACATCTGCATTGATTACACCGGTAGCTTTTGAGAGTAAATTTATAGTGGATTTCATTGTGGCTGTGGCAGCGGGAGTGCTGCTGTGGATATTCTCTTTCAATGGAAAGAGCCTGAACCGTGTGGAGGGTGGCTTGTTGCTGCTTGGATATTTGGGATATTTCATTTATTTACTGTGAAATTATTATCCAGTGGGAAAATTTTCAAAACTGCTGTAGGAGACGTCCCCAGAAGTTGTGCATGAACGAATGATCTACAGAAATTCGGAGCGCGATACATGGAAGCTGGCACACTGGGATGAGTACCTTGCGGAATGTAATTTCAATGTTCCGTCTGATTTGGATGATCCGAAGATCAGGGATAACCAGCATGAACTGGAAGTTTCCATGAAAGAAGCGCTGGATCTTTTGGAAGACAATGTATGATGAGGGGAGGTGTGTAAAATGATAATTGGCAGAGTTTCAGGCAGCATGGAGGCTTTGGCCACAGCGGTTAATCCTCATAAAGAAGCAGTGGAGCTGGTGGAACAGCAGATGGATGAGCTTGCGGACGATCTTGTTCGAGATACCTATGAAACAACAATGAAGCCAGATGATTATGTTTATCCGAGTGAGAACTATAATGATATTATGAAAGTCAGTGCTGGAGAACGCTCTTCATCATCGAACAATAACCGCCAGCCTCAATAGTAGTCTGATTGCAGAGGTACCTGGGAAACACCTTGCAATAGATGTGTGAAATCCGTGTGGCTGGGACAAACTGCCTTGCAGATGAATATAAGAGTTCCACACTGCCTGCAGAACGATTGACTTTACCATTTATTTTTGCTATCTTGAAAGAAATGAAAAAGCATCTTACCATACGCAGTCATGAACAGGATCCTTCATGCTTTGCCGCGGTAAAAAATAAGAACAAGGAGGAGCTTATCGTGATTGAAAAATACAGCTTTGGTCAGCCGCTGGAAACGGGAGCGGTTGTCAGAAAGATACCACAGAGTACACAGCCGTTTCATCTGATGCAGCTTACAGAGTCTTCGAACGGGATAGAATTGTGTTGCCAGATGCAGGAACAGGATGTGGTTTACGGACTGGGAGAGCAGGTACGTGGAATCAATAAGCGTGGATTTACTTATATTAGCAATGCGACAGACGATCCGTTTCATCTGGAGAACCGGCATTCTTTGTATGGAGCGCACAATTTTTTCATTCTGAGCAGAAAAAATGGGAAGTCGTTTGGTATTTTTATTGACGATCCGGGCAGAGTGGCGTTCGATGTCGGCGAAACGAAGATCGACAGGCTTTGCATTACGATGGGGAAAGATGGTGTGATTTATACGATCGAAGACGACAGCCTTATAGAGATCGTAAAGCAGTTTCGGGAGCTGATCGGGACGAGCTATATCGCGCCGAAATGGGCGTTCGGCTATCAGCAGTCGCGCTGGGGTTATGCATGTGCGGACGATATACGGGAAGTGGTAAAAGGATATCATGAACAGGGAATTCCGCTGGACGCCGTGTATATGGATATCGATTATATGGAACGCTTTAAAGACTTTACAGTCGACGCGGAAAAATTTCCGAATTTTAAAGAGTTTGTAACAGAAATGAAAGCACAGGGTATACATCTGGTGCCGATTATCGATGCCGGAGTAAAGATCGAAGAAGGCTATCCGGTCTACGAGGAAGGCGTGCGGGAGAATTATTTTTGCAAGGATGAGGACGGAGAAAACTTTACAGGTGCAGTATGGCCCGGGAGATCTCATTTTCCGGATGTTCTGAATTCCAAAGCCAGAGCGTGGTTTGGACAAAAATACAAGCTGCTGATGGATCAGGGCATCGACGGATTCTGGAATGATATGAATGAACCGGCTATTTTTTATTCAGAAAAAAATCTGAAACATGTGATGGAAGAAGTGACGGCTCTGAAAGATGAAAATATCGGACTGCATTCTTTTTATCATATGAAAGGTCTGGTAGAAGGACTTTCGAATAATGAAGAAGATTACAAAAGGATCTGGCATAATATGGACGGCGTAAAAATCCGCCATGATCAGGTACATAATCTGTATGGATACCATATGACGAAAGCGGCTGCCGAAGCATTCGACGAGATTGCGCCAGACCGGCGAACCCTGCTGTTTTCCAGATCTTCCTATATCGGAATGCATCGGTATGGAGGAATCTGGACCGGTGATAACGCGTCGTGGTGGAGTCATCTGTTATTAAGTATTCAGCAGATGCCGTCTTTGAACATGTGCGGTATTTTATATACAGGTTCCGATATCGGAGGATTTGGCGCGGATACGACAGAGGATTTGCTGATGCGCTGGCTGGAGTTTGGTATTTTTACGCCGCTGATGCGCAACCATGCGGCTGCTGGAACAAGAGAGCAGGAAGTCTATCAGTTTACCAGGATCGGAGATTTTCGGAATGTGATCCGTATGCGTTATGCGCTGCTGCCGTATATTTATAGTGAGTTTATGAAATGTGCATTGAATCATGAGATGTATTTTCGGCCGCTGGCGTTTGATTATCCGCAGGATGCGCACGCACCGCAGGTAGAAGACCAGCTGATGGTCGGAGAAAGTATTATGATTGCGCCGGTATACAAACAGAACGCTACGGGCAGGTATGTGTATCTGCCGGAGGAGATGCTGATGGTGCGGATGCGTTCACCAAAAGACAGAAGCTGTAAGGTAATGGCGCAGGGGCATCATTATGTGGATATTGCGTTAAATGAAGTTGTAATTTTTGTGAAAAAAGGGAAAATGCTGCCGCTTGCTGTTTTGGATGAACAGGTAAAGTCGATTTGTGATATGAAAGACGGACAGTATGAATGGATCGGATTTGCACAGCCGTCGGCGGAATATGTGCTGTATGAAGACGATGGGATTACAAAGCAGTATGTGCCGCAGAGCGAATGGAAAAAGGTGATACGGACAAAAGAACAGCTGGCAGGTGAATCTGCAAGGTAAAAAGTGATTTTGCTTACAATATAATGCCGGTGACGGATGTTTTTACCATCAGACATTGTGTCTTTCAGAGAGCTGTTTATTGCGGAGTATAAGTGTAATCATCAGCCAGCCTGTGGAATTGCCGATCTGTTTCAGGGGCTGGCTGATGGATTCGCAAAGACTGGCTGATGGATTCGTAAAGACTGGCTGATGGATTCGCAAAGACTGGCTGATGGATTCGCAAAGACTGGCTGATGGATTCGCAAAGACTGGCTGATGGATTCGCAAAGACTGACGGATAAATTCGTATAGGCAATGCGGTGGATTTTCAAAGACTGGCTGACGAATTCGTAAAGACGGACGGATAGATTTGCAAAGTCAGTCTGGTGAATTCGCAAGTCTGAATTATTGTATATAAAATGCGCGTTTATGGAGAATATAATATGTCAATTGGATTAAAAAAGGGAACGGTTGCCGTCGAACCTCACAGGATGGAATGGGAGGAGTCAGCGCAGGAAATGATTGCCCGGTTAAAAAATATATGTAAGGACGATCTTGCAGATGCACAGCATATCGGAAGTACTTCCATAAAAAGCATTTGTGCAAAACCGGTTGTGGATATTGTCGCAGGTGTGAGCAGTTTTGACAGAATAATGAAACACAACGACGATCTGAAGAATCACGGGATTGTTTATCGCAGACAGGATCAGCCGGGACAACATTTATATGTCGTCGGGGATTCTGAAAATCAGGTACAGACACATTATATCCATGTAGTGATATGGAAACAGGAAGCATGGAACAATTATATCAACATGCGTGATTATCTGAATGTTCACGAAGAGGAGGCGAAGAAATATGCAGAGTTAAAAGAGCGTCTGGCCAGAGAGTATCCGCAGGACAGAATTGCGTATACGAATGGAAAAAGCGCATGTATTGCACGCATTCTGCGCATGGCGGATGAGTGGCGCAGCAAGACTAGGGGTGTGTAAAATAAACTGTGCAAAGCCTCACAGATTATCTGACACACCTGTTTTTTTAATCCGCAAAGCCGGGGATGCAGATTGTGGGAATGATTTTTTAGACACGTGTTGGGAAACGCATATTGTTTATTCTAAAAATCTTCCTAAGTATAAATACCCGCTCTCAATGCAGATCAGAGAATTACTCACAACTATTTGATGGCTCATACCGCGCTGCTGCCTGTATGCATAAGGCGCAGGTGATATTTTTAGGTTGTTCAACCGACTGCTGTCCTGCTTCGTCTGAGAGTCTGGCAGGAACATCTTTAGATGATACCGAAATTCAAGGAGCAGTTTTTGGGCGCCGATTTGTGCGGCGGCTTCTTCCGTAACCGATTTGCGCGGGTTATGCCTGGTATATCCGGATGCGGCAGTTGAGAATGCTGTTTATTTTGGTTAGATATTCAGTATTTCGGAAATTTCTGAGAAGCTGATGTATAAATCATCATAGATATTAACCTTGATAGTGGCGTCAAAGCTGTATATCACATGGATAAGGTCTTCCTCAAAATAGTTAACGGTTACTGTCACAGATGATCATAATGTCAGGCTGGACAATGGTAAGCGGTTTTTCTGAAAGTATTACATCAAAAGGCGATGGAATTACCAGGCTTTGCTTTTTTTACGTTCAATGTAAGAATCGAGCATAGCAGATAGTTTTAAGAGCAGTCTTTGATGAATCTGAGAAGGACTGGCCATATCATAGACAAAGCCGTCGAAGACTTCTGCTCTTTGTTCCTCTGGAAGAGCTTCATACTGCTCCAGAGTGATTATTTTCGGTTGAGATTGTATTGCTGGCGGCATAAGATACCATTCCTTTCGTGGATAATCTATTTTGTTTGATCGTTAATTTTCAGATATTCTAATAACGGAGTCAGATAGCTCTTATCTGTCCAGTCGCAATTCTGCCCCCCCTGGCATGCATCAGCGCCTCCATCCATGGTTCGTATGTAGCCGGATCTTTTTTTGCAATCGATTTTTGCAGCATTTTGCACAAAGTACGGTCCAGAAATTTCATGTTGCTCTCGTTCCATGCACCCCGCCCGTAAAAAAGCGGAATATAGCCAAGTTCTTTGCACAGATTGCGCGATTTGATGAAAGACAAGGCATCTGCGTCATAAGGAGAAGCTCCTACGCATAAAACAGCCAGTTTTTTATTTTTTAGTCTGTCGAAATTTTTTTTGAGAAATGATATTCCGGCGATTCCTGTAGCGTAGAGGCCGCCGCACAACAGGACGGTTTCGTATGCGGCGATGTCGTTTACGTTCGCTTTTGACGTTTCGATACAGTCAAAATGCGTCAGATCGTGAAGCCATTCGGCGTATTTTTTTGTGGCCCCGTATTTGGACTGATAAACGATGATTCCTTTTTTCATAGCAGATTCCTTTCTGTAAAACTTACGTCTTTCGTATCTTTTGTTGTTTTCACCGGCAGTTGTCAGTCCTGAATGTCATGCAATGCGGGCGTTTTGTCAGCTGCCTGTTTTAAAAACGCCTGAAAGGCAGATTCCTGCTGAATATAGATTTCATCTGCTGATATTCCCGGCGTCGTTACAGAGAAAATAGTGCCGATGCCAATCGTATAAATGAGCATATTCAAATGCAGCTGTCTGGCCTGCGCGACGCTGATGCGCAGTTCGCCGGCAATTATTTCGGCAGTGTGCGGGTTCGCCTCCGATTCATATAAATCATTCAGGGATGCAATTCCTTCCCGATGGTGTAATATAAATATTTTGAATAAATGTGGTTCTTCCTGTGCCAGCTGAATATATGATTTTCCTGTACTGCGGAACAGGTCGTCTTTGTCGATGTGCGCTTTTATATATTCCTGAATAAAACGAATGGCCTGCATCGTCACATCCTGACGTAATCCGTCCATATTTTTGCAATAACTGTAAATAGGCTGTACCGAACAGCCTATTTTTTGGGCGATATTTTTTACCATTACCTGTTCCATACCGCTCGTTCTTGCAATTTCGAAAGCTGCATTGACAACCGTTTCTTTTGTAATTCTTTGCTTTGGCATTGTCTGTCTCCTGTATAATCGAGTTATATAAACCGTTTATATAACTCGATTATACAATCGGCGACAAACGTTGTCAATCTCTTTTTGAACTTTTCTGCCAGGAGGAAATCCAGCCTTTGCCGAAGGCAAACTTTGAATGGCTGGATTTCGTTACTGTTTGCAGGTTTGTCTGTGAACAGTAATCTTAAAAATGCCTGCCATGCATTTTTTTCCAAAAGAACAGGTAAGAGAGGGCGCCCGGTATGCCAATCCAAAGCAGAATGACAGTAAGGGTGACTTTTTCAAAATAAGGTATCGTAAGCGCACATGCCACATATAAAAAGACAAGTGGAAGTGAAAGACATCCAAGTATCCGGTGTGCCAGATGGAAGGTCTCCGGATCACGAATTGTCCAGGGCAGCCGCAGGCCGGTGTAGCGGGTAAACGGAAGTCCCGGAGCGATCATACCGGTTACGATCATGATACAGCAAAGGACCAGCATCCCGTATAGTTTTTCTTCCTGTTCGGAAAAGGAAACGATGTCGGCGGCAGTCAGCGCAGCGATTGCGATTGCCGCCGTTATCGTGAAAATGTTGAACATGGTAATGGCCCGCAAAGATCGCATACGAAGATCATCCGTCGTGACGCTCGTAAAAAGGGCGAGGTTTCGGTACAGGATCAGAATGGCAGCGAGCAGACAGATACCGGATAAAACAATAGAAACGACGGTATTTTTTATAACGAGTGTGGCAAGCATGGACAAAAAGGAGCAAAACAGGAGGAACCCACGCTTTTCATCGACCTGTTTTCCAATACGTACCTGTCGGGATTTTTCCGCCAGCTGCTCATTCAGACGGGCCAGTTCTTCGGTCAGCATATGGATATCAGGTTCGGTCTGCCGGTCTGCCGTTTCGATTCCCAGCAGTTTGCTGACGGGAAGTTCGAGTACCCCGGCCAGATCGATTAAGACCGCGGCATCGGGAACGGATTGTCCTTTTTCCCATTTGGAAATTGTCTGGCGGACAACGTGGAGCCGGACAGCCAGTTCTTCCTGGCTAAAGCCTTTTTCTTTTCGATACTTTCGTATATTATGCTGAAGCATTTTGATACACCATCCTTTTTTGATAGATTTTTGGTTGATATTTGCATCTCGTTCCCTGATAGTGTATCCATAAACGGCAGGACTGGCAAGCAACAGGAATTAACATTTCTGGTCTTTACCTGTCGTTTCATCAATGGTTCAATTTTATATATAAAATTTAATCCAAACATAATTTTCGCTGATGAAAAGAATAAATTTTTTAGTTTCAATATTCGGCGTTCTATGGTAAAATAAATATTTATAAGAAGGGGGGACAGTCACATGGATAAACACGAAATTGTACAGCTGTTTGCATTGGAAGGAACCATTGCCGGCGTTCAGGAATATGGCAGCGGCCATATCAACCGGACGGAGCTTGTAGAAATGGAGAAGGATGGACAACGGGAAAAGTATATTCTGCAGCGGATTAATACGGAAATCTTTCATGATGTGGACGGACTGATGGAAAACATTGTCGGTGTGACCGATTATTTAAGAAAGAAAATCAAAGCGGCAGGCGGCGATTTTGAGAGGGAAGCGCTGCAGGTCATTCCGACAAAGGATGGCGCCAGCTACTGTCGGGCAGAAGGCGATTGTTACCGGATGTACCGGTTTATTTCAAATGCGGTCAGCTATGACGCGGTGCGCAGTCCGGGAGATTTTTATGAGAGCGCGCTGGCGTTCGGGACGTTTCAGTCTCTGCTGTCGGATTATCCGGCGGAAACGCTGCACGAGACGATTCCTGATTTTCACAATACGCCGAAACGGTTTGCAGATTTTTGTCAGGCGGTTAACAAGGATGTGATGGGACGCGTGGCTCTGGCGCGCAAAGAAATCGATTTTCTGATGGAACGGGAACAGGAACTGTCGGTACTGACCGATTTGCAGAAGGCAGGGGAGCTGCCGCTTCGGGTAACGCATAATGATACGAAGCTGAACAATGTAATGCTGGACGCAAAGACTGGGAAGGGCGTATGTGTGATAGATCTGGATACGGTTATGCCGGGATTATCTGTCAATGATTTTGGAGATTCGATCCGCTTTGGCGCAAATACGGCAGCCGAGGATGAGACCGATCTTTCCAAAGTGTCGCTGGATCTGGGACTTTACGAGCAATACGTAAACGGATTTTTAAAAGGATGCCAGGGGAGCCTTACGAAAAAAGAACTGGAAATGCTGCCGATGGGAGCAAAGATGATGACGATGGAATGCGGCATGCGGTTTCTGGCGGATTATCTTTCGGGAGATACGTATTTTCGGATTCACAAAGAACATCACAACCTGGACCGCTGCCGGACGCAGCTGGCGCTGACAGCGGATATGGAGCGTAAATGGGAACAAATGAAAGAAATCGTAAGCAGAGTCTGCTGACCGGACTGTCTGAATGACTGGACGGAATCGGCAGGCGGCGGATGATCATACAAATAACAAAATGGGATTTATAGTCTTTACGGAGGGTTTTTATGGAACAGATGAAAGGACGCGTAACAATACCGACAGATATGGATGTTGTAAACGATACCGTGCGGCTTGCCAAAAAATGGGGCGCAGATGCGGTACGTGACTGTGACGGTACGGAATTTCCTGCAGAATTAAAAGATGCGGGACTAAAGGTTTATGCAACGTATTATACGACAAGAAAAGACAATGACTGGGCCAGGGAGCATCCGCAGGAAATTCAGCAGATGTACGTGATGACGCCGGCCTATACGGCTTTTGATGAAGAGCTGCAGATTCCGCTGATGAAAGGACTGCATCCGGATATGCTGATGTTAAATACCAGAGACGATATTACCCGCTGGTGGGAAGTGATCGATCGAAGTACCGGCACGGTCGTACCGGTTACGGACTGGAGCTTTGACGAGGCAGGCGGGCAGGTATGCGTAAAGAGCGTGCCATATCATGATTATACAGTCAGCTTTCTTGCCTATATTATCTGGGATCCGGTGCATATGTATAACGCCACGATCAATAACTGGGAAGGCGTGGAGCATCAGATGACGTTCGATGTGCGCCAGCCGCTGACGCATGCGTTTACGATGAAGCGTCTGGAGAAGTTTATCGAAGAACATCCGTATGTGGACGTACTGCGGTATACGACATTTTTTCATCAGTTTACGCTGATATTCGACGAGCTGCGGCGGGAAAAATATGTGGACTGGTATGGGTATTCCGCGTCGGTCAGCCCGTATATTTTAGAGCAGTTTGAAAAAGAAGCCGGGTATCCGTTCCGGCCGGAATATATTATCGACCAGGGCTATTACAACGGCCAGTACCGGATACCATCCAAAGAATACATGGATTTTATCGCGTTTCAGACAAGAGAAGTGGCAAAGATTGTAAAAGAGATGGTGGAGATTACGCATGAGCATCAGAAAGAAGCGATGATGTTTTTGGGAGATCACTGGATCGGGACAGAGCCATATCTTGAAGAATTTGCAAAGATCGGACTGGACGCGGTGGTCGGCAGCGTCGGCAACGGGGCGACGCTGCGTCTGATCAGCGATATTCAGGGCGTAAACTATACCGAAGGGCGTCTGCTGCCGTATTTCTTCCCAGATACGTTTTATGAAGGGGGAGATCCGGTAAAAGAAGCGAAAGAAAACTGGGTGACTGCCCGACGCGCGATTTTGCGCAAACCGGTCGACCGGATTGGATACGGCGGATATTTGAAGCTGGCGCTGGATTTTCCGGAATTTGTGGAATATGTGGAAGCGGTCTGCAGCGAATTTCGTCAGCTGTATGAAAATATTGCAGGCAGCAGACCTTACTGCGCCGGAAAAGTCGCGGTGTTAAACTGCTGGGGCAAAATGCGTTCCTGGGGATGTCATATGGTACACCATGCGATTTATTTTCCGCAGAATTATTCGTATGCCGGTGTGATAGAGGCGTTGTCCGGCGCTCCGTTCGACGTCAGCTTTATCAGCTTTGAGGATGTGATGCAGGACCCGGATTTGCTGCGTCAGTTTGATGTGCTGATCAATGTCGGAGACGCAGACACGGCTCATACCGGAGGAGAATGGTGGTGCAATCCTGTCATATCGTGCGCGGTAAAACAGTTTGTTTATGAAGGCGGCGGCATCATCGGCGTCGGGGAGCCTTCGGCGCATCAGGCGAACGGCAGGTTTTTCCAGCTGGCAGGCGTATTCGGCGTGGAAGAGGAGCGCGGATTTACGTTAGGCTATGATAAGTATAACTGGGAAGAGCATCCGCATTTTATTATGGAAGACGCTGCGGATGGGCTGGATTTTGGCGAGGGTAAGAAAAATATCTATGCGCTGGAAGGCGCTCAGATTTTAGCTGCCAGCGACAGGAACGTACAGCTTGCCGTAAACAGTTTTGGAAAAGGACGCGCCGTTTATATCAGCGGACTGCCATATAATTTTACGAATAACCGGCTGCTGCATCGCGCTGTTTTATGGAGTGCGGGGCAGGAAGACAGGCTGCATTGCTGGTTTTCAGAAAATATTCATGTGGAAGCGCATGCGTATGTGGAAACCGGCAGGTATTGTGTGGTAAATAATACGGACGAAACACAAAATACGGTTATTTACCGCGGTGACGGTTCCAGTTTTGCGCTTACGATGGAGCCGAATCAGATTCTCTGGTATGAGATCTGAAAATAGAAGGAGCGTTTTATGTACAATTATCGAATCACCGAACAGGTGACGAGAAAACCGAAAGCCATGTCAGGTCTGCTGCAGAAGGTAATGATTTTGTTTGCGGTAATTTTTATTCTGCTTGGCATTATGATTTCTCAGGGATTCATGCTTCCCGGCTTTCTGCTTGTGCTGCTGTATTTTTTTTATAGTGTGTTAAGCCAGAAAGAGTATGAGTATGTGCTGGAAGGACAGACGCTTACGATCGATGTTATTTTAGGAAAACGGTATCGGAAAACCGCGCATGTTCTGGAGCTGAATACGATGGAAGCCACGGCTCCGGGCAGACATGACGCGGTAGCCAGATACCGCAAAGATACAGGTACGATCAGACTTCCGAAGTATGATTATACCTCCTATGAGGATGACACGCCGTATTATACCATGATCATTATGGAAAACAGACAAAAGATTAAGCTGCTGCTGGATCTGAGCGATGAAATGCTGCAGGCGCTTAAAAAAAGTTATCCGGACAGGGTGTTTTTATCCTGACCGGCAGTGTGACAGGTTACAGCAGCCGGATCAGCGCATCCACATCGTCCATATTTGTCGCCCAGCTGGTAGCGAACCGCACAATGGTATGCGTCTGATCATATTTTTCCCAGAAGCTGAATGTCACGGATTTGCTTAGCGTTTTCATCCGGGTCTGTTCTAAAATGACAAAGATCTGGTTCGTTGGCGAATCCAGATACAGGCGGTATCCTTTTGCTCTCAGGGCGTCTTTTAGCCTGGCTGCGGTTTGTATCGCGTTTTTGCTGATTTTTAAATACAGATCATCGGTAAAAAGCGTGTCGAACTGTATGCCGGTCAGACGTCCCTTGGCGAGCAGCGCGCCCTGCTGCTTGATCATCGTCGTAAAATGTGCGGGCGACCGCTTTGGAAATACGACTGCTTCGCCGCACAAAGCTCCGATTTTAGTGCCGCCGATGGAAAAAGCATCCGTCAGCGCGGCGATATCTGTCAAAGTGACGTCGGATGACTGACTGGCCAGGCCATATCCAAGTCTCGCACCGTCCAGATAGAGAGGAATCTCATACTGTCTGCATACGGCACGGATGTCGCTCAATTCTTTTTTGGTATATAGCGTTCCATATTCGGTAGGGTGTGTGAGACAGACCATACCGGGGAATACCATATGATCGTGGTTTGCATCCTCATCGAACGTCTGTAAATATTCCTGCAGATGTTGGGCGCTGATTTTTCCTTCGGTATGCGGTAGTTCCAAAACTTTATGACCGGTATATTCGATCGCGCCCGCTTCGTGAACGCAGATGTGTCCGACAGACGCGGCGACGACGCCCTGAAATCTTTGTAAAAGGGCGCTGATGACAACCGTATTTGTCTGAGTTCCGCCGACCAGAAAAAAGATCTCTGCCTGCGGACAGTTACAGGCTTTTTTAATTTTTTCTTTTGCGGAATCGCTGTATTTGTCCGTTCCGTATCCGGGTAATTTCTCCATATTAGTCGCGAGCAGCCGCTTTAGTATGTCGGGGTGAGCGCCTTCACAGTAGTCGTTTTCAAAATATAACATAGGGTTTCCTCCGTGGTTTGTATGTTACCAGTCTGGTCTGGAAACTGGTATTTGATATTGTCGTCTAAAGCCAGCAAATCAAATTCGGCTTCTTTGGCAAAGGAACAATAATTATTAAACTTATAAGATATCAGCACTATTTTCACCGCCTGACAAATTTTTTGTTTATTATATATCATCAGATGTCTTATCGTCAAACGGATATTTATAAAGAATGCCGGCTGATTTTACTTATATAAATTAAATAAAAAAGGCAGTGTTTTTCTATAAATATTATGCAAAGGATATATTTTTGATCGGATTTGCAAATTATATAAGCGAATTTGCAAACTTTCGGTTCCATTGTATTGCTATAATAATCCTACCGAAAATAATTATCTAAAGGAGGATAAGTATGAAAAAGAAATTAATTGCAGTATTGCTTGCAAGTGCTATGGTAGTTTCAACAGCAGCCTGTGGCGGCGGTGACGATTCTTCGAAAGGCGACGCGGCAGACGGCGCAGACAGCGCAGATGAGGGGAACGCTGATAACGGAGACGCAGCAGATGGCGAAGACGCTTCTGACGCAGGAGATGCAGCCGGAGACGAGGGCAGCGCTGCCGGCGGCGGTAAGCTGACTGTATGGGCATGGGATCAGACCTTCAATATCAAGGCAATGGAGCTGGCTGCAGAGCAGTATAAAAAAGACCATCCGGATTTTGAGCTGGAAGTCATCGAGACATCTTCAGACGATTGCCAGACAAAGCTCACAACCTGTGCAAATGCAGGAGATTACAGCACGATGCCGGATATTGTACTGATGCAGGATAACAGCTATCAGAAGTTCTTAAAGAGCTATCCGGACGCATTTACAGATCTTACCGATATCGGTATTAACTGGGATGACTTTGCTGCTTTAAAACAGAGCTATTCCATGGCAGACGGCAAACATTACGGCGTTCCGTATGACAACGGCGTATGCGCAGCTTTTTATCGTACGGATATTCTGGAAGAGGCTGGATATTCGATCGATGACTTAAAAGACATTACATGGTCCAAGTTCATTGAAATCGGTCAGGCGGTTCGTGAAAAAACCGGAAAATACCTTCTGACAAGCGAAGCAACCGGCGGCGACGTTATCATGCTTATGATCCAGTCCTGCGGCGCTAACTTTGTAAATGAAGAAGGCAAAGCATACATAACAGACAATGAAATCGCTGACAAGTGTGTAGATCTCTATACAGAAATGATCCAGAAAGACGTTGTAAAACTTGTAAATAACTGGGATGAATACGTAAAGACAGTTACTGACGGCGAAGCTGCCGGTATTGTAAACGGTAACTGGATGAACGGTACGCTTGTAGGTATTGAAGATCAGAAGGGTCTGTGGCAGATTACAACGATCCCGAAGGTTGACGGTGTGGAATCTGCAACAAATTATGCAAACAACGGCGGATCTTCCTGGTATATTACTTCCAATTGTCAGAATATGGATCTTGCAAAAGATTTCCTGTTAAACACATTTGGTTCCAGCACAGAATTCTATGATACCATTTTACCTGCAACATCTGGTATTGCATGCTATCTGCCAGCAGGCGAGTCAACGGTATACAATGAGCCGGTGGAATTCTATGGCGGACAGCCGATTTATTCCACGCTGGTAGAATACTCTTCTCATATTCCGGAATTTACAAAGACTCCGTATCACTATGAAGCAAGAGAAGCTGTAAATACGGCAATTATTAATATTACAAACGGAACTTCAAAAGAGGACGCTTTAAAAGAAGCTCAGGAAACGCTTGAATTTAAGATGTCAGAGTAAGCGGATGACTTTCATGTAGCTGTCTGGACCAAACCAGACGATTACGTTTGAATTCAGAATGACAGAGTAAGCGCTGTACGTGACTGGATGTGATCTGCCGGCGCGTACCGTGTCTGATACGGGGAACTGAAACGGTTCCCCGTATTCATTCCGTATATTCTTTTGAAGAAAAGAGAGGGGGGCATTTTCGTGAACTCAAATAAAAAAGGCATGACACTGATTGCCAAACAAAGAGTAGCTGGCTGGACATTTTTAACGCCGGCAACGCTGATGATTGCAGTTATGAGCTTTTATCCAATGATTCAGGCGTTTATTATATCCCTGCAGACCGGAACTGGTGCAAATATGAGGTTTGCAGATCCGATCTTTAACAACTATAAACGAATCCTGGCCGACAAAGTATTCCAGCAGTCGATTGTGAATACGTTTATGTATTTGCTGATACAGGTGCCTATCATGCTGCTTCTTGCAATTTTACTGGCACAGCTGTTAAACAATCAGCAGTTAAAATTCAAAGGGTTATTTCGTACCTGTGTATTTCTGCCGTGTGCAACGTCGCTGGTTTCTTACGCTATTATATTCCGTTCCCTGTTTGCACAGGAAGGACTGATTAATACAATTCTGGTAAATCTTCACATATTGGACCGCGGATACAACTTCCTTGGAAATTCTGCAAGTGCCAAAATCGTAATTATTATCGCGCTTGTATGGAGATGGACCGGATATAACATGGTATTTTACCTTGCCGGCCTTCAAAATATTGAATATTCTGTATATGAGGCGGCTAAGATCGATGGGGCCAACGGATGGAAAACATTCTGGCGGATTACGGTTCCACTGTTAAAACCAACTATTATTATGACTGTCATTACGTCTATTAATGGTACGTTACAGTTGTTCGACGAGTCTGTCAACCTGACAAAAGGCGGGCCTGCAAATTCAACGATTACAATGTCTCATTACGTTTACAATACATGTTTTATTAATGTACCGAATTTTGGCTATGCTTCGGCTATGGCATTTTTGATCTTTATTATGGTAGCAGTTCTGGCATTAATCAACTTGAAAGTAGGTGATACGCGTGATTAAGAAAAACAACTCCATGATCCAGCGAAGACTGATTCCGACTTATATTTTTCTTACAATAGTATCCGTTTTTTCTGTATTTCCGCTCTATTGGATGATTTCTGCGGCTACAAATACATCTACGGATATTTCCAGAGGGCGTATCCTGCCGGGAACGCACTTTATGGAAAATTTTAAAAATCTGACGAGCCAGCAGCCGTTATGGCGTGCGCTTGGAAATTCATTTTTGTACGCTTTTGTAACAACCGTTGTTTGTCTGCTGATCTGTTCGATTGCAGGTTACGGATTTGAAATCTATAATGACAAATGGAAAGATAAGCTGTTCTCTATTTTGCTGCTTGCCATGATGGTTCCGCAGGTAGCGACTATGGTACCTTTGTTTCAGCTGTTTTCCAAAGCAAAGCTGTTAAACACGACGCTTGGATTTATTCTTCCTATGATATCGACGCCGTTTATGATTATGATGTTTCGGCAGCATGCAAGGTCGTTTCCAATCGATATTATTGAAGCGGCACGTATCGACGGATTAAATGAGGTACAGATCTTTTTCCGGATGTTTATGCCGACGATGAAATCTACCTATGCGGCAGCTGCGGTTATTACGTTTATGAACGCATGGAATTCTTATCTCTGGCCAAAGGTTATTATGACAGATAATAAATCGCTGACCATGCCGATGTTAATTGCAAACCTGATTACAGGCTATGTGATCGACTACGGAATGCTGATGTGCGGCGTATTGTTCTGCTCGATCCCTACCATGGTGATCTTCTTTGTACTGCAGAAACAGTTTGCAGAAGGTATTACAGGGGCAGTCAAATAAAAGTGCCAGGTATGCTGGTTTGCCGTGTATCCAATAACGGGGCGCCGGCGGTTTACCATCCGTCTTCCATATGGATTTGTGCTTTTAGAAGCTGTTGTTCATAATTATCCGGGCGTTTGCGCCATTCATTTGGCGAAACGCCCATAATTTTCTTGAAATTTCTGATAAATGTGGAAAAAGTCGCAAAACCACATTTGCCTGCTATATCTGATACAAAATCATCGGTTCGTTTCAGCAGATCGCATGCGGCCCGCACACGTACCAGATTCATATATTCCATTGGCCCCATACCCATATAGGAAGAAAAGATTTTACGGAAATGTGATTCGCTCAGGTGACAGTTGGCGGCAAGATCTTCAATTCGTAATGGTTCCATATAATGCATGGAAATAAAATCCAGAGACTGCGCTATCGGAATCGTTTCTTTTGCCGGCAGCTTGTCTGAAAAACGACCCGAACTGTTTTCTCTGGCGATATTTGTTAAAAGAACGACCATCTCTGCTTTTGCTTCTTCCAGATAAAACTCGTCTTTGCGACGCATCAGATTGAAAATACTGCGGATCGTCTGTCCGATTTTCGGACTTTCCTGCTCCTGCCTTAAATATGCTCTGGAATTGATCCGGGAAGAAATCTGGCTGATACGCCGGATTCCGCTTTGACAGATCTGGGCGAGCAGCGCGTCGATATCTATAAATAAATATTCCCAGCTGCTGATCGTATCCGGATCACTGTCGGTAGTATGCAGACAGTTTTGCGGGATGACGGAAAAATAGTCCTTTGCAAAACGGTACTTTTCTTTTCCGATTGCAAGTGTTCCGGTTCCCTGATAGCAGTAGCCGATTTCCAGATAGTTGTGGAAATGCAGGTAATCGATGCCTTTTCCATACTGCTGTTTCCAGTTCTCGCCAAACAGTGCCAGAAACGGGACGTCGTCCGGCATTTTATAGTATCTGAATTCAATCTTTGTAGTTCCTTTGTTTGGCATAAACGAGAGACTCCTTTTCTATGTACGCGCTGTTTCATAAAATCCATAACCGATCCCGCTTATTTAGCCAGCTGCGTGAAATCCATAACCGAACGTTCAGGTATCTTCAACATTCTTTTCCGATCGAATTTCAGGTATCTTCAACATTCTTTTCCGATAAATACTGCAGTTTGCGCATACTGTAAAAAAAGCTGAAGAACAAAACGATATCGGCGCCTGCCCAGGCAGCGATCTCGGCGTAAAAGATCCCGTCCCGCCCAAGTGCAATCGGCAGAAGCAGCGCGGCGGCGGTACGCATGGCAAATTCTGCGCAGCCAGAGATCATTGGAAGTACGGTGTTGCCAAGTCCCTGAATGCAGGAACGTGTCACATGCAGATAATACAAAACCGGCAGGCAGATGCTCATAATAAATAAGTAGCGATAAGCGATTGCCAGCGTGTCTGCCGTCGTTTGTTCGTCTCCGTTAATGAAGCAGAGCAAAATCCATTTTCCGGCAAATATCATAACGGCAGCGATGACGACGGAAGTAATCATTGCGATGATAAGCGCTTCCCGATATCCTTTGCGGATACGCGATGTCTTTCCGGCGCCGAGATTTTGTCCGGTGTAGGTCGTCATCGAAAAACCGTAAGAGGTTGCTGCCACTTCCAGCATACCATATAATTTGTTGGTAGCAGTAAATCCGGCGATAAAGGCAACTCCAAATCCGTTTACAACAGACTGCACGATCATTCCGCCGACGGAGATAACGAAGTTCTGGAAAGCCATCGGCATGCCCAGCTTCATAAGCCGCAGATGCAGATCGGTATGAAGCGCATAATCTTCGCGCTGAAATTTTAAAATATCGATGCGCGTGATTTTTACGAGGCAAAACAGACTGGAACAAAGCTGTGCCAGTACGGTTGCGGCAGCAGCGCCGAATACGCCCATATGCAGCACCGGGACAAATAAAAGATCCAGTCCGATATTAATAAAAGAAGCGCAGATCATTGCATACAGCGGAGTTTTGCCGTCTCCCAGTGAACGCAGGATGGAAGCGAACAGGTTGTAAGCCATAACGACCGGTATTCCCCAGAACATCGTGCGCATATAAAGCATGGTATCTGCCCAGACGGTATCCGGCGTATGCAACATGCCAAGCATCCATGCGGCAAATATCTGTCCGCCCAAAAGCATGATAACCGCGCTGGCTGCGGATAAAAAGGCAGAATTTACAATGACGTTGCGCAGTCTTTGATACTGTCTGGCCCCGAAATCCTGGGACATCTGAATGCCGAAGCCCTGCGTAAAGCCCTGGATCATGCCCTGCATCATCCAGATGATCCATTCGGCGGCTCCGACGGCTGCGATACCGGAGACGCCGAGTACCTGCCCGACAATCGCAGCGTCTGCGATCGTATAAAATTGCTGAAACAGGTTGCCGAGCATCAGAGGCAGGGCAAAAGAAAGAATCAGACGCCCCGGAGAACCGGAGGTCATATTGCGCAGAGATGTCATGGAAAATGAGCTCCTTTCATTTGTGTGGAATCGGTCAAAAGGGTAGTGCGGATATCATAACACAGGAATTAAAAGATGACCAGTGTTTTTCTAAAAAAATATGTGATTCGTATCCCATTGACGCATGCAGGGGAAAAGAGTATCATATAATTACCTGCGACATGGCAGGTAAGAGTGAAAAGCAGGAGGTTCGTATGTCAAAAACAGTGGCAATTGGGGTTCAGGATTTTGGGAAAATAATTGAACAGAATAGTTTTTATATTGATAAAACGAACTTTATAAAAGAGTGGTGGGAGAACAAAGACGAAGTAACGCTGATTACCCGTCCGCGCAGATTTGGAAAAACGCTGACCATGAGTATGACAGATTATTTTTTTTCCATAAAACATGCTGGCAGAAGCGATCTGTTTGAAAATTTAAATATATGGAAAGAAGAAAAATATAAGAGGATGCAGGGCAGTTATCCGGTTCTTTTTATGAGCTTTGCAGATGTTAAGGAGTCTTCTTATTTACAGGTCAGAAAAAAAATATGTCATATTATTAAGGAATTATATCATCAGTATTTGTTTCTTTTGGATGGAGATTTGCTCAGTGAGGATGAAAAGAAGGAATTTTATCGTATTTCTCCCGATATGGAGGATTACGAGGCATCCGGATCGATCAAGGCATTGTGTAAGTATATTTCCCGCTATTATAAAAAAAAGGCGATCATTTTGCTGGATGAATATGATACGCCGATGCAGGAAGCGTATGTGAACGGATTTTGGAGTGAACTGGCTGCTTTTACGAGAGGGATTTTCAATTCTGCGTTTAAAACGAATCCATATCTGGAACGGGCGATTATGACTGGTATTACAAGGGTAAGTAAGGAATCGGTGTTTTCAGATCTGAATCATCTGGAGGTAGTTACTACCACATCTAAAAAATATGCGGACTGTTTTGGATTTACCGAAGAAGAGGTGTTTGCGGCACTGGAGGAGGCCGGTTTGTCTGAAAGCGGACAAATGGTAAAATACTGGTACGATGGGTTTACATTTGGAAACAGGACAGATATTTATAATCCATGGTCCATTTTGAATTATCTGGATAAAAAGCGGCTCTCTGCTTATTGGGTAAATTCGAGTTCAAATGATCTGGCAGGAAAGCTGATACGAGAAGGGAGCAAAGAGCTCAAAGCAGATTTTGAAAGATTACTGCAGGGAAACACGGTGACTGCGCAGATGGATGAGCAGATCGTTTATGACCAGCTCGATGATGATGAGCAGGCTATATGGAGTTTTTTACTTGCCGGCGGATATCTGAAAGTAAAGAGTTTTCAGTCTTATATGTCTGATTTTGGCGAGTGGAAAGAGGAATATCAGCTGGAACTGACAAATTTCGAAGTGAAGGTCATGTTTTGGAATATGGTACGAAAATGGTTTTCCAGGGCTTCCAGCGGGTATAATGATTTTATAAAAGCGCTGCTGGCAGCTGATGTCAGAGCGATGAATACGTATATGAACAAAGTTGCATTGAGTGTTTTTATCTGTTTTGATACAGGGAAACATCCGTCCGAAGAGGAGCCGGAGCGTTTTTATCACGGTTTTGTGCTCGGATTAATTGTGGAACTGGCAGACCGTTATGTGCTGACATCGAACAGAGAGAGCGGTTTTGGAAGATATGATGTTATGCTTGAGCCGCTCGATTTCAAAGACGATGGTATCATTTTAGAGTTCAAGGTGCAGGAAAAGGGAACGGAAAAAGAGCTGTCGGATACGGCAAAAAACGCGCTCGATCAAATTGAAAAGCAGAACTATGAGCAGATTCTTTTAAAGAAGGGAATGCAGTCAGAGAGAATACGTAAATATGGGTTTGCTTTTTGCGGGAAAAGAGTATGGATTGCGGGCAGGTAAGATCGTATAAAATTGACCAGACAATGTCCATATGGTATACTGGTTCTGAAAACAGAAACTTATTACAATCAGAAAAGCGAGGCAGGTGCGGGATGAAGCTGTCATCTTTTATATATTTTGCAAAGTTTGGTATAAAAACGATATTGCTTCAGAAAAAGGATCCGATTCTTGGAACGATTATACTGACGGACAAATGCAATCTGAAATGCAAACACTGTTCGGTAAATAACATTCAATCGGTTATTTATCCATATGAGCAGATTCGTAAAGAAATGAAACAGCTGTATCAGATGGGGGTGCGCATTTTGTTTTTTTGCGGCGGGGAGACATTCTTATGGCAGGACAGCGGAAAGCGGCTGCGTGACCTGGTAACAGAGGCTAAGCGCATGGGATATTTGATTGTTAACGTCGTAACAAACGGTACGTTTCCGCTCGATCTGCCGCAGGCCGATCTGATTTTGCTGAGTCTTGACGGTAACCGGAGACTTCATAATCAGATCAGGGGCGATACGTATGATACGATTATGAAAAATGTCCGTAATGCAACGTCGGATAATATCTGTTTTTATATGGCTGTGAATCAGATCAATAAAAATGCCATCAGGGATGTCTGCCGGACGGCAAAGCGGATGCGGAATGTCCGTGCGGTGTCATTTAACTTTCATACGCCGTATCCGGATACCGTGAAACTGGCATTAAGCCGCAAGGAAAAAGCGCGCTGCTGCAAAACGATTGTACAGATGATGAAAGAAGGAGCGCCCGTTTTTAATCTAAAAAGCGCGTTTCCCTATCTGATCGATCAGCGATTTCCAACGCCCTGTCAGCAGTGTGTAGTTATGGAAAATGGAACGCTCAGTGTCTGCGGACGGTGCATCGATGTTCCGGGACTGTGTGAAAAGTGCGGGTACTTTTTTGTGGCTGAATATACGCTTTTATTTCGAGGAAACATCAAAATTATTTTGGAAATGCTGCGTACTTATTTAAAATATGTATAGCCAGAGAGTTATACGGATATCCAGGTGTGATAAGAAGAGGAGGCGTGCGGGTCTCAGAAGAGATTGAAAAAGAGTTATGAAGGTATTCAGGCGAGTATATTAAGAGGAATCATGCCGATTTCAGAACGTATGGAAAAGAGGAGGCGTGCAGATATCAGGCACGTGGAAAAAATATGAGTGTAATCACGAGTTTGTCAAGAATGTGGCTGACCCGGTCGGGAAGGCCGTTTGTATTTACAAACGCATATAATCACCGGCTTTCTTATGAGAAATGTCAGAATCTGGGGTTGTATGTGCATCTGCCGTTTTGCAGAAGCATTTGTAATTTTTGTCCATATTGCAAGGTCGTATACTCGAAAGAGGAATGCAGCCGTTATATTCATGCGCTGATCAGAGAAATCCATATGGTCGGAAAGCAGGCGGGAACAAAGAAAATGGTGACCAGTCTGTATTTTGGCGGCGGGACGCCGGCGCTTGCAGCGGACCAGATCAAAGAGATTACAGACGCCGTCAGGCAGTATTTTATAATTACAGAAGGAATCGGCGTGGAGCTGCATCCGGACGATGTGACGATTCCAACGCTGTTAAGGTTAAAGGAAGCCGGAGTAACCAAAATCAGCATTGGCATTCAGTCGTTTCAAAAAAAGTATCAGACGATTCTTGGCCGCAGGAGCATCCAGATTTCCGCTATGAGAGACGCGTTAAAAGCAGTGGCGTTTGAAACGGTTTCCATGGACTTTATTTTTGCGCTTCCAGAGCAGACTTTTGACGATTTGAGAGCAGATATTGATACTGCGTTTGCAAACGGAGCGAACCATATCGCCATTTATCCGTTTATTGATTTTACATTTACATTAAGTACCGTCAAAACGATGCCAAAGAAGCAAAAGTACCGGCTGCTGAATGCGATTACAACATATTGTCTGGACAAAGGCTATGTACGTACATCCATCTGGACATTTTCCAGTGAAAAAGGCGCGCGGTATTCTTCAATGACCAGGGATCATTTTCTTGGTTTCGGTTGTTCTGCGACTACGCTTTTATGGGGACAGTTTAAAATTAATACGTTTTCTCTGGAAGAGTACTGTCGCAGAATAGATGATAAAAAACTGCCGACAGCGCTGACACTTCGGTTTACATTACGGCAAAGAATGGTGTATTATCTGTTTTGGACGGCTTACAGTACAAAAGTAAGCGCAGAGGAGTTCGAGCGGTTTTTTCATGTGCCGTTAAAAAAGATGTATGGGCTGGAGCTTTTCCTTGCCCGATGTTTCGGACTGGTAACGGAGCAGGATGGCGTTTACCAGATGACGTTAAAGGGCGCGTTTTATTATCATTATTATGAAAACTTTTATACGTTGGCGTATATTGATAAAATGTGGGGCATTTTACGTAAAGAGGCGTTTCCAAAACGGATGAAATTATAAAAAGCTGGCTGAGAAAGAGACAGAAAATGATTGAGACAGAAGATTTTTTGAGAAAAAGTTGATTGAGGCAGAAAGACGTTTGGGACAAAACGTGATTGGGACAGAAAACGATTGATACAAAAAGATCATTGATACAAAAAGATTATTGATACAAAAAGATCATTGATACAAAAAGATTATTGATACAAAAAGATTATTGATACAAAAAGATCATTGATACAAAAAGATCATTGATACAGAAAAATCATTGAGGCAGAAACAAAGTTTTGTGAAAATGGCTTCGCAGACGATTTTGCGTCCGGTTACGGACGGGTCGTTCGCGAAGCCATCGATTGTATTGTAAAGATTATAAATTGGACAGCGCTTCCTGGCAGATCGTATGAATGCCGTTTTTGTTCAGTACTTCAAGCGCTTTTTCATTATTTTCCACCCGTAGTACCATATAAGCGGTCGCTTTCTTGCGGGTTAGAAATGCATACATATATTCCAGATTGACGCCGCCGTCGCCCAGCATTTTTAAGATTTTAAACAGGCTGCCGGGTTCGTCCGGCATTTCAACGGCAAGTACCGGCGTGATGGAAGCGACATAACCGGCTTCTTTTAACACGCAGGACGTCTTATAAGCGTCGTCAACAATGATGCGCACAATACCGAAATCCTGAGCTTCGGCAATGGATAATGCACGCATATCGATCTGAGACTGCTGCAAATATTCGGTCAGCTCTGCCAGTTTTCCGGGTTTGTTTTCCACAAAAATAGAAATCTGTTTGACTGTCATAAAAATCCCCCTTCTGTCTGATTCAGATGTATAAACATTTTGTTTATGTTGTAAATTCCTTTATTCAGAGACGGTTTTCGATATGGCCTATCCCTGATATAAATTTCTCTGGTCGATCACGCGTACGGCTTTTCCTTCGCTTCGGGTAATCGTCTTTGGATTTACGAGTTTGACTTTTACGTATATACCAAGCATTGCTTTCAGGGCGTTTACAAGTTTCTTTTCACGTTCGGAAACGACGCCGGCATTATCAGAGAACATTTCCTGAGTCATTTCTACCTGGACTTCGATCGTATCGCTGTTATTTTTACGTCCAACGATAATCTGATAGTTTGCCGGATAGCCCTGGTTGAGCAGAACGGTTTCAATCTGGGACGGGAATACGTTGACGCCTTTGACGATCAGCATGTCGTCGCTGCGTCCTAACGGCTTCGTCATCTTTACATGCGTACGTCCGCAGGAACATTTTTCATGGTTCAGAATGCAGATATCTCTCGTGCGGTAACGCAGCAGCGGGAAAGCCTCTTTTGTAATGCTTGTAAATACGAGCTCGCCTTTTTCTCCATCCGGGAGCACTTCTCCGGTTTTTGGATCGATGACTTCGGCGATAAAATGATCTTCATTGATGTGCATGCCAGACTGATCGCTGCATTCAAACGAGACGCCAGGGCCCGATATTTCCGTCAGACCGTAGATATCAAACGCCTGAATACCCAGTTTTTGTTCAATATCGTGACGCATCTCTTCGGTCCATGCTTCTGCGCCGAAGATACCGGCTTTTAATTTGATCTGATCCTGAAGGCCCCGTTCACAGATCGATTCTGCCAGGTAAGCCGCGTAAGAAGGCGTACAGCATAATATGGTAGAACCAAGATCACACATAAACTGAATCTGGCGGTCAGTATTTCCGGAAGACATCGGCAGCGTTAAAGATCCGATTTTGTGAGAACCGCCGTTTAAGCCAGGTCCGCCGGTAAATAATCCGTAGCCATAGCAGACATGCACAACATCGTCTTTTGTACCGCCGGCGGCTGCAATTGCTCTTGCGCAGCAGTCTTCCCAAAGATCCAGATCATGCTGTGTATAAAAAGCGACAACCCTGCGTCCGGTCGTACCGCTGGTAGACTGGATGCGGACACAGTCGGATAACGGAGATGCCAAAAGACCATATGGATAAGCGTCACGCAGATCGTCTTTGGTCAGAAATGGCAGCTTATGTAAATCGTCTACGGACTGGACATCATCCGGTTTGATCCCTGCCTGATCCATCTTATTTCGATAGAATGCTACGTTTTCATAAACCCGTTTTACAGTCTTTGCCAGTCGTTCGTCCTGCCAGGCCCGTATCTGATCCCTGGAGGCGCATTCGATTTCTGGCTGGTAATAGTGTTCCATAATTGTACTGTTCCTTTCTTTAAGTAATAAAAGCATTATAACATAGTCTTTTTTTGTTATGCAAGAAAATATTAGCGCTTTAATGTATAAAATTATTGTGCAGGGGGAGCGGGTGATAGCAAAAAACGGCGGAAGTTAAAGCAAAAAGACTATGTAATCAGTCAGAATCTATCAGGTGGGTTATGTGTCCCTGGTTGGGTTATTGAGCAAATCGGAAGGGCAGAATCTGTCAATGATAGTTGATGAAATATTTTCCTCGCCGGAGGTTATGGCGGAAAGCCTGCTTCGCAACTGGCGCTGTGCAACAGTATTTTCATATATTATCGCCCACTTTCAAAGTGTAATGTATTTTCACATTATCATACTATTTGTGCGCCTGCTAATTCCATAAACAAGGATAATTCCTGTTATAACATTAACAGCAATTCCTAACACAATCATTTTGCCTGTTAATTCCATTCCGTTATATCCAGAAAAAGCATACAGATAATACATAAAGTCTATAAACGATATGTAACTGCCAAAAAACTGGCTAAATAAATTATTGACTAATAAAATTATCAGAGAAGCGCACATCATACTGGATATATTCGACATATACAAGGATAAAAGCACTAAAAACAGAACCATAGTAGTCTGCGGAAAAGCTAATAACAACATTTGTAACAAATATTCCTGTGCATGATCGAAGATATGGCTGCCCCATAAAAAGAAACCTGTTACAATGCTGACGATTACCACAAATAAAAAACATATTAGCGCAACTGTGAAAATACTGACAGTTTTTGCGATTAAAAGCTGTTTTTTGGAAACACCATTCAACAAAGGCTGTCTGAACATACCGCTTGCCTTTTCCCCACAAATCAACACTGCGCTGATAAAACTAAGGAATAGCGTACCGACAATATCAATATAAGACTGCATACACATTGTTGGAAATTTACCGCCTGCATAGTATCCCATGCCATTATCTTCTTGAAGCGCATTGGAAATGATAATCACTGCCATTACGACAAAAAATAAGTATAATATCTTTTGCCTTTTTAGTCGTGCAAATTGTATATTTAATAATCTTATAATCATTTTTTACCTCTCTCAAAAATCAATTTTTTGTGTTCTATATAGGGATATTTGAAAAAAAGCAATTCCGTACAGTATCATGATGGATATTCCTATAAGCAGTTCGCCAAATGGTATTTTCTGATACTCATATGCAAACGTCCAAAGGTTAAGGTAATATCCAACCCATATTTTTTGTAATAAAGCAATATTGGAACTGTATATAAATTGGTCAATCAATAGATA
>CAJTMV010000009.1 GCA_910577225.1 uncultured Eubacterium sp. | reverse complement strand
TATAGGCAAAGGCTTTCTCACTTGGCAGAATAACAGAGCGTTGGAGATTACTTTCAACCATGACAATAATCGCTTCATCATGGGTCAGCTCCTTAACCTCACATTTCAGCGTTTCAAGCCCTGCAAGCTCACAAGCCTTTTTCCGTCTGTGACCGCTGATAAGCTCGTACCGTCCGTCCTCTTTTTGCCGAACTGTCGCAGGGGTCATTACGCCGCTCCGACTGATCCTCATTCATCAAAACCTTGAATGGGTGGTCTGGGAACTCATCAATTTCGGAAATGGGTATCTCCCTTATCTTGCTTAGATTCGCTTCTGCTCGGCTCTCGTCTGTTTCAAAGAGGTCATCGTATGCGGTCAGCTCGATTCCTGTTCTTTTGTTTCTCGCCAATCTCTGCTACCTCCTTTCCGAACTGCCCATAAGCTGCGGCTACCTTGCCGCCTTTGTCGTAGGCAAAAATGCTCTTTCCCTCTGCGGTGGCTTCTACCGCACGGATGGAATGGGGTATCTGGGTATCAAATACCTTTATCCTCTGCCCATAGGCACTTTTTACCGTAGCAGTAATTTCTTTTGAAATATTTGTGCGTGGCATAACCATCGTCATTAAAATACCGTCAATCCGCAGATTGGGGTTGATTTGCCGTTTGACCTTAGACACGGAGCGAAGCAACAGCTCTAAGCCTTTGGCAGAAAGATAATGGGGCTGTGTCGGGATAACCACGCTGTCAGCCGCTGCAAGTGCGTTTATTGTGAGCATACCCAAGCTTGGCATACAATCCACAAGAACCACATCATAATTCTTTTTTACCTCATTGATGCAGGTTTTCAGTACGCTTTCACGGCTTATGGCGTTAATGAGCCTTACTTCCAGCCCCGACAGTTCAATGTTGGATGGGAGCAGGTCAACGCCCTCGTCATGGTGCAGGATGCTTCTGGAAACATCGACAGGTTTATCATCAATAATATCCTGCATAATGGTTGAGAGTGTATTGGGTAAATCATCTGGTCGGCTGTAACCGAGCGACATAGTTAAATTTGCCTGTGCATCGGCATCAATGAGCAGGACTTTCTTACCCTGCTGTGCCAGAGTTACTCCCAGATTGACCGCCGTAGTGGTCTTGCCGACACCGCCTTTCTGGTTTGTCAGAGCGATTACTTTGCAATTTGACATAGATGCGTCCTCCTTTCGCATAGATTTAGCCACTTTGTCAAGGTGGCTATGTAATAATATCAGAGAACGACAGAACGCAAAAAAGCCGCCTACTCTTAAAAATAAATAAGAATAAGCGGCTCTGTGATGTGCCTTAGACATATTCAATTTTCATTCTCTTAATCGGTGCGTTTACGACTTTGAATATTAACTCATCAACGCAGTCCGTATATCTGCCCTGTTGAATAAGCTGATTTTTCAGCTCCACAAGACTATGTAATAAAATGCTTCTTTCTTGGCTATCCACATACAAATGATTTTTCTTTTCTCTCATTCATATCACCGTCCTTTTTTGTTCTCATTATATAGACAGATAACAATATATTCAAAGATACAAGCGGACAAAAAAATAAGCGTACCACTATCTCTAATGATACGCCTATCCCATTCAGTTTCTAAAAGCCTGTTGCCTATATTTTATCAGCAGAGTGTATACTACATAGACACGTTGATTGTGAAAAACCTTTATTATCCGTTTGTGTTCCCACACCCAACATCAAACTACCATCGAAACATCAAACTAATTTTTAAGATGCATATTTCGGATTCCTCCTACTAAGTTGGTATTAAATGTCTCACAAAATGCCTAAAACAAAGGGCTTCTATGCGTTTTTCTTTTGTATTAACACAATAATTTTATACAAAATCATTTTCAAATTTTTCAATTTCTTGACAATTATCTTTACCAAACCATTTTTCAGCAGTATTTATCATAGCCTCCGTTGGCTTTTTACAATATACCACTAAATTTTCCATTGCACGTGTACAGCACACATAAAATAATTTTTGTGTTCGCATTCGTACAGATTGATTACATTTTACATGTGAAGGGTCAAATAAATAATCAAAATTATAATCATTCCATTTCCCATTATCTAGAATTACCAATACATTTTTGAATTCTTCTCCCTTGATTTTATGTTGCGTTGAAAAAGGAGAATACCCTTCCAAATACGCATATAAATTTATAAATTCTTCATATTCAACATTAGAAACTCTGGTATATAGATACTCATTTTCCTTAATAAAATTTTCAATATTATCATCCTTTAAACACAAGCCACTCTCATGTGCATATGATATCACTTCAGCTATTGTACTTTTTTTCATACCAACAATAGTATCAATTTTTTCCTTTATCATCCTTTTATCTAATTGACTTCTAATTCTAAATGATGTTTTCCGAATAAACTCATTATAATCTTTCATCTCATAAAATTCTACTATTGATTGAATTTTAAATAAGTGCCGAATAAGCTTATCACGCTTTGATTGCGTTGACCTTTCTTCATCTATTTCCTTTTTATCCGAAATAAGATTATCTTTATCAAAATATATTCGTCTTACCATACTAAAAGGTTTGTCTTTGACTAAATCATAATATTTTGCATTTTCAGTATCTTCCAAAAAAACCTCAATCTGTTTTCTTCCTCTCTTACTAACATCTCGTACTCTGTTCGAGAATATCCAATCTACAGAATTTACTACTTCATCGAAAGTTTGTGTTTCATCAACAGTTATTTCTTTCCCTTTAATATATTTTATAAACTCCTTCTTTAGCTTTAAAAAAGGATCTTTATCATATATCTCCATAAGTTTAGGAAATCCAGCATTAGATGCGATTAAATTGTGGGTCAATCTTAACTCTTTTGTTTCTTTCGGATTGCTAAAATCCCATCCTGCAAAGTACTCTTTCTTTTTTATCGAATCCATGGATAAAATATCTCCATATATAAATTTAATCGTTCCTTCTTTTACTTTTCCGTCTTTCATATTCGGAGCATTTTCGTCCTCAGATGGAACCTGTTCCAATTTATCTATTCGCAATTTATTACTTAAGCTTATAACCGATTGTGGGTTTCTACGATTTTGCCTTTTTTGCACCTCAATAACAATTTCAGATTCAATATAATTATTTAAATCTCCAACGCCATCATCATAGATAGATTGCATGGAATCACCAAAAAATCCAATTATACTGCGTTTCTTGCTCTTTGATAAATACACCAATAAAATCTCTATAACTTCTGGAAAAGTATCTTGATATTCATCTACTAAAATATAATCATATTTATTATTCAATATATCACATAGTTTAGGATATTTCTTAAACATTTGATTTGCTAAAGTGATTATTTCATCATGTGATATATATCCATCTGATAAACGCAAAAATTCAGCATATTTTACTCCATCTTTAAATTCATTGTTATATGGAAGTTCTACTGTTATATTTTTATACTTCACTTCAGGATTATTAATACTTTCAATAAGAGTTGTTTTCAATTCGTTTTGAAAAGGTGAAATATTATCCCATAAAAAATCATGTATTGTTGAAATCCTTATTTTCTTGTTTAAAACACGATTTTCAATTTCATGAACAGCGGCATTCGTATACGTTATACAAGCAATTTTTGCTATTGGATTTCGATTATAAATTTCATTAATCACAGATACTAATGAATACGTTTTTCCACTGCCTGCTCCTCCGCTGAGAAGAAAATTCTTGTTATCATCAATATGTTCAAATATTTGTATAACTTCTTTCTCTAATCTTTCTGCAACCATTCCAATCCCTCCCTAATATATTGGGGCACCTGCCAATTAATAAAATCATTTTTATCATCGCTCTTGCTATTCAACAAAATATCCATTGCTAAAGACGGCTTTTTATTGACACAATCTTTCGCTAAATCAAAACTATCTTTTTTATTATCAAAAATTAACTCTATATTTTTCAGCCCTTGAAATGTCTCTGCACATTTTTGAATTTTCTTTTCATTATCATCTTCATCTAATTCAGTAAATAGTTTTTTGTTAATATGAAAAAATGCATCTTCAAAACTTCTTGCATTATATGTCACCCCCTCATGATTCACTTCACCTATTTGATAAACAATCAAAACCTTTCCATCTTTATCAGAATTCCAAACGATTTCCGTTTTACCAGTTTCTTCATTGTAAACTTCATCAGCAGAAACTACTTTTTCTCTTAACTCTAAATTAGTCAATATGTCTTTTTCAGTTCCCGTATTAGTTTCAAGCTGATCCTTTAAATAAAATTTCAAAGAACTATTACTAGTATATTTACCGTCAGATACTCTACACGGTGTTTGCTTTTTCTTTATACTACCATCTCTATTTTTCTTAGGTTTTCCATTATCATCAACATCATCCGTGAAAGAATATGTATCTATATCAGTTATAATTAACACTTTAGTTCCTATAAATTTTATAAATGTAGAATATATCTCTGAATAATTTCCCACTTCAATTATCGAAATATTTTGAGACATCAAAGGAATATCATAATTATTATCTTGGTCAATCTTTTTTATCATTGCCGGAAGTAAAATACGCTCTGTATCCCCTTCTATTAAAATAATTTTATCTGCAAAGAAAACTTCTGACCTATTTAATGTTAAATATTGTTTTAAAAATTTAAAGTGGTTATTATTCTCTCCTTTTTCTTTTTGATATAATGTTCTTAAGTCTTTAAGATTTTTTGAAACGACATTGAACCCATTGGAATTTGTCTCTTTAACAAAATATTTAATATCATCAAACTCACTTTCAGCTACAATATGTGAAGAATGAGTCGTCATAAATGTCTGTAAATTTATAGTTCTTTCGGAATCACCAATCTTTTTTCCTTCTCTCAATAAATTCTTTATATTTTTTACAAATACATATTGCATTTGTGGATGAGTATGTGCCTCTGGTTCCTCAATAAAAAGAATATTTATATCTGCTGGTTGCTCGTCTTTCTTATTGTCTTTTCTGAAGTCACTCATTATAGTTTCTATTTTCATAATAATGCTAAAAAGATTTAAATATCCCAAACCATTATAATTCTCTGGCAAAAAATTTGATTGATCATCATATACAACTGTTGTATTATCTTTTAGAAGTTTCGACACTTGTATTTGCGAAATGACTTTTACAATATTTTCATTCTTTTTAATTCCACCAAATTTAGATAATTTATCCATAAGTTTTTTAAAAGTCTCTGAATATATATCATCAAATGCTCTATCCGTCTCATCTACTTTTTTTTCAAAATTTAGTGTAGTAACATTATTTTCTTCTTGATTCTTTGATTTCTCATAATAAATACTTGCTAATGCAGAAAGCTCTAAATCTATTGCATTAGAGACATTTCTTCTTGCACTGACATAATTAAAGGCAATTATTTTTGATAAATCAATATCCTTATTGTCCAGATATTTAAATATCGTATTATCTATTTTCTTGTTTCTATAATCATATAACACACTATATCTCATAAATTCAAAGTACTTTTTATGATTCTTTTTAATGAATCTTTCAAAAGCCATTTCAGAATTAAGGGTTGTCCTATCTGTTTCATATTTAGTAAACTGCTCTATTAATTTTTGAAGATTATTTTTCAATACATACTCAAATCGCAAAATTACAGTTGTGTTTTGTGGCTCTAAATCTAACATTAATTTACTAATATTGGTCAAATCATCATTTTCATTGTATTCAATATAAAAGTCAACCCTAATTCCTGTAAGTTCTTCTTCTTGAAAAGCCGATTCTCCTTTTACAACTTTATATAATTTCTTTTGAAATAATGTACTAAAATCATTAAAATCAAAATTTCCGACTTCACTTTTATTACCAATACATTTGCTTAAAACTGATAAAAATGATGTTTTGCCACAATTATTTTTTCCAATAATCAAGGATAAATCTTTCTCGCAACTAACACTTGTCTGATTTAACAACCTATAGTTGAATACATTTACTTTTGATATATGCATAATAACTTCCCTCCATAATCCAATAAATATTTGTATGTAGAATAATATCATTTTCTAGAACATCTAACAATTATTTTTTACATACACAAATTGATTGAATTCGTTTTGTCTTTCCCAACCAAATTTTCATCCTCCATCACAAACATATTTTATACGACTTTGCTCCCAACGTTTATTAACATATAAATTATAAATCTTCCATCTTAGGTTCACTACACAGGAAATTAGCGATAGCACTCCAAGATACAAAAATATGAAAAAGCATCCTACCATTGATACCATCAAATCATACGAAAATGTTCTAACGCTTCCCTTATCACCTTTTCTTTCTCTGGCGGGCATTTCGGTTGTCTGGAGTTTTCCGATTTTGGCAGATTGTAGTTCACCCTCTCGATAATCCCACATTTCTCTTTTACCTGTGCGATATACAAACTGCTGACTTTCAATCCAGTATGTTCCAACACATAATCCTTGATTTCCTCATAAGTTGCCTTGCTCTCCGCAGCCGTTAAATCAAGCTCGTCCATCTGAAGCTCAACCTCGATATGTTGGTCTGAATGAAGTTTGGACAATAAACATACCGTCTCCACATGCACAGTCCCCGGAAACAAATCCACACAACACCCCCGTTCCACCCGATACCCACTCTCCTGTATCTCCCTAAGATCTCTCGCCAGACTCGTCGGTTTACAGGAAATATACACCATCTTCTCCGCACCATAATCCAGGATCTTCTTAAGCGCCTTCGGATGCACGCCCTCCCTGGGCGGGTCCAGAATAATCACATCCGGCCGGTCCCCGATCGTTTCCAGCATTTTCAACACGTCGCCGGCAATAAACGCACAATTGTCCAGTCCATTCCGTTTCGCATTTTCTCTGGCTGCATGCACTGCTTCTTCAATGATCTCAACGCCGATTACTTTCTTTGCTGCGGGAGCCATCATCTGTGCGATCGTACCCGTTCCCGAATACAGGTCATAAAGTACATTTGCCTGACCGCCGCCCGATGCACGTATGAATTCCCGTACTGTTTCATACAAAACTTCTGCTCCCAGGGAATTTGTCTGAAAAAATGAAAACGCAGAAATTTTAAATGTAAGACCAAGCAGTTCCTCATAAAAATAATCCTGTCCATATAATATATCCGTACCCTGATTGATGACTGCGTCCGCAATACTGTCGTTTTTTGTATGGAGAATTCCCACAATCTTTCCCTGCAGATGCAACTGCAGCAAACTTGTCTGAAAACCGTTTAGCAGCTTTTCTTCTGATCCTGTGCCGCAATCCTGTGTAGTCGTAATCAGATCGATCAAAATTTCTCCTGTTTTTGCCGCTTTACGTACTAATAAATGGCGCAGATATCCGATATGAGATTTCTTTTGAAAATAACTAACTTTCTCATTTAAAAAATAGGACAGCGTCGTTTTCAGAATCTGATTATAGTCATCATCCGTAATGACACACTGATCTACGGTAACAATATCGTAAAAGCTCCCCCGTTTATGCATTCCTAACGAAAGCGGCCCATCCTTGTATTCGTCCCCAAACGAAAATTCCATCTTATTCCGATATCCATATGGAAACGGCGCCGGACGGATTCCCTGAAACCATGTATGATCAGGCGCTTCTACAACCGAAAAAAGCAGTTCTTTTACCTGCGTTTCTTTCAATTCAAGCTGATGACTGTAATCCAGATTCTGATATGTACAGCCGCCGCATATCCCAAAATGCGGACAGGCCGCCTGATCCAGCTCCATCGGTGATTTTTCCAGAACTTCCAAAAGACGTCCTTCACATTTTCCCTTTCTCTTTTTTTGAATCGAAAATCGCACTTTCTGTCCCGGCGCCACATTTTTTATAATAATCTTTTCCCCATCTTCCGTAGTAATCACACCTTTATTTGGAAAATCTACTTTTTCAATAACGCCTTCGCCTGTTTCTCCCTTTTTCATCTGCCCATCCCTTCTGCTGCCGTCTTTACGGCTGATTTTACCTGTTCCGTTCACCAAAAAACCGGCCGGAAATCTCTTCCCGGCCAGTTATGTGCATTACTTTTGTTCTCATATTTTAGAATGATTCACAAGCGCTGAATTATTCTTCAGTCATTTCATCTGTAATGGCATCTTCTGCTTCTTCTGCCTTTTCATCTTCAGAATCTTCTTTTTCTTCTTCGTCTTCAAAGAAATCATCGTCAAAGTCGTCGTCGAAATCATCTTCGAAATCTTCCAGATAATCCGGTGCAAAGAAACGATATATGCCATAAATTGCTGCTGCCGCTACGACGATAATGCCAAGTGCCGCAAAAATCCATACTGTTTTGCTTTTTTTCTTTTCAGTCTCATCTTCCTTTCTAAGAAGATCACTAACCTTGGCAACATTTTCAGACAGCAATCCATGTAATTCATCTAATCGATTCATAACAGTTCTTCTCCTTTCCGCCCTATTTGAAAGTACAGTATCTGCACTTACTTAATCTATACTATTATAACATATCTTTCCCAGATAGCGAGAAAAAATTTACAATTTATTGTTTTTTTATAAATAATATCAGAATGACCCAAATGAATGAACAATTTTACAAAAAAATCATAAAAATCTGTCAGTTATCTGAAGGGTCTCCGTCAGACAATTTGATCGCTGAGCTCTTTTCCTGTCGTCCGTTTGTGCGTCTGTACTTTTCTGCCATCCCTTCTAAATCATCGGACTGACATTCTCCGTTCAGACTTTCTTTAACTTCGCAAATGCTGCAAACATTTTCTTCACGCCCGCCTGATGAAACTGAACCGTAACCTCATAATCACGTCCTCCGGATACAATCTTTACAACCATTCCCTCGCCAAACTTCTGATGCACAACAAGATCCCCCACATCATATCCCAGCTTCTTCCGTATCATACTGTCTGCCGGTGCGCCTGCTCCTTTATCCTGCACGAACGAAGCTGCTCCGTATCGTCCGATATCCGCCGCTGATTCGCCCGCTGAAAACTGCCCCGCTCTTCCTGTTAATTCACCTGTCGGTAACTGTCCGCCTCTTCCTGCCATTTCTCCTGCCAAAAATTGTCCGCCTCTTCCTGATACTTCTCCTGCCGATAACTGTCCGCCTCTTCCTGCCAGCTCATCTGCCGGCAACTGCCCGCTTCTTCCTGTCAACTCACCTGCTGAAAATTGTCTGCCTCCTGTCATTTCTCCGGCTGAAAGTTGTCCGCCTCTTCCCGACATTTCTCCCGCCGGCGATTGCCCCGCTCTTCCTGCTGATCCGCCTGACTGCAATGCCATCGGTTTTGCACGAAACATTTCCATCGCCTGGCGAAACGCATCTGTCGTCTGGCGCGGGCTGACAGACGTCTCGGAACCAGATCCGAAACGCTGTCTGCGCTCCTGCTGCTGCAGCACCTCTGCCGGAATTTCTCTTACAAATCTGGAAACCCGGTTGTACTGAAGCTGTCCACGGACCATTCGCTGTCTGGCGCAGGTAATCGTCAGACATTTCATCGCCCGCGTAATTCCTACATACGCAAGACGCCGCTCCTCTTCGATTTCTTCCAGTGCATTGTCACTTGTGATCGACATATAACTCGGAAATAAGCCGTCTTCCAGGCCTGTCAGATAGACCTGCGGAAACTCCAGACCTTTGGCGCTATGTAATGTCATCAGAATCACACGGTCATTGTCCGCATCCAGACTGTCTATATCCGCTACCAGCGCAACCTCTTCCAGAAAACCGGACAGCGACGGTTCCTTTTCGTTTTCCTCATAAGTCAGCGCTTTTCCCTGAAGCTCTTCGATATTTTCAATCCGCGCCCGTGCTTCCGGCGAATCTTCTGCCTTTAATTCTTCCACATATCCGGTCGCGTCAATAATTTCCTGTAAAAGGCTGGATACCGGAATCAGCTCCGCCTTGGAACGCATTGCCTGAATAAACGTTACAAATGGTTCGATTTTTACTGCTGCCCTGCCGAGCGACGGGATTTCTGATGCTGCCCGCAGCGCCTGATAAAAGCTCATATCATGCTCTATGGCATAAGACTGCACTTTTGCCAGCGTAGCCGCTCCGATTCCCCGTTTCGGCACGTTAATAATTCTGCGCACTGCCAGATCATCTTTTGCGTTGTCGATCGTCTTTAAATAAGAAAGCAGATCTTTGATTTCCTTTCGTGCATAAAAGTTTACGCCGCCAACCATTTTATAAGGGATATTAGACAAAATAAAATGTTCTTCAAACAAACGTGACTGTGCGTTTGTCCGGTATAAAACGGCACAGTCCTGATAACGAAAGCCGCCGTCTTTTATCTTTTGCTGAATATCCGCAGAAATAAACCCTGCTTCGTCTTCTCCTGTTTCAAACTGCTGAAAGCGTACTTTCTCTCCTGCATCGTTGCTTGTCCACAGAGCCTTTTCCTTCCGCCCGTAATTATTCGCAATGACTCCATTTGCTGCATCCAGAATGTTTTGCGTGGAACGATAATTCTGCTCCAGCTTAATGACCGATGCATCTGGAAAATAATGCTCAAAGTTCAAAATATTGCCAATATTGGCTCCGCGAAATTTATAAATCGACTGATCATCGTCTCCGACTACACATAAATTTTCGTATTTGGACGCCAGCAGCCGGACAAAATTAAACTGCGCCGTATTCGTATCCTGATATTCGTCTACCATAATATAATGCAGACGTTCCTGATAATACTCCAGAACTTCCTGATCGGCTTCAAACAATTCCACGGTTTTCATAATCAGATCGTCAAAGTCCAGTGCGTTGTTTTTCTGAAGCATCTGTTGGTATTGTATATACACCTGCGCAATCAGCTGTTTCTCGTAGTCGTTTTCTATATGGTTCCGATACGCCGAAGGAGTGATCAGCTCATCCTTCGCATGCGAGATCTTATTTAAAAAAAACTTTTCTTTATATAGCTTCGTATCGATCGACAGACGCTTGCAGATATCTTTCATCAGCTGTTTCTGATCATCGGCATCATAAATCGTAAAATTCGTATCAAATCCGATGCGATTGATAAAACGCCTTAATATCCGCACACAGGCCGAATGAAACGTCGACACCCAGATACTTTCCGATCCGTAACCGACGATATCGTCGATCCGTTCCCTCATCTCGCCAGCAGCTTTGTTGGTAAAGGTAATTGCCATAATATGATAGGGATTCACACCTTTTTCTTCTATTAAATATGCCGCCCGATGCGTAAGCACCCTCGTCTTTCCGGAACCGGCGCCGGCAAGAATCAGCACCGGCCCTTCTGTCTGACAAATCGCCCGCATCTGCATATCATTCATATTTTCATACATGAATTACATTCCTTCCATTTCTATCGCTCATTTTTCTATCGCTCATTCATATTCAACAATCTAATCTTAACTTAGCCTGCGCCATCCGTCAACTATTACCGTTCACAATCCATATCATTTTCTTACCGTCCACGCAGGAAATGCACAGACCTGCCTGTACGTTTACCATTCCACGTTACTGTTCTCACCAGACTTTGCACTCGCTGCAGAGTCCGTAAGAACGCGTAAATGAAGTCAGGAGGAAATCCGGCCTTTGCCGACGGCAAACTTTCACTTGCTATCTGTTTTTTATTACTATATAATGTATCGTAGAGGTGATAAAATGACAATAGATGAAAAAGACCTTTTGAACAGCATCCTTGCAAGCCTGCGGCGGATAGACTATATCCGGCCGGAAGACATTCCGAATATCGATCTGTATATGGATCAGGTGACTACGTTTATGAACGAGCAGCTGGCGGATACGAGAAGATATCCGGACGACAAGATACTGACAAAGACTATGATCAATAATTATACAAAAAATAACCTGCTCCCCCCTCCGGACAAAAAAAAGTATTCCAAGGAACATCTGCTTATACTGATTTTTATTTATTATTTCAAAGGAATACTGAGCATTAACGATATCCAGAATCTGCTGAACCCGATTACCGATCGGTATTTTTCTAAAAAAGGAGAACCGGATCTGACGTCGATATATGAAGAAGTATTTGGACTGGAAAAAGACGAGGCCGGTATGCTGGCCAAGGATATTACACGTAAGTTTCATACAAGCAGCCATACGTTTCCCGATGCTCCAGCGCAGGAGCGGGAAAATCTGCAGCTGTTTTCTTTTTTATGTATGCTGAGTTTTGACGTATATGTCAAGCGTATGCTGATTGAAAAAATCATCGATGCAAAACTGACAAAAAAGCCGGAAGAAAAAGGCAAAAAAACTGCCAAAGAAAGCCGCAAAAAATAAATGTCCGATTCCCGGGTTCCAGAGCGTATCTGAAAAATCACTCCGGCTCCGGCCCGTTCCTATGTAAAAATAACTGACTGCCGCGCATTTGTCTGATGCCTGACAGTCAGTTATTTTTGTTTTACGACTCTGCGTCGGATTGTTCTTTCAATCGTCCGATTACCATATCATACCCGTCATGGCCATAATTCAGCGATCGGTTCACTCTGCTGATCGTTGCCGTGGAAGCGCCCGTTATTTCTGCAATATCCATATAAGTCTGACTGTTCCGCAACATATGCGCCACTTCAAAACGCTGTGACAATGCCTGCAGCTCGTTGACAGTACAAACATCCTCAAAAAAACGATAGCATTCTTCGCGATTTTTGAGCGTCAGTACCGCATCAAACAGCCGATCCGTTGCCTCTGTCCTAAGATTTTTGCTCATTCTCCCCGCTCCTTTTGTTTCAGCCCGTATTAAATCTGTCTGATATATTTTTTCGGAATATAACCAGAATAGTTCTTTCCTTTATACGCATATTTTACCTGGCTCCATTTCGTACCAGCCACAGTTTTTGCATTGCCTGTAACGGTTACTTTCGTGCCTTTCGGTATCGTTCTTAAAATCTTATATGTGAGTCCTGCGCCCGATCTCACGTTTACGTTTTTAGTTGTATTTCCATATGTGTAAATGGTAACATAATTGCCCGATAAATAACCGGTATATGATTTTCCATTTTGACTGTAAGTAACTTTATACCATTTTTGATCCAGCGTTGACAGCGTAAATTTATAAAATGGCAGTCCGGTTCCTGACGGAACGACGGCTGCTGACGGATATTCCGTACCTGCCTGCTCTCTTAAATGTACATTCGACGTTGTTTTCAAACGGAACTTATGCAGTCGCTCCGTATATGCGGTCAGTATCTCAGACTCGCTGCCGTATTTCATATTTCCGTCTTCATCCAGCAAAAACGGAACAACCTTATAATAATACTGGCGGCCTTCGGATTCCATGACGGAATCGTCCGTATATGCGGTCACTTCATTCCAGTTGATCGTCTTTAGATGCTTATAGGCGCCTCCGTATGATTTGCTGCGATAGATTTTGTATCCGTCGGCATTTTCCAGCGGATCCCACTGAATCGTAATCTCCGTCGTATCATGATCCGCCATCGTAAGACCGCTGACCGGACCAAATCCTTCCTGAAAATCATCCGGATTCAGATCCGGATCTTCAATCTCTCCCGCCTGCCCGGAATAGAAAAAGTTACAGTCTACGTTTCCGGTAATACCGTTTACCTGTCCGGTACTCGAATACTGCCAGTAAGTATAATCTCCGGTATAAGTCGTTTTCGTCGTATAATTTGCCAGCCAGCAGTCATATTTACTCAGCTTCGCTACATCAAACGAACTATCCAGAAAATTAGGGCTGCCATAGTACATCGGCGTATAACCTTCCTGCTCGATCAGATCTGAATAGGCTATCACATTTTTCGTCACCTGTGCTTTTGACAGTCCATAAGCACGATATGCGTTGGAAAATGCTTCGAAATCATACACCACCGGCATGGTAATCATATGCTTATAATCCCGAATCAAATCCAGCGTTTTCTGCGCTTCTTTCTTTGCTTCGTTCGTTGTAATGGAGTTTGAGAAAAAATAAACGCCGACATCGATTCCCGCATCATATGCCCCCTGGATATTTTTCCTGAAATATTCGTCTTCATACATCGCAAAATCTTTGGACAAAGCCGTATAACCACAGCGGATAAATACAAACTTTACTCCGGCGGCTTTTACTTTATTCCAGTTAATGTCCGCCTGCCATTTCGATACGTCGATTCCGTTCACAATATCACAGTCGCCAAGCTGTGCCGCATGTGTATACACCAGCCCCGTAAAAGGACTTTTTGTCGTCTGTGCCTGCACGCTTTTAAATGTAAACGGTTCGGACTGCGCGGATGATTCGTCTTCCTGCAAAAAGAGCTTTTTGACATAATCAGGATCGTTATAGTCTGGCTCCAGTTCATACGGCGCCCCAGCCTCTTTCGACTGGTCAGGATTTGGCACTGTATTTTGTATTACGCTCTGTCCGGAATCCGGCGTCTGCATATGTTCTGCCGCTGCCAGAGATCCGGACGGATGGCTGCATATAAGCATACATCCGAGTACACCTGCTAAAATTCTGTTTTTCTGCATCGTTCGTAGCTCCTTCTATCCTTTTTCTTATGATTATTCACAAATATATTCGCCAGGCTCCAATCATAAGCATACACTATTAAGGTTACCTTAAAAGGTACGAAAGAGCTTCCTTTTTTTTACGTGTCTCCTGCCGGAAATTTTTGGTAAAAGCTCTGTACTTCGGCTATTTTTTCTGCATCGAAGATACTACGTCTGATATCCGGTTGACCACGTCTTCTATATTTTTATTTACAACGGAGCTGCGCTCTGATAATTTTCCTACCTCGCTCGCTACGACAGCGAAGCCTGCCCCTACGTCTCCCGCTCTGGCGGCTTCAATACTTGCGTTCAGGGCCAGGATTTTCTGGCGGCTTTGGATCGAACGAAGCGTTCCGGTTTCTTTTTTTATCGTTTCAATCAGTTCGTTTGTCTCATTCACGCCGTCGACCAGACTTGTAAAAATATGCTGTGTCTGATTTTTCGCATACTCAGAGCGGATAAAGCTGTTTGTAACGTCACGCAGCGTATCGACAGACGCCTTTATCACATCATTCGATCGAACGTTTACTTTATGTACCGCTGCCATATATTCTTTTTCGCTGATCCCAAGCTCTGCCGCATACTTTTTGCATTCTTCTTCATCCGGCTGTGATGAGAGCGCCTGTCCGCCCAATACGCTTCCTACTTTTTCTCCATTGACGGTCAGTTCGACTGCAAAGTCCGTCAGTCCGGCATGACAGCGATAAACGCCTGTTCCCTCTCTGTCGCACTGTTCACATCTGGCACAGCCTTTCTGATTCCCCCGCATCATTTTACAAAAATCCGTAAAATTATACTGCTTTGAGATATATTTTCCCTCGTCGTCGATCGCTACTGCCGCCATCCCTATCGCTACCGCCCAGTTTGAGATAATCCGCTCAAATTCCTGCATATCCGCAAAATCCTGTATTTTCACCAATCGTTCCTCCTGCCTTTCGCTCCCATAATTTTCATAAATCAGTTTCTTTAGTTATTGTACTATGTTCCGGGCGTTTTGTCCAGCCAGATGTCACTTCATCTTTTGTGCATAATAACAAATCACAAGACGCACGACCCTGCTGTAACTGTTCATACCGTCTTCGATGCCGTTCATCGTCAGATTCGTCTCTAAAAATACATTTGTCGCCTGATTGACGGTATCGGTAGAAAGAATCGCTTTTTTCTCAACCTGCTCCCACTGCTCTTCTGTCAGAAACACATCGTCTTTACATACCTGCTCATTTGCGGCAGCCAGCGTCTTTCGGATCTCCTCCGGCACACTCTGACGCACCTGACGCGCCAGATATCCAAGCACGCTCAAATAACCCGAATACTGCAAATACGGATCTTCAGATTCGATACACGCCGCAAATCCAAAATAATTCGCCTCGTCCTCTAAAATAACCCCTTTTAAATGCGAATACTCATGGCAGATCGTAGCCGGCATATTCACCGGATACATCACAGTATTATAATTTGCCTCCATTGTAAACGGAAAATAAATACCGAGCAGATACTGCTGACTCATAAAATGAGACGCGCGAATCGGCTTTGGATCCGGATAATATCCTGCCAGATAAGGATAGACCTCTCCCTGCGCCCGCATCGCCCTGATACACTGCGCGTAAAGCTCCTCCTTCGAACCGTCATAAACCGGCGCCTTGTCCGCATTCCGCTTCACACGCGCAGATAACTCATTTGCCTTTGTGACGACCTGCGTATATGCCTCTATCAGTTCCTGCCGTCCGTAGTCCGCCCCGCTGTCAAAAAACTGTTCTTCTACCGTTGTCGCATGATACATCACATAACAGTTCAGTGTTTCGGTCGCATATATGTATACAAAAATCCAGCAGATCAGCCGCAGATGAAACGAGCGGCGACGCAGAAAACGTCCGCGGCTTAAGACAGACACGGTAAGCAGCACCGCCTCCGCCAGAGCCAGAAAAATTCCGGCCACGATCAGTATTTCCCCCACCGATCCGGTAAAAAGTCCGGACATTCTGCCGATCAGACTGGTCCAGATCGGAAATACATGCAGACGATACCAGTCTGTAAAAGATCTGGAATTCCAGGAAACCATATGGATAACGGTAATTAAAAACAACAAAAACAGCAGACATTTATGATGTACGCTTTGTAGTATCTTTAGCTTTTTCCATGTTTTCATCTTTCCCACCTTTTCAAGCAACCGATTTGATAAAAAAATTATACCATACAGCGGTGTTACTGTCTATGACGGCGGATAAGATGTGCGTTTCCACTTTTATCCAGTGTTACTGTTCACAGGTAAACCTGCAAACAGTAACGAAATCCAGCCATTAAAAGTTTGCCTTCGGCAAAGGCCGGATTTCCTCCTGGCATATTTTACGCATTCTTACGGACTTTGCAGCGAATGCAAAGTCCTGGCGTGAACAGTAACTATCCAGTTCCTTAGATTCCCTCAGAACACACCGGATACGTCTCCTGCATATGGAAACTACTGATGTCTGCCCCTTCTTTTTTAAGACCTCACGCCTGGAAATATTTCATTATATTCGTGACTTTACACGCTTCATATGCTATAATCAGGTACTACACAAGCAAAAAGGAGGAAGTCAGATGAAGACAGACATTCAAATTGCACAAGACGCACAAATGCTCCATATCAAAGAAGTAGCCGCAGCTTACGGCATCGCCGAAGACGATCTGGAATTATACGGTAAGTACAAGGCAAAACTTTCCGATGCGCTGATTGCAAAGACCAAAGACAACAAAGACGGAAAGCTGATTCTCGTAACCGCCATTAATCCGACTCCGGCCGGAGAAGGAAAAACGACCACAAGTATCGGCCTGGCGCAGGCATTTGCCAGACTGGATAAAAAATGTCTGCTGGCGCTGCGGGAACCGTCGCTTGGTCCATGTTTCGGCATCAAGGGAGGAGCTGCCGGCGGCGGGTATGCACAGGTAGTTCCGATGGAAGATCTCAATCTGCATTTTACCGGAGATTTTCATGCGATCACGGCGGCCAACAATCTGCTGGCAGCGCTGCTTGACAACCATATCCAGCAGGGCAACGTATTAAATATCGATACGAGACAGATTGTCTGGAAACGGTGTATGGACATGAACGACCGGGCACTGCGTAACATCGTCGTGGGACTCGGTGCAAAATCCGACGGTTTTGTAAGAGAAGATCATTTTGTCATTACTGTCGCTACGGAAATTATGGCCATTTTATGCCTGTCTTCGGATATGGCTGATCTGAAAAAACGCCTTGGCGACATTATCGTAGCCTACAATTATGACGGCGAACCGGTTACCGCCAGACAACTGCAGGCAGTCGGCTCCATGGCCGCTTTGCTAAAAGACGCCCTAAAGCCAAACCTGATTCAGACGCTGGAGCATACCGGCGCGATCGTACATGGCGGCCCGTTTGCAAATATCGCTCATGGCTGCAACTCTGTACGCGCCACAAAGACCGCATTAAAAATGGCGGACTATGTCATTACCGAAGCGGGATTCGGCGCAGATCTGGGCGCAGAAAAATTCTTCGACATCAAATGCCGCAAAGCCGGTCTGAAACCAGACGCCGTTGTCCTCGTCGCTACCGTGCGGGCGCTCAAATATAACGGAGGCGTACCGAAAAACGAACTTACAACCGAAAACCTGGAGGCTTTGAAAAAAGGAATCTGCAACCTGGAAAAGCATATTGAAAATCTGCAAAAATACCGGGTTCCGATCGTTGTTACGTTAAATGCCTTTTTAACCGATACCGAAGCGGAGTACGAATTTATCCGCAATTTCTGCGAACAAAAAGGATGCGAATTTGCACTTTCAAAAGTCTGGGAAAAGGGCGGAGAAGGCGGCACGCAGCTGGCTGAAAAAGTATTGAAAACGTTAGATGAAAAGCCATCCGGTTTTCAGCCGCTCTATCCGGACGAACTTCCTTTAAAAGATAAAATCCATACCGTCGCCACCCAGATCTATGGCGCCGCAGACGTCGCTTATACGCCTGCTGCCGAAAAAACGCTGGCAAAGCTGACAGAACTTGGATTTGGTCATCTGCCTGTATGTATTGCCAAAACGCAGTATTCCTTATCAGATGATCAGTATAAGCTGGGACGGCCTGCCGATTTTACCATAACCGTCAGAGACGTATACGTCAGCGCCGGCGCAGGATTTGTCGTTGTTCTGACCGGAGCGATCATGACCATGCCGGGTCTGTCCAAAACGCCTGCGGCTTACGGCATCGATGTGGATGAAAACGGAAAGATTACCGGATTGTTCTGATTTTTAAACACGCTCACACATCTTTAGAGAAATCATTGAAAAACCGCATGTACCAGTCGATGCAAACTTTCTGGTACATGTGAAAAACAGATCCTGTCATGTATGTTATCCGGGAATTTTATATCTCCTAAATCCCTGGATTTATACACGAACCGGATCTGTTTTGCTTCATTTTCTTATCTTAAACGTTCCGATCTCCTGTCTGTTTCTCCTCGCATACATTCAGTTCCAGAAACATTCGTGATTCGTTAACTCCCCTGCTCCCTCTGCACTGTCTGTACACGGATAACCGTCCGCTTATCTGTCCATTATGGCTGTTCATTTTCCTTGTTAACATAAGAATAAGCATTTGAAATCTTCGCATTTTCCGCTGTCAGCTCGACCGGTTCCCGATAATAGGCGATGACCGGCGTTCCTGTCGGAAGAATCTGGTACAGTTTTTCAGCAAGTTCGCTCGGCATATTTATACAGCCATGGGATCCGGAATCTTTATAGATCTCCTGTCCAAATTCATTTCTCCAGCTTGCGTCATGAAAACCGACGTTATAAGCAAACACCATAAAATACTTTACATCCGAGGCATAATTTTCCCCTACAAGCGTAGCGTCCCTTTCCTTGTATACAATCTTGAACACCCCGTCTGGCGAACCGTTATTACGGCTGACGTTGCCGGTTACAACGTCTGTCTCCAGCTTTAGTTTTCCATTTTCGTAAAAATACATATGCTGGTTCGTATAGTCGACTTCCACATAAGTATTTCCGATGTCATATGTCTCGCTTTTTACCTCTGCCGTCTGATTAAATACCGGCTCGCGCTGAATCGTTTTTCCTGACCTGATTTCAGATAACAGCTGCTGTTTTTCTTTTTCCTTATCTATGACCCATCCATAATCTCCGCCGCCGATCTTTACCTTATCTCCGAGCGAGGTTTTAAAGACGCGCACGTCGCCGTACGTATTGTATTTGCTCGCCAGGTACTGTACGTAACTGGTTACCTTCGACTCGTCCAGCGTTACCGAATAATCCGAACCAATGGTCAGCCAGTCTTTGATACGCGCTGCTTCCAGTACTTCGCCATGTTCCCCTACGTCATACTCAATCGTCGTGTGCAGATAGGAATTGATATTTTTCAGCGCTTTTTTCAGCTTTTTATCGTCGGATTTTACTTTTGGCTCTTCGTACACATCATCTGTCAGTACCAGCTTTTCTTCACCCATATCGACGGCTTCCCGTGCCAGTTTCTGGACATCGCCGAGCCGGATCTGATTTCCCTCTTCGGCCTCTACGAGTTCATAACCCGTTTCTGTCTCCCGCAGATAAGCGTCCTTTGGTTTTTGGATATAATCCGACTGGAAACACGGCAGCTCCGCGATTGCCTGATCCAGCCTGTGCGTATTAAAAGCGGCGGTTACTTCCAGATCTGTTTCCTTTTTACCCTTTCGTTTGGATATCCACTGATACTGGTCCTGCATTTCCAAAATATCATGAATTTCGGTGCCCGGCACATACGCGTAATCGATATCCGGTCCGATAATCTGATACTTTTCCCCGTCACGGGTTTCAATGCTGAAAATATAATCCGCAACTTCCTGCGCGACTTTATCTTCTGCTTCCTCTACTGTCATCTTGCCAACCGAAACGCCGTTTAAGACAGTTCCTGGGAAAAAATGCTCTGCATAATAAGATGCCGTACACAAATAACAGACCAGGAGTGCGATCAGCAAAAACCCTGACAGGATGCCCATAATTATTAGCGCAGACTTTGCTGCCGACTTCTGTTTTCTCATTTTTCCATACCTTCCTTCCCAGACCTCTTTCTTCCCTCCAGACAGAACAGTCTCCCTGTACCGGAAAATAAAAGCCTGTTTGTTGTACTTTGCTAACAGTACTGCCTGTCCGAACTGTTATGCACTTAATTTTAACAGAATATCCGCCTTTTGGCTACCTTCGTTTTACAGTTATATTCTGTATATAAATAAAATGCGTGTATAAACTGCCAAAAACAAGGTATTTCGACAATTTTTTTCAATCTTTTTGAATTTTACGTCTCCTCCAGCAGCTCCATCTTTCCATGTTTTTGCAGTCCTTTCACAACAAGTCTGCGAATGATATCATAAATAACCGCAAAGACCGGCACGCCTACAAGAATACCCGTAAATCCGAAAAATCCCTGAAACAGCGTAATGGAAAACAGCACCCAGAATCCGGTCAGTCCCACACTATCCGCTAACAGTGCCGGGCCAAGAATATTTCCGTCAAACTGCTGCAGCACAATAATAAATACGATAAAAATAATACAGTTTACCGGCCCCGAGATCAGCACAAGCAGCGCAGACGGAACCGCTCCGATATACGGCCCGAAATAAGGAATCACATTGGTCACCCCGACAATTACGCTAATAAGCACTGCGTTCGGAAATCCCATGGTAAACGTCATAATAATGCAAAATACATAACAGATCAGTCCTACAATCGCACTGTCCAGTATTTTTCCGCCAAAAAAACCGACAAACGTCTTATCTATAAAACGCAGCTCCCCAAGCAGCGCGTCCGCACGTTCCGTCTTAAACAACGCGTACAGTACCGCTTTCCCCTGTCTTGCAAACGTCTTGCGCCCAAGCAGCAGATAGATACAGATAATGATTCCAATCAGCAGATTGTACAGCATCCCGACTACGGAACCGACCGTATCGGCAAAACCGCCCATCATCCCCTGCATCGTAGGCAGCAAATCTGTTTTTGCCCAGACCTGCAGCTTGTCCTCCAGACTGATAATCGCCGTATTGGCGTATGTCTGCAGCACCTCGTTCCCATCCAGCATCCGGGTCACCCAGCCCGCAAACTCATCCATCTTCTGCGGTACCGCATTGATAAGCAGCATCGTACTGGCAACCATCTCCGGAATCACCATACTAAGCAGCAGATAGATAATAAAAAATGTCAGAATCAGTACCAGCAGTACCGTTAACCCATTTGTACGCTTCTTATGCTTCTCCGGCAGCAGAGATGCGATCCTTTTTTCCAAAAAATTGCATGGCGTTTTCAGCAAATACGCCATAACCCCGCCATAAATCACTGGTTTTAACACGCCAAGCAGCCATAAAAAAGAGCTGCGGATCTGTCCGATTTCCCTGATTGCAAAAAAAAGCAGAATTGCTAATGCAAGAGAGAAAAATCCGGTCAGCGACTGATAAAATATTTTCTTCCAATCTTCTTTTTTCATTCTTTACCTCCTGAAATTGCCATTTTCTGACTCTAATCATTTTAACATAATCGGTGCGTTTTACCAACACCCAAAACCTCACAGCCAGATCATTTTTCATCATACGACAAAAAAATAGTTACATTTTCCCAATTCTGTGTTATAGTGAATAAATACATATTAATTACTCAGGAGGTACTTATACTATGGCAAGATTTACACTACCACGCGACCTTTACCACGGCAAAGGCGCTCTCGAAGCGTTAAAATCCTTTCAGGGAAAACGCGCGATCATCTGCGTCGGCGGAGGTTCTATGAAACGCTTCGGCTTTTTAGACCGTGCGCAGCAGTATTTAAAAGAAGCCGGAATGGAAGTAGAAATATTCGAAGGCATCGAGCCTGATCCATCGGTGGAAACCGTTATGAAAGGCGCCGAGGCAATGGCAGCTTTCCAGCCGGACTGGATTATCGCAATGGGCGGAGGTTCTCCGATCGACGCTGCGAAAGCAATGTGGATTAAATACGAATATCCGGATATTACATTTGAAGAGATGTGCAAAGTATTCGGCATTCCAAGTCTGCGTAAAAAAGCGCATTTCTGCGCGATTTCCTCTACATCGGGAACCGCTACCGAAGTAACCGCGTTTTCTATTATTACGGATTATCAAAAAGGAATCAAATACCCGATCGCCGATTTTGAAATTACGCCGGACGTAGCGATTGTGGATCCGGATCTGGCAGAGACAATGCCGCAGAAGCTGGTCGCTCATACCGGCATGGACGCAATGACTCATTCGGTGGAAGCATATGTGTCTACCGCAAACTGCGACTATACCGATCCGCTGGCATTACATTCCATTAAAATGATCCAGCACGACCTTGTCGATTCTTACAATGGAGATATGGAAAAACGCGCTTCGATGCACAACGCACAGTGTCTGGCTGGTATGGCATTTTCCAACGCGCTACTTGGTATCGTACATTCCATGGCACATAAGACCGGCGCTGCATTTGCAGACCATGGCGCACACATTATTCACGGCGCTGCAAACGCGATGTATCTGCCAAAAGTTATCGCATTCAACGCCAAAGACGAGACAGCGAAAAAACGCTATGGCGATATCGCAGACTTTATGGGACTGGGCGGCTCTGACTTAGATGAAAAAGTGACGCTTTTAATCAACTATTTAAGAAAAATGAACGACGACTTAAATATCCCGCACTGTATTAAAAACTATGGTCCGGACAGTTATCCAACAGAACAGGGCTTTGTACCGGAAGATGTCTTTCTGGAAAGACTGCCGGAGATTGCGGCAAACGCGCTTTTAGATGCCTGCACCGGCTCCAATCCGCGTCAGCCGGATCAGGAAGAAATGGAAAAACTGCTGAAATGCTGTTATTATGATACAGATGTAGATTTCTAATCAGCCGACAGATCTTCTGCGCTGATCACTCATTTTCTTACATATATTTTACAGACAGGCCTCCCGGACAACGTTTTGTCGTCCGGGAGGCCTGTCTTTTTATCTGAATTTTATGGTACACTGCGTAATCGCAGCTTACAGCCTGTAATCGATATGCGGATATCTCTGATCCTCCGCCATTCTGAAAATCATCGTCTGTTCCAACGTTTCCCGCCGTTTTCTCATCGCTGCCGCTTCCGCCTGCATCTGTTCCGTTTTTTCTTCCACTGCTTCCGCCAGCGTCTGCTCCGTCACGGTTTCTTCTGCAACCGTCTGCTCCGTCACAGTTTCTTCTGCAACCGTCTGCTGCATCACAGTTTCTTCTGCAACCGTCTGCTCCGTCACAGCTTCTTCCGCCGGCGTCATCGCATCCGCTGCGGACTCTTTATCCAGAACCGCGGCTCCGTCTGCTGCAGCGGTTTCCTGCGGATTCTCCATCACTTCTTCCAGCAGCTCTTCTCCGGTCGCTTCTTCCAGCTCTTCTTCTAATTCTTCCTGCATCTCGTCCATCACTTCGGTCATTTCGTCCATGATTTCTGACAGCATTCCTTTGTTCTCTTCTTCTGTGCCGGTCGCTTCTTCGATTCTTTCCTTTTCGCGTTCTTCCGGTGTCTTTGGCGCCATTTCTTCTGCAGCCTCTGCAATCTTCTCGCCGATTTCCCGCGCTTCGTCCAGCACATGCTGCATCTGACTGTTATTATACTGCTGCTTTGCAGCTGCGATCTGATCTTCATAAGAATGAAACATTTCCAGTTTTCTTGCCACTTCTTCGAGACTGTCGCACTTTATATTTTTGAGATTTTCTTTCTGCTTCTCAAAAAATTCCACCTGACTGGCACACTTTTGCTGACGCTCCTGCCTGTCCTGCGTACTCTTTAATCCGCCGATGCTTTGAAAACGCATCACATTTATGGCCTGCATGCTTACGCTCATTCAGCTCCTCCTTTCTGTATTAGCAGCAGCCTGCGCTGCCGCCCGGATTCCCCTCTGTCCTTACCATTCAGATCAGATATTTCATTACAAACTCCATCAGCCGATCCGGCCATTCCTGACGTCCCATCAGACAGATATCGGACGGATCCCCGACTCTGACTCTTGCCGCCTGCCCAAATCCGCCGGCTCCCGGCACTTTTATAATCGAACCGTAGCTAAAAATCACATACTCTCCCTGCGGTTTATATCTTTCCGTCAGTCTGTGCAGCTCCTGCTTACTAATATAAAACCGGTCGTACGCCGCCTTCGCCTGAAATCCATCCTTCTCCAGATCGAATGTCAGCGGATGCAGTTTTTCATCGTATACTGCAATCTCTTTCATCTTCGTATATCTCGGCATGGATGTGGCGCCTATGAAAGATACTGTCAAAAACGCTGCCAGCAGAGTGAGTACTGCCGATCGGTATGTTTTTTTCTGATAGCTTCGTCTCGTGCCGTTTTCCTGTTCCAAAACCGCGAGCAGTTCCATCCGTTTTTTTAATACGCTGTACCGCTGATCCTGAAACGCGGAAATTCCCTCTTTGACAAGTGTGATCTGCCGTTTTATTCCAATTGTTTTTAAAAGAACGCCGGCATATTCGTATGGGCCAAGCGGGCCAAGCATGACGCTGCCTTCGTCGCTGCTGTACTCTATATTTTCTCTCAGCTTTTCTTCCAGTATGTAGATCAGCGGATGTATCCACCAGATGATTTTCAGCCATGCATAAATATTTAATAAGAGTACATGTCCACGGCGGATATGCAGCGCTTCATGATAGAAAACCGCGGCTAATTGTTCTTTTGACAGGCTGTTTTTTATAATCTGCGGAATGACGATATAAGGCCTGAAAATCCCTCCGGCAAACGGACTATGGCATTCTTTAGACAAATATACCTTTATTTTCGGGCCTCTTCCCTCAGGGACGTCACTTTTGGTTTCCAGATACGGCAGTCCATGCAGCCACCTGCGCAGCTCTTTTTGCCGATGCACATATCCTGCCGCCAAAAATCCTGCGACCAAAAAATAGCCGGCTGCCATTTCCTCCGTAATGCGGCTCTGCATCTGATTCATAAGCAAAAATAATCTTCCACGGTAAAAGATCTTTGAATACCCCGTCAGACATGCCAGCGGCACGATCGAAAGCAAAGCCAGATGCAGACGCCATCTCCTGGCTCCTCCCGCCTTACAGACTGCCAGCGCCACCGCCATCAGAACCGATGCAGCCAGCATAATACGCAAAAGTTTCCACAGGCTGTAAAGCAGTATAAATGAACCAAACCTCATGCTCTGTCCAACCTCTCCTGTCTCTTTCTCATCTTCTCAACCATTTGTTCCAGTTCCTGAAACTGTTCGTCGCTCAGATTCGACTTTTCAATAAAACTCGCGACTGCCAGCGTGGAATTACCGCCAAAATAATTTCTAACAAACCGCTCCTGTTTTTCAGCCAGACACTCCTCCTTTGTCTTCACTACATAATAGTGATAAATGCGGGCATCCTTTTGATCGACCTCATAACGAATCACCCCTTTTGCAAGCAGCCGGTTAATCAGTACCCGGATGGTTCTTGCGCTTACTTTCAGGGAATCCTTTAACGAGCTGATAATTTCAGAAGCTGTAATATCCCCGTCTGACTGCCAGATCACTTCCATTACGAGCCACTCTGTCTCGCTTGGCGTAGTTTCTTTTCCCATATTACCTCTCACATTCTTTATATCGGTTTATGTACATAAACATTTAACCCTGCAGCAGAATAATTCTTATGAAGAATCATTCTGCCGGCATTCGTTCCTTCACATTTGTCAATGATCAACACGCGCTGTCTTCCGGGCCGTTCTTTACAGCTTATTTGTCAGCCGTAAACACGCGCCATTTCCCCAGAATCTCCTGATAGATGTACCAGCAGAACACCGCATCCTCCGGCGATACCTCATCCTGCGCAAATGCCGCCTGCTGCACGATCTGCAGATACCGGCTCCAGTCTTCCACACGGATCTGCTGATATACGTTTTTCAGCATGCGTCCGTACGCGTCATCTGTAAGATGTGTGCGCGTCATTTTGCCGCGTGCACACAGCCTGCAGTAAATTCTCCAGTTGATCCGTCGGACAGCCTGCCGATAGTTTCCGGCTCTGATCTCCCGCAGAGGTATTCTGAAATAACAGCGCAGAATCTGACGAACGATGACAGCGGCAATAAAAATCACTATACCTGCGATCGCCAGGATCCACAAGAGACTGTAACGCTGGATCCACGGTTTGATCCGCTTGTCCTGTCTTTGTCCGGACTCCTGCTTTTGCGGATCGGTATCCTTCTGTCCATCGTCCGCATCTGTCTGCGTATCGTCTGTGTCCGTTTGCGTATCGCCGGTATTCGTATCTTCGGGCCTTTGCGGATCGGCAGTATCCGGATGTTCCTGCTCCTGCCCGAATCCTGCGGCATTGGCCGAAGCTGCCGCGCCGGGCGTTACGTCGATCGGAATCCATCCTGTCTCTTCGAGATAAATCTCTGCCCATGCATGTGCGTTTCTGTCTTTGACCGACGCTACATACTGATTTCCAGTTTTCCGAAACTCTCCGGTACGAACGACATATCCGGACGCATATCTGGCTGGCACGCCCAGTTCGCGCAGCAGCAGTACCGCAGCGCTCGCAAAGTGTACACAATATCCCCTGCCGCTGTGCATCAAAAAATAATTTACCGCATCCTCGCCGTCTGGCAGCGGATCCAGATCCATACTATAGCTCTGATATTGCTTTAATGTAGCCGCAACGATCAGCGCTTTCTGCAGACGGTTTTGATTTTTCCACAAAGGATCGTCGATATATGCGGTTTCCTGCTGTAAATACAACAGTGTCAGCCAGTTTCTGTCTGCGGCCATATCCCTGTCCCATGCCAGTGAACGATTGCTTTCTTCACGATCGATTCCTTTCGTTCTTTGCATGGCAGTCAGATAATCCGTCAGCGAGGCTACCTGGTCCGACGTACGCAGATATGCCTTATTTGCAAACTTCTCATACCAGTCAAACACGGACTTTCCGTTCTTTTGCATGGCGCCGCTAATATCGATCCCGCCGGTAAAATGATCCCAGCCGCTGTAAGAAAACGTCTTCTTCCTCCAGGATTTGTGAATGACGACGTCGCTGACCAGTCGTTCCTGATCCGGATCTGTGTCATGCGACACTGCGTAAGGAGCAAACAGATACCGGCTCTTTACTCCGGTATGCTCGATCGTATACTCCGCTTTTGCATTTTCACTTACGTTCATCGAAAAAAAATTACCGCCAAAGCTGTAACGCATCAGAATTCTCTGCGCATCCTGCGTGTATAAATCGTACTGCGCCTGCAGCAGTTCTCTGGCTGCCTCATGCTCTGCATATCCCAATCCTTCGCAGATGTCTGAAAATTTCTGTTTGTCACAATACCAGCCGCCGTTTTCGTAATCCGTACCGCAAAATCCTTTCAGCAGCATATCCTCCGCCGGCCGCCTGGACGCAGTAACGCGAAGCATCTCCCTGCCGGTATAACGGGGCGTACGATTATTTACCATTTCCTGGCGCGGCGCGAAATAACCGCGCCAGATATCGGAGACATGCTTCTCCGCCTGTCTTTGAAATGCCTGCACGTTCGGCGCCGCCGCCATCATCCGGCTTTTGGTTGCAGTTGTCAGCAGGCTGCCGCCAAAAAGAAGCAGAACGCCGGTCAGCGCCAGACAGACGATGGGAATCCACGACAGATACCATACGCTGCCATTGCGCCGCCTTCGGTCTGCATGTACCGTCAGCCTGGCTGTCTTTCCGCCGCTGCCATCGGCACATGCAAGCAGCAGTGCGGCAAAAAACAATGCCAGTCCTTTCCACTCCGGAACATACCCGATCAACAGCTCTGTCGCAAATACGGCAAGCGGCAGCAGCAGCAATATGCCCTTCCTTAACAGCTGCAGCGATAACAGCAGCAGCACAAGCAGCGCCACAAGCACCCCAAATGCAAACGCCATGCCAGCATACTGCGGCTTTCCCCTCCAGATGGATACAGATGTTTTCAGATGTTTGTTGAATTTGATGAAAAACTCTGTCCCCAGCGCACACGCTCCGTCTTCCAGATCGATCTGCCGCGCCCTCCCGTAACGGACGACAGCTGCCGCATAACCGGCCGGCACAAGCAGCCTGCAGAAAAACTGCAGAACACGCGGCAGTGCGCGGATCACAAGCTCATACAGCAGGACAGTAAAAATAACGACCGCGCACAGCCATCTGAGCGCCCGTTCGGATAGTACCCATTTCGGAAAGACATCCTGTGCCATCCAGACTGAAGAGAAACAGCAAAGGAATGCCATGATACCGGATAACGCCGCCCGCATCACCGCATCGGCCAGCACATATTCATTTTTCTTCCGTATCCTGGTTTTCCGCATTGTTTTTCCTCCAGTTAAGCGATGATCTCCAGTGCTTCCAGTTCTTTTTTCCAGTTTTCCAGATGAAAGCTCCTAATAATCTCCCCGTTTTTTCTAAGCCGCAGACACTCGTCCAGCTGAAATGCAAATAAATAATGCTCGCCTTTGTACTTGTCCTGATACGCTGACACCAGATCCCTTGTCTGTTTTTGAAACGTCTCCTCCAGATAACTGCTCAGAAAAAGAAACAGACTCTCCTCATCGTCGACGCGCACTCTTACAATATCTTCCCGCCTGCTGCTGTACCAGACCGCATAATGCGGGCATCCCGCATCCATGAGTGAAAATGAAATGGCTGCCAGAATTACCAGATATGCGTTTACGTTTTCCGCACGGCGCCGCCTGACATTTTTGTAATCCAAAAACAGCGCCACCGGACATGCTTTCGGCATACTGTCTTCTTTTACAAGCAGCTCCTCCTGCTTTGCGCTCAGTTTCCAGTGAATTCTTTGTATTTTATCCCCGGGACGAAATTCCCGCATCTGAAACAGCTCGCTATGATCGTCGCCCGGACGAAACTCGTCATATACGTCCGCCTCGCCAAAAAAATTTCTGGATGCCTCTGAAATATGCACGCCGATCTCCTGCATCTTCGGCAGTACCTGTACGGAAACGCCGCATCCGACTTTTTTTTGAAAATAAAAAAGGCCTGTCAGATCATATACACGCACTTTTTTCATCTGCACATGGTAACTCCCATAATTGTTCGTCAGAAACGAATAATCAAATCTGTTTTTTCCGGACGCCGCCAGACCTCCCTGCATCCATTCCCTGTCCTTTCGATTTAAAAAATGACTTTTCTGTTCCATCAGACACCGAAACTTCAGACAGGGCAGCACACTGTGATTGTCCAGCAGAATCTGCACCGTCAGCGGCTTGCCGCACTCCGCAATCGAAATAGGTACTGCAATGCCGCACTGAATCGTATGCATACGGTACGATAAAAACAGCGCGGCCAGAATCAGCAGTCCGGCGCCTGCATATCCAAACATCAGAAGCGAGGCGCTTTTATATAACGCCGAAATATAAAACAACGCGGCAGTAACTGCCAGACCTAAAATAAAACTAACCATCTTATTTTTCTACTTTCCTGCTGAATATGACACCGGCTGCCGGACATGATCCAGTACTTCTGCAATTACCGCCTCCGGCGATACATGCGTCACTCTCGCTTTCGTATTTAACAGTATCCGATGCTTTGCGGTTTCCGGAAATACAGCCGCTACATCTTCCGGTATTACATAGCTGCGTTTCTGCAAAAATGCCCATGCCTTTGCCATCTTTGTGCATGCGATCGATCCTCGCGGACTGATTCCAAGCGCAATATAATCGTTTTCCCGCGTTGCCTGCGACAGATTTACAATATAACGGTACAGGCTGTCATGTACATACACCTGCTCAGCCTCTTCCTGAAGCTGTGCCAGCTCGTCTGCGCATAACACGCATTTCACATCTCCGGAATGCACATGTTTCCCCTTTGCAATCTCAATCTCGCTGCTCTCGTCCGGATAGCCCATACTCATGCAGATCATAAACCGGTCCAGCTGCGCTTCCGGCAGCAGCTGCGTACCGGCGCTGCCTTTTGGATTTTGTGTCGCCATGACAAAAAACGGTTTTGGAACATCTCTGCTGACGCCGTCCACGGTCACTATCCCCTCTTCCATAACCTCAAGCAGCGCAGACTGCGTCTTTGGCGACGTCCGGTTGATCTCGTCCGCCAGAAACAGGTTGCACATAATTGTTCCCGGATAATACGTAAATCCGCCGGTTTCTTTTTGATACATGTTAAATCCCAGCAGATCCGAAGGCATTACATCCGGCGTAAACTGGACCCTATGGTTGTCGAGCGCCATCGCCCTGGAAAAAGCTACTGCAAGCGTCGTTTTTCCCACGCCCGGCACATCCTCGATCAAAATGTGGCCTCCTGCCAGAATTGCCGCAAACGCCTTAAAAATACAATCATCCTTGCCCTCCAGCGCCTTTTTTACTTCACGTACTACAGCATCCAATTTCAGATATGAACCGACTATCATATAACCTCCTGTAAACCTGCACCATTCCTCAAAACAAAACCTTCATGAAAAAAATCTGCTCTTTCATGAAGGTTCTGTTGTAATTGTTCTGTCATACACGCAGGCCTATTCGTGCACTGCGCCGACCAAGTCGTTAATATCCTGGACTCCCTCGGTAACCATAAACTGTCGGATATCGTTGATAATATCCACTGTTGCCGTCGGATTCGCAAAATTAGCCGTTCCAACCGCTACGGCAGTCGCGCCTGCCAGTATCAGCTCCAGCGCGTCTTCCGCGTTCATCACGCCTCCCATGCCTATAATCGGAATGTCCACCGCATGCGCCGCTTCATATACCATACGCACGGCGATGGGATGAACCGCCGGCCCTGACAGACCTCCGGTTTTATTCGCAAGCGCAAACCGGCGTGACTTTACGTCGATCTTCATTCCTGTCAGCGTATTGATCAAAGATACCGCATCTGCACCGGCTGCTTCTACCGCTTTTGCCATCTCCGCAATATTTGTTACGTTCGGGCTCAGCTTTACAACGATCGGATGCGTGGATTTTTTACGTATCTCCTGGGTAATATGCGCCGCCATATTCGGCGCCTGACCAAATGCAATACCGCCTTCCTTTACGTTCGGACACGAAATATTAATCTCCAGCATATGTACCGGCTGATCGTTCAGCCGCTCCACCACTTCCAGATAATCATAGACCGATCTTCCGCACACATTGACAATCACTCTCGTATCATACTGGCTTAAAAACGGCAGATCTCTTTTGATCAGTACGTCCACGCCCGGATTTTGCAGTCCAATCGCATTTAGCATACCGCCGTAGACTTCCGCTACTCTTGGCGTCGGGTTGCCTTCCCAGGGTACGTTTGCCACCCCTTTTGTAATCACGCCTCCCAGACGATTCAGATCGACAAACTGCGCGTATTCCTGTCCGGAGCCAAAGGTACCGGACGCAGTCAGAATTGGATTTTTAAACGTAATTCCCGCGATATTTACTTTTGTATTCATCAAATATCCACCTCCTCTGCGTCAAATACCGGCCCTTCTGTACAGATTCTTTTATTTTTCACATGCGTATGCTCGTCTTTATGCTTCGATCTGCAGACGCATCCCAGACAGGCGCCCACGCCGCAGGCCATCCTCTCTTCCAGTGAAATCCAGCATTCGATCTGGTTTTCTTTTGCATACTGTTTCACCGCACGCAGCATCGGCATCGGGCCGCAGGCATAGATCACGTCTGCATGCAGCTGCTTTTTCGAAATCAGATCCAGTACGTTTCCCCTGACGCCGACAGAACCGTCCTCTGTCGCTATATGCACATTTCCGCACAATTCAAACTGGTCGCTCAAAAAGGTCTGTCGGTTCTGATAACCCAGCACAATCTCTTTTGCACAATCCAGATCCTTTGCCAGCTGCAGCAGCGGCGGTATACCGATCCCTCCGCCAATCAGAAACGCTTTGTCCTTCTTCTGCGGATAGCCGTTTCCGAGCGGCCCGATCACATACAGCGGCATTCCGGTCCGCATATAAGAAAACTCATCGGTCCCTTTCCCAGCCACACGATAGACAATACGAATCGCCTGATCGTCTTTATCGATCTCGCAGATACTGATTGGCCTCGGCAAAAATCTGCTGCCATCTCTGCAGTACACGCCGACAAACTGACCCGCGCACGCCATATGCGCGATTTTATCCGTATGCAGCCACATACTATAGATATCCGTAGCGATCTCTTCCTGGCGGATAATGACTGCTTCTTCTTTAAACTTCTGAATCATTTCCTGCACCCCTTCTTTTTCTTCCTCTCCCAGAGCGTATCTGAAAAATCCTTCCCATTACCGCCTGTTTTTACCGCGCCTGTGCAAGCGCGCCGTTAATATCTTCGATCATATCCAAAACAGCCTGTCTGGAGGCGTCTGCGTAATTTTGCGGAGAAAACCGCGCATACTGCTCCTGTTTATAAGCCGCGATAATTCCTCTTGACGAATTTACGATAGCGCCTAATCCGTCTTCATTAAAATAGCTGACCAGATCCGCGCCTTTTCCGCCCTGCGCGCCGTATCCCGGAACGAGAATCAGTGTTTTCGGCATGATCTTTCGCATAATTTTTCCGGCCTGCGGGTACGTTGCGCCCACAACCGCGCCGATGTAGCTGTAATCTTCTCCCATATGCTCTGCGCCCCACTGCGCGACTTTTTCTCCCACATATTCGTACAGCGGTCTGTCGCCTGTCAGACGATCCTGAAATTCTCCGCTGGACGGGTTGGAAGTTTTCACAAGAATGAACAAACCTTTCTTCTCTTCCTTACAGACATCCAGAAACGGCTGGATACCGTCTGTTCCAAAATACGGATTGACCGTCGCAAAATCTTCTCCAAACGCCGATAACTTTTTGCTGCCAACCGTTACGTGTCCAAGATGCGCCGCTGCATAAGCCGCGGACGTGGAACCGATGTCTCCCCGCTTCACATCGCCGATCACTACAAGATCTTTTTCATGACAATAGTCCACTGTTTTTTGAAACGCCTGTAACCCTTCGATCCCATACTGCTCATAAATCGCTATCTGCGGCTTGACTGCCGGAATCAGATCATATACGCTGTCAATAATCCCTTTGTTAAACTGCCAGATTGCATCTGCCGCGCCCTCAAACGTCTCTCCATACTGTGCGAAAGACTTCTCCTTTATATGTTCCGGTACATAGGAAAGCATCGGGTCGAGTCCTACGACAACCGGCGCTTTTGTTTTTTTTATTTTATCGATCAGTTTATTAATCATTTTCTGCCTCTTTTCATTTATTTTTCACTGTTCCCATACTCTGACTGCTGCTTTGTGCGATCTGGCGCCGCTATCGTGTTCCGCTTTCTTACCAGCCGCTCTGATAAATGACCTCGCCTCCCGCAATGGTCGCCCGGACCGCTCCTGTAACCGTGCGCCCCTGAAACGGCGTATTTCTGCTCCTGGACGCAAATCTGGAAGCGTCGATCGTATATGTTTTTTCCGGATCAAAAATTACAATATCCGCAGTCTTTCCTTCCTGCAGACTGCCCTTATCGATCCCGAGCACGCGGGCCGGATTGCAGCTCATTTTCTCAGCCATCTGCATCGGCGTCAGATATCCGCCCAGCACCAGTTCCGAATACGTCAGGGAAGCGGCTGTTTCCAGCCCGATAATTCCAAACGGCGCGCGAAGCATGGAATCATTCTTTTCTTCCTTTGTATGCGGCGCATGATCTGTCGAAATCACGTCCATAATATCTTCTTTTAACCCCTGCCGCAGCGCTTCCACATCTTCTTTTGTACGCAGCGGCGGATTCATTTTATAATTGGTATCTCCATGGACCATATCGTCTGAGGTCAGCGTAAAATGATGCGGACATACTTCTGCAGACACCCGGTTGCCTCTTGCCTTCGCCAGTTTTACGATTTCCACGCTTTCTTTTGTAGAACAATGACACAGGTGCAGCTTTACTCCCGTCTCTCTCGCCAGCTGCACGTCCCGAATGATAATCACATTTTCCACACTGTTCGTAATACCCGGCAGTTCGCTCTTCCACGCGTTGTCATCTGCGTTGACAACGCCGCCGTTCACCAGATTGATATCCTCGCAGTGAGACAGCACTGGTATATCCAGCCGGTTTGCCAGCTTCATTGCCTCCTGCAGCAGGTAAGCGTTCATCACGGATTTCCCGTCTTCAGTAATCGCGGGACTGCCTGCCTGTACCATCTTTTCGATATCCGCCAGCTGCTGTCCTTCCATCTTTTTTGTAATCGCTCCTGCCTGGAGAACATTTACTTTTGTCACACTCGCCGCTTTATGATGAACATAATTTACGACATCCGCATGATCGACTACCGGTTTTGTATTCGGCATCGCGACAATCGTCGTAAAACCGCCATGCGCCGCAGCCGCGGCTCCCGTAACGACCGTTTCCTTGCGCTCAAACCCGGGGTCGCGCAGATGTACATGCAGATCAATAAATCCCGGCATGACATAGCAGCCAGCCGCATCGATCTGCTGGTCGGCTGCTTCCTGTATCTGCGGCATTACTTTCACAATGATTCCATCCTGTACAAGTACGTCGGCTATGTCGTCTCTCCGGGAAGCCGGATCGATCACATGGCCGTTTCTGATTAAGAGTGTCATTTCAATTCCTTTCTGCATATTGCATACGCACTTTTTCATATACATTTCTTTCTCTATCATACCATAGTTGAAAATGTTCAGCAACTGGTAAATATACATTGCTTTCTTGTCCGGTCTCATATAAACTATAGATTAGAATGTGATTGAACATACAACTATAAGGAGGAATTCAAATGGAACCATTACATCTGAACCGTTTTATTGACGCACAGCTCAGAGATTACCCAAACGCACTGACCGAAATTAAAAACGGGCGCAAGCAAAGCCATTGGATGTGGTACATTTTCCCGCAGATCGCGGGACTGGGCACGACGGAAATCAGCAATTACTATTCCATTCAGGATCTGGAAGAAGCGAAAGCCTATATGGAAGAGCCTTTGCTTCGTTCGCATCTCATGGAAATCTGCGAAGCGCTGCTGCAGCTGGAAACAAGCGATGCAAACAGAGTGTTCGGATTTCCGGATGATATGAAATTAAAATCGTCGATGACTCTGTTTTCCGAAGCATGTCCGCAAATCGATCTGTTTGATAAAGTACTGGACAAATTTTTCAGCGGGATCAAAGATCAAAAAACGATCGATCTGTTAAAAAGATAACCGGTTATGCGCCAGACATAGAAACGGCACTTTATTTTTCCACAAAAAAAGAAAGGCTTCCAACCTTTCTTTTTTGCGGAAATATCGATCGTACGTTACGCCGGATTATATTTTTGCCGAAAATATCCCATCAGACGTTCCAGCGCATGACGAAGCACGCGGCTTTCTTCCTCGCTCACATGTTCCAGTATAAACGCAATCATATCCTGATGAAATTTTTCATGATGCCTGAATGCGGTGACGCCCTGCTGTGTCAGCGTGATATTCACAACCCGCTTATCCTGCCTGCTGCGCTGCCGCTGTACGTATCCTTTCTTTTCCAGAGAATCGACGGCTTTTGTCAGCGTTCCTGTCGTTACAGACATGATCTTTGCAATTTCAGACATTTTTTTCGGCTTATCAATGCCGATTGCTTCGATAATATGCATATCATTATACGTAATTTCTCTAAATTCATCGGTAATCAGCTTTTTTTCTTCAATTTCCATGATGTATTTAAAGAACTCTACCAAAAGCCTGTTTAATGTCTGCTCCGTATCCATGTTCGTTACTCCTTTTCTGACAGGCAGGGGCGGATATGTGTGTCTGTGGTCTACCAGGTCAGTACCGCCGCTCCCCAGGTAAGTCCCGCTCCAAATCCTGCCAGTACGATGATATCTCCTTTTTTTAATCTGCCGTCCCTGTTTACTCTGTCTAATAAAATCGGCACACTGGCGGCAGAAATATTTCCGCACTCTTCCAGACACACCGGAAATTTATCTATCGGCTGCTTTAAACGCTTTGCTACTGCTTCGATAATTCTCTGATTCGCCTGATGCAGTAAAAACAAAGACACGTCCTGCGGCTGAATGCCGGCCTGCTCCAGTACCTGATGAATGCAGTTTGGAACCGTACGGACAGCAAATTTATAGACTTCCTGACCGTTCATCTGCACATATGGATGCTCCGGCTCACGGGCCGCGAACGGATGCTGCAGCGGTCTGCCTCCGCAGGAAAGCACCGCGCCTTTGGATCCGTCAGAACCCTGTACGCCCGCAAACAGCCCTTCTTCTTCGGCTGTAATTACCGCTGCTCCTGCGCCGTCTCCAAACAGCACGCAGGTCGAGCGGTCTGTCCAGTCCATCAGTTTTGACAATGTCTCTGCGCCAACGAGCAGGATATTCCGATACATGCCGCTTTGAATATATGCCTGCGCCGTATTTAACGCAAAGACAAAGCCTGAACAGGCGGCGCAAAGATCATAGGCTGCTGCATGAACGGCGCCCAGCGCGCTTTGAATCTCGCAGGATAACGGCGGCAGGACATGATCGGGAGTCAGTGTCGCCGCAATAATCAGATCCAGCTGCTCCGCCTGGATACCAGCTTCTTCCATCGCCTGCTTCGCTGCCGCGACAGACATACCCGCGGTCGTCTCTTCCACTGCGATATGTCTGGCGCCGATACCGGTACGACTGCGAATCCATTCGTCTGAAGTGTCCATTATTTTGCCAAGATCCTCATTCGTCACCCTAAGGCGCGGCAGGCAGCTGCCTGTTCCGGCTATTCTCGCTCTCATTCGTTTTCCTCCTGTTACTGTTAGTTCGCTCACTGATTGGAACCAGTTAAAATCTGCGGAATCGTTCATATCTTTCTTTGGCAAAGTCTGCGCCGCTCTTTTCCGCCTGTGACGTCAGATATTGTTTGAGCCGGCTTTTCATATGCGTGGAGATCGTATCGACGGTCACCTCGTCTGCGCCGCCAAACTCTGGTATCACATGTTCCACAACCTTTAGATCATACAGATCCTGTGCCGTAATTTTCATAACGCCGGCTGCTTCCTGCGCACGGCTGCTGTCTTTCCACAAAATGGATGCAAATCCCTCCGGAGATAATACGGAATAGGTTGCGTTTTCCATCATCCATACCTGATTGCCGACTGCCAGCGCCAGCGCGCCGCCGCTGCCGCCTTCTCCGATCATCATACAGATCACCGGCACCTGAAACGCAGACATTTCATACAGATTTCTCGCAATTGCCTCGCCCTGGCCCAGCTCTTCGGCCTCCATGCCGCAAAAAGCGCCGGAAGTATTGACAAACGTAACGATCGGCCGGTGGAATTTTTCAGCCTGGCGCATCAGACGCAGCGCCTTCCGGTAACCTTCCGGAGAAGCCATGCCGAAATTACGCTGTTTGCATTCTTCCAGTGACGTGCCTTTCTGAATACCAATCACGGTAACCGGCTGCCCGTCCAGCAGCGCCACGCCTCCGACGACCGCCGGATCGTCCCGAAACTGACGGTCTCCATGAAACTCGAGAAATCCGTCGAATATACGGCTGATATAATCCATCGCAGAAGGGCGGGTGACCTGTCTGGCAGCCTTTACCTTATCCCACACCGTCTTTTCTTCCGCCTTTTGCATCCGCTCTCTGCACCGCTCGTCCGGGATAACTGCAATCGCTCCTGTTTTGGTAAATGCGTGAAAGCTCTGACTGCTGTGATGATATTTCAAAATCTGCGCCAGCGTCTGTTTTAAATTTTTACGCTCGACAACGGCGTCCACAAAGCCATGTTCCAGCTGAAATTCCGCACGCTGAAAGCCTTCCGGCAGTTTCTCGCCGATCGTCTGCTCGATTACTCTTGGGCCGGCGAATCCGATCAGAGCGCCCGGTTCTGCAAGAATAATATCGCCCAGCATGGCAAAACTCGCGGTAACGCCGCCGGTCGTAGGATCTGTCAGCACCGGAACGTAAAGAAGTCCGGTATCGCTGTGCTTTTTCAGCGCGGCAGAAGTCTTGGCCATCTGCATCAGAGAAATAATGCCTTCCTGCATTCTGGCCCCGCCTGAACAGCAGAATAAAATCACCGGAAGCCGCATGGACGTTGCTTTTTCTACTGCGCACGCTATTTTTTCACCGACTACGTGCCCCATACTGCCCATTAAAAACCGCGCGTCGCAGACGCCGATCACTACCGGTTCTCCGTCGATTCTGGCGTAGCCGATCGTAACGCCTTCTTTCAGCTTTGTCTTTTCCTGTGTCTGTGCCAGCTTTTCTTCATAGCCCGGAAACTGAAGCGGATTCGTCTCTTCGGTCTCGTCGAACCATGACTCGAACGTGCCTGCGTCCGCTACCATCCGGATGCGGTTTTTCGTACGGATGCGGAAATAATAGCCGCATTCCTTACACACATATTTATTTGCAACTGTTTCCGCCTTGGAAATCTTCGCACCGCACTTTTTACATTCAAACACATCCGGCTGTGCCTTTGACTCCCTGCGCCGCGCCGGTTTTGGCTCTGCAGGCTGTTTTGCCTGTTCCTGTTCCGCTTCGTTTTCCGGATCGAGCTTCGGCATATTCCGTTTATTCAAAAACAGACGCTTTTTTTCTTTTTCCCTTTTTTTTTGAAACCACATCGTCAACCCGCCTCGCTTCCTATGGCAAACATAATTTCTGCAGATGCCGCAATTTTTCCATCTACGAACGCCGTTCCTTTTCCAATACCGATCGGACCTTTTACTTTTACAATCTCCACTTCCATATCCAGAACGCAGCCCGGTACGACTTTCTGCTTAAATTTGGCGGAGTGAATGCCTGCAAAGTAAGCCGTCCGTCCTTTCATCTGCGGCTGTGACAGCATCGCGACAGCGCCTGCCTGCGCCATTGCTTCTACAATCAGTACGCCGGGCATGACCGGTTCGCCTGGAAAATGTCCGGCAAAATACGGTTCGTTGTAACTGACGCATTTGCGCGCCCGCGCCCGTTTTCCCGGTTCCAGTTCCTCTATCGTATCCAGCAGCATAAACGGCTGCCGGTGCGGAATGATTTCCATAATCTGTGAAGCGTTTAATACGGCCATTATTTTTCCTCCAAATATTCTGATACCGCCAAAGTCGCATTATGACCGCCAAAGCCAAGCGAATTGCTAAGCGCATGACGAATCGTTGTTTCATGCGGCTCTTTGCAGTAATTCAGATCGATCTCGTCGTCCGGCGTGGTATATCCTGCTGTCGCATGAATATAGCCTTCCTGTATTTCTTTGACGCATGCTACAAACTCTACGGCTCCCGCAGCGCCAAGCAGATGTCCGATCATCGATTTTGTGGAGTTGATATACAGATCGTTTGCATGCGCGCCAAATGCCAGTTTAATCGCTCTTGTCTCAAACAGATCGTTATGATGTGTCGCCGTTCCGTGCGCGTTGATATACGTAATATCTTCCGGTTTTAATCCGGCGTCCGCGATCGCATTTGTCATCGCTTTTGCCGCGCCTGCGCCGTCTTCTGCCGGCGATGTAATATGATATGCGTCCGAAGTACAGCCATAGCCGGTCAGCTCTGCATAAATTCTGGCTCCGCGCTTCTTCGCGTGTTCCAGCTCTTCCAGCACAACAATACCTGCGCCCTCTCCCATCACAAAGCCGCTGCGGTCTTTATCGAACGGAAGGGAGCAGCGCGTCGGATCTGTTTCCGCCGACAACGCGGTCAGCGAAGTAAACCCGGCGATTCCAACCGGCGTAACACTGGCTTCACATCCGCCTGCCACCATCACGTCCGCATCGCCATACTGAATCGTACGAAACGCTTCCCCGATGCTGTTCGTTCCGCTTGCACATGCCGTTACCACATTGATACTTTTTCCTTTTAATCCAAATGCAATCGATACGTTGCCTGCCGCCATATTGGAGATCATCATCGGTACAAACAAAGGATTGATTCTGGACGGTCCTTTATCGAGTAATTTTTTATGTTCCCGTTCCATTGCCTGCAGACTCCCGATACCGGAGCTGATGGAGCATCCGACGCGGTAGGCGTCTTCCTGTTCCATATCCAGGCAGGCGTCTTTGATCGCCTCTATGGACGCTGCCATCGCGTACTGGCTGAACAATTCCATACGTTTGGCCGATTTAAAATCCATATAATTTTTTCCGTCAAACCCTTTGACTTCTGCCGCCAGCTGCACTTTATACCCCGTTGTGTCAAAATGCGTGATCGGTGCAAATCCGATTTTCTTATGTTTGATGGAGTCCCAAAACTCGTCTACCGTAAGACCGATGGGCGTAATTGCGCCCATACCAGTTACTACTACCCTGCGTTTCATCTTTTCCTCCTTATTTTGCCATAACACGATCTGCCTGACCGGTTACATCGACATCCCGCCGTCCACGCTTAACACCTGGCCAGTCATATATGCGGACTGTTCTGATGCCAGGAATAATACCACGTTTGCGATTTCTTCCGGAGACGCCGCCCGTCCGAGCGGTATCTGCGACAGCATCTGCGCTTTGACCTGATCCGACAGCACGCTTGTCATATCGGTCGTCACATATCCGGGAGCCACCGCGTTCACGCAAATACCGCGGGACGCCAGTTCTCTCGCCGCACTTTTCGTAAGACCAATCACACCTGCTTTTGACGCACTATAATTGGACTGTCCTGCATTTCCCAAAATACCGGATACAGACGTCATATTAATAATTTTTCCGCTTCTTTGTTTTAGCAGATATCTGGATGCATGACGGATCGTGTGAAACGTCCCTTTCAGATTAATGTCCATAACCTGGTCATAATCTTCTTCGGACATTTTCATCAGCAGCCCGTCTTTGGTAATGCCCGCGTTGTTCACAAGAATATCAAGCCTGCCGCTTTTTTTGATCACTGACGCAATCATTTCGCCGCATGCCGCAAAATCTGCGACATTGCACTGCAGCGTTTCCGCCCTGCCGCCGTTTTGTATAATTTCGGCCACAGTTTCCTGTGCCGCAGCCTCAGATCCCAGATAATTTACATAAACATAAGCGCCGTGCTCCGCCAGCTTTTTGGCTGCCGCGCGCCCGATGCCTCTGCTGGCTCCGGTTACCAGCGCAATTTTATCGGTTAACATAATTTTCCAAATCCTCCGGTTTTTCTATATGAAAGACTCTGACCGTACGATCGATCTTTTTTATAAATGCTGAGAGCGTATGTCCGGGACCGATTTCTACAAATTCGTCCGCTCCTTCTGCGATCAGACGCTCCACGCTCTGCTGCCAGCGAACTGAAGATGAGATCTGTCTTACAAGCAGATCTTTGATCTGCGTCTCGTCCGTTACAAAATCAGCGGTTACATTTGTAACATAAGGAATCGCAACGCTTCGGATATGTACATGATCAAACTCCGCCGCCAGCTTTTCGCCAGCCGGTTCCAGCATTTTTGAATGAAACGGCCCGCTTACCTTTAACGGCATAATACGTTTTGCTCCCGCTGCCTTACAGCGTTCGCCCGCTTTTTCTACAGCTGCCTGCTCGCCGGTAATTACAATCTGTCCCGGACAGTTATAATTTGCCACGGACACCGTCCCTTCTGTCTGCGCACATGCCGTCTCCACAGCGTCTGCATCCAGTCCAAGCACCGCTGCCATAGCGCCGCCTGTCGGTACGGCTTCCTGCATATAAATCCCGCGCTTTCTGATAATACGAAACGCGTCCGCCGTATCGAGTGCCCCTGAGACAATCAGCGCTCCGTATTCGCCGAGACTTAAGCCCGCCGCATAATCCGGTCTGAGCTTTTTTTGTTCCATTTCTTTATAAATGGCCGCTTCTACGGTCAGCATCGCAATCTGCGTATATTCGGTAATATTCAGCTGCTCATTTTCTTCAAAGCAAAGCGCCGGTATGTCCAGCCCCGTAACGCTGGAAGCCTGATCGAACACGGCTTTGCAAATCTGCGACTGTTCATAAAACTCTTTTCCCATTCCTGTATACTGTGCTCCCTGTCCAGGAAACATGTAGACTGTCTTTCCCATAATTCGGATTTCCTTTCTTTTAGCCGCTGATGCCGCGTGCGAACAGCTCTTCCGCCTGCCCGATGATCTCATCGATAATCTCCTGACAGGTATTTTCCTGCTTAATCAGCCCTGCGATCTGTCCGGCCATCAGGCTGCCGCCTTTGATATCTCCGTCCATTACCGCTTTGCGCAGGGAACCAAGCGTCAGCGTTTCCAGCTCTTCCAGCGAAGCGCCGGCTTTTTCCATCTTAAGGTAATCGCGGCTCATCTGATTACGCAGTACACGGATCGGATGTCCGGTCGAACGTCCGGTTACCTCGGAATCGATATCTTTTGCCTTAAAAATACGTTCTTTATAATTTTGGTGCACGATCGATTCTTTTGCAGTCACAAAGCGGGTGCCCATCTGGACAGCCTCTGCTCCCAGCATCATTGCCGCTGCAAATCCTCTGGCATCTGCGATACCTCCTGCCGCGATGACCGGTATCTGCACCGCGTCTGCCACCTGCGGCACAAGCGTCATCGTCGTCTGCTCCCCGATATGCCCGCCGGATTCCATTCCTTCCGCTACTACCGCGTCCGCACCCGCGCGCTCCATCATTTTAGCCATCGCAACGCTGGCTACAACCGGAATTACGCGAATACCGGCTTCCTTCCACATCGTGATAAATTTACCCGGATTTCCGGCTCCGGTCGTAACTACCGGTACTTTTTCTTCGATCACAACCTGCGCGACTTCCGCCGCGTTTGGATTCATCAGCATCACGTTCACGCCAAACGGCTTATCTGTCAGCTTTTTTAACTCCTGAATCTGCGTACGCACCACTGGCGCAGGCGCGCTGGCCGCCCCGATAATCCCAAGGCCTCCGGCTTCGGACACAGCCGCGGCCAGATGATACTCTGCCACCCATGCCATGCCTCCCTGAATAATCGGATGCCGGATCCCCAACAATTCTGTAATTCTGGTCTTCATCTTTTTTCCGCCTTATTCTGCAACATCATGCGCTTTTAAATAACTGATCACATCTCCGACTGTATTGACATTTTCCAGATCTTCCGACGGAATCTCCACGCCAAATTCTTCTTCCAGAGCCATAACAAGCTCAAAAATATCAAGGGAATCTGCCCCAAGATCATCTTTAAAGGAAGTTGCTTCTGTAATTTCCATATCTGTATTTAACTGCTCTTTTACGATTTCTGCGATTTTTTCTAACATGTCTGATTCTCCTTATTTTTGCTTTTATACAGTTTTTTATTTTCCAAATTAAAAATACTTTGAAAGTCAAATTGTTTGACTCTCAAAGTATAATAGTACGGATGGGAAAATTTGTCAAGCAGGAAAATTTTCTCTGGCGTTTCGTCTGTATGCGATCACCCGCAAAATAAGATTGGAACGCATATGGACACGCGGCAGTTTTCCAATCTTATTTGCGGGTGATATCGTTGCTATTCCTTTATCCGGTCGAGCTCCGTAAGGTTTATGCCTGACGCGGTTAAAATAACTTTTAATGTAATGTAACGTTCTTTCATTGCCTTGTATACATTTGATGTTTTATCCTCAACCAAAAGCATAAACCGTTGTAATCTGTCAAATTCTTCTATGTTTTTTTGCATGCGTTCTATTTCTGTCATTTCCATTACTTCCATATTTTTCACCACTTTTACGCTCCGTATACGCTCCATTCATTTACAGATACGACTATTATAATGTATGCGGACAGACAATGTAAAGGGTTACTGCAGCTGAAACAGATCAAATGAGCGCCAGACAGACAAACAGCACCGTTAATATCGAGCAGTAAGGCGTTCTCCACTGGAAAGAAAAAACGTATCCTGACAGAAAAATCATCCAGCTCCTTACGATTTCAAAAATGACAGCGGCATCGGCAGCAGCAAAGGAAACAAGACTCATGACCAGGTAAGACACCAGCAGCAAAGCGCAAATAATATCGCCTGCCAGAAATGCCGCCTGCTTAAACGCCGATCTTTTAGCAAAATATAATTGATTAGGATCACAGCCTGAAAATCCCTTTTTCCTATCCCAAAAATCACCGGACAGGTATAAAAACGCCGCAAAGAAAAGAATGCCCGGAAGAATCTTCCCATAATCATCTAACAGCAGGTGTCCGGGTTTATAAAACTTTATTCGAAATACCATTAGAAAAATATCCGCTAAAAGCAATAACATCGGAATGATCCTTTTTTTATAGGATAACGGCAGTCCTAACGCACGATTTTGTTCCTTTTCAAATGCATCGATATCATAATTCTTATCCCGGTCCGTTTCAAAAACTACGATTTTTCGATCCTGATAAAGGATGTTTTGTTTTTCTTCCATAAGCTGCGCGATCTGCTGATCCACGCGCTCGGAAACATTCTTTTGCATGACCAGACACTGCTTTCTTATCTGTTCGGTATTTTTAAAAACAAGTATTCTTCGTCTGAGCCCTATCGATTTGTATAACACGTACCCCTGATCATAAAATTCCCTTATCCTGTCGCAGAATATTTGATTTTCATATTCCTGATCGTTGGAATACGCCGCCAGATACTTTTTTTGTCTCATAACAATCCCCCTTACAAGTACGCTCATTGGTGCTTTCACATATATATTTATTACAAACAATAAAACTGTAAGAAAATTTGTTTTATAAATTATAAAAAGAATAAATTTTGTAATTAGTATATAATATTTCCTGAAAAAACAAAAGACTTGTCAGAGAAATGTTTTTTTGATACGCTATAAGAAATGTGTCGTTTTTCTATCAGAGTACCGGACGTTCCGCCTGCGGCGTGCTGACAGCAGCTCCCCATTGCCGCAGTACGGTTTCATCCGGTGCAGTTTATTTACTTTTTGTCACATCATCGGCCGTCTTCCAGCGGTTCATCGCTTCTTCCAGCCGCATACCTTTACTTACCGCGTCTTTACGCGCCGCATTTACCAGCTGGATTTCTTTCATCCGCTCTCCGGTCAGCGTGTAGCCTTTCATTGCGGCCAGCGTTGCAATCCATGCCGCCATCGGTACCATACAAAACAGTACGATCACCACCAGATGCATACCGTCCGCATACGGCGTATTTCCATCTGGCAGCGTATGGATGCCGATCATGGCCACTGCCGCTCCTACAATCGTAGAACCGAGCGAACTGACCAGCTTGTCTACGAGTGAAAACAACGTACCCATAATACCGGGAATGTAACGGCCGGAACGGAACGTTTCATAATCCGAGCAATCGGCTACCATTGGAATCGGCATGTCTGCCGTTGCATAATAAGCGCCGTACCCGATGCCAAAACACAGCACAAACAGTATCGAATAAATATTGGGCGGCAGCAGCTGCAGATTCACAGCCGGATTCCCCTGTTTCCACATCAGCAGCAGTACAAGCACGCCGATATACATAAAAAACGCCAGTCTGGTATACCGTACCAGCGAAGCCTTCTGTCCATATTTTTGTGACGTGCGCACAGTCAGCAGGAAAAACGGGACGGAAAAAATATATCCCACAATCATCATCGGCAGATACAGTCTGCTGTAATTTCCCATCATAGCGCCGTAAAGCATACATAAGACCGTCATATTCGTAGCGATCGAAAACGCCAGCTTGCATCCGGCTCCCGCTACCATCAGACGCTGCAGCTCTTTGTTCGCTTTTAAAATAGCTGCATATTCTTTTAATTCTACTTTTTCCTGTGTACCGCCAACGCCGAAATATTCCTGTCTGTCTTTCTCCCAGATGCCGATCACTGCCAGAACCGTCAGCACAGCGGACACAAGTACTGCCAGCGGTATCATTACGTTAAAAAACGCCGCGCTGTTATAACCACCCAGCTTTTCGCTGATAATCGGCGCCAGAAACTGAACGAGTCCCATCCCAATCAGACTTGCCACAGTGTTAAAAACCGTAAACAACGGCCGCTGATTCGGATCGTTCGTCAGACAGGTCTGCCCGGAACGGGTACATGCCGTCTGGAACGTATATCCGATTACATACAGCGCATAAAACAATACAAAACAGACGTATTTCAGCCAGGACATATCTCCCGGAATCACCCGCGTTCCAAAGTACAGCAGTATCGAAGATACGATCATAATTACGTTGCCCAGAACCATATACGGTCGGAACTTGCCGAATTTTGTATTCGTCCGGTCGATCAGTGCTCCGATCATCGGATCTGTTACCGCGTCGAACAGCCGCATCACTGTTACCATTGTAGTCGCAAACATCAGAAACAATCCCAGAACCCCATTCGCATAGTAAGCAATAAAGTTCATCGTAAGGATATAGTACACATTTGTCGCGCCGTTATTCATTGGAAATAAGACAAGCTGGTACAGCTTTGCCCGGTTCACATTTGTCTTTGCTCCCATGTTTTCATTCCCCATATGTGCCTGTCCTTTCTTTTAACTGCCGCAGCGCCCGGCTGGGACCCCCTCCCTGCCAGGCGCTGCAGCTTCCGTTCTTTACCCCTCAGATACCCGATTACATTGAAACCTTCTCCGGGCTTTCGACCATCCGCGCTATTTTCTGCAGCACATTCATTACAAACGGTCTACAGACTGATATGCGATATAATCTTTATAAATATCTGTTTTTTGAAACTTTCTCTTTTTGATAAACCACAATACCGCTGAGATTACAAACAGCAGGCCGACGACCATACATGCCGTCCACATCGAAGTTACAATCGCGATATTGCGCTTCTTTATCACAGTCTCCGGACCGATTCCGTTCATTCCGGCCGAATTTGCGATCGAATAAAGGTTCTGATGACATGCTTCTTTCATAGCCGTTACGATCACCGGATCATCTTTGTATTTTGGAAGCTGTCTCGTTACATAAGGCAGCATAGCGTCAAACGCAGACACACCGCCTGCCAACAGACCGTCCACACCATTGACATAGTTCGTCAGCACATTATCCGTAATATTAAGGCCCGTTTTCCCCCATTCCTGTCTGACAATATTTGTCATCAGGCCTTTATTACCTCCGGACCAGATGGCTCCCCAGCGTGTATACGCAACCATCAGTCCTGCGTCTGCTTCTTCTACCGCACCCTGGAACGCTTTCAGATAAATTTCTCTTGCGGCCTGTTCGCCCAGCCATACCCCAAGGCCGATACGATCCTGCTCGCTGTCGTTCAGCGCAAAGTGCTTGAGCACAACGAAGATCCCCCGGTCTGTCATTGCCTGTACTTCATGCTTTGCCATCTCTCCGGCAAGAAAACCGTCTTCAGAATAATATTCAAAATTACGTCCTCCGTACGGCGTTCTGTGCGTGTTGCTTCCGGGACCATACAGACATGCGATTTCCGCAGAAATACAGTTATTTGCAATGACTCTTCCGATCTCATACAAAATATCCGTATTAAATGTCGCTGCCATGACGTCCTCGGATGTGAACGCGGTTGCCACAAGCGCTGTTTTTCCTTCTTCCTCACCTGCTTTAAATAACGATGCCGTCAGTCCCTGCGGTCCGTTTTCATCACGGGTGCCCGGCGCCTGCACAGATTCGACCGGCATCGTCCAGTGAAACGAATCGCCGATCAGGGACACCATATCGTTAAACGACAACTGATCTAATAACTGTTCCCATTTCGGATCGTCATAAGAAAGTCCGATCATATCGACCAGCTTTAATCCGTTCTTTGCGCCCAGTACAGGCATTTCCACCTCATCATAATCCGCCGCACGATACTGCACATCCTGCAGCTTCGCCTGCAGCGCTTCTGTCGCTATCAGCTTTACCTGCTGCATCGGAAATGTATCCATCCAGTTATTACGTGACAGATAAATAATATCCTGCTCCAGATCTTCGCTTAAGTTAATATCCGAATCAGACAGCTGGTTGGAAATCACCGTTCCATTCAGCGACGTCGCATATGTGGTCGTATCCAGCTTCGCATTTTTCCACTTGTACGTCAGCTTCTTATTTCCATCCGCATCCATACGTCCGCCGGCTGCCTTGTATCCTTTTGCAGCAAGCACGTTGTTCACTGCGTTGTGCGCATCTGTCGCCGCTGTGAAATAATAAGTCCCTGCATCCAGAATATAAGTCCCTGCTCCATAAGCGTCGTAAGAAGCGAGATCTCTTTTATCCACATAGATCGTTAACGTTTCCGAAGCTCCCGGTTCCAGAATCTGTGTTTTTCCAAATCCGCAAAGCGCCACTGACGCCTTTTCTACCCCGTTTTTCACATCGTAAGAAGTATACGGCGACTGCACATATATCTGCACGGTTTCTTTTCCCGCATACGTATTGCCGGTATTGGTAACCGTTACCGCCACCTCAAACTGATCGGTATCTTTGTTGTAGTTAACCGAAAGATCGCTGTACGAAAAATCCGTATAGCTCAGTCCGTAACCGAATGGAAACGCTACTTCACTGCCATAATCGTAATCGCCCGCGTTTCCTTTCTCCATTACAAAGTCTTCATACCGCGTCTCATAATACTTATAACCTACGTAAATTCCTTCCTGATAGATCATATACGTCTTTGCTTTATCCGGCAGATCTTCTGCCGCCACTCCGTCATACGCAGCCGGTACGGAATTTACCATTGCCGGCGAAGAATAATTGTTATAGCAGTACGTATCCACAAGACTGCCGGACGGATTCACTTTGCCTGTCAGTATCTCGCCGACCGCGTCGATTCCGGAAATCCCCACATCTCCGATCCAAAGACACGCGTCCACGCCATATTCGTTGTTTCTCAAAAAATCGACCTGCAGCGCATTCGCAGAGTTTATCAGCACAATCACTTTTTTGATCGTCCCGTCCGCTTTCATTGCAGCGATATTTTCCATCATTTCCTTCTCATTTTCGTCCAGCGCCAGATAATTCACATCCCGGTGATCCAGATCGGCGCCTTCGCCTCCGATGCGGGAAAATACTACCACCGCCGCATCCCCATAAGCGCTCACAGAATCTTTTACTTCACCGGTATACAGCTCCCACGGACATTCCGATACGGTTGCCGAAGCGGTTGCGATCGTCCCGCCTTTCTTTCGCGTATACTCCTCGTCCAGACCAAGATAAAAGTCCCAAAGCGTCTGATTCACCTCAAGACCCGCGATCTCCAGCGCGCCTTTGAGCGTATTCGCCGTCGACGCGTCAATATTGCCGGATCCTGTTCCGCCATATACAAGATTGACCGAAGAGTTGGAAAAACAGCTCACTTTCGATCCTTCAGCTAATGGCAGCGCCTGATTTTCATTCGTCAAAAGCGCGGCTCCTTCCGCCTCTACCTGTCTGCACAGCGCTTCGCCATAACGAACCATCTCTTCCTGCGAGTCGAAGTCCATCTTATAATAATTCGCGTTTTCGTCTTTATTTTTAATATCGTTAAACGTACCGCCGACAAAAATAGACAAAGAATTATCAAACGTACTGCAGAACACCGACAGCACAATCAGAATGATCGTAATCGGCGCGCTGATCCATGTGAGTATTTTCCACGGTCTGGTCGCCTTTCTGCGGGCACGTTTATATTCTTTTTTTCGGGATTTCATATCATGATTCTTTTCCATAGCTGCTTCTCCTTACTATACCCAGTTCTGACTCTTGCCCTTCTTCACTTTATATTCTGGTCTCGGCTGCGCGGCCTTATAAATTACCGCTTTGTCCGACAGCGTGCCGGCCCTTGCTTCCAGATGATTTTCTTTATCCATCCGCAGCTTAAAATGAAACGCATGCTGCCCCTGTTTTGTCTCCACCAGCTGTCCGTTCTGATACAAAGATACCTGCCGCTGGTTCGAATATACCGTCACATTCGTAACGTTTTCCGCACGGTATTTATAACGCTTGCCGCAAAGATGCACGAACGGCTCCCTGCTCCACCACGCTTTATAAATATAAAAGCTGTCCTTTTTTATCCTGCGGTCAAAAGTTACCAGACCTTTATGATTCATCCCCGGTTCTCCGCCCTGGTCTCTGGCATCCGCGGCAAAATCAAACATATTCCATACATAGGTCGACCACAAAAACGGATGACGCGCAAAACATTCCAGCATATATTCATGATATTTCGCCTGATATTCCTCCGAATGATCTCCCCGCCGCGGCTTTGCACTATGCAGATTCGGCATGCCTTCCGCTCCATATTCCGAATAACCCAGACACCGCCGCGGATATTTCCAGTGATAAAACTTTAGAAACAGGTCGTTTAAAAACAATCCCGGCACATACCATCCCAGATACAGATTCCATGCGACCAGATCCGTAATTTTAGACACCGGATGAAACGGATGACACATCGCATAGCAGGCCAGCGTTGTCGGTCTGCCCGGATCCAGTTCTTTTACAAATTTCTGCAGCGCATGATGATTGTCGAGCATATCCGCTCTGTATTTACCAGAAATTGTAATCTCATTGGAAATTCCCCAGGTTACAATACACGGATGATTATAATTTTGAACAATCAGCTCTCTGATCTGAAAAAATGTATTTTTCCTGCCTTTTGGCATATGCGCGGAAATATACGGGATCTCCGCCCACACGACCATACCGTACTGATCGCACAAATCATAAAAATGCTGATGATGCTGGTAATGCGCCAGCCGGATCGTATTCGCGCCAACTTCCCGGATCAGTTCCATATCCTGCTCCATATGGCGATAGGATATCGCGTTTCCAAGTCCCTTCCAGTCCTGATGCCTGGACACGCCGCGCAGCGGATAGGATTCGCCGTTTAAGAAAAATCCCCGATCCGGATCGAACGAAAACGTTCGTATTCCGCATGCGAAACCGATCTCATCGATTACCGTCTCCCCCTGCCGGATCTGTGCCGTCAGGCGGTATAAATACGGATCTTTGACGCCGTTCCACAGATGAGCGTTCGGTACTTCTATTACCGCTTCTGCGCCTTCCGCCGTTCCTGCCGTCTCCCCCTCAGCGTCAGACAGCGTCAGCACAATCGACATTCCTTCCCGCTGCAGCTGCTCTTTTCCGATATTGGTATAAGCGCGCACTTTTACAAATCCGGTCGTTCCCCTGACTTCTGTAGATACCTGTATTCCCGGTCCCCCATAATAATCCAGATCAAAATGTATCTTTGGTACGATCAGAAATTCCACTTCCCGATAGATCCCCCCGTAGAAAGTAAAATCGGCAGCCTGCGGATAGACTTTTTCATTTTTCCCGTTGTCTGCTTCCACAAGAAGTTCATTCTGCTCCTGCAGCAGATCCGTTACATCCTTACGAAAAGTCGCATATCCATTCTCGTGTGTAAGTATCGCAGCCTTGTTCCATATCACTTTTGCACTGGCATTTACACCGTGAAACTGCAGATACACACGTTCCCCATCCGTATATTCCGGCTTGGGGATACGCTTCTCATAATAACAGGTTCCGCGAAAATAATCGTTATTTCCGTCCTGTCCGTCTACAGCGTTCCATGTATGCGGCAGATCTATCAGACGTTTTTTCTGACCCTGATATGTAAACTGCCAGTCCTCCATCAGCTTTATGATTCTTCTCATTGCACTGTATTTCTCCTTTCCTGTTTATTTTCAGCAATTCCGTACTTTTTTATACTTACATTTACACAGTACAAAACATTTTAAACAGGATGCCTCCCAAAAGTATAATTATAAACAAAACAAAAATAGGACTCTGCTGATTATTTATACATAATCTACAAAATCCTATTGTTTTTTTCAAGCTCGATTACCTAAGTGGTCGTCAAACTGCCCGATGTGGTCAGAGCCATCCGCCGGCAGCGGTATCGGTATCAGTATTAATAATGTAAAAAAACCCTCTTCTTCCCGAATGGTCAGAAATCCATCGTATTTTTTCAAAATATGCCGGACACTGCGAAGGCCAAATCCATGAACCAGCCGGCTTCCTTTCGTCGTAACCGGCAGTCCCTCTTCATATTCCAGCCGTCCTTCCATCGGATTTGTAATATGAATGGCCAGAAACTGCTGTTTGCGATAGATCAGCACATCGATCTGTCTTTTTTCTTTTTCCTGAAACTGACCTACTTCTTCGATCGCATTATCGATGACATTTCCAAGTACCGCGTACAAGTCTACCGTATTCATAAATTCCATCTGATTCCCGTCCGCCATGCAGGAGATGGTAATTCCGTGATCTTTGCAGTAAAGACACTTTTCTGTCAGAATCGTATCCAGCACGGCGCTTCCGGTGTGTACAATCGATTCATAAATACGCACGGAACCTTCAATTTCTGTCAGATAACGCTCGATTTCTTCTTTACTGGCGCTGCGCATTGCCTGAATGTGATGTTTTAAATCATGCACTTTCTGGCTCATATACGATATATTTTCTTTCGATAACTGAAACTGTTCTTTTTCCTTTTGCCAGAGCAGTCCCATAATCTCCAGCTCTTTGCGCAGTTCGCTCTTTTTAAACAGCTCGTTTTGCAAATACAGCACTATACATAATAACAGCTGTACAATATAGACGATGAGCAGTCTTAAATCATGAAAACTGTATTCCAGATCTCCCGGTACAAAAACTACGATCTGAAAATTTAGAAATGTAAGCAGCGCAAGCAGCAGCTGCCTTGGCCCGATACTTTTGCGTCCCTTATCCGGAATCATTTTCCCAATCGTCAGCGCAATGATTAAAAAACCGGACCCAAAGATCAGCAGTTCGGTCAAAAAAAGCTGCAGCGGCCGGCCCGCCCAGTAACCGGATCCCATGTTCAGACAGACCAGATAGCATTCGTACATCAGCTGCCAGGAACAAAACGCCCAGATTGCATAATAAAACGCGGCAAATCCGGATAGCTTTCTTCCTATGTATATCATATAGCCAAGCAGCACAAATCCAATCATCCGCATGGTCATTTCCGCCCAAAAACTATCATACTCATAAAAATAGTTTAAAACGGCAAAAAATACTGCAAAAACCATCGCCATAAAAATTGTCTTTTTACGATTCTCCGGCTTTGGTTCTATCGTATGTACATAGACAAATCCGCTTACAAAAAAAGCGCCCTGCATGATCCATCTGCTCACCCGTTCAGTCATCAGCGATATCCTCCTACATACTCCGTAAGCGCCCTGAGAAACGGTGTCCGGTTTCGTCTGCTGATTTCCAGTTCATATTCTCCGACGATTACCGTATTCTTTTTTACCTCTTTTACATGCCGCAGATTTACCATATACCAGTGATTACATTTGACAAACGCATACGCCTCCAGCATCTGCTGCGCGCTCTGCATCGTTCCTCTGACAACGAACGTACCTTCCGTCGTATAGTAATGCAGCATACGATTTTGTACTTCTACATAATAAATCTGCCCGACTTCCAGTCTGACGGCTCCATCTGGCAGCGTCAGTATCATCTGATGCGGTTCCCTGGCTCTGCTGCGCTTTAACGCCCTGGACAGCCGCATCGAAAAATTATAAAACTGAAGCGGCTTCACGACATAATCCAGCGCTCCTACTTCATACCCGCGAATCGCAAAACTGGCAATATTTGTAATAAATACAATCACAACATCCTGATCCGTCTTACGAATCTGTTCTGAAACATCCATGCCGTTCATGCCCGGCATATCGATATCCATCAAAATCATATCGTATACCGGCTCATATCCGTCCAGTATCTGCATGCCGTCAGCAAATGCGGACACCTTAAACCGGACGTTATTTTCTTCCTGATACTGCGCTAAAAACTTCTGAATCTGTTCGGAACATTCTATTTCATCTTCCACGACAGCGATATGGTACATGCCGTCTCCTCCCCCTGAATACTGCTTACTCTTTGCTACTCTTCGGTTTTACGTACTCTGCGTATCCGGTGCAGCTGCGGCCTTACGGTAAGCTCCGTAATCACCGTACCCTCTCTCTGACTTAATACAAACCCCACTGCCTGCGCAATCTCTTCCGGCAGCAGATAGGACTCCGGTTCTTCTCCTTCCCGAAAGTCTGCATTCCGATACAGATTTGTCTTCGTCATATCCGGAAAGATTGTAACCGCCCTGACTCCATATTTACGCGCTTCTTCAAACAGACTTGCAGAAAAACTGGCCAGTCCTGCCTTGACCGCGCCATATGCGCATCCGTGCGGGTTTGTCTGATTCGCGGTCACTGACGAAATACTGATCACAAAGCCTTTATTTTTTTTCAGATCACGCAGCAGCTGCTGTGCCAGAATCATCGGTACTTCCAGATTCGTACGAACCATTTCCTTTATTTTATGTGCGTTCAGATGCTCATGCAGACCGTAATATCCGACTCCTGCATTATTTACAAGTACATGTACCTCGTAATCTGTCTGAATCTGTCTGATAGACGCACACAGCTGCTCTGTTTGCAGCAGATCACAGACGATTGCGTGCAGACCTTCTTTCCGCCACAACGGATGATCCGCAAAATCTCTTCCGATACCGAAGACTTCATATCCCATATCCGCCAGCTTTTCGCTGACCGCCAGTCCGATGCCTGAGGACGCCCCGGTCACGATCGCTGCATCACATTTTTTTGTCGTCCTGCACATCGTATTTCCTGCTCTCCTGTTTCACAATCAGGATTCCTTCCATAAAAATATATTTTCCTGCGGGAGATATTCCCTCAGACACCCGATCAGATACTGTTCCATCTGTTCCATTAACTTCTGCGGATAATGCGCATATCCGTTCTCCATCTGATAAGGAAACCAGGCCGCCGCAGAATCCGGCTGCTGTCTGCGCATGTTTTTCAGATAATCCTGCGGGATACGAAACGACCCCACGCTGACATCTGCCAGCCTGTCTGCCTTTATCCGTGCAAACACTTCCTGCACCATGTTTTTATAATGAAGCTGCCAGTCTGATACATAAATCATCGGGTCAAAGCAAAGCCGTACCAAAAATCCCGCACATACCGCATTTGCTGCACACGCAATTCGTTCAGTTAAGGATGGAGTATAATGCTCGAAACGTTCCACAACCGCCTGCGGCGATAATGTGAAAGCATAGATAACATTTGACAATGGATCCTGACTTTCAAAAAACTGTTTGTTGGCACATTTTGTCCGTATTTCTATCTTTAGATTCTGACTGTGCTTTGCCGCAAACCGGTTCCACGCGCCGGCATATCCTATCGCCTGCTCAAGCGCCAGCAGATCTGTATCATAAGAAACGCATACATACAGCGACTGCTGTTCCAGCATCCGCTCCAGCTGTGCAAAAATATCCTCCAGATTTACAAAAATCACAAGATTCGCCGAAGGATACATGCCCTTGAGATAACAATATTCACAATCGTAAATACAGTTCATCATACAGGATGTGTAATAAAAATTGGCATTTCCAAAACTCTGGCAGACTACAGACCCCGGATAAATAAGAGTCCCGTCCTTTGCGGCAAGAATCAGCTTCTGTGCCCGATGCTGAAGCGGCTGATTTTGCCTGCTCCTGCAAAAAACGTCTTTGTAATGGCTGATTTCAATAATCTGCGCACGCGGATACTGCGCCAGAATCTCTTTCGTCCGCGGATGATTCTGCACCTGCTTTTCCACATAAATATGTGAAAAAAACGGACTGAAACAGCCGTTGTTTAAGTTCTTCAATACGCTTTTCCTTCCTGCCGTTTCGAATTTATGTTGTCTGTTTTTAAATTAACACAATTTTCTAACTTTTTCAAGAGAGTTCAGACATTTTTTTGCACTTATCGGCCATGTGGTATTACTGTTTACACCTTCCTTTTTCTTTTTTCGGATGCGGAAAGGAACCGGTTCATCGATTTGCAGTGAAATGCCTTCCGTATGCTGTGGAATGATCAGCAGCACATGAACGATAAATACATCCTTTTGTATCTCTGTACGCATGACGCCGCCATATTTTTCAGCCACCGCTTTTACATTCGACAGACCCGTCCCTTCTTTGAACGTACTTTTTCCCTGGAAACTGTTCTCTACTTCCATCAGAAGTAAATCTCCCTGTATGCGCCCGCACACATGGATATATTTCTGTGTATCGCCATCCAGACTCTTACATGCATGAATTGCGTTATCCAGAACGTTTGACAGGACAATACAAATATCGATATCCCGCAGACCGCAGGGGTAGACAGTAAAAGAGAACCATTTATGTCGATTCCCATGCTTTTTGCAATTCCCAGCTTGTTTCCCACCAGGATATCCACGACCGGATTATTTGTACTGCATGGAAATGACATTTTTTCCGCCATATCGTCCATATCCTCAATATAGCTTACCGCTTCTTCCAGTTTTCCGCTCTGCAGCAGCTTTTTTACTACCGCGATGTGGTTTTTTATATCATGACGAAATGATTTTGTCTTTTCATATCGGGTCTTCGTTTCCTCCACATGCTGGTTCAGCGAGTATTCTTCCTGCTGCAGCAGCGATAATTCTGTGCTGAGCCGGCAGTTTAGCAGCAGTATCGGGATAAAAACCAGCGACATTTGCTGCATTTCCGCTACTGTGCAGCAGGAAACTTATCTATCGAAAAAATGTAGTCGCCATTTTCATAAAAAGAACTCTGAATCATTCCTGCCTTTTGCATTACCCTATACGATTCTACATTACTTCTTGCACAACCGCCATAAATTATATCGTACCCCATATCTTCAAACGCATAATTTATCAATTCAATCGCACATTGTGTGGCATACCCCTGATTACGGTATTTTTCATCGATCATATAAAAAAGAACTGTTTTTCCTATTTCAGTTTCACCGTCTAACCCACACCAGCCTATAATTACATTTGGCTTTTCCTTTTGAAAAACGCCTAAACATAGATGGCAAATTGATTTCTGGCGATTTTTACTATGGGTAACTTCCATGTACTTTAAGGCTTCATATGCCTTTTCAATCGTTGTTTCTTTTGGGTATTCCCACATTCTGGCGATCTCTTTAATATCGTTTTCCGTCACAGTTCTTAGTATTAAATCATTTGTTAATAATTCCATTATTCATTCTCCTTATTATCTATAATAGCTTTTATTTCATCAATTATTTGCTGAATACTTTTGTTATCTGTATTAATAGCAAAATCATTTTCGTGTCCAATTTTAGTTTGCCACTTCAATTGAGAGTTTTATAGAGGATTTGGGGAAGAGGTGCTACATAAAGGAAATTTCCTTTGTCGCCGCCGTCCAAGAGGCTGATGGAGCTGGCGCCGAAGAGGGAGAGTCTTTTAGAAAAAGCTGTGTGCCAATGCCCGCTCTGCAGGCCAAATCACGATAACATTATATGCAGATATGGAAAAAGAGTTGCATGAAACAACTCTTTTTCCCAGAAAAGCCTTGCGGCCAATGTCCCTTGCGGGACTAGATAACTTATTTGTCTATGTCTTAATTATAACATTTCCAATAGGAAAGTCAAGAAAATTTACAGTTCCAGGTGGTTTTTCAGCAGTTTTTCAACAGCGGCAAGGCATTCCGGCGTTAAGCGGCCGATCCGCCTGCCGAGCCGGGCTTTGTCAATCGTGGTGATGTCTGTCACGATAATGCGGGAAGGTTCTTTATCCAGTTTTCCGTCTGCCAGTTCAGCAGATGAAAGGCGTACCTGATAATTGGGGTTTATTTTTGTGCCGTCGCCTTCAATGGGGAGGACATTTACTTTTTCGCTGTAAATGTTGGCCTTTTTGTTCTGGATGATGACAACAAGGTGGTTTCCGCACAGTTCGCTGCCCACGCCTTCCGTGATAAATGCATTGTAGATTTCTCCGCGGTAAGGTTTTACGGGATGGAATTTCTTTTCGTGGGAGGACCGCAGTTTCCTGTTTTCAATGGAATTATGGTGCATCCGGCACTGTTCGGGTATGTACCGCAGATAGGATATGGCTTTATTGACAGAAATGTGTTTAAGGCTTGTAAGGATGCCCTGAAAAACGGAAGTCAGTGAAGACCTGTCACTGTCATTTAAGTTGTTTAGGAAACGATATTCCATATGCACCTCCGCTTGTTTTTATAGAAAGAGGGTAGCATATTTTGTCAGAAATTGCAATGGAGGAGAATAGAAAAGCGGAGATCAGGAAAATGTTTGGTATCAGGGGAGCGAGGAATAAGCCGAGGGACAGTTATAGGTGCACTGGTCATCAAAATCCGGACACTTTAATTGTATTTTTGTTCCACAAATCCATAGCTCATAATAAATACCTTTTAAACGGAATACCTCTTTCTATTTCCATATTTTAAAATATTTATTAGACAAAATGAAAGAAATATATTATACTCGTATTTACTAACAAATAATAACGGCAAAAAAAAGCGGCGAGCCATTGTCAAAAACAAATATCAGTTTGAAAGTAACATCCATGTGTACAGAGCCACAAAAAGAATGACACAGCAAGAACCTGCTGATTTGGCGGGTGTCTCAGGACAGACAATTATGCAGCCTGAACGAAATCGCTATCGTCCCTCTATGATGCTGGCGTATAGTATTTCAAAAGTGTCTGATGCAACAATTGAAAATTTATTTGATTTTTCGGAGGCAGAAAATGATTGAGGTACTAAATGAACTCGTGAATAACAGGCAAGTCCTGTTGATAGGGATATGGTATGGTTATCCGATTACGATTATTTCGATTATTTTATTTTTTATAAAATCTTCTCGTACGAAAAGAGGACGGGCAATCATTGGAAAAGCAAGTATTATTTCTATGATCGTATTCATTTTCATTGTTAATTTTTTTGCAAAAATATCAGATCGTATACCCATAAATTACAATACGGCAGCTTGTTGCGTTCAATGGATCTACGATATTGTGCTTACGGTTGAGGTTGTCGCCATTCTGATATACAAAAAAATGCAATAGTCAAAATCAACATCTCCTGTCACTGCCATTGCGTGTGAACAGTAACAGGACGATCAATATTTTTAATTCAAAAAGTATGAAATAGTTGACATTTGGAAAAAAATAGATTAAACTCTTTTTATGGCAGGATTTTACATTCTGACTTTCTCTGTCTGTGAAAAAGGAATCACGAATTTTTGTTGTGTTTATTTTAGGCGGCAGCTGCTCATTGGCAGGTACACGACGGCGTAAATCAAAAAAAGAAAAAACAGAAAGTATAAGGAATTGTTATCATTTTTAGAAGCAATGAACAAACAAAAAAAACGATAAGTTCATATTTGAGGAGGATAATTCTAATGGAAAATCATAACGAAAATTTTGAAAAAATAAAAGCGCAATTACATGAACAGGGCTTTCATGAAAAAGATGTTACTATCACTTCTGGAAAGGCAATGATTTCAGGCGTTTTTTATGCACTTCCATTTGCAATAGTTATCGGCTTGCTGTATCGCTTTTTGCTGGTTGAAAGAGCCTGTTTGTTAGAGGTAAGCGGTCTTTCATTTTATATCATATTTATAGCGATTATTGCAATTTCAGTTGTGATACATGAATTATTACATGGCATAGGCTGGGCGGCTGCAAGCGGAAAAGGCTGGCATGTGGTTCGCTTTCATATAAACGCAATGATGCCATGCTGTGCCTGCAAAGCAGCATTAGAAAAGAACTCGTATTTATTTGGCGTTTTGGCTCCTTTTGTAGTATTGGGTTTTGGCAGCGTATTTTTCATTTTTATATATCCGGGTACAGTGTCTTTCCTTACTATGATTGTTAATTTTATTTCCGCAGGAGCCGATTTAATGATTGCGTGTAATGTGTTAAAAGAAAAAGGAGATGTCCTAATTGCAGACCATCCAAAAGAACCCGGTTATATTGCGTTTTATAGATAAATTCCACTTCCCGGAATTGCTGCCATACGTCATATAAACACGCCTCGTTACAGATTCTTCATATATTGTAAGACAACGCTGGAAAATTCCCTGCTTCGCAGTCTGGATACAGGAATTTCCCTGCCGTTGTCCATATATGCGTTTCCTTTTTGATAACCTTTTAAATGCTTTAGATTAATCAGATAACTCCTATGACATCGGAAAAAATGGTCGTTCAGTTTCAGCCGTATGGCAGCCTCCCTGTTCTTTTTATGGAAAAAGTCCAGGACCAGCTCTTTGATATGGTCGGACATGTATCTTTCATCATCGCAGATTGCTATACGGATCAATGCGTTACCTCCTCGCCGTCATCCAGACAGCTCATGATCGTCTGTTCCAAATACCAAAACAACGATATTACTGTGAAACGCTTTCTGCCTGTCGTGAAATGCTGGCACGTCTGACAAAGTCGTTACATCAGCTGTTGTTTCAGTTCCTCCAAACATCGTTTTCCATCTCTTTTATCTTTGCATGGCAGCCGTCCAAGTTCATACATCCTGCGTACGACTGCCTGATAATCGTTTCCTGTTAATACCGCGTACCGGATATACTGTCTGAGCGCGTCCGTCATTGCTTTCGAGCAATGCATATCCGCGCACAGCCGGCTTACCTCCGCTTCTGTCTGCGGCGCGTCCCACGAATCAGATATTTGCCCGGCAGTCGCTGCGATCGGATTCAAAAACGCACAGATACGTTCTGTATGCGTTTCCATCAGCTGTCTGACAAAGGAATCCGAAAGTCTGTTTTCTTCTCCGTTGTCCGAAATGATTTTTAGAAAAAACATCTGATGCGGTCCAAAAAAATATGCTCCTGCCTGATATACTGCTGCTCCTTCCATATCATACAGCGCTGCGGCGTCCGTGATCTGTCCGTTTGTATCTCCCTGCGCCTGTTTCCAGGGCCGCATCCCTGTAAGAAGTTCCGCTTCCTGAAATTCATGGCGATATAACATATCCGGATAAAACGTCTTCCCAGTCGTCTGTTCGGTCAGCTTATGAATCAGAAATAACTTTCCTGTCCCTTCCGCCCCTGCGCAAATTCCTATATCGATCAAAAGATCCTGCGGCCCGGGCGGATATTTCGTACATACGCTGCTGACCGCCGCAGCCGCGGCAATCTCACCGGAACCGGTGACTGTAAGCAAAAAATCGCGCGCTTCGCTGGTAAACTGCTGAAAACGGGTATTTTCCGTCACTTTTTTTAATTGCAGCCGTCTGATAAAGCTGTGCGCTTCACTATATAAGGCAGTGAATATATATATCATATCTTTCCTGCTGATCCTTTCTCTGCTGACTGGCAAAGTCGTAACATGATCTGTTTTCTAAAATGCTTTGATCCTCAAACGATCGCCTGTCCCCGGTTTGCATATAATTGTTATGATTTCCCCGTCCTGTCCTTAAGTCCAGCCCGTTCTATCAGTCTGGCTGCTTCTTTATTGGTCAGATACGAAACCTGTTTCATTTTACCTTTTGTATTGCGCCGTATCCTGATACTTACTGTACCTTTCAGTTTTGGATCAAATTTATAAACCGAACCGTTCTGGCTCTGATCTTTTATCACCTTTACCCTGTCTCCCTGATAATAGTATGAACCGCCTTTCCTTTCGATGTCCCATGCTGCATACTCCTCGATAAGAGCTTTGTCATCCTTATCCCAATGTCTCCTATCTGGATTTTCATCATCCATACTGTCATCTGTTCGATGATCTTTTTCTTTTGCCAGAGTTTGTTTACCTGTTTCCACTACTCTTTGTCCAGCGACAGCTGCAATCAGATAACCCCCGTCAAAAATAGTACTCCATAGTAATCCGCCTGTCAGAACCCAGGCTATTTTTCTTTTGACATTCATGCCGCACCAGCCCTTTCATTTCATTCCTTTGTTTCAGAATACTCACATATTAAAATTATACCTCAATCCTTTGCAAATTTCCATACATCTTTTTCCACAGTTCTTCTGTCATTCAATTATGCTCTGCACTTCATAACGCTGTTTACTTTTTTGTACTTTTCATTACCTTTTTTTGATTATGTGGAGACAGAAAAGGCACTTGAAAATGCAGCTGTTTGATAGTATACTCAAGGTATATGAACGAGCAGTAAATTTGCCAATAACAACACTGTGGGATTTTTAGATGAGATTTTTTATGGGAAGGGGGCTGTTATCATGACGAAGGAAGAAATGCAGAGATTTTTAAACCGTGAAGCAGAAAACGGAAATACAGAAGAGGGCGCTTTAAAAGCATTGGCGGAAATATTAGGCATTAAATTCCCCAAAATAAATGATCCAGGTGAAAATGTTGGATAAAAAACCGGGGGCTGTCGCTTTAAGAAAAATGTAGTGCAGCAGCCCCTTTTTGCAGGCTGGTATACTGTATCATTGATACAGTATACCAGTCGCTCCATCTTGCTGTAAAGACTTAATGAAACCATATACTGTTTCGCAATCATATTTTATTTGAAGCAATGATAAATAATCATTTGTTGTCATTTCTGCATTATATTTATTATTGTTCTTTTCTCCCATAATTCCACTCTCTTTCACTATCAATCTTGCGTATTAATTTTAGCTGAAACAAATAAAAACTGCAACAAAATAAGCAGGTACAACGTAATCTGTCATACCTGCCTATATGTACCCTGTTTGTCAGCGTTGATGATAAGTTAGTTTCTATACTTCCTTATCACCGTAAAACTAAGGACTACAGCGATTTTTCTGTCTATAACTGTCAAAGACGGGATGATACCTCAATCCTTTGCAAATTTCCATACATCTTTTTTCTACAGTTCTTCTGTCATTCAAAACTGTACCGCTCCCCTAAAAAGTCCGGGCGGATGAAAGGAAGGAGGTCATAAAACCGCAATACCTGACCACTACAAACGTATCTGTCTCCTGTTCATTGTTTTGTTCTTTTATCCAGTTCCTGAATATACTCGTCAAACGTATAGATCTTTGTATCTCCCACAAAACGAAACTTGGCTCTGGTACCTTCCAAATGCGCGCTTTTAACCATATCAGTCAGCGTCATCTTTTTGCCCTGATTCCGCTTCACCTCGTCGTTTACTGATTGCAATAATTCTTCTCTTGTATACGCTTTCCCAATAAATGATGGCAGCTGCGATTTTGTACCTAAAAAGGGAATGTCAAACCCCTTTGTTTCTTCATGATCAGCTTTACAGCTGACACTCTTTGAATTTTTTCCACAGACAACCGGGATATTGTTGTAATGATTTGTTAATTTCACACTCATAAATACTGCCTCCTTCTCTTTATTACATTCGATCTTCTCATCGTCTTACGGAAACCCGATACGAATGAACCAGCGTTATCGCCTTTACATCATTTCATGAAACATTCTCACCTGCCTTTCTAAATTAACTCCCATTATTTTCTCCCGAAACCTCGTTACAACTCTCATAATTAGCAAAGTAACAGAAACAAATAACTCATCTATGCATGCAATCTGATTGTATCACACTTTTCATCTCAAATAATTATTCGGACTCTATTCCGTTACTTTCTTTCCTTATTCTGTAAATATTAAATCTCAAAGTTTAATATATTCGGCAATTCTGGATGTAATTCTCTTAAATATCCATAACAAATCCCACCTAGCCCCGACATAAATCCTGGCGTTATTCTTTCCTGAAGTAACATCTCCCCAATGTCTCCCAGCCGCAAAGTTTCTGTGACCATCCCCACACACGCCCGCACAATCTCATAATTTCCGGCTGTACCATGGCACATACTCTCCAATATAAAGAAAAACAGAAAAAGACCGGGCACATAAAAATGCCCAGCCTTCTATTCAGCAGCATACAATCGTAAGCTACACAACCTACAAAAACAATATTACACTACAGCAAAAAATATTCCCTTTTATTTCCTGTCTGATATCTCCCTGGTATTTATCGATTACATATTTTACGCTTTCAATTCCTATCCCATGCCGTTTAATTTCTTTCTTATTGGTCATAATCTTTCCATTTTTTAGTACAATTTCACCTTGAAAACTATTCTCTAAACAGAGCAGCAGTATATTTCCATCTCTTTTTATTGCCATACGAATCCACTTTTCCATATCTTCCACGTATTCGCAGGCTTCAATCGCATTGTCCAGAAGATTTGACAGTATGACACAAATCTCCTGCTCCGGAAACGGCAGGATTCCTATCTGATCGATATCCAGTATCATTTTAATATTTTTCTCTTTCGCTGCGCTTTTTTTATCACTTAGAATCAAATCTATAATTCTGTTCCCAGATACATCCATCTCTTCCATTTCTGTTACAGGTTCCCGCAGCTTTTCCAAATATTCGGCAGCCTTCTCATATTCTCCATGCTTCATAAGCTGATACAACAAATTTACATGGTTTTTCAGGTCATGTGAAAGATATTGATTTTCTCTGTAAAGCATGTAAATTTTTTCTAACCGTTTCTCCAACAATCGATTTTTCTGTTCCAAAAGATCAGAATTTTCATTATTCTTCTTGTAGACCGAAGACGAAAAAAAGCTAAGCACAAAAACTATAATAATTGCGGCAAGGCACAAAATACCCAGAACATTTTCTGCATTATCGTTCATGTTCAGCACGATAAAAAAATATCTTGTACTAACATAGCCGATCAAAGAAAACATCCACATCAGTTTTTCATTATGCAATTCTACTTTCTCTTTTTGTATCAGGTAACATAACAGTATACCGGCAAACCTGATAAGTAACACACCTGTTTTCCGAATACACGCATGTTGCGAAATATAAATTGGCGAATATCGGTACCCGTCTATACACACGACAAAAAGAAATTCCATCAAAAAATCTGCCAGTATATTTAACGTAGTAAAAGTAACCGCTGCAGCAAATGCTGTCAGCACCTTTTTTTTGCGGGCTGCAATCACAGACCCTGACAAGAAGAATATTTTAAGTACTAACATGGTTTCGCTGAACACCGCAAAATACGCTCTGTTCACAAACTCCACACTGGTTATACCTGCCACAAAAATAAACAGGTATACAGTTTCCATGTTTTTCAGTGCCCGTTCCTTCCTATAAACCATCTCCCGCATAAACCACAGACAGGTAACATTCTCTATCGCCACTGCAAGAAACAGGCATGTATTCTCCGCAAAATTCACAGCTGCTCCCTCCAAAAATCTGCGATTTCCGCGCGCACCCGCTGTAGATTTGACCTGCTGATTTTAATGACAATACCATTCTCAAGCACCAGTTCATTTTTCATGACCCGCTGTACTTTCTTAATATTTACAATTACCCCCCTGTCTACCCAGACAAAATGCTTATGCTCCAGCTGCTCCCAGATCTTTGATACCGTAAGCCTTTGGCGAAAATCTCCCTGCTGTGTGGCAAATATCGCATACTTCTTTTCTTTATAGATATACAGAATATCCCTCAATGCAATTCTGTCGTAACGGGTCGAAGTTTCTGCCACATAATATTCCACCGCTGATACCTGCAGCTCCTCTGCAATATGCCGTAATACCTTTGGCAGCTTTTCTGAAATCTGGGATTTTAATATGTACTGATACGCCCGAACATCATAGGATTCTGCTGCATATTTCGCAAATGCAGTAATAAAAATGATATTTGCATCTGTATCCTGTTTCCTAATCTCCCTTGCAGCCGTCATACCATCCACACCCGGCAGCTCCACATCTAAAAAGTATATATCATAACGAATGCCTTCGGCCAGATCATATAAGAGACCTTCGCTGTCTGCATATTGACGAATACATTCAATATTTGGAAAAACCCTGCCCACTTCCTGTCTGATCAGATCCAGATATATTTTTTCATCATCTAAAATTGCAACTTTCATAACATACCTCCACCGGTACAGAGTTCGCAATCCATAACCATAATACTTTATAATCTATCATATTTTCAGAAAAATTGTGCATCCTGTCCGTATTCTGTTGCATTTTGACCCTATTCTGCAAACAGCCTGTTTCCTGAATCCGGTTGGATATTTTCTTTTTTGATATTACAAAGTCCTTTCATAAAGCAGTTACCAAATTAATATTTTATATTACCAGGTTCCGCTCTGCAACTATTTTTTTAAAAAGAAATTTGTTCTTGCATTCCTACCCGGTTTTGTGTATAATAGCATTATTCAAAAAGAAAGGGCACAGATGTGCATGGTGGGAAAATGATTATTCGATAGTTTAATTTGGTACTGCAAAATATTATACAATCTGTCTGCAGCAGACGGCTATTTTTGATGTCGTCGTCACAAATCAGATGCCAGACAGATGTGAATCGTATGCGTATGCCGAATTAGATTATCCGCTTTCATAACCCTCTTTGTATTTCTGTCCGCAGATCAATACAGGGTTTCTTTGCGTGAGTCTGTTTTCGGATACGGAAACGGGCTTTTTTGTATGTTCCGATCAAATTTCCCGGACAAATCCGTTCGCAAAAAAAGCCCGCAGAAAGGAGGCCCTATGTTACAGATAAAAAACTTAACGATTACCCATAAAAAAGATTTAAAAACCATTCTCGAAGATTTCAGTCTGACGCTGAACAACGGAGACAAGGCGGTCATTATCGGCGAAGAGGGAAATGGAAAGTCCACGCTTTTGCAATGGATCTTCGATCCGGATCTGATCGAGGATTACTGTGAATCTTCCGGCGAACGAATCATGCCGCATCTGACAGCCGGATATCTGCCGCAGGAGCTGCCGCATAAGGATTCGGAAAAGACCATTTACGAATATTTTCTGGAGGAACCTCTGTTTTTCGAGCAGACCCCCGGTACGCTGCGCCAGATGACACGCGAATTTGGCCTGCCGGCTGATTTCTTTTACAGTGAACAGCGTATGGGAACGCTTTCGGGCGGAGAAAAGGTCAAGACACAGATCCTGCGTCTGCGTCTGCGGCAACCGGATATTCTCCTGCTCGACGAACCATCGAACGATATCGATCAGGAAACGCTCGAATGGCTGGAAACTTTTATCCTTGGCTGGGAGCAGATTGTCCTGTACATCTCTCACGATGAAACGCTGATCGAACATACGGCAAATACAATCATTCATCTGGAACAGATCCGGCACAAGACGCAGTGCCGCTATACGACCGCCCGCATGCCTTACGAGCAGTACTGCAAAGAACGCCTCAGCCAGTTTGAATCCCAGGCGCGTATCGCTGCAAATGACAGACGGGAGCAAAAGCTGCGGAAAGAAAAATATCAGAGAATATATGACAGCGTCGCTTATGCACAGGCCACAATCACCCGTCAAAATCCGGCCAAGGCACGACTGCTGAAAAAGAAAATGCATGCTGTAAAATCCATGGAACACCGTTTCGCCCGGGAAGACGAAACCATGACAAAAATGCCTGAAAAAGAAGACGCCATCTTTTTTAAACTCGGAGGCGAAAACGCCGCCATTCCGGCAGGGAAAACGATCCTTGCATACGCTTTGGATAAGCTGTATACACCGGACCATGCGCGTGTGCTGTCAGAAAATATCCGGCTGCATCTGCGGGGTCCGCAAAAAATCTGCATCACCGGAGCAAACGGAGCCGGAAAAACCACGCTGCTTAAGCAAATTGCAAAAGAACTGCTTGACCGTACCGACATTCATGCAGAATATATGCCGCAAAATTACGAAGATCTGCTGGATCCTCTGATTACTCCGACAGATTTTCTGGATTCGTCCGGCGATCAGACCGAACGTACCAGAATCCGCACTTTTCTGGGCGCTTTAAAATATACTGCCGATGAAATGGATCATCCCATCAGCCAGCTGTCCGGCGGACAGAAAGCCAAAATATTTCTGCTGAAAATGAGCCTGTCTGATGCGGACGTCTTAATTTTGGACGAACCAACACGGAATTTTTCTCCGCTGTCAGGCCCGGTGATCCGTCAGCTGTTAAAAGAATTTCCAGGGGTCATCATCAGCATCTCTCACGACCGGAAATATATTTCCGAGGTCTGTGACAAAGTGTACCGGCTGACCGAAAATGGTCTCAAAGATATGGCGTTTACCTATACGGATCCCAGACAACTGTCCCGGCTGTCCGTTCCGTCAGCTTCGCAGCAGCAGCCTGCAACCATGACAGGAGAAAACATATGTCGGAAATGACGCTTTTAATAAAACCCGCATCCGGACTCTGCAATATGAAGTGCGATTATTGCTTTTATGCCGACGAAATGCATCACAGACAACAGTCCTCCTATGGAATCATGTCTGACGACGTTATGGAACAGGTCATAAAAAAGACGCTTGCATCTGCAGACAAAACATGTACGTTTTTATTCCAGGGCGGAGAACCCACGCTGGCCGGACTGCCCTTTTACCAAAAATGGATGGCCTGTGAACAAACCTATAATCAAAGACAGATCAAAATTTCACATGCCCTGCAGACAAACGGATATTCGCTTGACGAAGACTGGTGCCGCTTTTTAGCGCGGCATCAGTACCTGACGGGCCTGTCGATAGACGGCGTCCGATCTACCCATAACGCCTGCCGCAAAGATCCGCAGGGCGAAGGCACGTTTTTCAAAGTACTGGACGCTGCCAGACGGTTACAAGACGCCAGCGCCGCGTTTAATGTTCTGACTGTCGTAACGAAACAGACCGCGGGCAAAATCCACAGGATTTATGAATCCTACCGCCGCTACGGCTTTGGCTGGCAGCAGTACATCGCCTGTCTCGATCCTTTGTACGCAGCGCCCGGCAGCATGGACTATTCTCTGACGCCAGAGCTGTACGGACAGTTTCTGACAGACCTCTTCCATCTGTGGAAGATCGATCTGTTAAACGGCTGTCAGCCCTACATCCGTCAGTTTGAAAACTACATAGGCATATTGCTGGGCTATGAACCAGAATGCTGTGAACAGCGCGGCATCTGCAGCTTTCAAAATGTTGTGGAAGCAGACGGCAGCGTCTACCCGTGTGATTTCTATGTGCTGGATGAATATAAGCTCGGCAATCTATGCACAGACGATTTTCAGACCATACGAGAACGGGAACAGCAAAGCCATTTCCTTACCCGCTTTGAACATCCATCCAGTACGTGCGCCGTCTGCCCGTATTTTGTTCTCTGCCGCGGCGGATGCTGCAGACACCGCGAACAATCCGGCACGTCCCGCGGGCACAACTATTTTTGCGAATCTTATCGGATGTTTTTCGATGCCTGTCTGGAAGAAATGGAAGAAATTGCAAGTTCCATAAAAGCAAAAAAATCCATATAAAAAACATAATATGCAATAGCAATCGCGTCTCCTTTTTTTATACTGGTAGCAGTACTGGTATTTGGAAAGGAGATTTTTATGACAATCGTTATCATTATATTCGTGTGTTTCTTTGCGTCCGCAGCCGGCTCGATCTGCGGCATCGGCGGAGGGGTTCTGATCCGGCCGATCCTGGACGCGACCGGCAGAATGGATGTGGCATCCGTTTCTTTTCTTTCGGGCTGCACCGTACTGTCCATGTCCGCAGTATCGCTTTACAGGCATCTAAGAAACAACCGGGACGTCCGTTTCGACAAAACATTTGCTTCTGTCCTGGCTGTTGGAAGCGTCTTTGGCGGGATTCTTGGAAAATCCGCGTTCCAGTACCTTCTGCAGACCACGAAAACAGAAAGCCGGGCTGCCGCCATACAAGCGTTCCTTTTGCTGATCCTGACGGCCGGAACGCTTGTATACGAGCTTTACAAAGAAAACATTACAGCCAGACATGTCCAAAACAGATTCGCCGTTTTTTTGATCGGATACTTTTTAGGTCTTTTATCCGCTTTTTTAGGAATTGGCGGAGGCCCCTTTCATCTGATCGCGCTGTTTTATCTGTTTTCACTGAAAACAAAGGATGCCGCTTTGTATTCCATTTACATCATCCTGTTTTCCCAGGCTGCAAGCCTTTGCTACAGCATTTTTTCAGGAAGCGTCCCTGCCTTTCGCATGGAAATACTGCTGCTTATGACCGGCTGCGGGATTCTCGGCGGTCTGGCAGGCTCCGCGATCAGTCAGAACATCGATCATAAAATGGTCGACCGGTTATTTACCGCTCTTATGGCTCTCATGATCCTGATCAGTTTATACAATATTTACCGCTCTCTCTCACCCGCTTTTTCCTGAAACCAGGACGGCGTATTGCCATCTGCGACGCTGTGATAAAACTCATTCGGAGCGATACCGGTAGATTTTTTAAACGCGCGGCTGAAATACAGCGGATCTTCAAATCCGGCAAGCTGTGCGGCCGTAGCGACCGGCATGGAATTTGTCATTAGAAAATCTTTTGCTTTTTCTATCCGCAGATTGTTTAAAAAACGCATGGGAGACACTCCCATCTGCTTGCGAAACATATGCGAAAAATAACTGTCGCTCAGCTTGCAAAAATCAGCCATTGCAGACACACTCCAGTTTTGCATATATTTGGAATTCAGCTCGCAGATCAGACGATCGATCGTAAAATTGTTTTCATATGGGCGCATCGTCTGCTCCAGCGACCGGTGAATGGTACCCAGCAATATAGAAAAATTAGCCAGAACAATCGTCTCATAATGCAGCTTCTTAAGCTGTAATTCTGTAATTATATACTGAAACAACAGCCTGACAGACAGATTTTCCCCAATATAACAGTTTTCCACGCCATACCGGTCCAGCACTTTCTCACACTGTCTGCCTGTAAAGTGAATCCAGTAGATCTCCGGCTTATCCTTTGCGTAATAAGAGTACTGCTGCAGCTGCATCGGACGGTATAAAACCACATTTCCCGCAGACAGTATCTCCCATTTCTGGTTCAGATAAAAATGCCCCGCCCCTTTATAAATATAAATCAGCTGATAATCGAGCCTCCCCTTTTCCCGCCTGAGAAAATAATCCTGCTCCAGAAAGGTCTGTTTTCCGCAGCAATTCACCATCAAATCCACACTTTCATCACAAAACCCAAGGACGTTCCTTTTGTCCCGTAAATGTCCGCTGATATTTATCATCGTTCTCCCTCCCGCTGCCTGCGCAGCCTTGTTCCCATTCGCGTTCCCACTTCTCCCCGTTCCATGAGAATATCACAAAAAAGCAGAAAAGTCCATATAAAAAGCAACTCTTGCAATGGTATCCGCACGGTTCATTTTGTAACATATCATTGCAGGAACAATCATACGGACATCGCCAGGGAAGAAGGGGGATTCACAGCGCATACCAGGATTTCCTGCACATCGATCCAATAAAGAAAGGAGAATAAGATTGAAAAAACAGGTTATTTTTATAATGACAGATACTACCTGCAAAGAAATGCTTGGCTGCTATGGAAATCAAAGCATGCGCACGCCAAACCTTGACGCGCTTGCATCCGAAGGAATCCGTTATGAAAACGCATATACCTGCCAGCCTGTGTGCGGTCCCGCCCGCAGCGCGATCTTTACCGGACTGTTCCCGCATTCAAACGGCGTCGTTACAAACGGCGTCCCGCCCGGCGCAAACGTAAAGACCATCGGACAGCGGCTGACCGACAACGGTATCCATTGCGGCTATATCGGCAAATGGCATCTGGACGGCGGCGATTATTTCGGATGCGGGAAATGTCCGCAGGGCTGGGACGCAGACTATTGGTATGATATGAAAAATTATCTGGATGAACTAAATCCCAGAGAACGTACCCATTCCAGACAATCCCGGGAGTCTTTTCGGCCCGGTTTTTCAGAAACGTTTACATACGCGCACCGCTGCACGGACCGTGCAGTCCGCTTTCTGGAACAATACAAAGAAGAAGATTTTTTTCTCACGGTTTCTTATGACGAACCGCACGCACCGTCTCTGTGTCCGGCCCCCTTTAACCGGATGTACACGGATTATCGATTTGATCCTTCGCCCAGATTTGCGGATGATCTGGCGGACAAACCGCTGATGCAGCGTCTATGGGCCGGCAGCCTGTTAAACGCACCGGAAAGCGCCGTCAATCAGCCTTCAGATTCCCTGTCGCTGCTTTTGGGATGCAACTCTTTTGTCGATTATGAAATCGGACGCATTCTGGATCTGATCCGGCAGAAAATGCCGGACGCACTTGTCCTGTTTACTTCTGATCATGGCGATATGCTCGGCGCACACAGGCTCTTTTCCAAAAACGCGGCGATTTATCGGGAAGTCGCTAATGTTCCTCTGATCATCAAGGGAGGTGAAAAAGGGAAGGTCATACGCTCCCCTGCTTCGCACATCGATATTACTCCTACCATCTTACATTACTTTGGACTTCCGATTCCAAAGCTGCTGGAAGGAAAAAGCATGCTGCCGCAAATCTACGATGCAAATATAACCATAAATGAATTTGTATTTACGGAATTTACCAGATACGAAGTCGATCATGACGGTTTTGGCGGACTGCAGCTGATGCGGGGCGTGATATCCGAAACTTACAAGCTGGCCGTTCATCTGTTAGACAAAGACGAATTTTATGATCTGACAGCGGATCCTTATGAAATCACGAACCGCATCGACGATCCGTCCTGTCTGGATACGATAACCGAATATCATTCGATACTGATCCGCCACATGAACGACACCAGAGATCCCTATCGCGGCTATCAGTGGTCTTTGCGGCCCTGGAACAAAACATTTGTCCCACAGTGGAATAACGAAGGATTTACAAGGCAAAAAGAATCAGACGGCTACGAACCCGTACAGCTGGATTATGATACCGGCCTTCCAATGGGTTTTGCCGTCCGCAGAAAAAATCTATATGAACTGGAGGCGAAAACAAATGACCCGGACGAAACATGAACTGATTCCTGTAACTGCAGACCGTAAAAAAAGAGAACGTCTGCGAATCTATACCTGCTGCTGGCTGTTTATGCTTCCTGCAGTCGGATTTTACATTCTTTTTCAGGGATATCCCATTTTATGCAGTATACAGTACTCCTTCCTGGACTGGTCAGGCATGACGGCAGCCGCGGATTTTATCGGACTGGACAATTACAGAGAGCTGATGTCCGACGGCTTATTCTGGAACGCCTTTTGGAACAGTTTTAAATACATGCTGATGATTGTTCCGCTGGAACTGGCTGTTTCCTTATTTCTGGCTTATCTGCTGAACAATGAACGACTCAAAGGACGCGCCATATACCGCACCATGTATTTTCTTCCAGTCATCACAACCGCATCGGTCGTCGGTATTATTATGATCTTTCTTTTAGGCGTACAGGGGCCGGTAAATCAGCTGCTTACTGCTCTGCATATCCTGAAACAGCCGGTAAATTTCCTTGGAGATGCAAAAGCAGCGATGCCCACGCTCGTAATTATTTCGCTCTGGAAAGACTGCGGTACTTACATGATCTACTGGCTTGCCGGCCTGCAGGGGGTATCCAAAGATGTCTGCGAAGCCGCGACGATCGACGGCGCCGGCAGAGGCAAAACCTTTTTCCATATTATACTGCCGTTAATCGCACCAACAGGCGGTATCATTGCGATCTTATGCACGATCAATTCCCTAAAGGTCTTTGATATCGTAAAGACAATGACCGAAGGCGGCCCTTACTATGCAACCGACGTCATTGCCACATATGTATACCGAAGCGCGTTTTCCAGTGAAATCGGAATGCCAAGACTTGGCTATGCAAGCGCGGCGGCAATGTTCTTTGGCGTCGTAATTATTATCATCGGCCTTGGACTAAATTCTGTAAAAAGCCGTCTTGGCAGACACGCACAAATGTAAGGAGGAATACTTATGAATGGAGAAAAAGCGGCTCGCACAGCAAAAGCCACAGTCACCCATCTTCTGCTGGCCGGTATTGGTTTTGTCTGGATCTATCCTTTTATCTGGATGATTTCCGCTTCCTTTAAAAGCCAGTCTGAATTTTTTGAAAACCGTCTGGGGCTGATTCCTGACTCCCCAACGATTGAGAACGTAATCCGCATCTGGAACAAGGCAGATTTTGGAACTTATTTTATCAATACGATTATCGTCACTTTCTTTTCCGTGATCCTCGTATGGATAATGACGATGATGGCCGGATATGCCATGGGACGATTCCAGTTTCCCGGACGTAACCTGTGCATGGCGGTTTTTCTTGGAAGCATCGCCATTCCGCTTGTCAGTACAATTATTCCAACGTATGAGGTGGTAAAAAGTATGCATCTGGTCGGAACGAAGCCGGGACTTATTTTGTCTCAGGCAGGAGGCGCGCACGTAATCTTCCTGCTGCTGTTCACCAGCTTTTTTGCATCTGTACCGGGAGAACTGGAAGAAGCCGCAAAAATGGACGGCTGTAATTTTTTCAAAACATTTTTCTACATTATGATGCCATTGTGCAAACCGGTTGCCACAACTGTCGTCATTATGGAAACCATCTGGGCCTGGAACGCATTTATGCTCCCGCTCGTATTAACGCTAAACACCCCTGCTTCCAGAACGCTTGCCGTAGGACTCTATGCATTCAAAGGAGAAAATACGGTTGACTGGACAGGCATCGCCGCCGGCGGTACGATCGCCGTGATCCCCGTCATTCTCCTGTTTATCTGTATGCAGCGTCATTTTGTCGAAGGAATCGCAGGCGCAGTCAAAAGCTGAACCATACGCCAGTCACAGAGAAACCAAACATAAAACTATATCTGGAGGAAACGCTTATGAAAAAAAGAAACATCCCTACACTCTTACTAACAGCCGCATGTATGCTTACCGCTCTCACAGGCTGCGGCGCAATGCCGTCGACAGACGGTCAGAAAGACATCCAAAGCGGGGCAGAGCAGGAAACGACAGCTTCTGCGTCAGACGATACCGCTTCATCCAATTCTGCGGCGCCGGATTCGAAAGACGATAAAATTACTCTGCGTGTCGTGGACTGGAGCGACGGTTCTGCCGGTCAGCGGGAAGCGTTCCATAAAAAATTTATGGAAAAGCATCCGGACATCGACATCGAGTACACAATGCTGACTGTCGATCAGTTTAAAAATACGATCGTAACAATGATCAAATCCGGCGAAGGCCCGGACCTGTTTCCAATTCCGGTCGGACTGACCCTTCATACAGCCGTTGCCGAAGGCTGGTACCAGCCAATGAATGATTTTGTAACCGAAGACTTTGCCAGACAGTTTGACCCGCTTTCCTTTGAAGAGGGCGTTACACATATCGGAGAAGACTGGTATACGATTACCGAAGTCATGCCGACCATTCAATGCCTGTTCTTTTATAATAAAGATGTGCTGGATGCCGCGGGTGTCAGTGAAATCCCATCCACATACTCCGAATTCCGCGCGGCCTGCAAAAAAGTAACCGACTATGGCAAAGGCAGCATCTACGGCCTGGTAGACGGCGGAAAGCAGACCAACCGCATGGATGTGCTGGCACGTTCGCTCACAGCAGCCGCAGGCGGTAAAATAGCCGCTACGACAAAAGTGCTGACCGACAACAACAAGGCCCCTTATGACACAAAAGAAATGAAACAGGCCATGGAGCTGATCAAAGGACTGGTCGACGATGGAAGCATCCATCCGGACACGATCAATATCAGCGCGCCGGAAGCAAGAGAACTGTTTGCACACGGACAGGCCGCTTTTCTCTGCCAGGGTATGTGGTGCATTTCACAGTGGGACACGGACTATCCTGACCTGAACTATGGCGTTATCCCTGTCCCGGTACCAGACGGAGTAACTGACACTTATGTACAGGCAGGCGAGCTCTCCCCATGGATGGGTATCTATAAACAGTCCAGACATCCAAAAGAAGCCGCTGAATATTTGATGGCGCTCTACAGTGAAGAGTATGGCTACCAGCCAGGCTGCGTATCAGACGGCACGTTTGTATCCGTGATTCCTTCCATTAATGAAGCATACATGTCAAATGAAATTATGAAAGACTATTATACCATTGCAGCCGAAACATCAAAAATCGTACCAACCATTGTAAAAAGAGATTTGAAAGCAAACGATCTGTACGCGGAAATCAAAGACGTGCAGCCGGGCCTCGGCGCAATTGTACAAGGTGTCGTTTCCAAAAGCATTACAGATTATGATTCCGCGTTAAAAACGCTGGCAGAAGCATCCACTGCCGAATGGAAACGTGCCTGCGAAGCTGTCGGCATGGATTTTCAGGAACTTGAATTTCCTAACTGGGACGTCAGAGAAGACTATACAGAGAAAGATTATGAAGCTCTAAAATAGAAAAAAAAGCGGGTCCGCCCGCTTTTTTTTGCTGCGCAAACGATGGAAAAGCAGTTGACAAAAAAGTCTGCTCCATATAATATTATTACTTGAATGGACTTTTTATCCAAAAAAATTTCAGACGGAGTACGACAATTATGAAAAGCATTCGAACAAAAATCACAGTATGTCTTATGCTGACCATTGTGACGGCGCTGATGGCAGCAGGACTCTCAGGTATTATTCCCAGCTACAGAAGCACCCTGTCTACTGTAGAACACATGATGTGTTCCACCGCAGTTCTGGCTGCGGAACGCGTGGAGCAGGAACTGGCGGCATACAAGAACGTCGCCATGGACGCGGGCTGCATGCCGCAGCTTTCCGATCCGGACGTGCCGATCGAGGAAAAAAAAGCGCTGATAGAAGAACGCTGCAGTATGCATGGATTCCAGCGCGGCAATATCATCGGCCTGAACGGACACAGTATTTTTGACGGAAAAGACTATTCCGACCGCGAATATGTCATCCAGGCCCTAAAGGGCAATCTCTATGTATCCGAACCGCTGATTAGCAAAATCACCGGAGAACTGTCTATTATGGCAGCCGCGCCGCTTTATTCCGACGGCATTTATGGTTCATCCATCGTCGGAGCCGTTTATTTCGTTCCAAAAGAAACTTTTTTAAATGATATCGTATCTTCCATTCACGTTGGAGAAAACAGTCATGCCTACATGATCAATAAATCCGGCGGCACGATCGCTGATATCACGCTTGATACGATCACCGTCCAGAATATTGAATCTGAATCAAAAGATGACGCCTCATTAAAAGAACTGGCTGATATCCATGCGCAGATGCGGGCAGGTAAAAACGGCTTTGGAAGCTATAAAACCCTCCAGACCAGCGACAAAAAAACAATCGAACAAAAGATGTTTATCGCCTATGCTCCCGTACCAGATACGGACGGCTGGAGCATCGCCGTCACAGCGCCGCAGCAAAATTACCTGGCAGCCGCGCAAAAAGCCATGACCATTAATATTGCGGTAATCGCTGTCTCTGTCCTGGCTTCCATGATTATCGCTCTGCTGCTTGCAAACAATATTGGAAAACCAATGAAATCCTGCGCAAAACGTATGCAGCTGCTGGTAGAAGGCGATCTGGAAACGCCAATGCCAAAAATTAAAAACAAAGACGAAACCGGCATGCTTACAGCGTCTGCCGCTTCCCTCGTAGAAGGACTTGGTCTGGTAATCCATGATATCAGCTATCTGCTGACGGAGCTTGCCAACCAGAACCTGGATATACATACAGAGCATGAAGACATCTATGCCGGCAGTTTCCAGAATATTCTGCTCTCCATGCGCCATATGAAATTGCAGTTAAACACCATTATGCATCAGGTACGCCACTCCGCAAACCAGGTATCCGCAGCCAGCAGCCAGCTTTCCGCAAGCGCCCAGACATTAAGCGAGGGCACTGCCGAGCAGTCGGGTTCCGTACAACAGCTGGCAGAGCGGATGAATATTATATCCAACGATGTAAAAGACACCGCCAGCGAAGCGCTCGAAGTACGCGGTCAGACGCATCATGCAGGAGAAGCCGTATCCTTATGCAGCAATCAGATGCAAAGCCTGATGACTGCAATGGATAAAATCAAAACCTGTTCCGATGAAATTGAAAAAATACTCAAAACTATCGAGGATATCGCATTTCAGACCAATATACTGGCTCTGAATGCCGCTGTAGAAGCGGCACGGGCCGGCGAAGCCGGAAAAGGATTCGCCGTCGTGGCAGAAGAAGTAAGCAGCCTTGCCAGAAAATCTGCAGAAGCTGCTCAAAATACATCCGCATTAATCGAACACTCTGCCGACGCTGTCCATACCGGTACGGAAATTGCGCAGCAGACGGCGGATGTACTGCAGGAAGTTGTTAAGAGCATCCGCTCGGTAACCGCTTCCATTGACAATATTTCCACCGTATCCAGCGAACAGTCCGACGCTGTTTCGCAGATTTCCGAAGGAATTAATCAGATCTCAGCCGTCGTACAAAGCAACAGCTCCACAGCGCAGCAGGGAGCCGCAGCCAGCGAACAGCTGTCTGCAGAAGCAGACGTATTAAAACGGCTGGTAGAACAGTTTACGCTCGCGGCAGAAGAACGTTAACCGCAGGCAGCGGGACAGCTGCATGAAAGTCTTTCCAACAGACAGGATATTTTTACTTCATAACCGTGTCTGATTGTATTCTTCTATTTCATGCAGCCGTCCCGTTTTCACGATTTAAAAAACCCGTCCACACATTGTGCAATCGCAACCCCAAGCCGTCCTCCTCCGCACTCATTAAATGCCGCACGGTCAACAGGATTGCTGATATAAAGAGGCTCCAGCAAAATGGCTGGCATAGATGTTCGAACCATTTCATTCACTCTTCCTGGTATTACTCTTTCTCTTAGGTACAGTCCCGATTCATATGCCGCTTTCGACATACCTTTTTCCTTACTGATTCTTCTCATCGCCTCATTCCGGTATGTGTGCAGGACGTTGAGAATCGCGTCTAACATCTGATCCGCATGGGAACTATTTGTTGTATTTTTGTTATATAATATTTCTGTTCCATAGATCTTTTCTTTATCTTGACCTATGCTATTTGCATGACAACTGATAAAATAGTCTGCCTTCCATTCATTAGCTGCATCGATTCCTGCATTGACTGCATTTATAGACGCGTTCCTACCTTCGAACGTAAAATCTTTTGTTCGGTAAATATAAACGTCATATCCCATATTAAACAGTTCTGTTGCCAGAACAAATCCGTATTTATCGATTACATCCTTTTCAGCCAATGTAACAGTCTTATCTTCATGCTGAGCCCCTGTAAACTTTCCCGATTTCTTTTTATCATGGCCAAGCCGGACAAATATTTTTTTCTTTTTTTCGACTCTTCTCTTATAGATGTATTCCGATCTCAGACTCCACTCCTTTATAAAGTCATCCCACTTTTTCTGAATTTCTTCGTTCAAAGATACCTGGATATCATACGAAACCTTTTCGCGTTTTATTTTGTACGGATTTTCAAAAAATCCCTCCTTCTCCTCTGTGTCAGAAAGATCCTGTTTTTCTTTCAGAAATACAAATTTGCCATATTGTTTTTCCTCAACGATGCATTGCCTGGTCTCAGACATATTCTCCACTCTTTTTGCTCCGGTCACTGCTTTTCCTGGATTTTGAGAAACAGTTTCCTCTATCTTTTTCGTCATATCTGTTTCGCTCTTCTTTTTTTCAGGCAAATTTTTATTCCTTTCCTTAAGAGCGCGAACCACCGATAATATATTTCCAATAGAAGGGGCCGCCGCGACTGTGCTTAGCAGTAACTCGTTCTGCATGACTGTATCAGTCTGCCCTGCCATTTCGATTTGTTCTGTTTTGGTTTCCTCTTTCTCTTTGTTCTCCCCGCCGCCTGTTTCCGTCCGTTTGTGCAGCAATTGTTTTTTCTGTTTTACTTCCATTCGATCAGCTCCTTTTCTCTTTTGGACACACAGATCATCCGTATCGCATAAATAAACGATATATGTGATCATAACACATCGTTCCCAATAAAAAAAGACATTTTCCATATCTGACAAATGCCTTTTCCTTTTCGTATTTCATTTCTATTTTCGTAAGTCATTGCCCACGTTGAGAATTGACGAATATGAAAGATCCGTCACAGGTATTCAAAGATCATCCGGCAGCGCAGAGGATAGCGTGACAGCTTCTAATGATATTCATCGTTTTCACCGGTTTTTATTTTCGGAAGATTCCAGCGGTAATGCGTGGCAAAAATCCTTGTCAGCACAACGACAATCAATCCTGCTGCCATAGCCGCCAGATCATCCAAAACGGTATCCAAAAAGACACATACCGCGGCGCCCAGAATGGATGCGCATGCGTAAATATGTTTGGTTAATATATACGGTTTTTCCTGCGCCATAATATCCCGCAGCAGACCGCCTCCCACACCTGTAATTACGCCTACGAAAATAAGCAGGAACGTCTGATCGTAACCTGCATTTTTCGCCGTATTGATTCCTGTTACCGTAAAAACCCCCAGTCCGATCGTATCAAAAACAAGCATGGTTTTGTTATATGCGGCAGTAATTTTATCATTGCCTAAATTACGTCTGACATAGATAATAACAAACAACAGCATGGAAGTAAGCATTGCCGTCACTGTATATACAGGCTTTTGAAACATAAGCGGAGGTATCGCCCCCAGTATCAGGTCACGTATCATACCTCCGCCAACAGATGTTGTAACGCCCAGAACGCCTACCCCAAACAGATCCATTTCTTTTTGAATCGCAAGCATGGCTCCGGATGAGGCAAACGCAATGGTGCCGATAATTTCCATAACAAATATAAAGATGTCCAAATAATCCATTTCTTTTTCCCGTGTTTCTGATTTTTTGTCTGCACATTTATGTGTGATTACTGTCTTAGCTTATGTTCCAAATATATAATATCATCTTTTCGTTTCTAATTCAATCCACTTTCATCTGAAAACAGTCTCGTACGAGCGTGTGCCTTAAAAATCAGCATTTAAACTCTTTTATGGCATATAGCAATATCCTCCCTCATTATACTGAAAAGATTTCATACAGACCACCTGTCCATGGTAACGATCTATAACAGCAATATCCAAATCACTGCCGTCTGGCAGATTCCAAACCTGAGCGTCACCCCCTGCGGGCGTAAGCGTCAGACCGACTTCTGTTTCATTTAGTGAAAACATCCCATCGTCGTCCGTTTGCGAAATAAAATAAAAATCCGAGCCGCAATCATCGTTTTTTCCAATAAGAAAACCGCCGTTCTGCAGCCTGTCACTGCAAAATGAAACATATTTTCTTTCCGGATCACGCAGGACGAGCGTATAATTCATACCTGCAATCCACTCTGTCAGCCACTCCGCTTTATTTTCAGCAGCAACTGCGTCATTGACTGCGGCTATCTGTGATTCTGAAAACGACGTATCTGCAAAATGTTCTGGGTATAATACTTTGAGTTTTCTGCAAAACGTCAGCGCCCCGCGTGAATTTAGATGATTTCCGTCCGCAAACATGCTTTTATCCCATACCGGCATAAAATCTACGACCAGTCCAGGATACTCCTGTTTCAGACTACTGTAATATCTGTCGAAATCTTCTTTGTAAGAATCTGTATAAACATAGTTATCTGGCATGGGAAGCCTTACAATATGTACCTGAATTCCTTTTTCTGCACATAAACTCAATATTTTTCTATAATACATATCCCGAAACGGAACTACATGAAATGCATTGTACTCTATCTGTTCCGAAGCTGTATATTCTGTATTACCGACTGCAACATAACGTCCGCCATGCAGTCCGATTGCATACTGAGCCGACATATTCTGTTCATAACGCTGATTAAAACCGGCGTTGAGCAATGCCGTAATGTATTTATGCGGAAGCCACAGTTCATAAGATATAAAATCAGCCATATAGTCCTCCTTACATATAAGAGGATCTCCGTATTCTGCCGCTGTCTGAAATATCTCTCTATTCTGTTTCATTCCAAATCTATGCGTATAGACTGTCCTTGTCCAAAAACACCCTCCATCCTGAAAATGCTGATCGGCAAAACTTATATAACAGACGTCCGGCGCTGGATGGTGCTCCAGATATTCCTGCAAAACATAGTAATTTTCTACTGGAGACGCTCCTCCCAGCGCCAGATTCAATGACGTATCAGATAATATCTCCGGCATATATGCAGCATTCGCTGTCGAGTCGCCTAAAAACAGCGTATCATACTGTTTTTCCTGTTTCAATCGGGTCTGTGCTTTATTCCATAAATAATAAGGCGCTTCTTCGTCCATAAAAGCAAGCGGATGTGTACCTATATATATCCAGATAATAAGTAAAGGGAATATTACGTAAACACACTTTAACGCCAGTCGCAATATCTGTTTCATCTTTCTTTTCCTCCGAACTCCTTCTTCATTTCTGTCCACAAATTAAATTCGAATCTATTTTTCCCTCTGACAAAAGCTAAAATTGAAAATATATAAACTCCTGTCCGGTAATATTCAAAGAAAAGGTAATAAGGACGATCGCTGTCCAATATGCCACATAGCGAAATATTATATTCTGCCCAGAGAGCCAGTTCATTACATTCTGCCCGCTTTCCCGTAACAGACCATACACTGCAAGTACTGCCAGTCCTGCGGCCAGTATAGACATTTCCCTATGGCTAAGTCCTAACTGGTACAACCCGTCATTCAAAAGCATTCCCGTATTTGACAGTTCCAGAGAATTTTTCAATATTCTCAGCGCCTGCCGACAGCTATCTGCCCTGAAAAAGACCCATGCAATATCAGCCAGAACAAATGTCCGAATCGTACGCAATATGTTCCACGAAAACTTTTCCGTGTCGATGCAATGCCGCTCATAGAACCTGGCAAAAAAAGGAGATACTGCCTCTTCTACTATCTGATACAGACCATGTACCCCCCCCCCACGCGATAAAAGACAAACCTGCCCCATGCCAAAGTCCGCTTGCCAGAAATGTGATCATCAGATTCCGGTATCTGACTGCTTTTCCACATCTGCTGCCACCCAATGGAATATAAAGATAATCCCGGAACCATGAACTTAACGAAATATGCCACCGCCTCCAGAATTCCTTTATGGAACGTGACAAATAAGGCTGTCTGAAATTCTCCATTAAATTACAGCCAAGTACCTGGGCACTCCCTCTGGCAATTTGGGAATAGCCCATAAAATCGCAATATATCTGAAACGCAAATAACACATTTGCAACAATAACCTGATATCCATGATAAGCCATATCGTTTTCGTACACAGTATTAACAAGAACGGCGCATCTGTCAGCAATGACCATTTTTAAAAAAAATCCCCAGAGCATAAGCAGCAGTCCTTCCCTTACCCTTACGTAATCAAACCTTTTTGGTTCGGCCAGCTGACGAAGCAAATTTTTTGATCGTTCGATTGGTCCTGCTACCAACTGTGGAAAAAAAGACACAAACAATGCATAGCGGAAAAAATTTTTCTCCGGCTCTTCTTCTCCACGATAAACATCGACCATGTAGCCCAGCGATTGAAAGATATAAAAAGAAATGCCTACCGGAAGTAATATATCAAATTCCGGTATCTTCCATTGAACAGAAAACAATTTTGACAGTCCTGAAAATAATGACAGAGCAAAATTGGTATATTTAAAATAAAATAGCATTCCAAGGTTTACAGCCAGACTGCACACAAACACTAATTTTTCCTGTTTCTTCCCTTTCGTATCTGCTTTTCTGCTTCGTATCCGTTCCATTAGCATAACGGCTGCATATGTAACTACCGTAGAAGTCAATAGCAGACATGCATATTCTGCATTCCAGCACATATAAAAATAATAGCTTGCCATCAGCAGCCATATATGTTTTATTTTTACTGGCACTAAAAAATAAACAAGAACCACAATCGGAAAAAATACAAGAAACTGCATCGAATTAAACAACATGCCTGTCCACTCCTTTTATTAATTTCATCTGTCCCTTTCCCGAATCGCCAAAACGCCAAATTCCACGGTCTGCCGTACTCCGTCTTCAAACGTAATCCGCGGTTTCCACCCATAGGTATCAAATGCATACCGGTTGTCACATAACGTATATTTGTTAACCTCATGATCCAGTATCTCCTCTGCAATCTGATATGCTCCTTCATAAAGCTCCGGATAGTTTTTCCAGTAATTTGATGCGTCTGTATACTCCGCATGAATCGACCCTTTGTTCATCACGCGCCGAATTGTTTCAAACAGTTCGTTAATAGAATGCGTCTCATTTGAAGAAACGTTTACAATATCAAAACCTGTCCCATTCTGTACACGAACCGCAAGATCAATCAGATCATCCACATAAATAAAATCCCGTTCCTGCTTTCCGGTCGCGTGCAGTACAGGCGCACGATCATAATAAAGCTCCCGAATCAGGTAACCCGCTACCGGAGGCTGCTTTCTCAGACAGTCAATATGCGGACCATATACATTTGCAAATCTAAGCACCGTAATATTCATCCCATACACGTCTGCATAACTTTTGCAAAACTGCTCCGCTGCAAATTTTGTGCCTGAATAGATCAGGCTGGGCGGTATGGCGTCCGCCTCCCTGGTCGGAAACGTGCGACAGTTTTCATAAACTGCGGAAGTACTTGCAAATATTACTTTCACTGCACCATATCTGCGAGCCGCTTCTAATACGCTGACCGTTCCCGCAACATTCACAGTAACCGCTCTTCCCGGATCGATCTGACAATCAGGAAGAGGTGTAATTGCCGCAATATGATAGATATAGTCAAACGTCTTTTCCTGACACAGCTTGTACAGAAATTGGGAACTGCAAATATCTCCCCGAATAATCTCATCTCTGAAATCATGATCGCAAAAGACCAGATTATCTTCCAGTCCATAGGAAAAATCATCAACCAGGACAACCTCATTTTTTTCCTGCCATAAAGCATGCGCAAGCTGTGAACCGATAAACCCTGCCGCGCCGGTAATTAAAATTTTACTCATTTCCTACTCCTTTATATGATCGATCCCACACATCGTTTTATAAAAAATGCTCATCATCAAATGATCAAAGATCATATGTATGTCTTCTGTAATCTGCATGCTCTGAATTGGAACGTGCAGTGAATAATCCGCTATTTCTTTTAATTTCCCACCCTGATATCCTGTGATGCCAACTACCTGGTTGCCCTGTGACTTCGCATATTGTACCGCGTTAACTACATTTTTCGAATTTCCGCTTCCGGATATTCCGATACAAATGTCTCCCGGCCGCAGCCTTCCTCTTAGCTGAAACCGAAAAATTTCCTCATATCCGATATCATTGGCAATTGCCATCATCGTAGCTACATTGTCATTCAGACATTGAAAACGAAATTTTTTATCGGTATACTCTGAAATTCCTTTATTAAAATCATTCTGATAATGAGACGCTGTTGCGGCGCTTCCTCCGTTTCCAAAAACAAATATCGTATTTTCAGCAGCCAGCTTCTCTTCCAGCAGGTTCATTACCGCGTTGATCTGACATATGTTAAGACAGCTTAAGATTTCTCTCTCTTTCTCAATATATGCGCTTATTTGCGCTGTGTAATCCGTCATGGTATCTGCCTTTCCTTCAATTTAAAAATCTGTTTAAAAAATTAATCCGAAAAAATAATTCTGCTTCCCTGCGGTTCCAGTGCAAACGGAACCTGTCGAAACTCCTTCAACACTGTTTTTACATCCGTCTGTCTGTCTTTTTTCGTATAGAGCAGCAAAAAACCACCGCCGCCTGCTCCAAGAATTTTACCGCCCAACGCTCCCGCATCCCTCGCCGCAGTATACATCTTATCGATTACCGGGTTCGAGATTCCTCCGGCGAATTTTTTCTTAATCTGCCAGCTCTTATCCAGTTCCTCACCCCACAGATCCAGGTTTCCGCATACAAGTTCATCATGCGCCCGGTCCACAGTTGCAACCAGACTGTCAAGCATTGCCGTTTTATCCGAAATCGTCTTTGTCTGTTCGCTTAATATTTTTCCAGAATCTCTCGTAATCCCTGTAAAAAACAGCATCATATTTTTTTCCAGCTGTTGGAGGATCTCTTTGCGGCAAACCACCGGCATTACCGTAACCGAACCGTTTTGATTAAATCGATACCGTTTAAATCCGCCATATGAAACTGCATACTGATCCTGTATCCCGATTTGCTGTCCAAGACATTCAATCTCTATGTAGCACGCCTCTTTGGCCAGCTGCTCTGCTGATACGTATTCCCCTTTGTATGCATGCAGCGCATTTAATACTCCGACCGCCAAAGCCGAAGAGGATGCAAGACCGATTCCAGCGCCGCTTAACGGAATATCAGCCGAATAGAAAATCTCAATCCCTTTTTCAATTCCCACGATCTTTAGCGCTTCACGAATAATATTATGTTTCACCTGATCTGCATGATCGACCAGCTCATTACCTGCATAACAAAGTCTCACTTTTCCGTCAAAATTATGGTTCACAGTAATGTACACATGCATATCCAGGGTTGTACTTATCACACTGCCATAACCGGGTCTGCTGTTCTCATAATACTCATGAAAATCAGTTCCCCCTCCAAAAAAAGAGCATCTTAAAGGTGTTTTTGATATGATCATGTATGTTCTCCCTTCTTCGCGCAACAGTCTGTTCAGATGTCTTCCCTGTCGCTTTTATCATCCTTTAAAATTTTACGGACTGCGTCTGCAAGCGTAAATGTTTCTGATATCTGCATACACTTACATCCTGCTGCCTCTCCAGCCGTCATATCACGTTCATCATCACCAAGCATATAGCATCTGGTCAGATCTATGGAAAATTCCTTTTGCGCCTGATAGAACATTCCCGGTTTGGGCTTTCTGCATGCGCATCCTTCCTCCCAGTTGTGTGGGCAGTAATAAATGTGATCGATACATGCCCCGATTTTTTTCAGATCATCCTGCATCTTTTTATGTATGGCTGCCAGTGTCTCTTCCGTCAGATTTCCCCTTGACAAACCGGGCTGGTTTGTCACAAGAATGATCCAATATCCGGCATCTTTCAGGCGTTTCACAGCATCTTTTGCACCGTCAAGCCAGATAAAATCCTCCGGCTTTTCAATATAGCATGCCTTTGGCGGACGGACATTCAAAGTGCCGTCACGATCAAGAAAGATGTATTTCTTTCCGGAAAAAAACTGCTCCGTCAGTCGAATACGTTCAAAGGAACCTACTGAATAATAACGATGTTCCGTCCAGACTGCATACAGCTTTTTCTCCCGAACCAGCTTTGGATATACAGCAGCTTCAAAATTGCAGTTTCCTTCCGGCAGCAGATCTAACACACGCTTTGCTACAATTGCATAGCCAATATCGACCCCCTGCAGATTTGGAACGCTTCTTTTTTTATCATATACGGTTACCAGTCCGGTGTCCGAAAGTCTCAAATTACTTTTCGTGTATCCGTCCGCATTGCGATATGCGGTAAAAACCAGGTCCGCTCCGGTTTCAACATATTTTCTCTCTAACGCTTTCAGATTTATGGGGCAGTAGTTATCACAATACAGCAGCAGAAATGTATCCTCCAGCATATTGCCCGCCGACCTTATCCGCAGCCCTGTTTCATATTCCACCGGCGTAATGTAATATCTGATTCGTACCTTCCATTTGGATCCATCGCCGAAATAATCTGATATTTTTTCAGGAAGGTAACCCAATAAAAGTATCAGATCTTTGATTCCAAACTCCCGTACCTGTTCGATCAGATATTCCAAAAATGGTTTCCCATTGCACGGATACATTGGTTTTGGATTTGTATCTGTAAACGGCTTTAATCTTGTCCCATATCCGCCAGCCAATATGACCGCCTGTTTGATAGTTTCACTTTTTTTCATATCCATTCCTCTATTTTTTTACCAGAAACTTCCCACTTTACTCCATTTTCTGCATGCCTGATATCGCAATATCTGCAAAACGGTATTGGCGCAGATAAAAATGATAATATTTCCCCGGCGGATGCCGCTTTATAAATATCGATAAAATCTCTGTCCGTAGTCTGCATCGACGTTGAAAAAAATTTATTAAAATGATGTATATTACCCGGAAACGTACACGGGTACAGTTTTCCTTCTGATAAAAAAATGCATTTATTTGCCCGACAACAGTCTATAAACGACTCTCTTGGATCCTGGGTACCTTCCAGATCATATTTATTATGCGTCATGGTTTTGTCTTCCCCAGTATCGTTAAAAAAGGAAAGTCCGACCTCATAATCACCTGCCAGACTGGCAATATTCCCATAATCCAAAGCAATCGGATACTTTGTAACAGATATTTTTATTTTCTCCGATCTTAAAACCTGCCAAAAGTCAGGAGCCATTTGAGGTAGCAGCAATCCGTTTGTTACAATATCAATATTGGCCTCGGGAAAATTTTTTCTGGCTACCTTGCAAAACTGCGCAGCCTGCGGGTGTAATAATGGTTCTCCTCCCAGCAAATGTATGTAGCCTGCCTCGCCGTCAAACAAATCTGCCAGCCTTTCAAAATCACGTCGAAAAGAATTTATATCAGTAAATTTTTTTTCTGCCAACGGGGAAAAGTGATCGCATCCGACACAATTTAAATTGCAATGTTCCGTTAAATGAACTTCAAATGACAAAGCCGGTAATGCCATTGTTCTTATTTTCCAGTCACGAAAAGCCCAATAACTGCTGTCGATTCTATGGTCCATAATATGTATCGCTGTCTGATTCTCCATGGTATGTTTTTCTATTCTGTCTATATCTTCTGATAATCCATCGATATCACCGCCAATGCTGTCCAAATTATTTTGTACCTTTTGCAATTGTCGTTCCAAAACATTTATTGTATTTATTAATTTAGATACTTTGGCCTCTGATTCTGTTACTAACGTTGTATTTATTCTTTCAATGTGTTCTCTATTCTGAATAATTTCAACGGTATTTCTGCTTAGTTCTCCTTTAATTTCCCTATGCGCTACATCTGACATAATATGATATAAATAAGAGTATATTTTTTCTTTTATCGATCTCATTGTTTTGTCCCATCCTATAAACGTTCTTATTTACACAGTTTGTACCCAAGCCATGCTTTTGTATACTTTAGTATGTACCTGAATCCAATTTTTCCATCTTTATACTGATTCAATACCAGATCTCTGAATTGATACTCTGCTATCATTCCTGAATCAGCTACGATATTATTTTGACAGGTTTTTGCCAGGGCTCTTTGCAGCAATTCATCAAATACCGGCGTTTTTAACGCATACTTCCAAAAAATCTCCAGTTTTAATGGTTTGGGATTCAGAGATAAAAAACTACACCCAATATAATGAATAAGATTCGGATGGTTCACTGCTTCTATATATCGTTTTTTTAGTTCATATTGTCCCCCGTCTTCAAGAATCTGTAATTCATCTCTGAAATATGGAACCAGCACATTCCATTCCTGTCCTAATAATTTTACTTTCCCATCCGTCAGAGTCATAAAGACATCCTGATCACGCCACTTCCAAAAACGGGATGTTGCATATTCAAATAAAAATTCCGTACTAAATTCTCTGCCAAATTCAGGAATATTAAAAACGATTACACCTGAATTAAAATACTGATCCGGATGCCTGAGCTTAAGTACATCATGAATATATTCATATTCCGGATTACCCGGAGTATGATACCATGCAATCATTACCGCATCCCTGACCGCTGCAAGCAAATATCCCCGCACATCTGTTGCATAAAGTTTCGCAATATCCGTTGTCAAAACGACATCTGAATCTATATAAACTACTTTCTCGTATTTTTGCATAATCTCCGGAAGGGTCAGTCTGGCATATATAACAGGCTTATACTGCTCTTCGACTGGCAGATCATACTGACTTAAAAATTCAGAGATCTCTATATATCTGACAGAAAAATTTGAATGCCCTTTTATCAGATCCCGGACCACTTCTTTGTTTCCAGCAGAAATATGTTCCCCTAATATGATAATATCGTAATTATTGTTCGAAGAAGACGTATCGATAATGGATTGTATCGTCACACAAATATATGGAAAATATTCTTCGCTCACAGCACTTGCGACAGCTATATTATTTGACCGGAATGCAGGATATAGTATCGTGCCGGTATTTTTTAAATAGCTGCTTTCCTTAATGTCAAAGACGGATAAAATTTTTTTCAATAGTCCGCATCTATATTCAAACTCAATAACATCATTTGATAATCCCATATTCGAAAGACCTACGTAGCTCATTAAAAATCCTTCTGACATATCCTTCGAAGCATAAATTACAATTTTTTTACAATTGAGTCCTCCGATGATATCGCATAATCCACTTCGGTATCCGATAAAATATCCTGCATACTCCAGGTAACTTTTGGATTGCACAAACGTAAAAAAGATTCTGGTTGTCCCTGTAATAACCGGCTCTCTTTGCGGATCAGAGCTGTTTGTACATACAGAATAACCATTATTTAATAAGCAGGCCGCCAGTCTCTCCCAAAAAGTTTCCGGTAATCTTCCGCCAGATACAGAATACGGCGCCAAAACGACCGTTCTCCCAGGCTGCAAATCATTATTTTCAAAAAACTTTGTCACAGACGTTTGATCTTCCGCAAACGCCGGCTTATCTGGTACCATATCGTATTTCATATTTAACGTCGTATGAAGATATAAATCTGTCATGGTCAGCCCATGATACCCTTCCATCATATCTGTTACAGTTAACTGCGGCGTATAAGAACAATGATGAAAGTGAATAATATTTACATTTTTACATCCAGCAAATAACCTGAATCTCATCAAATTATAAATATCTTCTTCATTTATAATCATACATTTAACTTTTTTAAAAACCTCTGGAAACAGCTTTGTTACGCTTAATTCTGCCGTTCCTCCCAAAAGAAAAAGTCCGGAAGATATTTTTTCACGTTGCATAAATGCATTTAAATACCGGCTCACAAAAAAAATATCTCCACTTCCGTGTAAAGCACAGGAAAAAATTGTTATATCTTCCCCATACTTCTTTAATATTTTCGAATAAATACGATAACCTTTCATAATCTGATGATAATATATCCACGCAATACGTACATAGCTTTTTTGTCTAAATTTACTTTTCAGAACATCTATCATTCTTTCCATATCCGTTTACCTATCTGTCTTTATTGATATCGATCCGTACATTTGTTGCTGCGTCCCGTTTCAAATTCACCGCAACCGCCGTCTTAAGTCCTCCCGGCTTGCAGTCGTTTATCAATATCCGTTCCCCATAAGGAGCATCGTATATAATATGCTGATAACAGATACCCTGTTCTTTTAAAAACCGCTCTGTGAGTCCTGCATATTCCTTCCGTCTCGCAGTCACAATTATAACCATATCCTGCCTGGCAATATTATTTAATAATCCTCTCGCCCCCGGCAGAAGAGTATCATAGCCATCGATTTTATATCCGTTATGTTTTACAAGCGTTCCGTCCAAATCCAGAATCCATGTTTTGGGAAGCGTGGATACTTCTATTTTTTCACACATTTTTTAACTGTTCTCCTATATGCCCGCCAGGGTGGTTCATCTTAAACTTCTGTAAAGTCACTCCGCGTTTTTGTACGATGTGCATTGCCAGTCCCTGCAGGACGATCAGATTCACGGTCGTGGAATTGTTCGGTACAATATCCCAGGGATCTCCCTCATTTTCCAAATGGAGAATCAGACTGTCAGGAACCAGACTGGTCAGCGTGCTTTCTTTACAAAAAGAAAGCAGCCACAGCTTTGCATCCTTTCTTTCAAGAAGTCCTGCCAGCCAGACAGATTCAGCCGTCTCTCCGCTTTTTGTCAGTATAATGACCACATCGTCCGGCATAACCATACCAATATCGCCATGAACTGCCGAATTGGTGTTCATAAAACAGGCGTTCTGCCCCAGCGATACCATCGTACCGACAAATTTCTCACATACAGGCACATTTTTTCCCAGACCGCTTACCACAACCTTATGTCCGTTTTCCAATGCACGAACGCAGTCATTGGTAAGACGGGTAAATACCGCCTCGTCGATGGAGTCCACACACCGTTTCAGCGTATGGATAATTCCTTCAAAATACTCTTTCATAGCAAATCCTCCAGATAATACAAACCATTGTAAAATGCGCCGCAAATCGAATCATAATCTTCCCATGCATAGGTTGTCAGAGACAGCCAGATCAGTGCATGAAACAGACGGATTTGTTCCTTACATACCTCGCCGGATAACAGCTCAAAATATGTCTCTTCCATATCCTCCCAATGCCCGGATCGGATATTTAGCAGGACTTCCTGCTCACGGATATCCAGCGAAAAGCGTTTCAGATTGAACTGATCGTAGTTGCCGACAACTGAATAATACAGCTTTGCCCAATCATACGCGGCATCCCCATATAAGTTTGTATAACCAAAATATCCGCGCGGATCGATGAGCACGGGCGTTCCATCTGCACGTAACAACAAATTGGAAAACGTACAATCGCCATGAATAAACTGAAAAGACTGCGGCATATATTTATCTGCCATCTGTTCCAGCTCCTGCCGATAAAAAAATACGTTTCTGCATCGTTTTCCATTGATTACGATCTTCTCATCTTCTGCAAAAGGTACAAGCCTTTGTATTTTGTTTAACCGGTCAAATGTCTTTGCAATATACGCTTCATAATAACTGTCCGGGTCAGCAGGCGCCTTTCCCATGTCATGAACAGATCTTAAGCATGCAACGATCTGTGACAAAATCTCTTTTTTCTTTTCAAACGACAGACAATCACAGGCATAAATATTTTCCCCGTCGATCCGCTCCATCGTCAGCGGGTCAAAAGAAAATATCTGCGGTATCTGGCCAAACTCATGCTTTATCACATGACGATACCACTGCTTTTCTCGTACTGCCAGATCCAGCCCCTGCCTATCGGCTGGTTCCTTGATGATCCTGTTTCCCTCCGTCCGGATCGTGTTAAATGGTCTGCATACCTGCGCCGCCGTCTGATTCTGGTATTCGGAAAGCACGCCGTATTCTTTTGTTTGATACAGCGGCAGCTCTTTCTTATCAAACGAACATGATCCCAGCCAGCGGACAAGTTCTCCTTCCAAAGGGACGTCTGCTAACAGTTTCTTTTCCTGAAACAGAAAGAAACCTGCCACACCGTATTCCCTGCTCGTCTCTTCGCAGAATGTACCGTTTTCAAATTTCCAGCGACAGGGAAAATCTTTGGCAAGACCGATATAGTTTCCCGTAACCTGCGGCATTACAAACGTATCTGGCAGTATAAGATCTGACCAGATCAGCGCAAACGGCTTTCCTTCCGGTATTCGTTCCAGGGCATTGCGAAGACCTGCGCATGTCCCTGTAAATCCCTGTCCGCTTACAAGCTGATACGTAACCTCTGCAAATGTTTCCAGATACCGTTCCAAAACGGTGTATTGATAGTCGCCGATTATGATAAACTTTTTATCCGGATATTTTCGAAACAAATGAAACAGCATAGGTAAATTCCTAACCGGCACCAGGGCTTTTGGTTTATTACGCGTCAGATATCCCATCCGCGTTCCTTTTCCACCCGCCTGAACAATGATATATTGAACATCCATGCTACCGACTCCTTTCTTTCCCCAGAAATTGTAATATTTTTGCATGATTTCCTGAATAAGCCGGCAGCTTTGGCCTTTTAAAAACTGGCAGCCTGTATACGCCTAATGCCATCAGCTCGTCCACAGTCGTGCCCCGGACTCCCGCAAGCCTCCAGGCATTTCTGCCATACGGTTCATCCAAAGAAGCAACGATAAACCGCGCATCAAATTCATACAGACTGTAAAACTGCATAAACTGTTCTGCCTTCCTGCGGGAAATGCATTCTACCGCGCATATGTTTTCTGAAAACAGCTTTGCACTTGCTGCCGCCGCTCTGTCGACGGTCAGGATTACAGCATTCTCATATTTACGCTGTTTTAGCATCTGATCCAGAAACAGCAATGCGCTCCGGTTATACTTCCGGTTCGTACCCGGCATCAGAATAACAGCTGTCGCCCCGATATGATATTTCCTGACTACACAGTGCCACGCCCACCATCCGCGATAGGTGTTGATCAAATTCTTTTGCATCAAATGCCTGATCGTGTCCATAATCTTTTGTCCCTTCTACTGGTATCCTTTTTATTCCCATATGCTCTTTATTGCATCTGCAGTTGTACTGATATCATAATCCGTGTTCCTTAATCCACAAGTCTTTTGCCGGACAGCTCCTGCCAGCGCTTTTACCCATTCCTGCCTGCTCTTTTTTAACGATATACGTATCACAAGCCTTTCGTCTGCCACCGCTTCTTTCGGTACCCGGTCTGAACAAACGACGGGCAGGCCGCAGGCCTGTGCCTCTATTGCTGTCATTCCAAATCCCTCTGTCTCAGATGGCATAAGCAGTACATCCATTCCCTGCATCAGTTGCGAAACATGCCGGCTTGCCCCATAAAATATAACGCTGCCTGTAAGCCCCTTGTTTCTGACCAGGCCGCGTAGTGTATGCTCTGTCTCTCCTTCTCCAACGATCAAAAGTACGGCATTACCCCGCTCTTTTTTCAATTCAGCAAATACCTCTATACCAAACGCCTGATTTTTTTCTGTACACAGCCTTCCTGTCATTCCTGTTACAAATGCACGCTCGATTCCCAGCCTGCGTCGAATACGATCCCGCTGAAGCTGCGAATACCGAAACCTTTCCACATCGATTCCGTTTGGAATTATCTGGACTTTTTGCCCGCGCAGATACAGAAATCTTTTTGATGCTTCTGAGCAGGCAATTCGTACCGTCGGGCTGTCAGCAAAAAAATACCTGGCCATCAGATGCGCCAAATACTTTAACAGCTGTCCCCTTCCTTTTTTGATACCCGCGCTGTGACTATGCACTGCAACCGTTTTGATCCCGCTTTTCTTCGCGCATTGCGCATATAACAGTGTCACAGCATGATAAGCGTTGATATGTACGACGTCATAATGCCTGCGTTGAAACAGGTATGACAGCCGGCGATAATTGTCTCCGCATTTTTTCGTACTGCCGCTTAACAGAATCAGACGTATCCCCAATTCTTCCAGCTGTCTGTCGTAAAACCCCGACAGCTTTCTGGCAGCCACAATATCCACTTTGTATAATGACCTGTCCAGCTGCCTGATCAGACTGATACAAAAGGATTCGATCCCACCAGACCCCCACGCCTCACAATAACAGCAGACATATATTTTGTGTCCCATATTATACATACTGTCCCTTCGGCAGTTTTCTGTTTTTCAGTATAATCAGCCTGCTGCACAGCCACATGAACAGAGCCGCAGGCAATTTCCATTTCAGCAGGCACAAACCAAACTGCAGCTTTTGTATCAGATAAAACCTGCGTGACACTGCTTTTTCCAAATACATCCCCCGCAGTCTTCCGGTAAACGCGATCGTTTTACAAAACTCCCGAAAAAAATCCGCCTGCTCCATGGCACTGATCTGCCCTGCAAAATATCCGATCTTACGGCCTGTGCAGTATGCGGATGAGAGAAATCCGGTATAGATGCTGGAAAAAGCATAAAATGCCATGCTACCGTCGTTTTGATGCGCTCCCTTTAGGTAAGTCTCTATAATTGTGACATTCTGTACATTTACTTTCTGCAGACTATGAGCCGCCGAACTTTTACGCTGTACGTAGTGATAGAGTGTTTGAGATACCGTTGCGATCCTTCTCACATGAGGAAGCAGCCGCAGATGAAACAACAAATCTTCCCCGTGCGGTATTTCAAACCGGATACCCGCGTCACAGATCACGTTTCTCCTGTAGATCTTATTCCATACAACCGGATTGCGTGCAAAATACCTCAGATAAAAAAGCTCGTTCTCCATCTCCTGCACATCGTTTACCTCGTCTGTCAGTCCCAGAACCGCTCGTATCTCCCGCGACCGAAAAGTCATTGCATAATCACATACTGCCATATCGCAGTCATTTGTCTGCACGGCATGCAGCAGCGTTTCAACAAACAGCGGTTCCACATAATCGTCCGCATCCACAAAACACAGATACTTTCCCCTGCCCGCATCGAGTCCTGTATTCCTGGAACCGCTGATCCCCTTGTTTTCCTGCGACAGCACATGCAGCCGGCTGTCTTTTCGCGCATACTTTTCTAATACGCAAAGGCTCCTGTCTGTTGATCCATTATTCACAAGAATCACCTCAAAGTCCTGACAGGTCTGCTTTAACAGCGACCGGATACACCGACCTACATATTTTTCACAATTATACACTGGCACAATAATACTCAGTTGTGGATACATATAACACCTCTGAAATTTTCAAACACGCTCTAACACCGCTCATACATGTTACAGATTTTATCTGAGTCGCCAAATCCAACCATCCTGCCATGCTCCATCCATAACACTTTATTGCACATTTCTCTGATCTGTTCCACGCTATGCGATACAAAAAACACTGTCGTTCCGCCTGCCATCAGCTGCATCATGCGTTTCCGGCTTTTTTCCTGAAAATCCGCGTCGCCGACCGAAAGAATCTCATCCACAATCAGTATTTCCGGCTCCACGATACAGGCTACAGAAAACGCAAGTCTTGCCAGCATACCGGAGGAATATGTCCGGAGCGGCGCTTCGATAAAGTTTTCAAGTTCTGAAAATGCAACAATTTCCTCATATCTGCTGTTTAGAAACGATTTGGAATACCCAAGAATCGCCCCGTTTAAAAATATATTTTCCCGCCCGGATAATTCCATATCAAACCCCGAACCAAGCTCCAGCATCGGAACAATCATCCCCTGTGTCGTTATGATCCCCTTTGTAGGCTTCATAATTCCGGAAACGACTTTCAGCATCGTGCTCTTTCCTGCGCCATTGTGCCCGATGATCCCCAGCACATCCCCCTGTTCTAACGCAAAGGAGATATCCTGCAGTGCCCAGAATTCCTCATGTCTGAAATCTCTCCTGAGCCAGCGCACGAAAAATTCCTTGAGCGAAGTCGCACGGTTGCTTTCCATATCAAATTTTAAAGAAATGCCTTCCAGCGTCACTATCGGAGCACCCATTCGACAGCCTCCCATTAAATATAAAATATAAATTTGTCCTGTGTTTTCTTAAATATCAAGCACCCTGTAAACAGTATCCCACATGCCCACAGCGTGCAGATCGCAAATTCCGACGGCCTTGGCGCCGTACCGTCCATCACAATCGAGCGCAAGGCATTGATATAGTGAATCATCGGATTATATCCAAAATAACGCCTTGTTTCGACCGGTATGATCGTAATAGGATAAAATACCGGCGTCAGATACATCCAAAGCAGGCTTAAGATTCCCCATAAAAACTGCATATCCCGAAAAAAAGTCATTGCAGACGCCATGATCATCCCAAACCCAATCGTAAATATCATAATGCACAGCAAAATATACGGCGCCATCAGATAAGACCTTGTAAACGTCTCTCCGGTAATCGCTGCCACCAGCACCAGAGGAATGAGAGACATTAAAAGATTAATTCCCGAAGAAAGTACTCTTGTGACCGGATATACATATTTGGGCAGATATACTTTTGTAATCAGAGAAGCATTGCCGACAATTGAGGTCAGTCCCTGCCCCACGCCTTCGTTAAAAAAATTAAACACAACCAGTCCAGTCAGCAGATATACCTGATAATTATCTATGTCAGATTTAAACAATGTGGAAAATACAATATACTGTACAGTCATTGTCAGCAGCGGGTTTAGCAGACTCCAGAATACCCCCAGCACCGAGCGCTTATACCGGGTCTTAAAATCCCTTGCGACCAGCTGCTGAATCAAAAATCCATACCTGTTTAACACGCCAAACAACGCAAAAAAATAACTGGTTTTTCCCCGTATGCTCCTATACGCCAGCAGACAGTAAACCGCTGCAGACAGTAACACTGCAAGACATACCAGTTTCCAAAAATTAGGGCCTGTCCAGACATAATTATTCCCCTGTACTGCGATACACAAAGTACCAGTCACTACTTCCCCGTTCACCAGCAGAACCGCATCTTTACCAACAGCATCCTTCTCAAACGCATATCCAACATGATACAGCGCTGTAGGCGCACTGCCGCCGGCAGCGTCCGATGTCAGCGTAATCTTTACCAGACTGCCGCGCCGCAGCTTTGTATGTTCCGGCACTGGCAGATACACGTAAGAATTTATTCCGATATCCGCCACACGATATGTCTGCTGTGCAAGCATATGGCCTTCTGTTACATCTTCCACGCGAATTGTCAGCTGGCTCTCAGATGCCTGTCCGTAATTGGACACCATAACCCCTATGGCAGTTAACTGATCCATCTGCGAGGTATAGGTCTGTTCGACGACACCTCCCTCCAGCAGCTCTCCCGTATCGTTTGTAAAGCCAAATTCTTCAATATTGCCATCCGATTTCCGTACATACAGAGCCTCGCCGCAGGAAAAATAAAAAATTCCAAGAAACAAAAGCAGCGCGCACTCTAATAGTAAAAACAGTTTCCAATAATCATTTTTTTGTTTCATCATCGATCGTCTTTCATGCTCTTATAAATTGTTCTGATTTTTCTTTCTGCCATCTTCCTGCCATATGAAACAGCCCTCTTCTGACACTGCGCCGCTTTCCCAGCTGCATACTGCGGATCATCCAGCAGCGCCCGCAGGCGTTTGCAAAAACAGGCGCTGTCGTCCGGTTTGAATCTGCAGCTCTCCTGCCGGATCAGCTCTCTGTTGCCCCGGATATCGGATACCAGACACGGCAGACCACAGGCCATTGCCTCAACCAGCGCTGCCGGAAGTCCCTCCTGATATGACGGAAATACAAAAACATCTGCATGTTTATATAATTCGCGCACATCTTCAAGGTATCCCGCCAGACGGATACGCTCCGACACTCCCGTCTCCCTGGCAAAAGCAATGAGCTCTTCACGTAATTCCCCCTGCCCGCAGATTATATAGTAAATATGATCCTGCAGATCCGGCAATGCAGACAGCACAAGCCGGTGATTTTTCCGGCTGCTCAGTTCCCCGACAGACAACAGTATTTTTGCATCCAAAGGCAGATGATATCTTCTGCAAAATGCTTCTCTTGTCGTCTGCGGCTGATAATCCCGGAACCGTTCGATATCGATCCCCACTCCTGGTATCCTTCGGATTCTTCTGGCATTCAGATGCATCTTTGCAAACCTATAATCCTCCTGATTGATTGTAATCAGTACGTCGGTCCAGTAAGACAACAGTTTTTCCACCGGGTAATACAGCAGCCAGTTTTGCGCCGGCGCGCCTTGATAAAAATGAAATCCATGTACCGTATAAATAACCGGAATTCCGGCAAAATGCGCCGCTATTCTTGACAGTACGCCTCCGACCGGCGAATGGCAGTGTATCCATTCCACACGATACTGCCTGATCAGCTTCTGCAGCTGACCGTAAGCCCTGATACAGTCTCCCGCCGAACGAATCTTTCTGGGACAATCCCACTGGTGCCATCTGACATCGTTTTTTCCAAGCAATGCCTTCAGTTTTTGTATCCTGTTCTCATCGCAGGTGTTCCCTTTATCAAAATTACAGGCCACATGCACTTCATAGTCCAGCTCCTGCATCAGCCGGATATTGGGCAGATTAAACTGATCGATCATGGAAGCTACCGACGCCAGCATCAGTACCTGCTTTTTCCTGTTCATGCTTCGTTCATAATTTCCGCTACGGATTTCATAATACGGATATACATGGAATAGCCATCTGTTTCCCTGCTGCCCTGCCCTTTGCCGGGGGTTCCCCACAGATCGAGCACTGCTTCAGACGGATGTATTTTTCCCCACAGCAGCTCGTCCGCATCCACCTCCAGAGCCCCGCAGATACCGACAAATGTCTCAAGACTCATAATCCTTGTTCCACGCTCAATATGACCTAAGAAAGACATGCTGATACCGCATTTTCTTGCAAGATCATCCTGTGACCAGCCTTTTGTTTTGCGGATTTCACGAATCCGCATGCCTATGCCCAAATAGTCCAGTTCCCTCATAATCTCCTCCATGCCACATCCTGTTATGCTCATGGAAAATCTGTGATCTTCCTCTCGTAATCTCCTTCCTGCTGATTCTGCATCCAGGAAGTACAAAAAGAACGCATAACAATTTATATAGAATTGTTATGCGCCAAATAATTGCTGATTCTGCAGAAACCCGCAGCAGGCAGGCGCTCGCGGGAATTGCTACAAATTTTTATTCAACGGAAAAGCATCACGTTTTCATTTGTTTGTGAAATACTGAAACTGGAAAGATTTTGTAGATAACAGAATTTTTTGTATATGTGTTCCAAATCCCGTATAAAATCCTGGTGGGATTTTTAGCTAAATATAACAATATTTTCTTTGGTATTGCAAATAAATTAAAATTGGTATAAAATACTTTCAGATAACTATTCTATATAAAATGTTATGTATAAGAATTACTCAGACATTCTACGCTATTTATTCATGACAGATATTATATTCCTTCATTATCTGAATCATGTGTGCTGTAATCTCATAAACAAAAATTTCCCTGCACTCATCTTTGTTCCTCAACTTCCCACTCAGCCATCCTATACTCAAATACGCCATCTTCCGTATCTTAAACAGCTCCTTTCACCAGCGCGCCGTTTGTGGGAGATAAAAAAAAGAGCGGCGGCAGGTTCCGCAAGCAATGAAACGGCGGACTGCTATCTGTCAAATTTTTTCGTGTTACTTTATGGCACATAAGCATTCGCACCAGGGCTGACGGGCAGCCTGGTTGAGAAGGAATCTGTCAATGTCAAACGCATTTCCAAGGGCATAATCCGACAGATATTTATAGTTTGCTGGATGCCTCTTAATCTGCAGAAGGCATTTTCCGCCGTCCATTACATTACGTCCAGCTCGTCCGCCGACATCAAATCTTTGCCACATTGTCAGGTGGTGAGTTCAATTTCTATTGAGAAAAACAGGGATGTATGTTAGAATAGGTTGGAATTTTAAAGTAATAACCTGTAAGAAAGGCGGCGGAATGGAGATTTTTATGAAAAAAATATTACTGGTGTTGTTGAATGTTTTTTTCCTGTCCGGCTGCGGTACGAAAGACAATGGCAATTCATTGCCTGTCGAAACAAACCAGCCGGGCAGAAATACGTCAAACATGGAGCAGCTGGAAAAACCAGAACAAATGGAACATACAGAGCAGACAGAGGTCACGAAGCAGGCAGAGAAGGAAGATGTTACTGGCATCTATACCGATAAGCAGGGCACATCTAATGTCTATAGCCAGCTGACCCTTACTTTGCAGCCAGATGGAACCTATACGGCAGAAATCAGCGTCTACCGTGTCAGTAATCTGCAGGGCACAGCAGTCTGGGAGGGGGACGTACTCCGCTTTACCAGCGAAGACCCTTATGTGTCGGCAAACATTTCCGTCACTGGAGGCAGGGCGGAAGTGGCGTTTATCACGGGCGCCGCCGGATTTCAGGCTGGAGATGTCTATTCCTTTCCTGACGGCGCACCAGAAGAGTCGGCAGCAGAACAAGCTGGGGAAACCACATTCCAGCCGAATCTTTCCGATGAGATTGCCGCAGAAATTTCTTATGCCAGGGAGCGGGAGAAAGAAATAGAGAAAAAACAGAAGGAAGCTGTCACACAAATGGATATGAATATAACTGCCGCAGAGATGTACCAACTGTGGGACGATACTTTAAACATTGTGTGGGGACTGCTGGAAACGAACCTGAACGAAGCAGATATGAATGTTTTGCGGAAAAAAGAAAGAGAATGGATTGCATTCAGGGACGCAGAAGTGCAAGCCGCCGGACAGGAGTGTGAAGGCGGAAGCATACAGCCGTTGGTGGAAGCAATGAAAGCGGCAGACTTAACAAAAGCAAGAGTATATGAACTGGCAGAGTACGCAAAGTGAAGATGAACAACGCATGCGGGCTGGTTTCCCGATCTGCCAGCACACCTGGTACATCGGTCATTGGATATCTCATAGGTTCACGCCAGTGTCATTTAGTTAACACCTGTGATCCCCCTCGCAAAAAAAAGAAAGTACCGTGATCATTCACGATACTTTCCATCTGTACCTAAGAAATCCACATCTTCAGAATTCTGGCAGATAACGCACTTCCATTTTAATTCTCTACCCTGATCAATGGATCCATGTACCGAACCGTTCCAAAAGCCAGCTCTTCCACAAGTCTGTAATCGTCTGTATTTGTTACAATGACAGGAGTTGTCATATTGTATCCGGCATTTTGAATTTCTGTAATATCAAAAGTAGCCATAAGCTGTCCCGGTTGTACCTGATCCCCTTCTGCAACGTGGATTTCGTAATATTTTCCTCCCAGTTCGACCGTATTGATACCAATATGAATAAGGAGTTCCACACCATCTTTTGTAGTAAGTCCGATTGCATGTTTTGTATCGAACACAGTCGTAACCTGCGCTTCACAAGGAGCAAATACTTTTCCTTCATCCGGCAGCACTGCCATTCCCTTTCCAAGCACCTGTGCCGCAAACGTATCGTCTGGCACTTCTTTCATCGAAACCGCCTTCCCCGCAAGCGGACTGTTAATTCGTACGGAAATCGGCTGACTGACTGTTTTTTCTTTTGTTTGCGGCTCTGTTTCCATGACATCCGCATCATTGCCGGCCTGACTGGCTGTACGATCTGCCTCCAGCACTTCCTGCGGAATGCCAAACATATAAGTAAGGACAAAACAAAGCGTTACAGAAAACAGTGATACAATAAAGTACCAAAGGAGCTGTCTCCCTTCATAAATATACATAAGGTAAGAAGGAAGCACTGCCAGTCCATAAGAATTGGACTGTATATTTAAAACAGACAGTAATGCTGCGCCCAGTCCTGACGAACAAAGCATAATAACCAGCGGTCGCAGATTATAGCGAATCTGAATACCAAAAAGAACTGGTTCACTAATGCCAAATAGCTGTGAAAGCATTGCTCCGACAGCTGTCTGTCGCACATTTTCTTTTTTTGCTTTTGCGAAAAAGGCCAGACAGGTTCCCACATTGGCAAAACCATACATTGCACAAAGTGTGATGACCGGATTAAACCCTGTATTCGCCAGCAGGGATGTTTCAATCATAGTATAAGTATGATGCAGGCCGGTAATAACGAGCAGCGGATAAGTTGCTCCGATCAAAAATCCGCCGATACCAAACGGAATACCGATCAGCAATTCTACAATCTGAACCAGTTTTAACTCTACGATATGCATCACAGGCCCTATTCCCAGAATCGTCGCAAGGAAAGTCGCAAGCATAACGATGAACGGCGTCATAATCAGATCCAAAGCATTCGGCATAACCTTACGCAGCTTTTTCTCCAGACTGGCCCCAATCAGCGCCGTTAATATTGCAGTCAGTACGCTCCCCTGACATCCGACAATCGGAATACCGCCAAATGCTTTTACCGCTTCAATCCCGCTGTTTGGATCCGCAACGGAATATGCATTCGGCAGTATCGGCGATACAAGCATCAGTCCGATTACCATTCCGATAACCGGCGTGCCGCCAAATACTTTAAACGCTGACCAGCAAATGATTGCCGGCAGAAAAGCGAATGCCGTTTCTGTGAGTACGTTGACCAGTGTTACAATATAATTCGGTATCATAGATGAATTTGCGCCAAAAAGAGCCAGTACATTATCATTAAACAGGCATCCTTTCAATCCAAGGAAAAGTCCGGTTGCCGCTATCACAGGTATAATCGGCACAAAAATATCTCCAAGCATCCTCATCAGACGTTTCACACCTTTTTGCTGCTTCTTAATGATTTCGTCCTGCTCCTGTTTGGAAAGCGTCTTTAAATTCATCTGTTCGATCCCGGCATACACTTTATTCACAATGCCTGTGCCAAGGATTACCTGATATTGTCCGGCATTGAAAAACGTTCCTTTCACGAACGGAACTTTTTCCAGCTTCTTTTCATCGATCACATCTTTGTCTTTTACAATCAGACGAAGACGGGTTGCGCAATGCGTTGCTGAAATAATATTATCCCTGCCGACGATCTCCACAATCTGGCGGGCAGTGTCCTGATAATTTTTATTTTCCATAAATACCTCCTTGATCATTCCTTCCTTTATGAAACACGTTTGAGCATAACAGACTGGTATGGCTGTAATTTCAGACAATTCTGATCGAACTCTGCGTTTCCATAGCTTTGCCAGATAGCTTCCCACTGCCCTTCCATGAGTATTTCTTCCGTTATGGTATCTCCAAAATGAAACCAGCAGTAAATCTCTTCATTTTCTATGTATCGTTTATATGCGATTACATGATCGCCGCTGTCAGTCGGCTCTATGCCGCCATACACAAAACATCTGCTGTAACGTCCTTTCTGCCGGAATTGTATCATTTGTTTATAAAACTCAAACACACTTCCCTCTTTACCAATCTGAGCTTCGGCATTGACCTTTGGATATTCCTCTGTCATTCCAATCCAGGGTTTTACATCAGAAAATCCTCCGTACTGTTCGCGGTTCCAGGGAAACGGGGTGCGGGCATTGTCTCTGCTGCGCATATTTACATACTGCAAAGCCTGCCGCGCCGTGTATCCTTCCTGTATCGAACGTTGATACTGGTCGATGCTTGATATATCATCAAATTCATCTACCGATGTTCTCTCAAAATTTTTCATTCCTAATTCCTGTCCCTGATAAATAAATGGAATCCCTCTCAGAAAAAAATACATGGCTGCCAATGTTTTTACCGCTTCCACATTGTCCTGTCCTTCTTTTAAATATTTTGTCGCAGCCCTCGGCTGATCATGATTTTCAATAAAGTTTGCGCTCCATCCATATTTTTGAATTGCTGACTGACTTGCCATAATTTTTTCATTTAAGTCTTTTATGCTCCAGTCCACCCGTTTAAACCATTCGCTGCCAGATGCAATATCCAAATCCGCATATCGAAAATCGAATATCATGGAAAAATAACCGTTTTCTCCTATAAATTCCCCTAACTCCTCATAGGGAACTCCCGGTGCTTCTGCGACCGTCAGACACGCGTGCCTGTCAAATGTACGCTCTTTTAATTCATGAAGAAATGCTCCGATACCCGGCTGGTTTCTGGAAGCCTTTGCACATTTGGCAAGTCCGTCCACGCCGTCAGCCTCACGATCTTTCCACGTCAGATCTTTTTTGATAAACGTAATTGCATCGATACGAAATCCGGCAATCCCTTTATCCAGCCACCAGTTTACCATCTCATACAATCGATTTCTAAGCTCCTTATTTTCCCAGTTTAAATCCGGCTGCTTTTTCCCGAATGCATGAAAATAATATTCTTCCCGTCCGGGAACTTTTTGCCATACACTCCCGCCAAAAACTGAGCGCCAGTTATTCGGCTCCTGTTTTCCTTCCTTGAAAATATAATAATCATGATAAGGACTGTCTTTGTCTGCAAGCGCTTTTTGAAACCATTCATGTTCATCTGACGTATGATTAATAACCAGATCCAGAATAATTTTTATTTCCCGCCTTTTTGCTTCTGCGATTAACTGCTCCAGATCCTGCATGGAGCCAAATTCGGACGCAATGGATGTATAATCGGAAATATCATAACCGCTATCGTCCATGGGCGACTGATAAATGGGACAAATCCACAGCATCGTTATACCTAACTCTTGCAAATAATCCAATTTCTCTGTAATTCCGCGCAAATCACCGATTCCATCGTGATTACTGTCATAGAAACTTTTCGGATATATCTGGTAAACAACCTCTTCCTGCCACCACTGTTTCTTCATGTTCTATTCCCCTTTCTGCTTTTTCCCAAAAATGAATGATATTTCTTCTTAGAAGTTCTTTATAAATACCGTCCTCCATAACCGGTTCACATATGGAAGACGCATGGATTTCAACAAGCGGACTTACGGATCCGACCGCAACTGCAATTCCGGTCGCTTCCATCATCGCAATATCGTTTTCACCGTCGCCAAAGCTCATGCTTTCCCGTCTGGATATGCCAAGTTTCCGGTTCAGTTTTTTTACTGCACTGCCTTTATCGCATCCTTTTGGCAGCAATTCCAGATACCAGTCATATCCCTGCTTCTTTTTCTGAACCGTTTCCACATGCCGTTTAAGCTCCTCTTCCAGCTGACCGACCGCGTCCTGTTGTCCCAAAATACAGATCTTATGAATATCGGGCGCATCTCTTTTGATTTCTTCAAAATTTTCTTCGTAAGATATCCTGTTCTTTATGCGAAGGATATTCTGCTCTGTCTGGCTGCTGCCGCAAATCTTACGCTGGAAATCGTTTCGGTAAAATACGCAGGCGTTATGATTCATATAAATCTTATTTTCCGCCTCCATTGCCAGTGACAGTTCCCGTCCTGCAACAGCTGATAACACCTTTTTCAGTACTTTGCCGGAAAAATGTTTCTTAAATACTTCTTTTCCATGATACTGAATATAACAGCCTCCCCCGGAAATCATTCCATCTGTCTGCAGCTGCAATACATCATTCTGAACAGATCCGGGATTTCGTCCTGTGCAGATGACAACCTGAATTTTGCGCTTTCGGCATTGCGCCAGCGCCCATTTCGCGCTCCCCGGAATCCCCTTATGCTCATCTCTTAACGTTCCGTCTATATCCAGATAAATGATTTTAACCATATACAAACTGCCTTTCGCTTTTTCTATAGGAACCTGCCTGCATTCAGACTATCATAAAAAAAGAAGGCCTTCAATAAGATGGCCTTCTTTAAAATTTATGTACTCTTTTCAGACATTTTTTCATTTTCTGAACTTTTGTACACTTTCCAATTCTTTATTTTTCTTTTCCGCTAAATAGTTTTGATACGACAAATATAAGTATTCGATTAAAATAAAATACGGCGTTGAAGTTTCATATTCCATGTCGTATGTTACAGGAATCCGGATAGAATTAATGTATAGATTTTCCTCGCACAGCGAAGCAAGCGTATTGCTTTTCAGTCTTGTAATTGAAACTGCCGGCACGTTGCTGACCCTGAGTGCTTTTGCAAGCTCTACTACCATATCTGACTCTCCTGAAAGAGAAATCACCACTACCAGATCCTCCGGTTTTACAATTTTCTTTAACGTACCAGACAAATCATGTCCATGCAGATGAATCATTTCTTTTGCCGGCAAAAAGATCCTTTTCATTTCGCTGGCCGCCCTTGACTGCGAAGAACCGCTGCCATATACGAATACTCTGTCTGCATGATACATTTTAGCAAACAGATTTGTCAGATTCTTTTTTATCAGATCCTCCATCATTTTATGATAGCTGTCTGTCATAGTCTGCAGCAGTCCTTCCACATTTGGTTCTGATTCTCTGCGTTCGATTCTGATCCGTGCTTTTAACTCACTGTAACCTGACAATCCCAGTTTTTTTGCGAACCGTATGAGCAGCGTCCTGGAAACGTTGCAGTCAGCCGCAAACTCTTCCACCGTTTTCCTGCCGCATTCTTCATAGTGTCCGGTCAAATAATGACATACATACTTTTCATTATCACTCAGTTCATCGTAGTACATATTTAGCAGCTCATCCACCCGCATGTCCGTCTTCCTCCCTGTTCTTCTGCACATATTCCAGATAACGAACAGATAAAATATCCAGTAAAATATAAAATGCCGCTACCATTTCATATGACTGCCCGCATGTGTGGCTGACAGTTTTCGTTCCAACATACAGATTTTCCTGGACGCTCCTTGACAGCGTATTGTTTGCCCACCGGGTAAACGCCATCGTTCTGATTCCTGTCTCCTGAACCGCTCTGATTACTTCTATGGCATTTTGATTTTCACCGGACAGAGAAATGGCCAGAAACAAATCGCTGTTCCGAAACCTCTCTCTTGCAAGACGAACCTCTCCCAGATCGAACAAATCGATGCAGCACTTCCCAAATGTCAGAAAAATTCTCTTAAATTCTTCTGCAATCGTTTTCTGTTCGTTTCCGGTTCCATACAGGTAAACGGTCTGTGCCTGATAAATAATTTCACAGATCGGCTCATAGTCATGTTTTTTCAATTCGTCAACCATAACATGATACTCTTTTACAATATCCTGTAAATCATATAAACCTGCTGTATGTTCTTCTTCTTTTCTGTTCAGCAACAGCTTAAATTCCTGATACGAATCTATCTCTAATTTTTTCATCAAACGAACCAGCGTCGTTCTGGAAACATGCAGATAAGATGCCAGTTTTGTGCTGTTCATTTGCTTTACAGCCTGCTTGTCCCGAAAAATAGCTGCCAGCATTTCCCTGTCATTTGCTGTAAGTACCTCATACCTGTCATTTACAAGTTCTTCCAAATTCATCGACTGCTCCTGTTACGCGCAAAACGCCGCGCATCGTTCTTTAACCGCAAATACTTCTCATTGTTTAGAAATTCCCTCCTCCGCCTCCATGCGTCGCGCCAGAAGACGATTCATGCGTGGAAGAGCCGCCCGAATGACCGCCGTAATTTGCGTTGTCCGGGCGATTGTTATCCTGCTGCTTTTCTCTGCGATCGATCTGCCGATACAAAAATATATCTTTCATTTTCGTCAGCTTCATACTGTCCTCTTTCACATAACAGTCTGCCACCAGCCGTCTGTACACCGATCCCAGTTTGTCTCTCATCCTTTCTACCGCAAGGAGCGAGATCACAAAGCCGATACCGAAAGCCGTCAGAAAATATTTGAGAAACGCAAACGGTTTTTTTGGAAGATGATCTGCGTCATATGGTTTCCCCATCCGTGCCTGCGTCAGATAATCGTCGCACAGACTGGCAAATATCGTAAACGCCTCCTCATATTCGCCTTTACTTAAATCATCCGAAAGCTGTTGCGCCATAAACCGCAGGCCTATGTCCGTAACCGCCGTAATTCCAAAGCCGCTCGTGGATACATACCAGCTGCTTTCTTCCATACTGATCAGAAAAAGGATCCCGTCTTTTTCCTCGCCAAAGCCGTAGCCATTCTCATCATAAAAATCATCGGCATATTCCATCGCAGATTTGCCCTGTAACGATTTACTCGTAACTACTACGATATCGGTCTGCTGCCGTTCGCTGATTTCATCGAGCAGCTCCAGCAGCTGCGTTTTTTCGCTGTCTGTAAGCAGATTCGCCTGATCCGTAAGCCTCGGGCCGGCTTGCCTGGCTGCCGCTGCCGGACATATGAAAACGACCGACAGCAGCAGAACCAGAGCTACGACATACCGCCTCTTTTTTATCTTTTGCATCCTCTTTCCTCCTATATCAGCCAGATGACGTAGAAAAGAATAAACAACATCGTGCCTGTGATGCCGGTAAGTCCCAGCAGCCATCTGAGATACGCGCCCTTATCGAGCGGCAGATCTCCCGCCATTTTTCCGTTTTGTCCGTTCATGGCAAAAAGATAATTCTGCCCGTTCCATGTCGTACTCAGCAGCCAGACCGGAAACAGGGCATATGTCACTTTGCCATTGTGCAGCCGGATACTACCCGCCTCTTTTCTGAAAGTCGTATAACCGCATACGGTCATGTCAAAAATATCCCGCACGCTTTTTTGGATCCGCTCATTGGCCCGCCCGATGCTTTCTTCGCTGTCCACATCATATTTATCCGCCAGATAGCCTGCCAGATACGCAGTCTGAAAATCTACTGCTCCTGAAAAATCAAAAGGCTCCAGCGTTTCCATTAAATCGTCGGGCATCTTCGCTGAACCGTCTACCGGAACATGAGCGAATTCTATGCTGCCGCTCCTGCTGACAAGAAAATGATTTGTCTCGGCATAATAATATTTGCTGTCGCTCCATGTCCGGATTTTTGTCGCCTTGTAACGCAAATTTACATCGGCTTTTGCGTCGAACAGCCAGAACGGAACATACACGCCTTTGATTTCATTCACATGATTTTCGTCTTTGAACGCTTTGGGCAGCAGCCGTTTCCCGACATAAAAATCGTACAGCGCCTGTTTTGCGGCTTTTTTGTCCAGCTGAAACGGAATCACATAATCCGGCTTTTGCGCGCCTGTAAACTGTCCCGTCATAACTACCGGATTTCCACAATACGGACAGGATGTGGCAGCCGTATTTTCATCACACGCAATCTCACCGCCGCAGGATTTGCAGACATAAGAACGCAGACCGTCCGTCTCGCCGTCCTGCCACTCTCCTGCGGTAACTTCTTCCCAGTTCAGCTCATCCGGCTGATCGTTTTTCAATTCATTGTCATAACGTGCCAGCGCCGCCATCTCAAATTCCGTATCGCAGTACGGACACTTCATCTTCTGCAGCGTACTGTCAAAAGCGATGGCTCCGCCGCAGCGCAGACATTTATATTCTTGTATTTCCTCCATGTTCTTTCCTCGTAATTTCCCGCGTTCTTTCCTCGCAGTTTCGCGCGTTCTTATTCTGATCTATTTTAGATCGTTCTGGTCAAATTTGTCGCCGCATTCCGGGCAGAATTTCGGCGGATGCGCAGGATCCTGCGGCTCCCATCCGCACTTATCGCATTGATAAAGCGGCGTTCCTGCCGGCTTTTTGGCGCCGCAGTTCTGACAAAATTTTCCCTTGTTTAACGTCCCGCAGGAACAGGTCCATCCGGCGCCGTTCACCGGTCTGGCTGCGCCGCATTCCGGACAGAAATTGCCGGATGCCGTCGTACCGCACGTACATGTCCATGCGTCTGCCTGCGCCTGCCGCTGTCCTGTCTGCTGCCCCATCGCAAACAGGTTCTGTGCATTCGTGCCGCCTCCTGCGTTCATCGCCATACCCATGCCTACAAAACCGTTCATTGCTCCGGACGGATTCGCAGCTGCCGCTTTCATGGCATCTGCCTGCGCGCCTGCCAGAACAGCCGCTGCCATATTCGGATTTTGCAGCGCGGCTGTGCGCTGAAGCTGTCTGATCATCTCTGCGTCTTCTTCCGGCAGGGTTACAGAACCAAGGGCAATACTGACTACCTTTAATCCCCGAAGCTCCTCCCATTTCGCCGAAAGCGCGGCATTCATCGCCTGCTCCAGCTCCGCCGTATGCAGCACGATCTGATTTGGACGCAGCTCCATGGCAGACAGTCTGCCAAATGCAGGCTGCAGCGCACTGATAAATTCTGTTTTCAGCTGACTTTCTAACTCATCCCGCGTATAATCCTCCTGCACATTGCCGCAGACATTCGCATAAAACAGCAGCGGATTTACAATTTTATACGAATATACGCCGGAACAGCGAATGGAAACATCCACATCCAGTCCGATTTTTGAATCTGTCACGCGGAAAGGAATCGGATTTGGCGTACCAAATTTATTGTCTGTCAGTTCCTTTGTATTAATATAATACACGCGCTGGTCTTTGCCGGTATCTCCGCCATAGGTAAAACGTCTGCCGATGGTCTGAAACGTCTCTAAAATGCTTTTTGAAAGTCCGCCGGTAAAAATACTCGGTTCCGTAGACATATCATACCGGAACTCTCCTGGCTGCGCGCATATCTCTGCCACTTTTCCCTGTTCTACAATGATCATGCACTGACCGTCAGCTACCGCAATCCCGCTTCCATTTGAAATGACGTTGTCATTCCCTTTTTTGTTCGAAGAACGGGAACCTGTCCGTTTGCGCCCTCTTGTAACCATGACGTCTTTTTCCATCGCGTCACAGTAAAAAAACTCTTTCCACTGATCCGCAAGCGTACCGCCCAACGCGCCCGCTCCTGCTTTTATAAGTCCCATAAATAATCTCCCTTCTGCCGTTTCGCATTGTTTTATCTGATTGTTCTTTGCTCATTTCTGCATTCCTGTTTGTAAAAAACGGTTACTGATAACCTGTGCACTGGTTTCATTATAATATGAAATACTCATTTTTTCAATTAGGAATCCGGACACGAAAAAAAGACTATCCCATCGCTTTAGAGCGAAAAGAGATAGCCGGATCTGCCATGCATTTCTAACGGAATCAATACCTGCAGTGTAAATATTTCATCCTTTGCGTCCACAGTAATGGTTCCGCCATATTTCTCTGCAATATGGCGGATACTCTTCATCCCGTATCCGTGTTCCTGCCGGCTCCCCTTTGTTGTCACCGGGAGCCCCTGTTCAAAATGCAGCAGAGTCTCATAATAATTTTGCACCTGGATTACCAGAATATTGTTCTGCGTAATCATTTTCAGGGATATTACCCGCTTTTGCGGCTCGGAAATTGCCATTGCCGCCGTAATCGCGTTATCAAGCGCATTTCCGAAAACCGCGTAAATATCTTCGATCCGCATAAAGCTCAGGCAGGAACCATCCGCCATACACGTCCATTGGATGTCATGGTTTTTGCAGAACAGCCCTTTATCCATCAAAATAACGTCCAGCGCTTTGTTGCCGGTATTCACTGCCGTATCGTATATCATGATATCATGCTCCATTTCATTAAAATACGCTTCTTTCTCTTCCTCATTGGTCATCTGCCGCAGCGCCCGAAGCTGATGCTTTAAATCGTGGCATTTGCGATTGATGCTGTCAATAATTTCCTGTTTAATCACATATTGCTCTTTCTGCAGCATCCACGCCGTGTTGATACCGTCCAGCTCCTGCTTTAGCATCAGCTTTTCCCTCTGGTTTTCCTGCACCCAGAGCACGTAAAAGCAGCACAGTCCATCCAGAATACGATAAAAAATCCGGCTTCCTGCCTCTGCCCGAAACCAGTCCAGACCCGAGGTTTCCATCACGCTTAAAATCCACACAATAATGATAATCGTCGCCAGCGGGAACAGTGTCTCCAGATGCACGCGGCTTTCCCCGTGCCCGTTTATCCTGCGCGCAAATAAATAATAAAAGAGCGCATACACAACCGCATACACAAGTGCCTGCACAACTCTGCTGTTTCCAAATTCCAGATATATTTTGCTTACGTCAAATGCAGCGTGCTGCATGGCGCAGGCGCAAATTGCACAGTACGCCGCCTGCAGCGCGCTCACATCCAGGCAAACGTACATCAGCAGCACACACACCAGCAGAAACGCCGCCCAATACAGTACAATCCATACGGAAAATTTCTGGTTTTCCAGAATGCTGTTTACTCCGTAGGATGTCAGCACCAAAGTTCCGGAGCATAAAACCATCCGAAGTACAAAATTTGCACGTTTTCTACTGTGGATCATAAACAGGGCACATGCAGCAATCAGCTGTACTATATAGGATATTTTTTCCCACTGATCCATCATAAATCAATTCCTCCCATATAGTTTGCCAGTGCCTGCAGAAACTCACGCTTACGCGGACGGCTTATTTTCAGCCACTCGCCTGCGATCTGGATATCATCCCTGTTTACGCAGTCCACATACTTTAAATTGACAAGGTAGCAGTTATTGCACCGCTTAAAGGAAAGTCCTTCCAGCTTATCCTCCAGCTCCTTTAGAGATGCCTTTTGTCTGAACACACCCTGCGCTGTATGGTAGGAGAGGTAGTGTCCGTTCACCTCCGCATAATAAAGCTGGTCTGTGGATATTTTCCGGACGCCGCCCGCTGTCTGGAGCAATATGTTGCGCTTTTTTCGCTTTTTAATGATATTCACAGCTCCCCGCAGCTTCATGGAAAAGGAGTAGTAACTGACCGGCTTCACGATAAAATCCAGCGCACGCACCTCGTATCCCTGAATTGCCATCTGCGCCATGTTGGTGATAAACAAAATGATAACCTGTCCGTCCCTGCGGCGTATTTCCCTGGCCGTTTCCATTCCGGATTTGCCGCTCATATCGATATCGAGACAAATCAGGTCAAACGAGCAGTCGTATTCCGCCAGCACCGTTTCCCCGCTGGTAAAGGCGCGCACTGCAATCTCCTCACAGACCTCCGCCTGCAGCTTTTGAAAAAAATCACACAGAATATCCAACGCTTTTTGTTCATCATCCACAACCGCAACTTTTATCATAACTACTCCCGCTTCCCAGCTTCTCCCTCCGGGAAAATGATTTTATATACAAAGAAATAAATCACCATCGACACCCCGCCGGTAATAAAGGTCACCAGCAGATTATACACTCCCGGCGCAAAATGCCGCTGGGCAATCGGCATCCACAGTCCGTTAATCGCGTTGCAAAACAGGGAAATCAACACCCACGCGATAAAATACCACATGATCTGCCAGGAGATTTTTCCGTGACTTTTAAATGTAATGTTCCGCTGCAGCGGGAAATTGATGCACTGCGCCAGCAAAGTGCCTGTCTCATAACTTAAAAAGTATCCCAGTCCGCCGCCGATCACTGCTTTACCAGCTTCATCACGAATAATATCATACCCAAGAATGTTCCATTTATAGCTGTATCCCGCAATATTTACAGGAATCTGGGGCCACATAAACTCCGTTCCCGCCAGCCGGATGCCGAATACATATGGCAGAAACGTAAACATCAGATACTGTAAAATGGTAACGCTCAGACTGAACACATAAAAGAACAGCAGCTGATGCATCCACTTTGCAGCCTTTGGATGAGACGCAGAAAATGCCGCCCATTTGTCTCTCATTCACCCACCGCCTTTTCCAGGGTCGCGGATACCGCGCATACTTCGATCTGCGCGCTGCCCTTTGCGTGTGCGCTCCTGGCATCCACGCGGACGGTTCCGGTTCCATCCGGCCGGATGACTGCCAGCGCTTCGCCGTAGTAAGTGTCTGTCACGCTGCCAAGATAGCTTTTTGTGTAATACGGGCAGGCGCTGCCAAGTCCGAGAAGCCTGCCGCCTTCTACCTGCACGGTGATGTCCTCGCGCATCAGCGGTTTGAGATTGCCCTGCTTGTCTGTAAACTGCAAACGCACGTAACACAAATCGTCTCTGCCGACACAGCTTTGTTCTGGTTTTACGGTCAGTACCGTTTCCTGCCCGGCAGTTTTCAGTTCTTTCTCGGCAATCACATGTTCATCTGCATCATAAGCGACGGCACGCACACTTCCGTTTTTGTAGATGGTCTCAAATACCACGCGGCAGTCGCCCCGCGGCTTTTTGGTTCCGACACATTCTCCGTTCACATACAAAGAAACGTGATCCGCCCGCGCATAAACCTCAACCTGTGTCTTTTTGTCTGTACAGCCACGCCATGACCAGCTCTCGATAGCATTTGTCATCTTCCATGCCGACGGAGAATGCTTTTGTCCAAAGTATGGCACCGGCGTCACGCCGATTCCGATTTTCTCCAGCTCGAACGCCACTCTTGTGTATGCCGTCTCCGCAAGCGCTCTGCCTGTGAGATCCAGTCTGCCGGAGCCTGCCGCCACCCAGCCTTCTCCATGCGAGAAATCAGGCGCATAATCACTGTATTCCCAGCTTCCAATACCTACCTCTCCCAGATAATCCATTCCGGCCCACACAAAATCGCCTATAATCCGCGGATGCTTTTTTGCCGCCTCCCAGAAAGCATATGCGTCCGAGCAGAACGTCTCGCTTCCTACTATGATACGCTGCGGATACTTTTTCAGATCATGCTCGTAACGTCTGATACCATAATTGTAGCCGGCAACATCCATAGCCGCGAACGCATCCCGTGTTTTCACGTCACATGGATACAAAGTGGCTCCGAACTTCATAAAATCCGAACCCATCAGCCCTGCAAGATTATTGAAAAATTCGCTGCCTACCGCCTTTTTCTTCTTTGCGTTTTTCACTTCCTGCTCCGCCTTTTTGTCACTGTAGACGCCAAATCCCATCGAGCTTAAAAAGTTAAAAAAGATATTGACCCCGCAGGTAACCGGGCGTGTGGCGTCCAGTTCATGCAGCCGCTTCGTCAGATTGCCGCACAGCCGGATGCCTCGCCTGCGGGCCGTCTCTGACACCTCGTTTCCAGTCGAATACATTACCACGCTCGGGTGATTGTAATCCTTGTCTACAATTGCTTTTAAATCTTCCTGGTAATGCGTCTCCACCTCTGTCGCATAATCATTCTTTGTCTTATGAATATACCACATATCGGTATACTCGTCCATCATTAACATACCCATCTCATCGCAGGCACGCAGCGTCGCCTCTGAGCAGGGATTGTGCGCCGAACGCACAGCATTATAGCCGGCTTCCTTTAACAGGCGGATTTTCCGGTATTCCGCAAAATCGTAAGCGCAGGCGCCGAGAATGCCGTTGTCATGATGGATGCAGGCGCCCCGCAGTATGACACGCTCTCCGTTCAATGTAAAGCCATTTTGCGTATCACATGTTACGATACGGATTCCAAAACGTTCCTCACATACATCCTCTTCAAATGTCACACGGCAGACATATAGATATGGATGCTGCGTGTTCCAGCACTTTGCGCCTGTCAGTTCCATATCGCAGGCAAAATTACCGTCCGTTGTTCCCTGCGCTGACCAAAGAACCTGCCGCGGATCATTGTTTAATATGTCCACCCTGATGTTTCCGCCTCCGGCAGACTGTACCTGCACACGGATTTTAGGCTTTGCATAATCCAGCGTGGTAATTTTAATCCCCTGCAGACAGATGTGACGCTTCGGCAGCTGATACAGCCAGACCGGACGGTAGATCCCCGTACCTGAATACCATCTGCAATTCGGCTGGTCGCTGTTAATCGCTGTTACCGTTAGTATGTTTTCTGCTCCGTAGAGTAGTTTTCCGGTTACGTTTACAAAAAATCCTGTATAGCCATAATCATGGTAACAGATCTTTTCTCCATTTAAATATACCGTCGCTTTATGATAAACCCCTTCAAAATAAAATACCGTTTCCAATTCCCTCCACTGCTGCGGAGCCGTAAACGTCTTTTCATAGGTATAATCCTTCGCATCGACCCATCCATTGTTCACTCCGCCCGCGCTGCCCTGGCGTCTTTCGTCCAGCAGCATGGCATCATGGGGAAGAGAAACGGCAAATGCCGTTTCCTTTTTCCCTGTCTGGTAGCAAATCCAGTTTTCGTTAAATGATTCTTTTCTCATACTTCCTTTTCGCGCCTCATAAAACCTGCCACAATGGTCACAGCCACACTGACTGCCATCCCTATCGATATCGAAATAATCGTTCCCACCTGTGTCGCGTCTCCAAACATATTGATCCCCTGAAACGAGTCGACAAAAGAACCGACCTGATTCGTCAGATGACGGAACAACGCATACGCATAACACGCCGCCTGGAAAACTACCAAAAGATCTTCATCTTTCACAGCGAGAATCAGATTCATCACCATTCCCGCCGCAAGCGCCAGAATAATCGTTACGTCCATTCCCTGATGCGCCGGCGCCCATATACAAAAACGTATGAGCGAGATCACCGCCGCCGCTGCCGCGATCACAATCAGATAAAATCCCGCTGCTTTTTTTGCTATAAAATTACTCATTCCTGCACCTCCACATCGATGTTTTCTTTTTTTCCAAATCTTCTGCGCAGCAGCATCACCAGACACAACGCATCCAGCACTGTAAATGCGGCAATCAGGCCATACATCAGCGGCTGCCACCACGGCGTAATGGATACTACTTTGGAATGGACGCTGTAGCCGTTCATAATATTGCTGTTCACTGCGATATACAGATAATCATGTACCGATTTGCGAAGCAGTCCGAGCAGATTGCCGTCGTCGTTTTCAGTAATTGCCTGCACAAGCGCACGGGAACTGTCGCCTGAAAAATCCAGGCAAAAATTATCTGTTCCTGCCGCAACCGCCTCCACAAAATGTCCCTTGTAAGTACCGCCTGCGTTTGCTACTGCATCGGTCTCCTGCTGTCCGACAAAGCCCCACTCATTTTCTAACACCTGCGTGCAGAGCGCCGTGCTGGAAGAACACCAGACAAAGCCCAGACGATTGAAGCCATGCATAACGGCCTGTCCGCCTGCCACCGCCAGCGCACCTTCTACGCCTCGTAACGAGCCTTCACGAAATGCCTGCTCGTTAAAGAATACGGCGATACCCTCTCGATTGTTTTCCTGGTCGTTCCCAATGCAGTGCTTTGGTCCTGCATGAACGCCCTTTGCTTCCATTGCCTCTACCTCCGGAATCTCGCAAAGATAGGTCATCACCGAATCTTCGGAATAGTATTCAAAGTTTCTGCCGCCAAACGGCGTGCGGTGCAGATTAACACCCGGCATCCGGTCTTCCATCATTCCAAGATACAGACACTCTTCAGCCATCAGATCGCCACGTGCTCTCATCAGGTCTTTATTAAACGTGGATGCCAGCACGATCTGAGTCGGAAAGCAGCAGTCCTGTCTGCCGTCGCCGTAAGTTTCCTCATGGAAGCTGCCTCCCAGACCGTCCGGACCGTCGCCTACCAGAATTGCCGGCTTGCCGACACTGACAATCTCAGCCGTTCCGAAATTATCCGCGACCGACATCGCCAGTTCGTCGATGGGGAATTTTCCGTAAGGATGTTATTGCTTAGACTAAAATATAATGATGTGATTATGTATACAGTGTAGCCCTGCGGCTACGCTGTTTTGTTGCTCTGGCTGGATTTCCTGCTCCGCATATGTTCTTGGAACAGTTCTTCCATTTCTTTTGGTGACAGCTCTCGGACAATGCCCACGCCATTATAATAAATTTCTAAACTCTGGTGGCGTTTGCCGTCAATATATTCTGGGTTGGACACGACAATCTTTTCAATAAATTCGTGTACGGTTTCGGGGGTTAATTCCGTAAGCTGCGTGACGCATTTTACCCTGTCGATAAACCGCTGAAGGCTGTCGCTTTTGTTTGTTTCGGTTTCAAGGTACTGTTCCATGTCGGGGATGGATGTTTTTAATTGTTTCTGCTCGTTCTCAAACGCCATCGACATGGTGGCAAAGCGTTCATCAGAGATTTTCCCGCTTACATTGTCCTCATAAATCTTCTGGATAAGGCTGTCAATCTCTCTGACACGTTTCTTTGTCTTTTCAAGTTCCCTCCGCTTCATGGAAAGCTCTTTTTTCTTTTCCTCACCAAAAGCCGCCATCTGCTTTCTGGCAAAATCCTTTTCAAAGCTCTGCACATACCAGAATACCCTCTGCATGCTTTCCAATACAATCCCTGCCACGACTTCTTCACGGATATAGTGTGCAGAGCATATGTCAGAATTTTTTCGGTAACTGGAACAGAAAAAATAGGGATGCTGACGCTTGCTGTCCATTGCGTTGTAATACAGTTTTTCACCGCAGTCGGCACAGTAGAGCAATCCCGAAAATATGCTGATAGTCCCGTGTCTGGTCGGTCTGCGGCGGTGTTCCCGAAGTTCCTGTACAAGCAGAAAAGTTTCTTCGTCAATGATGGCGGGGTGGGTGTCTTTAAATATCTGCCATTCCCCCTGCGGGCGTTCCAGTCGTTTCTTGTTCTTAAAAGATTTGCTTGTGGTACGGAAATTGACGGTGTCCCCGATATATTCCTGCCGTGAGAGGATATTCCCCACAGTGCCGGCTGACCAGCGGTATGGCACGGTAGACAGCCGACGGTACGGTTTCCCGATGCTGTGCCAGTATTCCGTAGGCGTCATCACCTTGTCGGCTTTCAGCTTTTTGGCTATCTGTGTCGGTCCGAACCCTGCCACGCTCATATCAAAAATCCGTTTTACAACTTCAGCCGCAGGCTCGTCAACGAGCCATTCTTTTGGATTGTCTGGATTTTTTTTGTATCCAAATGGTGGGATGGTTGTAAGCGGCGCGCCCGACATTCCCTTATTGCGCAGGACATTCCGCACTTTCTGGCTCGTGTTTTTGGCGTGCCATTCGTTGAATAAGTCCTGCATGGGGACAAGGTCGCTGATGCCTTTTGCTGTGTCAATGTTGTCCATGATGGCAATATACCGCACGTCAAGACGTTCAAAATCTTCCTCTAATAACTGCCCGACGACAAGACGATTGCGCCCAAGCCTTGAGTGGTCTTTAACGATAATCGTCCCGATTTTCCCCTGCTCGGCTAAGTCCATCATCTCCATAAAAGAAGGTCTTGTGAAAGTAACTCCCGAAAATCCGTCGTCTACAAAGAAGCGGGGATTGCGAAACCCATTCTCTTTTGCATATTTTTCCAGTATGGACTGCTGGTTTTTGATGCTGCCCGAAAGCCCGTCCTGCTCATCGTCACGGCTTAAACGGCAGTATAAAGCTGTTATTTTTTCTGGCTGATTACTCATGTTTCTCCTTTCCACAGCCAGACATGATACGAATTGTAGGTGCAATTATCATACCATATCTGGCAGAATGCTTCAACGCTTTAAAGCCTTAATACAAATACCGTTTATAGTTTTAGGAGAATGCGTTCGGTTTTTTCCTGTATGCTTTCAGAAGCGGCGGCGTTAAAATGGGCATTGACTGTATAAACTGTGCCGTCTATCTCTTTCTGAAAATTGATTGGATGGGGATATTGTGACCTGCGAAACCATGCCAACCGTTCTTCTTTTGTCATGGATGCAAGGCTGTCCGTAATTCCATCAATCATCTGACGGATGGCAGTTTCTTCTAAAAATTCTTCTTTTTCTGTGTCGCTAAAAGGTTCATTCATCGAAATGTTTCCTCCCTCCTGCGGTCTGTTTTAATTGGCTGTTTCTGCCGATTTAAACTCTGATTTTCAATCGTGTCGTAGATTTGGTTTAAGCAGTCGTCAATGTGTGCGGAGCGTTTCTCAATCCCGTCTGCATATTTCAGCCGCTTCCTAAGCTCTGTTATCTGCTCCGTCATGCCCTGTTTTTCGGCTCGGAGTGTTTCTTTTTCGGCTGGTGTGGCACGGCGTACCTTGTTCCGCAAGTGCTGTCGGTAGTCGATAAGTTTATTCATTTCGGTCTGGTTTTGCTCCCTATCGGCGTGTAAGTCGGAGAGGGTGGAGATGCCCTGCTTTGACATATATCTTACCTGTGCGGTGATTTCATCTAACTTCCGCAATTCTTCTTTCATCAGCGGGCTTGTCGGCTTGTAGTCCGTGCCTTTGGGGAATATCCCTAACTGATAGCACCAGTAGTAATATAACGCTAAAATCCCCGTGGTTTTCTGATGCGGTTTCCATGCGTTTTTATACTGCTCTGGCATATGCGGGGAGTAGGAAATCTTTGCTTTGTAGTTCCCATATCGGGAAGTCCCGCCTAAACATGACCGTATGAAATCGGGTGTCAGCCGTTCGTCAAGCGTATCTAGCCTTGTGAAATGTTTGTACTGCGGCAGCTTCATTTTCCAATGACTGCCCGAAAAATCAATCTCATATCCCTTATCAGAAAGATATTTCATCATGTGCTGTAAATCCCTGCTCCCGTTGATTGCCTCCCTTAAATCCTCCCGATAGACGTTGTAGCGTGTCGGCTTTCCGCTTTTTTCGTCCAGATAAAGCGGTCTTGCAGGGGCTTTCTTGGGGTTTTCAATCACCGACAATCCGTACTCTCGGCATAAGCGGTCGGACGCTTCCCTCAACCTTTTCTGTTCTAATTTTGAGTAATTATATTTTTGTCCGTCTATGAAAGAAACAGCGTTGAAACAAAAATGATTGTGCAGATGTCCTTTGTCAAGATGGGTGGCAACGATTATCTGGTACTTGCCGCCCCACATCTCCCTTGCCAGTTTTAAGCCGATTTCGTGACACTGTTCGGGCGTTACCTCGTCTGGCTTGAAGCTCTGGTAGCCGTGCCAAGCGATATATCCGCCTGTCTTTTGGTACTGTTTCTTTGTCAAAATCATTTGCTGTAATGCTGTTTCTTTCAGACAATTGACAGCGGAAACATACTCGCTCTCATTTGTTTTTAACGGATTTTTTACATAGGAGAACACGTCAAAGAAGTCCTGCATATCTTGATTCTGCACGGTCTTTTCTGGATTTTCTATATAGTCAATCACGTCTTTTATGCTCCCTTTGACATGCCATAGGCTCGTTACTGCCATATCAGACCGCCCACTGTTCTGTCAATTCTTCTACACTAAACTGTTGTGGGAGAGTTGTTTTCTGTTGCAGTTCTAAGATAAAATCCTTAATTTCCTTACAGATTTCAGCGGCGGTTGGATAGTAAGGAACACACTTTTTGAAAGCGTCATGCACCTCATAGAGCTTGTTTAACAGTTCCCAAAACTCGGTTTTAGGCTGTGGCTGCGGGGCATTTCCCTTGCATAACTGGCGCATAAATTCTGCTGCGGACAGACCGCAAGCGGCGGCGCATTGCTTTAATTTTTCATGTTCTTCCTCGTTCAATCGGACAGTAATCGGAACATTCCGCACATCCTTTTCTGATTTTTCTCTGCTCATTTTCCTCAATCCTCCAGTCTTATTTTTCTTTCTTCGGGGTAAACAGGGGCTGTCCCCTGAGAGAAGTCCACACGCCTTTAGGCTGTGGATTGGATTGTGGCTGACACAATCCGATGCTCGCTATCTCTGTGGACAACGCCGCAGAGCATTTTTCTGTGTAACGGCATTCTTCCATACCTGTCTTACCCTCCGAAAAGAAAATCCTATGTCCTTTCCACCTCCGTTCTGGATTCGATTTTTCTTGAGTTTTGGATAAATGAAAAAGCCGCCACACCGCACCACGAATGACAGGAGTTTTTTCTCCTGCTCGGATTCGCAATGCTATGTAACGGCTTTGGGATTCAAAACCTTGCTGCCACACGCCAGCCGAAAAGGGCAGCATACGTTCGGCGGCAGTCAGCCTTATCCATTGGCTGACATTTCATTCTTCCATCTATGTGCTATTTAATTTTCAATCTTCCAATTCCCTTACGGGTATTTTAGAATACCATAGCGGCTGCACCCATGTCAAGATTTTGGGCAAATTTTTTAGTATTCCCTGTGGACAGGAATTTTATTCACCTATTTTGAAAATTGGGCAAGGGAAATTTATCCCTCATCTAATAGTCCATAAGAAAACAGAAAATATTAGATGATTATAAAATCTTCCGCAGCTTTTTTCGCAAGTGGTCTAATCTTGCATAGATAGCCCCCGTTGTCAATCCGACAAGCGGGGCAATTTCCTTTGTGGAATAGCCCTGCATTTTCAACAGGATGATTTGCAGGGTACGCCTGTCCACCGTAAGCAATGCCCGATACAGAGTTTCGTCCTCAATCTCGTTCAGTAAATCAGCGACAGTCTTTAGCTCGGTATTCTGTTCCCTGTCTGCCATCCCCTCAAGGTATTCTCCAAAGTTGCTTGTCCAATGATAAAACCGTCTGTTGGAATTGAAGTCTGCCCTGTCGTCTGTGCGGATTTTTTCAATGGTGGTTTCATCAACTCCGTGTTCTCTCAATATTTTTTCCTCGGCTTCTTTCCAGATAAGCCATTTCCTGTTCTCCCGTCCGTTGTTGTATGCCATTCTTTTTTCCTCCAATCTGAAATTTTTGAAACTGCTCAAATTCAGATTGGAAAGGCGGCGAACGGCAGCGTAAAACAACAAAAACACCCGACTGAACATAAGTCCAATCGGGCATAAGGATATAGGAGTTTTTAGTTCCTCTGGTATGAAATTTTATATCTGTTTTTAGGACAGGGAAATTTCCTTACTGAGCGACAAAAACGATATTAAATCCTCCCGTAATAATTTTCTGTAAAGACATGGAACTAACATCTCTGAAGTGCTATACTCCTAAAATAAAAACAGAGCCAATGAACAGCGGGTAATCATACCTGCAAATTCATCGGCTCTGCGTCTGTGCGTCTGGCTCTCTGATGACAGTCATTTTTAAATTTGCAGGCGGTTTGATAAGCCCATAATGAATTACAAATCCATGTGCAAATGCCAAGGATTTTCCCGCCGTCATGTATGGATCGATGGACTCTCTGTATAAGTCCGCTTGTTTCTCGTCATTAACAAGCATCATGACGATATCTGCTTCTTTTGCCGCCTGTTTAGCAGTAGCGACCTTTAATCCTGCCGATTCAGCTTTTGCCCATGATTTACTGCCTTCATAAAGGCCAACGATTATGTCTACGCCGCTTTCATGGAGATTAAGGGCATGGGCATGTCCTTGGCTTCCATAGCCAATAACTGCGACCTTTTTGCCAGCCAAAGGTTTCAGGCTGCATTCTTCTTCGTGATAAATTTTTGCCATTTCAATGACCTCCTTAATTTTTTGTATATTAAAAACGGCATTTTACCGTCTTTTTCCGCTTGCCCAATGGACAATTCCTGCCGCCATTTGTGTTGCAATTCCAATACAGCAGAAACCATACCATCCAAAATGGTTATATAGAGCCGCACCAGGATATGAACCGGCTGCGCCTCCTGCAAACATGGTGACCATATAAACCGATGTAATCCTGTTCCGTT
>CAJTMV010000008.1 GCA_910577225.1 uncultured Eubacterium sp. | reverse complement strand
CCAGCAATGCCGCAGATAACCTCATCCAGCGGGAATTCGAGTGTTACGGGCCAAGGGCAGTGCTTCTGACTGACATTACCTATATCCCGTATAATGGCACGTTTGCCTACCTTTCAACTATCCTGGATGCATATACAAAACAGATCCTGTCCTATGTGCTGAGCGGCTCCCTTGAGGTGGACTTCGTTCTTGAGACTGTGGAAAAGCTCATCCGTGACCACGGCATTTCGCTGACCCAGTGGACAGTGATCCACAGTGACCAGGGCGTACACTATACAAGCCGCCGTTTTATTGAGATAACGAAAAGCAAAAATCTGAGACAGTCAATGTCGCGGAAAGGCAACTGCTGGGACAATGCCCCACAGGAGAGCTTTTTTGGCCGCATGAAAGACCATGTCAGAAATAAGCTTAAGGAGTGCACGGAATTCAGCCAGGTATCTTCCATAGTTGATAACTACATGGAGTATTACAACAAAGAAAAATATCAGTGGGGGCTTGCGAAGCTTTCCCCGGATGAGTTTTACGAATTTTACATCACGGGCGAATATCCCCTTAAAATTGAAAACCCGCCCCCGGTTCCCATTCCAGAAAAACCAGCAGGTGAGCTTGGCAGGACAAAGGCTCTTAAGGAGAGGGAAAATGGGGACAGAAAAACCGCAGAATAAACTGAGGCATTCCTGCTTTTATGCGGCAGCTTTCAAAAAACTATATAAATACCATGGACGGCTCAACCTTTATGTGTCCACCATTTCGGGTTTGTAAAGTCTATGTGTCCAATGAAAAGGATGCATAAAGGCGCCTGTCTAAAATCATGGTCTGAACTTTTAAAAATGTCCTTGACAAGGGGGACAGTTTAAAAGTCACAGGAAAGGAGAATTTGGATTTCAGCTAAAAAAGAAAAAAATCTCCTGGTAATAGGTATCAAAAATAATAAACAAAATAAAAAGGTTGATCATGTTTCTAAAAAAGTAATTCATGGATATGGACTGACAAATGTAAGAAATGCAGTTCATAAATATGGAGGAGAAATAGATATAAATGAAGCGAAATGCAACTTTGTGGTCAATATCGTAGTACCTTTAAAAAAATAGAGATATAGGAGGAGATATGAGAGAGATTATATTAAATTTTTTAAGTAATGTAGCATTACGAATAGCTATGCGTTCTTTAGCAGAATGTAGTTATATGGGTATCCATCAACCAGAACTTAAAGATGATTTAAAAAAACAGATGGAACTATTAAAAGGGGAAACTGGTGGTAAAGTATAAAATAGGCATGAAAGAATACCCGTTTCCGGTTTTAATCACGAAATCTATTTTGTATAAACTGATTCAATGGACAGGGAAATGTCAAAAAACTGTGCTTAAAGTGAAAGGAGAAGCCCTGGTAGAAACGCAGTATATGAAATATCTGTTAATGGTTTTTCGCAGTAATCAGGAGTTTTTTTTGACATTTCAAATACCGTCAGCGGACTTGCCAGAGGCAGAAGTGATTTATCGACTTTTTGCAGATCAGTTTCAGATGCTTACGATAGATGGCAGCAGGTGCTTTGATCAGGTAAAAGTAAAAAAACGGTATTTAGGGATACAATATGATTTTAAATGTTCCGCAGAATTTTATCAGGTATGTCAGGAGCATTCAGAGGAATTAGATTTAAGTTTCTTTGCATGAGCTGGATGGAAATGGGAGGCTGTCTGCGGCCTCTCATTTTCCAGTTATACATGAAAAAGAGCCAGACGTACAACAATTCTTGAAGTATTCAACGAAAGTTTTTATATTTTAAATATCCAGATCGTTTATGAAATATTTTGTAAGTACGTTGCAATCGCAGGAATATTTATGGAGGATGTAAACATAGAAAAATGAAATTGAAAGTTGCAGTTATTGATTCAGGTGTGAATCAGAAAGATTCTTTATTGAAAGATAAAGAGATTGAAAGTCTGTATTATACAGGAGGAAAATTTCAAAGCTGTCTGATTAGCAGTAATATGCATGGCACAGAGGTTGTGAAAGTATTGCTGCACGAGGCGCCGGATATCGGGCTTTTATCTGTACGTGTTTTGCAGGAAGATAATCGCTGCATGATTTCCGCAGTACTAAAAGCTCTTAGATATTGTATAGACAAACAGGTACAGGTGATAAATCTAAGCCTGGGAAGCTGCGGCGCAGGCAGCAGACGGCTGGAGGAAATGAAAAAATTATGCGATGAAGCAGAAGAAAAAGGAATCGCTGTTTTTGCAGCAAATCATAACATACCAGGGAAGGTATCTTATCCTGCAAATTTTAATAATGTAATAGGAATTAACACGTCAGAGCAGCCAGATCATTATTGCTCCGTTAGTTATAAGGATAAGATGGTAGAGTTTTCAGAAAATATGGTATTTATTCCAGATGATTCTCATTGCGTGATACGAAAAGGAAACAGTTATTTATGTCCGTTTATTGTAGGATTGTTTTGTCAATATGCAAATGGGCGTACCATTCAAACAGAGCTGATGGATGGATTTATGCGTTTTCTTGACCGGTTTGCCAAAAAACAAAATATTCACAAAATCTTTTTTAACAAATCCGAGATTCAGGAGTTGCAGGAGCTGGACGGGAAGAGAATTCTCTATTTTGCGGACGAATGGGACTATAATAACCAGCATATTTTTCAGATTTATGAAAAACGTTCAGTGATAAGCTGGTGTTTTCGGGAGATATATAAAAAGGATGTGCGACAAATGGAGGAAATTTTTAGTAATGCAGACATATTTTTTGTTGGAGCATTGAGCAATGAGTTTATGTATGATAACGCACAGTATCTTCATCGATTGATAGAGTTTGTAGCGAAAAAAGGAATAGAGATACTTATGGTGTTTCCGGTACTGAATACGTTTGATCGAATGCATCTGGCGGATGAGTTGGGCAGTAATATAAAGAGCATTTACAAGTAGCAGAGAGATGAAAAATGAGGTTATTGAAGCGAATCATGTCAGAAAAGAAATCCGCAGAGTCGGAGGAACGATACGAAGATTATGAACTGGATGATGAAGAATTTTTAATGATGGAAGAGATTCTGGGATACGATAGTTGTGGAAGCTATACGAAGCAAAGCTGCATGAACGACTGTGCATTCAATATTGCAATGCCTACGATTACAACACTCAATTAAATAATCATTCAGAATGGAGCAGATATGATACAGGTGATTGGATTAAAAAAATATTATCAAAGAGGAAATCAGACGATAAAAGCACTCGATGGAATAGATTTAACCCTGAATAGTAAATTTGTTGCTATAACCGGACCAGCTGGAGCGGGAAAGTCTGTGTTGCTAAGAATTTTAGGAGGTATCGAATGCCAGACGGAGGGAAGTGTGATTGTAAACGATACGGATTTATCAGTTTTTGGTAAAGAAGAACTGGCAATTTACCGAAGACGTCATGTAGGATTTGTCTTTCGTGAAGATAATCTGCTGACAGGATTAAATGTCTATGAAAATATTATTTTGCCAATACAGCTGGATGGAAGTCCGGTCAATCGGGAATATATCGAACAGCTTGCAATTATGATGCACATGCAGGAGCAGTTAATGGAAATGCCCGGAAACCTGTCAGGAGGCGAACAACAAAAAGCGGCAATAATACGGGCGCTTGCAACAAAAGCAGAATTGATTATTGCGGATGAGCCGACTGGAAATTTGGATGAAAAAACCGGTATGGAGATTGTTGGACTTTTAAAAATGACCAGCCGTGAGCTTCATCAAATGATTTTATATGTGACACAGACGCGTGAGATTGCGAATCAGGCGAATCAGATTATTGAATTAAAGGATGGAAAAGTGGCAGGTATAAAGAACAGGGGGAAAGATGATGTATGTTAATCGTGAAAATCATGCAGGTGTCAGGAAACTGATCAAAAGAAATTTCAGGACACAAAAATTAAAAAATATTTTATTGTTTTTAACGTTGCTTTTTCTGACATGTTTTTTTACCTGTATTATTTTTATTAGCTATAATCAGTATAAAAATCTTGAAAGATATTCGAGGCACGTAAATGGTATTTCTGGCGACGCAGTGTTTCGGAAGGTGTCCAGGGAAGGAGCAAAACAGATAAAAAATTCTTCTTTATGCAGCTGGATGGGGGAAAGCAGACTGATCGGCGATGTAACAAATGAGGAACTAAGCAGCCAGTATATACAGTTGCGTTATGCCGATGAAAATTATGCACGAGCAGTCTATGCCATTCCGGATGTGGGGACAATGCCGCAGCATGCAGATGAAATTGCAGCAGGAGTAAATACGTTAAAAAAGCTGGGCGTTCCAATAGCGTTAAATGAGGAACTGGTTCTGTGCTGGAAAGAGAAGGGAGGCGTCTGTAAGAAGAAGTTTCAACTGTCTGGTTACTGGGAAGAAGAACCAGAGGTTCATAAAAATTTTATCTGGGCATCAAAGGAAGTTTTAAAAGACGATAGCAATATGGAAATCGTCGTTTCTTTTGAAGAAAACATGCAACCAGAACAGCAGGCAGATCGACTGGCATCTGAGCTTGGGATTTCAAAAGACGCCTGTTACATAACCGCGATAAACAGGAAAAGTATTTTTTTGGAAATAATTTGCGATAGCAGACTCTGGATTGTTTTACTCATTGTATTTGTACAAGGATTTTTGATGATCAATAGTATTCAGCAGATTTCTATAGCAGGAAACAGTACTTTTTATGGCAGAATTAAGGCTATGGGAGCTGAGGAAAAACAGATACGCCAGATCATATGGAATGAGGTATGGATAGTAACATTGTTTGCAGTGCCTGTTGGACTGTCTGCCGGATATACGGTGGGAAGACGACTGATTCCAAAGATCATAAATGGCAGTCTGATGTATACACAGATATATGTAAATCGCGCCATTTTTCTCCTTCCGGTACTATTCGTATTGTTAACGATTGCATGTGCCAACGCAGGCCCAGCTTTGCAGGCAGGAAAAACAGATATTGAAAAGGCTTTTAAGTATAAGGGATATGGGGATAACTGTGTAAGCAGATCAAAAAAATATCCAGGCCTGCCGGTTCTGATTCAACTGAGCATGGAAAATATAACAAGATATAAAAAGAGATTATTTGTCGCGATGAGCCTGCTTGTGATCGGTTTGCTCTGGATCAGTGTTTTTCATGTGATAAGGATTAGCTTCGATCAGTCAAAGTATTTGGAAGCTGTAAGTATTAGTGATTTTTCGATTTGTTCCGATGATGTATCCAAAGAGAACAAAGGAAACGAAAATTTTAAAAAGTGCGCACAACAGATAGTCGAAACTGAAGGGATTACGCGCTTTGGTTTTTTGTATTTGCAAAAAGAAGAGCAGGTATTGCCGGATGACGTGTATGAGCAGATAAAAAATTATTATGAAAAAAGCGAGAAAGAGCGATTAAACGATATGGCATATGATACATTGTGGATGCGGCAATACAATGATCTGATAGCGAGTCATAGCTGTAATCATCAGATATGGGGGATCGGCCGCTTACCTGCTGAAGAAATGATGAAGCCGCAATATCTGATTCAGGGATCTTTTGATCCGGATAAATTTGTCAGCGAGAGATATGTCATAGCACAGGGAATCCCAGGCGATCAGGAAACGAAAGAACAAGAGCCGACATACCTCCCGGGAGATCGGGTGATAATCAGGGGAATGGAGTATGAGGTGATGGGAGTTGCGGAAATTCCGATAGCTGTAAAACAGGGAATGCATACAGTGGATCAAGGGTTTGAGTTGTCGTTTTATATGTCAGATCGTAATTTTCAAAAACTTTTTCCAAAAGTCTATCCTCAGAAATTATTTCTCGATGTGACTTCCGCTGCAGAAGAAACGGTTACAGAGAAGCTGGAAACGCTTGAAAAACAGGAGGGATTTTCGTTTACTTCAAAGGCACGTCTGACAGATGAGTATCAGAAGGATGTGTTTACTCAAAGCGGGATGGAGATGCTGGTTGGCGCAGCATTGCTGATCATGGGTGTCATACAGATGATTCATAGTATAGCGTCAGCGATGATCGATAGAAAGAAAGAGTTTCTTTTAATGTATCGCATTGGGATGACGCAGCGGCAGATAAGGTGCATGCTTGTGCTGGAATCTGTGAATTGTATGCTGCTTACGGTGGCTGCAACATATGTTTTAAGCATTTGGGTAATTAGCACGATAGTGAAGGATTATGTTACCAGCCAGTGGGCTTGTACGTTTTGTTTTTCGATTGGCCCATTATTGATATTAACGCCAGCATTCATGGTACTTGCAGTTACGGTTCCGCAAATTCTGTATCGTATGCAGCATATAGATCTGGAACGTATTTATTAAAAGACCGTCAGAAGCAAAACCATCCGTCTCAATCTGAAAAGCCAGGCGGAAGGTTTTGCTTCTGATAGTTGTTTGTTTTGTTACAAATATTACCCTTTTACAGCTCCGGCCACAAGACTGTTTTGTACCTGTTCGCTTAACAGCAGGTATACCAAAACGGTCGGAACGGTAGCGATCATGAGTCCGGCTCCGATTTCGCCCCACTTGGTAGTATAGGCGCCGACCATGGACATGATGCCGACAGTCAGAGTTTTATATTCGGCTTTGTTAATAAAGGTAACGGCGAACATCAGCTCATTCCAGGAGGATATAAACGTAAAGATGCTTACAGTCGCGAGCGCCGGACGAATGAGCGGGAAAATGATCCGCAAAAACATGGAGTAAATGCCGCAGCCGTCGATTGCGGCAGCTTCTTCCATTTCTCTTGGGAGCGAGGCAAAAAAGCTGGTAAATAAGTATATCGCCATTGGCAGTCCGAACGCTACATATGGGATAATGAGCGACCAGTAGGAATTTAACAGGTGGGCTTTGCTTAAAATAATAAATAACGGAAGCAAAGCAGCGTGAATCGGCACCATCATTCCTAAAAGAATAATTTTAAGCATCGTTTCCCGACCGCGCCAGATCATGCGGGAAATTGCATATGCGGCTGTAGCTGCCGCGGCAAGCGTGATAATAATAGTTGCTCCGGTAACGAGAACGCTGTTGAAAAAATACTGAATAATATTTGCGTTAAAAAAAGCGTTTGCATAATTTTCAAATCTCCAGTGCTGCGGGAGTCCGGCGATGTTGCCGCCAAAAATCTCGCTGTTGTCCTTTAGGGAAAATCCGAACAGCCAGAAAATAGGGAATATCTGAATAAACGCAAATAGCAGCAGGAGCGTATGCGTAAGTATTGTTTTTATTTTGCCGGAAGTCTTCTGGTTCATGATGTTTCCCCCTTTTCTCTGAAAAACAGTCTGAGTACAACGGTTAAAATCAGACATTCTAATATGACAAAAATGGAAATAGCGCTGCCGTATCCATAGTTAAAAGAGTCAAAAACTGTTTTGTACATATAGATGGTCGGTACTTCGGTGGAGAAGAAAGGGCCGCCTCCGGTCAGTACGTAGATCAGATCGAAGATTTTTAATGCGCCGATCAGGGAAAATGTAATACATACCTGCAAAATAGGTTTTAACAGAGGTATGGTAATCCGAAAAGCGGTCTGGATTTTGTTTGCTCCATCGATTTTGGCTGCTTCGTTAATATCCGGAGAGATGGATTTGATGCCTGCGTACATAATGAGCATGTGATATCCGATGTACTGCCACAGATTCGGTACAAATGCGGCGAGCAGAGCCGTATTTTCCTGACCAAGCCAGTCCTGTCCTTCTACGCCGAACATCCCAAGGACTGCGTTTAACAGACCATAATCTCCATTATAGATCTTTTGCCAGAGCTGACCGATGACAACGCCGGAAATAATGACCGGAATAAAAAATGTCGTACGGTAAAACTTTTCTCCGCGGGTGACGTTGGCGACTACGATCGCGAGCAGCAGAGAAAACGGAAGCTGCAGAAACAGTGAAAACGCGGCGTACAATAAGGAGTTTTTGATAGAACTGGTGAAACGGGTATCGGAAATCATATCGATGTAATTTTGCAAACCGATAAACGTGCCTTTGCCGATGCCGTCCCAGTTCAGCATACTGTAGTAGACAGACATGCAGATCGGGACAACGACAAATATCGAAATCAGCAGTACTGTCGGCAACAGAAACAACACGATTGCCTTTTTATTGGATAATATTTTATGCATCTGGCTGCATCTCCTTTCTTTTTGGAAATAAAAAAGGCAGCAGTTCAGCCGAAGCAAAACAGCTGCCTTGGAATCAAATGTCCGAAGAGGAGCAGAGATTAGTAAAACTCAGATGGAGACAGTTTGGACATTCCTTCTGCAAACTCTTCCGGAGTAATCTTGAACGCCATCAGCTGGGCAACAAGGTCTTTGTAAGTCTCAGAAGCATCTGCCGGGAAGATGTTATCCCACCAGGTAATATAGGAAGTGCCTGTTTCCATTAAAGCTGCAGATTCTGTATCCAGTTTGGTCAGGGAAGATGTGTCTACGCCTTCTGTATTCCAGCATGGAAGTCCGGCGCCCATCTGGTAGCCGACTCTGCCGATTTTTTCACTCAGATAGGACAGATATTCTACAGCTTCTTTCGGATATTTGCAGTTGGCGTTGATATAGTAGCCGTCTGAGCTGCCGCCGGAAAATTCCGTAGCACTGCCGGCGCATCCTTCGATAATCGGGAAGGAGATGCAGGTTACCTTGTCTTTTGTTGCAGCTGTTTCAGCCTGAATCGAAGGGTGTACCCAGTTTGCCTGGAACAGCATTGCGCCCTGTCCGGCAGCAAAGCCTTCTACCATTTCATCATAGCTCATGCTCATCATATTATCGTTAAACGCTTTGGCCTCGACCAGCTCCTGCATTTTTTCTGCAGCCTGGATAAACGGTTCGGTATTAAATTTGGACGGATCTGCGAAGGCTTCTTCCAGAGCTTTGTTTCCGGCTGTTCTTGCGGATACGATATCGTACCAGTACATACCCGGCCAGCGGTCTTTTTCGCCCATCATGATCGGAGTAAAGCCTGCGGCATTGAGTTTGTCGATCGCGTCTAAAAGTTCGGTCCAGTTTGTCGGAAGGCTGGCGCCGGCTTTTTCAAACATTTCGGTGTTGCAGTACAGATTTGCAAGAAATGTTACGGTTGGCAGTGTGTAGAGCTTTCCGTCAAAAGTGCATCCGTCCAGCATACCAGGAAGTACCTTGCTTTTTGTTTCCTCGCTGATATATTCATCGATAGGAAGTAAATATTCGGCATCGATATATGGTTTTACAAAGCTGCCGCCGCTGAACATATAGGAGATGTCAGGCGCTTCGCCTGCAGCAAACGCAGTTTTGATTTTGGTCTTATACTGTTCGCCGGTTACGCCGTCCTGTTCGATCGTAATATTCGGATGCAGGTCATGGTACTCGGTGACAGAATCTTCGATAATCTTTTTTACCGGGTCGGTATCGGCAACCGACTGGTGCCAGATCGTCAGCGTGATCTGTTCCTGCGAATCGTCGCTTTCTGCGTTTGCGTCGGTTTTATCCGATGTCTCGCTTTCTTTTGAAGTATCCGGTGTGTCAGGAGCGCCAGAACCGCAGGCAGCCATGGTAAATGTCATAGAAGCTGTTAACAGTAATGCTCCGACTTTTTTCAGAATCTTTTTCATGTTCTTCCTCCTCTAAATAAATTTGTTACAGGTGTGTTTCTTAATGCATATTATACGAAAAAAAAGCAGGCAGATACATTCACTGACTATCAGAGAATGTTTCACTTTCCTGCTTTTTGAAACGGCGGTATTTCATTATTTTGTCTTTTGACTGGTTGCTTTCCGATATTCCGTTACAGAGCATCCCGACATTTTTTTAAACCAGATACTAAGGTAATGCGCATCATAGATGCCGATCTGGATGCCGATATCGCAGTCTTTTTGGTCGGTTGTATTCATAAGCTCCAGCATTTTCAGAAAACGGATATCGGAAAGGATATCTCCATAATTTCTTCCGGTATATTGCTTGATCAGGCGGCTGAGGTAGCTGCTGCTGACACAGAATTCGTTTGCCAGAAGATTCAGATTCAGCTGCTCATTATGCATATGTGCGGTCATATAGGATATGACCTGTGTAATAAGCTCGCTGTAGCGGTAATCGAGAGCGGATTTCTTTCGGATCGTCAGTTCGGTGATAACGCTGGCGGCACATCGATGCAGCTGTTCGGTCGTACGGCACCATTTCAGCCCTTTGTCAAACTGCACGCTCGCAGGATTAATTTCCAGATCCAGATACAGTTTTTGAAAACTTTGGTAGTATTTTTTCTGTAACGTATCCGCAGGCAGACTCGTATTGGAAAAAATCTGCCGGATGATTTCCAGCGATTCGTCGGCGAGTCCTTTTTGTATCCGGCTGGTCAGTTGTTCCCATGGCCCCTGAGCCGCGCTGTTTTGCTGCCGCGTGCCGTGTTTTTTTTGCATATCGCTGAGTGCGTTGACATAGGACTGATGCAGACACATCCAGCTCCCGTAACGTTCCGACAGACCCAGACTGAAATGACAGTGAAATTTTTCCTGAATCATGGATGTTAACATCGCAAGGCATTCAGCAAACGGCAGATCGGCTTTTCCGGCAACGATTACGATCCGGTTCCAGTGATCCCGAAATACCAGGATATCGGTATCGCTTTGGAAAAAAGATTTTACTTCATTCAGAATCTGATCGGTTAGTTCCAGTTCGGATATGCTTTCCCGAATGGCGAGGATGCCGAGCTGGATGCCGTAGTCGGTCCCTTGTCTGATTTTGATGCCGTATGTCTCCAGGTTTGTTTCCATATCGGTATCTGGCAGTTCCTGCAGCAGCGCCTGGTTTAAGTAAATATCCCGCAGTGCCGGAAGATTGCGCTTCATCTCTTCCAACAGCTTTTTTTGCTTTTGCCTCTGTTCGCGCAGCTGGTGGATTTCACTGACGGCCCGCTGCAGGGTGGCGTTTAGTTCGTCTGCACGAACCGGCTTCATCAGATAGTCGAATACGCCGGCCTTGATGCCTCTTCTCGCGTAATCAAAATCGTCGTATCCGGTCAGAATAATGATCTTTATGTCGGGAAACAACTGCAGGCAGGCCTCGCTAAAGCTCAGGCCGTCTACTTCCGGCATACAGATATCGCTGATAATAATATCGGGACATACTTCCTTTACGTGTTCCATCGCATCCGCACCGTCTTGATATTCGCCGGCCAGCTCCAGCTGCAGACCTTCCATATCCATTTTCATACGAATGAGTTTTCGAATGAGCATTTCGTCGTCTATAATAATCACTTTTAATTTTTCCATAATGGTTCTCCTAACGCATTGCTGTCGAGATAGAAATGGATTTCGCACAGCTCCTGGTTTTTGATTTCATAGGAAAATGAGGTTTCGTAAATCAGCTTTAACCGCTGGATCGTTCCGCGCAGGCCCAGACTTTTTCCCTGCGTGTGGCGGTCTGGGTGAAGCAGTTCGCAGATCATTTCATTCGAAATGCCGTTTCCGTTATCTGCCACTGTAATGTGTACCCGTTCCTGGTCTTTTCGGATCCGTACGAGAATATAGCCGGGGCCTCTTTTCGGGCGTATTCCATGCTGAAAGGAATTTTCCACGAGCGGTTGTATGGTCAGTTTGGGTATGTTGTAATTTTTGCAGGAAGGATCCAGCTCGATCTCGTACCGGAACCGGTCTTCAAAACGGATTTTCAGTATTTCCATATAATCGCTGACCATGCGGACTTCATCATCTATGGAAAGATATTCCCGTCCGCCGCTGACGCATTTTTTATAAAATCCGCCCAGAGCTTCGATCAGCTTGCATACGCGGTCGGTGTCTCCCAGCATCGCAAGCGCTTCCACGCTGTCCAGTGCGTTATATAAAAAGTGCGGTTTCATTTGTTCCTGGATTTCGTTCATTTCTACAATCCGGATGCGTTTCTGCCGTTCGATCGTTTCCTGAATCAGATGGCGGATTTCGTCGACCAGTTCGTTATAGCCGCGAAATAACGCTTTAAATTCGCTTAAAAAAGTCTGTTCCCGGATTTTTTCCAGCTGTCCGTTTTCTATATTTTTCATATGATTTAACAGCTGCTGGATCGGCAGTGTCAGCATATTGGAGATAGCCGCCGCTCCAAAAAATATCAGCAGTCCAATGACGATGACCAGTAAGATGTTAAATCTTACAAGTACGCTGGCATCGCTGTTTGCGGCAATCGGCGTATAGCGCATGATTTTCCAGCCGTTTGCCGGATTTACAATGCCGAGCAGGAAGTAGTCTTTCCCGCTGCGGTGTTCTTTTCGTATAATCTCAGTGTGTGAGGCGTCGATCGTATGCGCCGCCGACAGGATATCTTTTGATAATTCTTTCCTGCCTCCCTGATAGATGATTTCGTTTTCCAGATTTAATATGGCGATCTGTTCGGATGCAAGATCAGCGCTTTTGGAAATCAGTTCATCCAGCTTGTTATGGTTTAACTGAACGCCGATTAATCCCAGACTGGAAAACTGTTCCAGACTGTTAAAGGAACGTATGAGCATGAAAGAGTTTTGCGTTTCGCCCTCTTCTACGATAAGCTCCGGCGTTCCGTATGGTTTTTTTAGCCGCTCGTAACTGTCTGTCGTCAGTCCCTGTTCGGTAAAAATGCTGGCGCTGGCTCCGATAATCAGCCGCTGTCCCTGCTGGTCGGTGAGCCAGATCATGTCGATAAATTCGGAAAACTGCATGACAGAATAAATACGTTTCATCAGGGTCTGCTGTTTGTCAAAGTCTGCTAAAATATCTCCGGTCTGCATCTGCTGCTGGACGACGCTGTCGGCGAGAATCATTTTGGAATAATCGTCGGCGCCTGCAATCATTGTACTTAAAGAAGAATCGATTGAATAAAGCGTATTTAAATTTTCCTGCCCGATGATCGTATCTTCATAGATCTGATAGCGGCGCGTGTAAATAATGAGGTAAATAAAAATAATCGTAAAAATAACGATCCCTAACATCGCTGAGATTTTTAAGTTTAAACGAAGGTTGTCTGGGGCAGTCATGGCATTTCTCCTTCCATATCCGATATCATGGATTCAGCATAGCATGAGTAGATGGGGTTTGACAAGAAGCGGGCAATAAATCGAAAAGATACCGCAAGAATTGATAAGCAGACAGGACGAAAATGAGATAGATTGAACATACAAAATAGTTGATCAGGGAGGAAAATTAAAATGCATGGACCAGCGGCGCCAACGGATCCGGAGAAGATGCGGGATTCGTTTTATATTATGAAAGACAAAGATATCTATGGCGCAAAAATGGATGATGGCAGAGGAATTCAGTATTTGTATCAGGATTGTGAACGGCTTGTCAGTAGTGCGCAGATTACCGGAGGAGTTACGGATGAAGATCAGCTTGAGCTGTTAAGAAGCGTGGACGGGTTAAAAAAGCTGGTACACAGTATCGGTATTTCCGTGGAAACAAAACGTCCAAAGGAGAAGGTGGCGTTTACGTTTCAGATGTATGGAAAACACGATCTGTACGGCGGAGGTACGAAGCTGCAGGCCATTTTGCGCGGGGATGGGGCAGAACAGAAAATCTATTTGTCACAGGCGGAATGGGCGGAAGATGACGATATACCGGGACAGATTTATGTCATTTTGGAAACGCCGGATGAAACGGCGCGGTTAAACGTCAGGCTGTACTTAAACGACGGATATCATGCGCCGAAGACGACCGGGGAAGAAGAGATTGCGTTTGAATCTGCAGAATATGAGCAGATGATTGCGGATTCCTGTGTATCGTGCGGAGACAGCAAAAGGCTCCGGCGTGTGATCGAACGGGCAAAAAGAGGGGAAGAGGTTACGATAGCATATATCGGCGGTTCGATCACGCAGGGGGCGGGAGCAGTGCCGATATATACGCAGTGCTATGCGTACCAGTCCTGGCGCAGATTTCAGAAAATGTATGGAAATGGAGAGAATGTACGGTTTATCAAGGCGGGTGTGGGAGGCACGCCGTCGGAACTTGGGATGATACGGTTTGAACGGGATGTGTTACGAGATGGAAGCGTAAAGCCGGATATCATTGTGATCGAATTTGCGGTCAATGATCAGGGCGATGAGACGCAGGGCGACTGTTACGAGAGTCTGGTCAGAAAAGCGTTAAAGCAGCCGAATGAGCCGGCAGTCGTTTTGTTGTTTTCGGTATTTGCCAATGATGAAAATCTGCAGGAACGAATGATACCGGTTGGCATGCATTACCATCTGCCGATGGTCAGTATCAAAAATGCGGTTACAAAGCAGTTTTACTACGGGCATGGCGCAGGAAGGATCATGACGAAAAACCAGTTTTTTTATGATATTTATCATCCGACAAATACAGGGCACAGAGTGATGGCGGATTGTCTGGCATATTTATGGGAGCAGGCGTGTACTTCTGATGAGACAGCAGAGACGGTACTGCGGGAACCGCTGATTGGAAATACGTTTGAAAATGTCAGGCTCCTGGATAAAAAGGATCTTTACAGAAATGTACAGATACAGCCGGGCGGTTTTACACATACAGACCGGGTGCTGCAGTGTGTGGAGATGGACGCGGTTGCGGAGCCGGTACCGGAGTTTCCGTTTAACTGGCATTATGACGGAACAGATACGGCACAGCCATATTTTGAAATGACGATTTCCTGCCGGGCGCTGCTTCTGATTTTTAAAGATTCCGGTGAAACGGACGCCGGACGCGCAGACGTTTTTGTGGATGGGCGGTATGTGCGTACGGCGGATCCGTTTGTAAACGGCTGGCTGCATTGCAACGCGATCATCATACTGAACGGCCATACAGGCGGCAGTCATCATGTGCGGGTGCAGCTGCAGGAAACGGACCGGAAGAAAAAGTTTACAATACTTGGATTTGGATATGTAGAATAAACGTTGGACAGGCTGCGGCCAGCGCCGGTCAGGAGGGGTCCGGCGGCTGGTGGCCTGCGTTTGTAAACAGATTGCGGTATTCTGTGGGAGTGCACTGATTGATTAATTTAAACATACGGATAAATGCGGACAGACTTGTGTAGCCGGAGCTGAGCGCAGCTTCCGTAATTGTAATTTCCGGGTTGGCCAGCAGCTGCTGAGCGTGCTCGATACGTTTCTGGTTCAGATATTTATAAAAAGTCGTAGCTGTAAACTGTTTGAACAGTCTGGTAAAATGGTATTTGCTAAAGCCGGCAACGGCCGCAATTTCATCCAGATTCAGGTTTTCGGTACAGTGTTCGTTAATATAAGAGCAGACAGACATAAATTTTTCCGCATATTCTTTGTGCAGATGGACTTCGTGACTGATATGCTCAAAGTTGATTGTAAAGTTGGTTGCGATCGTAACAAATATTTGCAGCAGCTTGGAATAAATTGTCGTTTCGAGTAAAAAATGGTTATTGTCGTAAGCCTCGGCAATTTCCAGCAGCAGATTTAGAATCTGACCGTGAATATCCGGAGAGTGAGCGTTTGCGATTTTGAGTGCCGGCGACATCAGACTGAGGATGGATTCAAAATCGCGAATGGTGGTAAACATAGTGATTTCAGCCTGAAAGATCATCCGACTGCCGTGTGCAGGAGCCGTTAACGAATGAATGACGCCCGGACAGATAAAAATAATGTCCGTTGGTTCCAGCGTGATTGTCTGTCTTCCGATGGTGACAGAATAACTATTTTCCATAGGAACGATAATTTCGACAGGCGTATGCCAGTGGTACGGATAGTTTTCCGGCTGATCGTTGTGATACAGGCGCAGATTTGTATCTGCTTTATAATGAACGGTTTCGTGCATTCCATTTAAAGATTCGATCATAGATGCTTTGCCCTTTCGTGTGTTCCAGGTGAGGTTCTATCTGTTCTTATTGTAGCCTTATCCGGAAAGTAAGGCAAGACGAAAGTGCAAAAACCGATCATAAAATCGCAGCGGATCTGACGTATGAATGATTTTAAGACAGGCGCAGAGAAAAGGAGAAGAAGGATGAGTGAGAAAACGAAAACATATGCAAAAGAACTTGTCAGCCAGATGACTATAGAAGAAAAGCTGTCGCAGATGCTGTATGCGTCTCCGGCGATCGAACGGCTGCATATTCCGGCTTATAACTGGTGGAATGAAGCGTTACATGGGGTTGCAAGGGCAGGAGTCGCAACGGTATTTCCGCAGGCGATCGGAATGGCTGCTTCGTTTGATCCTGACTTTTTGCATCGTATTGCCGATGTGGTATCGACAGAAGGGCGTGCAAAGTTTCAGCAGTTTTCTGACCGCGGCGATCGGGATATTTATAAAGGGCTCACGTTCTGGTCACCGAATATTAATATTTTCAGAGATCCGAGATGGGGACGCGGACATGAAACATATGGAGAGGACCCATATCTGACGGCAGAGCTTGGCATGTCCTATATCCGGGGACTGCAGGGCGATGATCCGGAACATCTGAAAGCTGCGGCATGTGCAAAGCATTTTGCAGTGCACAGCGGGCCGGAAGCGCTGCGGCATGAGTTTGACGCGCAGGTATCGGAGCATGATTTGTATGATACATACTTATATGCATTCAGCAGATGTGTCAGAGAAGCAGGAGTAGAAGCGGTTATGGGCGCGTACAACCGGGTAAACGGAGAACCGGCGTGCGGCAGCAGACGGCTGTTAAAGGAGATTTTAAGGGGAGAATGGCAGTTTGAAGGACATATCGTATCCGACTGCTGGGCAGTCAACGATTTTCACCTGCATCACGGAGTGACCAAAACAGCTGCAGAATCCGCGGCAATGGCGGTAAATAATGGCTGTGACTTAAACTGCGGCAATGCCTATCTGCATCTTGGAACAGCGCTTGCACAGGGACTGATCAGCGAGGAAACGGTAACAGAAGCGGTAGAACGACTGATGGAGGTACGTATCCGGCTGGGCATGATGGATGATGAACCGTCGCCGTATGCCAATATTCCTTACGAAAAAGTAGAGTGTAAAGAGCACACAGAGCTTTCCGTAGAAGCGGCGAGAAGAAGTATTGTGCTGTTGAAAAATAAAGATCAGATGTTACCGTTAAATAAAAAAGAAATTCATACAATCGCCGTTATCGGGCCGAATGCGAATTCCAGGGATGCGCTGGTCGGCAATTATATGGGCACATCCTCCCGGTATATTACACCGCTGGAAGGGATTCAGCAGTATGTGGGAGACGAGGTAAGAGTCCTTTATGCGCAGGGATGCCATCTGTATAAGGACAAGGTAGAAGGACTTGCAGAACCAAAGGACCGTTTTCAGGAAGCGGTGCTGGCTGCGGAGCAGGCGGATGCGGTAGTTCTCTGCCTGGGCCTGGACGCTACGATTGAAGGAGAAGAAGGAGATGCCGGTAACGAGTACGCGAGCGGAGACAAGCCGGACTTAAAGCTGCCGGGACTGCAGCAGGAGCTTCTGGAAACGATTGTGGCAGCTGGTAAGCCTGTGATACTTGTATTGCTGGCTGGAAGCGCAATGGACGTTTCCTGGGCGGACGAACATGTAGAGGCGATTCTGGATGCATGGTATCCGGGGGCACGCGGCGGCAGAGCGATTGCGGAGGCGATTTTTGGGGAATATTCCCCGTCAGGAAAACTTCCGGTAACCTTTTATGCGAATACGGAACAGCTTGGGGATTTTACAGATTACAGTATGAGTAACCGTACTTACCGCTATACGAACGCCAGAGTGCTGTATCCGTTTGGGTATGGACTGTCCTATTCGCAGGTTGAGTATTCGCAGGCCGCGCTGAGCCATACAGAGTGCGAGGTAAAAGATAACGTAACGGTACAGGCAAAAGTGACCAATCAGGGCAGTTATCCGGTGGAAGAAAGCGTACAAGTGTACATCCGGCATGAGGACCGGCAATCGTATGAGCCGGGATTTCAGTTAAAGGGCCTGTGCCATCTGACGCTGGAACCGGGGGAGACAAAACTGGCTGAAGTTGTTCTAAAGACGAGAGATTTTGCAGTCATTACAGAGGACGGGACATGTGTCATCCGGCCGGGGGATTATCAGATTAGTATCGGAGGAAGTCAGCCGGATGCAAGGAGCGAAGCATTGACAGGGAATCGGACACAGCTGCTGATGGTTCGAAGAAATGGGGAAGAGGAAACAATTGCATATTAAAGCAGAGCAGAAGCGTGCCATAACCGTAATCAGGTTATGGCACTTTTGCTGTGGGTGAGAACTGTCAGAAACCGTTTTGCGGACTGTAACTTACACTTTAGATAATTAGAAATTTGCAAAATTACGAAAAATAACTTGCAGTTCCAGCAATTTCATATTAGAATGAAGAAATCAGAGCGTATTTGAATATCGAATACATTCCAGTGAAAATCATAAAACTGAAAAAATTATAAAAAAGGAGATTGCCAAATGAGTTATGTTGATGAGGTGCTTGCAAGAGTAAAAGAGAAAAATGCTTCTGAGCCGGAGTTTCTTCAGGCGGCTGGGGAAGTGTTAGAATCTTTAAGACCTGTCATTGAAGCAAACGAGGAGCTGTATAAAAGAGAAGCTCTGCTGGAAAGACTGACAGAGCCGGACAGACAGTTCAAATTCCGCGTTCCGTGGGTAGACGATCAGGGACAGGTACAGGTAAATACTGGTTACAGAGTACAGTTTAATAACGCGATTGGACCTTACAAGGGCGGTCTGCGTCTGCATCCGTCAGTAAATCTGGGTATTATTAAATTTTTAGGCTTTGAGCAGATTTTCAAAAATTCCTTAACCGGACTTCCGATCGGCGGCGGCAAAGGCGGTTCTGATTTCGATCCGAAGGGAAAATCTGACCGTGAGGTGATGGCGTTCTGCCAGAGCTTTATGACGGAATTGTGCAAATATATCGGCGCGGATGTAGACGTACCGGCTGGAGATATCGGTACCGGCGCAAGAGAAATCGGCTATATGTTTGGCCAGTATAAGAGGATCCGCAGTGCTTACGAAGGCGTGCTGACAGGAAAAGGTCTGTCTTATGGCGGCTCTCTGGCACGTACAGAAGCAACTGGCTATGGATTATTATATATTACACAGGAGTTAATGAAATGTCATGGCGAATCCATGGAAGGCAAGACGGTTGTCGTATCCGGAGCTGGTAACGTTGCGATCTATGCAACGCAAAAAGCGCAGCAGATGGGTGCAAAAGTCGTTACCTGTTCGGATTCTACCGGCTGGATCTATGATCCGGAAGGCATCGATGTAGCGTTATTAAAGGAAGTAAAAGAAGTAAAACGCGCACGTCTGACAGAGTACGCGGCAGCAAGAAAGAGCGCAGAGTATCATGAGGGCCGCGGTGTCTGGCAGGTGAAATGTGATATCGCGCTTCCATGTGCGACACAGAACGAACTGCTGATCGACGACGCAAAGCAGCTTGTTGCAAACGGATGCAAGGCTGTCTGCGAAGGCGCAAATATGCCGACTACGATCGACGCGACAAAATATCTGCAGGAGAACGGCGTATGGTTTATTGGCGGTAAGGCTGCAAATGCCGGCGGTGTGGCAACATCCGCATTGGAAATGACACAGAACTCCGAAAGACTGAGCTGGACATTTGAAGAAGTAGATTCCAAGCTGCAGCAGATTATGGTAAATATTTATCACAATATCGACAATGCGGCGAAAAAATACGGCATGGAAGGCGACTATGTGGCAGGCGCAAACATCGCCGGATTTGAGAAAGTAGCCGAGGCAATGCTGGCGCAGGGTGTCTGCTAATCCGGATATCATAAGGAAGTATCTGACCGGTACGGAAGTGAAAAGAAACAGAAAACGAAAAATGAGAAGGACTCTTCGGAGTCCTTTTCTGTATTTAAAAATATAAGACCGACGGAGCGGTGAACCTATGAGAGCAGAAAAACTTTATAGATATAGTCTGGGCAGTTTATTTTTCATTGGAATTGTTTTCATGAATCTGTGTTTTGTTTCGACTGGCTGGCGTAATTACGAGGACAAAATGGCGATTTTAAATCAGATCATCCGCGCCGATACGGATACCGGACTGGATCAGGCGATTCAGATGATGCAGTCAGACGAATCGGACTCTGTAAGATATCTGGAACAGTATGGTTATTTGAAAAGTTTTCAAAACAGATACTACGTGGATTTTCTAAAACAGTGTATGCTTGTAACCGGGGGATTTTTTTTCTTTCTGATTCTGATTTTATTTTTATTTTTTGCAGAGAAACGGCAGAGACAGAAATCGGAGAAAAAATATTTCAAACAGCTTGGACAGGAGATCGAACTGCTGTGTAAAGAAAAGCAGGACGGGCAGCGGGAATCCGGGCGTTTCAAAGATACCTGCAGACTGCCGGTAGCATCTGTATGCGCATCGGAGGCAGCTTATCTGAACGATCAGCTGGAAATGCTGAGAACAGATATTTTTTCCATGCGGAAACAGGCATATGAAGAAAAGGAAAAAACAAAAAGTATTGTTACTGATATTTCGCATCAGCTGAAAACGCCGGTCGCCGCGTTAGACACATGTTTTTCCGTGATGGAGACTATGACATTGTGCGAAGCGGAGCGCGAAGAATTTTTTGCGCGGTGCAGAAATGAACTGGATGGATTGAAAACGCTGCTGGACGCGCTGGTGCAGATCTCTTATATGGAGACCGGAATGATGCAGATGACGCTGGAATATACAGGGATTTTCGATACCCTGATTCAGGCGGCAAACAGAAGTTATCCGAAAGCATCGGAAAAACAAATGGAACTGGAGTTTGATTATGAGCCGGAGCTGGAGCAGTTAAAGATCTGGCAGGATAAAAAGTGGTTATGTGAAGCGTTTGTCAATCTGATGGATAACGCCATTAAATATAGTCCGCCGGAAAGTCAGATCTGTATTCGGATCCAAAAGCGGGTTTATTACGTACGGATAGAAATTGCCGATCAGGGAATTGGGATTGGAAAAAAAGAACGGCATAAAATATTTCAAAGATTTTATCGCAGCACCGATCAAAGAGTACGGAAAGAAAGCGGATCAGGCATCGGACTATATCTGGTACGCGCGATTGTCGAACGACACCATGGAACGATATCGGTCAGGGCAGGGACAGAAAGAAAAGAAGGATATCCGGGCAGTATTTTTGTCGTGCATCTGCCGGTCTGACAATAGAAACAGAAAAAGCAGGCAATCTTACAAAACTGTAAGAGTTTTCTTTTGATATTGTAAGCAGGGTGTAAGCCGGGCATGATAGGATAGGTACAGTATAAAAATGGTTTAGGGAGGACTGATATCATGCATGTAATTTTACAGGCACAGGATCTGTGTAAATATTATGGCACAGATGAAAATAGGGTAAAGGCTGTGGACCACGTCGATCTTGAAATCCGTCAGGGTGAGTTTACGGCGATTGTGGGAAAATCAGGCTCCGGAAAGAGCACGCTGCTGCACCTGCTGGGCGGACTGGATACGCCGACTTCCGGCTGCGTACGGATCCGGGGAAAAGATATCTCGAAGATGAAAGAAGAAGAACTGGCGGTATTTCGCAGACGAAAAATCGGTTTTATTTTTCAGGCGTATAATCTGGTATCGTCGATTAATATATGGGAAAATATCGTACTGCCGATCGGTCTGGATCACCAGTCGGTCGATCAGACGTTTGTAACCGAACTGATACAGACGCTCGGACTGGAAGAACGGCTGCATCATCTGCCGAATGCGCTGTCCGGAGGGCAGCAGCAAAGAGCGGCAATCGCGAGAGCTCTGGCAGCAAAGCCGGATATTGTGTTTGCGGATGAACCGACCGGAAATCTGGATTCACGTACCAGCGAGGAGGTGATTGCGCTGTTGAAAATGTCTGCGCAAAAATACGGACAGACGATGGTTATGATTACGCATGACGAAGAAATAGCGCAGACAGCCGATCGGATTCTGGTAATAGAAGACGGACAGGTGGTGCATGCGGAATGAGAACGATTACGAGACTGGCACGGAGCAACAATAAGAAAAATAAGACGAGAAGCATACTGATTATGGCAACGATCTTTTTGACTACGATTCTTCTGACTGTGATCTGTACCTTTGGCTGGTGGATGTTAAAATATGGAAAAGCAAACGCGGCGCTCATAAACGGCAGTCATTATGGAATATTTGTGAAGACAGACAGCAGACAGCTGCAGGAAATGCAAAGACGGGGAGAGTTTTCAAGGATTGGTCTGATGGCGAATGCCGGACTGGTCAAAATGGATGGCAGCGTAAACTTTTTGGCGGCAGACGATACGATCAGAGATCTTTACAATATAGACGCATATTTTACGGATGGCATATATCCGCAGCGAATCGATGAGATCGCGGCACAAAAAGAATTTTTTGCAGCGCTTGGGTATCCCGATGCCGCGGTCGGAGATAAAATAGCGTTAAATTACCGTTCCAATCTGCAGCAGACATACGAATTACGGGAGTTTACAGTTAGTGGAATCATGCAGTCGCTGAAAAATGTAACGGATCAGAGATCGTTTTCCGTATATGTGTCACAGGCGTTTTTGGATGCACAGTATCAGAAAGAAGATCTGACCTATATCGCTGCGTTCCGGCTGGGAGAAGAAGTCACGATAAATGCGGATAATGCTGAGGAAGTGCTAAAAGAGCTTGCAGCCAAATGCGGGATTGAAGAAAAGTACGTATCTGTAAACTGGGGGTATCTGGCGTATACGCTGGAAGCAGGCTTTGAAACGCTCAGCGTATGTGCAGTCATAGCTGTCATAGTAATTCTGTTTTCCGTTATGATTATTTATAATATTTATCAGGTAGGCATTGTGCAGAATATTCGGGAATACGGAAAAATACGTGCGCTGGGAGCTTCGAAAAAGCAGATGCGGAGCCTGATCTTTCAGGAGGGACTGTCGCTGGCCGGATATAGTATCCCGTCGGGAGTCGCAGCAGGATATCTCCTGTCATGGGCAGGGATTGCCTGGCTGACCATGCAGGAAAAAGTCGTTTCAGAGCTGGAACGGATTCCGGTCAGCAGTTTTTCGCCGGCCATGCTGTTATTATCAGCGGTGCTTGCGCTGCTGACAGTGCTGCTGGCTTTGCGCAGACCGATGAAAATCGTGAGTAAGATTTCTCCGGCAGAGGCGGTTCGTTATATGGAGAATACCGGCAGCGCCAGGGCAGGATTTCGCAAGGGCAAAGCAAATATGAGCGTTTATGCGCTGGCAGCCGCCAGTATTGCGGCAAATAAAAAGCGTACGGTTATGACAATCTTAACGATGGGACTGTCCTGCGTCCTGTTCGTAATTCTGGCAAATCTGATGGGAAATATGGATACCGAATATGAAGCCCGTTCGATGGTAGAATATGGACAGTTTCAGCTGGAACTGAGCTATTATCTGGAAGATGAAGCATATCCGGAAAACAATCTGGAGGCAGTATTAAAAAACAATCCGCTGAATCCGTCGCTGATTCGCCAGATTCAGGCGATCGACGGCGTCAGGGAAGTAAAAACGAGAGATGTCCTGCTTGCAGTGATCGATGGAAAAAAGCAGGATATAGCCGTATTGGATGAGAAAGATATTGCAGCCCAAAAGCAGCGTGACGGGATGTTCCAGGGCAGCGACGATTTTCAAAATGATAGGAATCAAAATGGTTTTTATTATGGATGGTCCAGTCATATGGAGGAAGACGGCTGGCAGATGCAGCAGTCTCTGACGGCAGAAGTGACGAACGGAACGGAAACGGCAACGGTGGACGGCAGGCTGGCCGGAGCATTTGGACATGCAAATGCATATTTTATAATTACAGAAGAAACGTATAAAAGGATGGGATTTTCAGGCGCTTCTGCCGGCTGGCTGTGGGTGGACTGTGCAAAGGAAGACGTACAGCGGATACAGGCGGAGCTGGAGAAGCTGACAGATGGAATGGAACATGTGGAACTAAGCGTGTATACGCAGCAGTTAGAACTGGCGGATATGGCGGTGCAGCTGATGAGGGCCGGATGCTATCTGTTTCTTGTGATTCTGGGGATGATTGGATTTATGAATCTTGCAAATACGATGATTATAAACATTATTACGAAAAAGCAGGAGTATGGAATCCTTCAGGCAGTGGGGATGACAAACCGGCAGCTGAACGGCAGCCTGCAGCTGCAGGGACTGCTGTTTTCGGCAGGGACCATACTGATCGCTGTGCTGGCCGGGCTGCCGATGGGGTATGCGCTCTTTTGCTATGCGAAGAAACGGGGAGTGTTTGGCCTGAACGTATATCACATTCCGATAGCGGAAATTGTCTGTATGATGGCAGTCATTGGTCTGCTGCAGATGCTGCTTTCTTTTTTAATGAGCAGAAATCTGAAAAAGGAATCTTTGGTGGACAGAATCCGATATCAGGATTAGACGTATCTGGCTGAAGGTTTTTGCTTGCGAAAATGCAGATATTGACATATAATGATCTGGAAAGCCTGTCGGGAACGGAAACAGCGGCAGGCAGAAAGGATCGGTCAGATGTTATTTCAGAAAAAGAAACAGGAAATCAAAAGGCTGGAATATGATCGCGCGAATGAAAAGCCGGTATTAAAATGCAGTATTTGCAATGGAGAACAGGTGGCTGGATTTAAAAATATCCATACCGGGAAATTCCACGAGGTGATGTTTGTACGCAATGACAAAGATTTGCAGATATTTAAGCAGACGTATGGTCTGAGCGAGGTTTCCAAAGAGTATTAGCAACAGAAAAAAACAGGGATCGTGAGAGAGAAAGAGATGAGAAAATATATACATATGTTTGGGCTGGCAGTTCTGGCAGGCATCGCAATCGGAATCGGAGGCATCGTATATTTGTCTCTGGAAAATAAAATCGCCGGAGCGCTGATGTTTACGATCGGGTTGTATACAATTTGTGTACATGGACTGAATCTGTATACGGGGAAAGCAGGATATCTGGTCTGCCAGCCGTTCTCCTATCTGGCAGATCTGGCAGTGATCTGGCTTGGCAATCTGGCTGGAACAGGACTGGCGGCGGCCGCGGTACTGCATACGCGGACAGACGGCATTGCGCAGCTGGCAGGGCAGATGAGTCAGACAAAGATCGATGATCATCCGCTGAGTCTGTTTTTGCTGGGCGTATTTTGCGGATTTTTAATGTATGTCGCGGTCGATGGGTATAAGACGGCAAAACATCCGGCGATCCTGTTTCTGGGTGTAGCGGCATTTATTTTATGCGGGTTTGAGCATTGCATCGCGGATATGTTTTATTTTTCGCTGGCAGGGGCATGGTCTGGTCGGGCGGCGCTCTGCATTCTCGTTATTACGCTTGGAAATACCGCGGGAGCCATTCTTATTCCGTTTTTCAAAAAAGGAAATCGTTAAACGGCTGCCGCTGATTATTATGTCTTTTTTTTAGCACATCTATGTAAATTCGAAGCAAAATATTGTAATTGGGACCTGTTTGTGATATATTGTCAGACGAACGGTATTCAAAAGAAACTGTATCAAATGATATTTTATGTTTTCATTATAAGACTGCCAGCGGGAGCAGACACTTTGCAAAAAGGTCTGACTTTGGAACGAAAGCAGAAAAATAATGACAATATATCTGAAACCAGGTTGTTCCATGAACTAATCATTCATTTCTAACATCCATTACGATTTTCATCCAATGTTACCGTTCAGTAACAAGTTTCAATTATATTTAAAAGAAGGGAAAATTGGATTATGAAAAACACATCTGTTACATTTCGTGAGGCAAAAGCAAAAGGGCAGAAATTATCGATGCTGACAGCGTATGATTATACGACAGCCAAACTCGTCGATGAAGCAGGTATCGACGCCATTCTTGTCGGGGATTCTCTGGGGATGGTTATGCTTGGTTATGAAGACACGCTGTCTGTAACAATGGAAGATATGATTCATCATACGGCAGCTGTCGCGCGTGGAGCGAAAAATGCGCTGATTATCGCGGATATGCCGTTTCTGTCGTATCAGACGTCGGTCTATGACGCGGTCGTAAACGCAGGCCGGCTGATGAAGGAAGGACGTGCGCAGGCGGTAAAGCTGGAGGGCGGTCTGGAAGTATGCGATCATATCCGGGCGATTGTAAAAGCGTCGATTCCGGTCTGCGGACATATCGGACTGACGCCGCAGTCAGTCAATGCATTCGGCGGCTTTAAAGTGCAGGGGAAAGGCGAAGAGGCGGCACAGCGTATTTTGGATGAGGCGCGCGCGATCGAAGAGGCGGGTGCATTTGCGGTTGTGCTGGAATGCGTACCGCATGTCCTTGCAGAAAAAATAACAAAAAGCATCGGCATACCTGCCATTGGCATCGGCGCAGGGGCAGGATGCGACGGACAGGTACTCGTATATCAGGACATGCTTGCGATGTATTCCGATATGGCGCCTAAATTTGCAAAACAGTATGCGCAGATCGGCAGTCTGATGAAGGAGGCGTTCGCAGCGTATAAGCAGGAAGTTTCAGACGGAGTTTTCCCGGCTGCAGAGCATACGTTTAAAATGGATGAAACGATTATAGATAAGTTGTATTAAGCAGTATAAAAAAGACTTCAGGTTATGCATAAAGGAGAAAAGATGTTAATATTCGATCAAATTGAAATGGTCAGAAAACAGGTCGGCGATTGGAAAAAAGCAGGACTTTCGGTCGGACTGGTACCGACGATGGGGTATCTGCACGAAGGACATAAAAGTCTGATAGACGCGGCCAGAAAAGATAACGACCGTGTTGTCGTCAGTATTTTTGTAAATCCGATGCAGTTTGGGCCGAACGAAGATCTGGCCAGTTATCCGAGAGATTTGGAAAAAGATGCGGCTCTTTGTAAAGCGGCAGGTGTGGATCTGATTTTTCATCCGCAGCCGGAAGAAATGTATGCGCCAGGTTTTTGCTCTTATGTGGATATGAACGGATTGACGACGCAGCTGTGTGGAAAAAGCCGGCCGATTCATTTTCGCGGGGTACAGACTGTCGTGCTGAAATTATTTCATATCGTAACGCCGGATCGCGCATATTTTGGACAAAAAGACGCGCAGCAGCTGGCGGTTGTCAAACGCATGGTACGCGATCTGAATGTGGGAACAGAAATTATCGGCTGCCCGATTATCCGTGAAGCGGACGGGCTTGCGAAGAGTTCCAGAAATACGTATCTGAATAAGGCAGAGCGTCAGGCCGCGCTCGTGTTAAGCCGCAGTCTGAACGCAGGCAGGGCATTGGTGGAAAATGGCGAGACAAGCGCGCAGGCTGTGCGGGATGCGATCATAAATGAGATTGAAAAAGAGCCGATGGCAAAGATCGATTATGTCGATGTGGTTAGCTTTGATACGATCACGCCGGTGGAAACCATTCAGGGCTCGGTACTTGTCGCTATCGCAGTGTTTATCGGTAAGACGAGACTGATCGATAATTTTATGGTTGAAAAGTAAAGAAATAGACGAAAAGTAAGGAGTTAATATGAATCTTACAATGTTAAAAGGGAAAATACACCGTGCGGTTGTGCGCCAGGCGGAGCTGCATTATGTCGGAAGCATTACCGTGGATACAGATTTGCTGGAAGCTGCCGGTATTCTGGAATATGAAATGGTTCAGATTGTAGACATTGAAAACGGCAGCCGGTTTGAGACTTATACGATTGCGGGAGAAGCGGGATCCGGGATGATCTGCCTAAACGGAGCGGCAGCCAGACAGGTTGCGGTGGGAGATCATATTATCATAATGAGTTATGCGCAGATGACGCCGGAGGAAGCAAAAGAGCATAAACCAAAGGTGGTATTTGTGGATGAAGAAAATCACATTGCCAGAATTACGAATTATGAAAAATACGGAGAGCTGACAGAAGATTATGTCAGATAACTGTCAGCAAAGTCCAGGCTCACAGCGTCAGCTTTGAGCCTGGGCGATGGCAATCCGCAAATTGTTCTCAGGATCTGTCTTCGTCAGAATCGATTTTCTGACTGCCATGCATATATTTACGCAAAACAATTAATACGGCGATGCTTAATACAGATACGAAATCTTCGAATGGCGTCGTCTCACCTACGATCATATGGCGTGCGACAAGGAAAATCAGTACCTGGATCACGTTATCTGAATTTGGATGGCAGAGCATTTCCAAAAATTCAATACCAATTACAAGTACAAAAATTTTCTCCAGATAATGGCGGAACGCAGTCATATCGTTCAGCACCTCTTCAAAGATTCTGATATCGTCTTTTAAAAGGCTGATAATAGCCGTCATAATGCCAAGCAACACAAATATGGCGACAACCAGTTCTAAAACTCTGCAGATTTTTTGCAATAGTCTGACCGTTTTTTTCATACGCTTCTCCTTTCTTCCCCAGAGCGTGTTTGATCTCTATTTTTATATTAAAAGGAAAGCATGGCAGATTGTCAAGATGAATTTTTATCGTTTTTGTACATCGCTCAGACTTACACGAAACAATCGTCGGACCAGTTCTTTTCCGTTAAAAGGAAACAGCGGATATAAATACCCGATGCCGGACAGCGTTTTATTTCCGGCAATTGCGCAGATACACAGCAGCATGCCGCCTGCGTATCCATAAATTCCCAAAATACCAGTGCATGTCAGCAGTATGATACGCATAAACTTTAAAGCATAGCCAAGCTCATAGCTGGCCTGCGCATAGTTTGCAATTGCTACAAACGCCATATACAGCATTGTTTCCGGATTAAACCATCCGGACTGGGAAGCAAAATCTCCAAGTACGATACCGGCGATCACGCTTAATGGAGTGCTTAACATTTCCGGTGTATTCATAGCGGCGAGCTTCATTCCGTCTATGGCAAATTCCAGAATCAGCAGCTGCAGCAATATCGGTACGTGAACCTCGTCTTTGACATCGATAAAGGACAGAGCGTCCGGCAGCCACTGCGGATATTGCAAAAAAAGCAGCCAGGTTGGCGTAAGTACCAGTGCGGTAATATTTACCAGCAGCCTTGACAGGCGCAGGTACGTACCAGTGACCGGAGGCAGATAATAATCGTTCGCTTCTTCGGTTAATTCAAATAAAGTAGTCGGCAGTATAATCGCAGAAGGCGAATTGTCCACAAGCAGTACGACGCTTCCTTCTAAAATGGCGGAGGCAGCAGTGTCCGGGCGCTCGGTGTATTTGTATTTGGGAAAGGGATTCAGCCAGTGGTGCGGACAGAGCGTCTCCGCAAGGCTTTCGCAGTTCATGGTCAGGGCATCGATGGAAATTTCAGACAGGCGTTTGCGAATATGATCCAAAAAATGAGCGTCTGCCCGTTCCCGCATATAAGAAAGCACAACGTCTGTGCGGGAGCTTTTGCCGACTGAAGCGATTTCCATCACAAGATCCGGATTGCGGATTCTGCGCCGGATTAAAGCGGTATTAAATACGATCGTTTCGACGAAACCGTCCCTGGAACCTCGCAGTACTTTTTCTTTGGACGGTTCTTCAATACTTCTGGCAGGGTAAGTCCGAAATTGAATGCTCCTAAATCTTACGTTTTTATTATTTGTATTGTGTAACAGTTTTGGGAAAATATGCATACAGTAAAAAATATAAATGTGCGGTTTGCCCTCTTGACAAACGGACGGAAAGGGGATAATATACATAGTAATCAATACTACATAACAAAATATTCAATATTACATAATAAAGAAAAAGAAACCTGCAAGGAGGAATTACTTATGGAAATTACTATTCGGGAACCGGGGAGTGCAATTACACATTTTATCGGAATGCTGCTGGCGGTATTTGCGTCTGTTCCGTTATTGATTAAGGCTGGGGCGGACTCTGGTATTCGATGCTGTGTGGCGATGGGTATTTTTATGTGTAGTATGATTTTATTGTATGGGGCCAGTACCATGTATCACTCCGTTATGGCGCCGGATAAAATATTGAAAGTATTCCGAAAAATAGATCATATGATGATTTTCGTCCTGATTGCGGGTTCCTATACGCCGGTCTGCCTGATTGTTCTGGGCGGAAGGCAGGGGTATACGCTTTTGACGGTCGTATGGGGCATTGCGATTATTGGCATGATCGTGAAAGCGTTATGGATTACGTGTCCGAAGTGGTTTTCTTCTGTGATATATATCGTAATGGGATGGGTGTGTGTGGCAGTGTTTGGTACGTTATTACGGACTTTGCCGGAGCAGGCGTTTTTATGGCTGCTGGCAGGCGGCATTATTTATACGATTGGCGGTGTAATTTATGCGTTAAAGCTGCCGATTTTCAATCAGAATCATAAATATTTTGGATCCCACGAGATCTTTCATCTGTTTGTGATGGCTGGAAGCATTTGTCATTTTATTTTTATGTATCATTATGTAGCATAGGATCAGAGATGGATCTGCATAAACCGTCTGGCGCCGCATCCGGCGTCAGACGGTTTTTTGAGCAAATATTACAGAACAGGAGGAAATAGGGGGCTTTTTTCAGCTATTAATGAGTAATTCGTGCAGGGAAATGTGTGCTATAATAGAAACAGAATATACAGACAGGAGGGAATTTTGTGGAAGAACAGGTGAATCAGCTGACTCCAAAACGGGGGATCAGCGGCAGCACATTGAAGCTGATCGCTGTAATTACGATGATTATCGATCATATGGCAGCGGCTATTTTAGGAAGATATCTGGTAATCAGCGGCTTGGGAAATATGGATGGTACGAATGTAGCGGAGGTTGAGCAGTGGATGACACAAAACGGCCAGTTGTTTGCTGTTTATTATACCATGCGTCTGATTGGCAGAATCGCGTTTCCAATTTACTGCTTCTTGCTGGCAGAAGGACTTGAACATACCAGAAATCGTATGAAATATGCGGTCAGGCTGTTTTTGTTTGCGGTTGTATCAGAGGCGCCGTTCGATCTGCTGTTTAGCGCTGTTCCGCTGGAAACTGGTTATCAGAATGTGTTTTTTACGTTGTTTATCGGTCTGGCAGTGATTATGGGACTGCAATGGGCGCAGGAGCATCTAAACAATATGCAGCTGCTTAAGCCGGTATTATCTGGAGGCATGATTGCGGCGGGTATGGCTGCGGCGCACTTTTTAAAGACGGATTATGCGGCGACAGGCGTGCTGTGTATCGTTGTTATTTATTTGTTCCGGAAGAAAAAGGTCTGGCAGATAGTAGCAGGGTGCATTGTGTTTTTGTGGGAAATTACGGCACCGCTTGCGTTTATACCGATTGGATTTTACAATGGAAAACGAGGATGGAAACTTAAGTATTTCTTTTATCTGGTCTATCCGGTGCATTTGCTGATACTTTACCTGATCTGTATGGCGCTTGGTATCGCGGATTATCCGGTGATATAAAGGCAGGGTATAGGTAAGCAGGCAGAACGGCTATCATGGAGAGAAGCGGCAATGGAGCAGGATGAAAAGAGAGAAGTGTTTTATACAAAGCAGCAGCTGGCCAGACTGATCTGGCCGCTGCTGCTGGAGCAGTTTCTGGCAGTAACGATGGGGCTGGCGGATACATTTATGGTATCCAGCGTAAGTGAAGCGGCTGTATCCAGCGTGAGTCTGGTCGATACGCTGAACGTGCTGATTTTCCAGATTCTGTCTGCGCTGGCATCCGGCGGAGCGGTTGTTGTCAGCCAGTATATGGGTCAGAAAAACTACAAGCAGATGAAAAAATGTTCGGCGCAGCTGTATAGCGTACTGCTGATTAGTACCGGGGTTACGATGATTGCAGCGGTCATAGGGAGCCGGGGTATTTTACGATTTATTTTTGGCAGTATCGATGATCAGGTGATGGGAAATGCGCAGATTTATTTTCTGATCAGTGCGGTATCTTATCCGTTTATGGGCGCCTACAGTGCAGGGGCCGCCTTGTTTCGGGCACAGGGCAACAGTAAAGTCAGTATGAAAGCCAGCCTTGTAATGAACGTGATCAATATATTTGGAAACGCAATGCTTATTTACGGTTTGCGCATGGGCGTGACCGGCGCGGCGGTCGCTACGCTGGCAGGTCGCATTTTTTCTGCGATATGGGTGATGATGCAGCAGCAGAAAGCAGACAATCCCTACCGGATTGAAAAACTGTCGGATCTAAGACCGGAGATGCGGCAGATACGCCCCATACTGGTGATTGGCGTTCCAAGCGGACTGGAAAACGGGATGTTTCAGATTGGAAAACTCTGTGTGAGCAGTCTGACAGCAACGCTTGGCACGTCTGCAATTGCAGCGAACGCGGTGGCAAATACGGTGGCTACGGTGGCAAATATTCCGGGCAACACGATCGGTCTGGCAGTGATTCCGGTGATCGGGCGCTGTCTGGGCGCGGGTGATAAGGAACAGGCAAAACGGTATGCAAAGCTGCTGATGAATATCGCTTTTGTCGGTCTGGCAGTGATGAATCTGGCTGTATATGTCAGCATTCCGGCTGTGGCGCAGGCGTATCATTTAACGGAAGCAGCGAAGGGAATGTGCATCGATGTGATTCAGCTGTTTTGTATCTTTAGTATTTTTTTCTGGGCGCTGAGTTTTGCGCTGCCGCAGGTGCTTCGCAGCGGGGGAGATGCGAAATATACGATGAGCGTCAGTATTTTAAGTATGTGGATCTTCCGTGTGGTATTGTCTTATTTTTTTGTATTACAAATGGACATGGGACTGATAGGAGTCTGGCTTGGGATGTGCATCGACTGGATTTGCCGGAGTATTTTCTTTTCCATTCGGTTTTTCAACGGAAAATGGATGGAGCATAAAGTGATTTGAGATGGAAGATAAAAACTGCTTGATTTTCGTCGGGTGATATCGTATCATATGTTCTTAGTAGGAATTGTATGGTTATGTATGGAGGGATTGGTATGAGGATTTCCACAAAAGGAAGATATGCGCTTCGCCTGATGCTCGATCTGGCGCTGCATAATACAGGAACACCGGTCAGAATCAAGGAGATCGCAGCCAGGCAGGAAATATCAGATAAATATCTGGAACAGATCATCGCGGTATTAAATAAGGCTGGTTATGTGCGCAGCGTGCGCGGGCCGCAGGGCGGATATCTGCTGACCAGACAGCCGGAGGATTATACGGTCGGAATGATACTGCGGCTGACAGAAGGAAGTCTTGCTCCGGTAGAATGTCTGGATTCGGATATTGGCGGATGCGAGAAGAGCGACGACTGTGTCACGGTACTCGTTTACCGAAAGATGAACGAGGCTGTGAACGAAGTGATCGATCATATTACACTGGCGGATCTGATGGGGTGGAAACTGCAGAAAGATGGGGATTACAGTATCTGAATTTGTATTGCAATGCATGAGAAATGTTGTTTTTTACGTTTCTTGTGCATTTTTTATATGAGTTTATTTTTAAGAAATACTTCTAATTGGGTTTGGGAGTATTTTTAGGAAATGAGTATTTAAATATGCGGATAAATACAATAATATATAGTTTTCATATTGACATAATAGGAAAACAGGAATATACTTGTGATCATCAGAAAAAAGGATACTATATCGAACAGGCGCACAAACCGCCGCATTTGAAAGGAGATACCATGGCTAAAAAATCATACAATGACAGAGGATTTAAATTTGAGACATTACAGCTGCATGCAGGGCAGGAACAGCCGGATCCGGCGACGGATGCGAGGGCAGTGCCGATCTATCAGACAACGTCTTATGTGTTTCATAACAGCGATCATGCGGAGGCTCGTTTTAACCTGACAGATGCGGGAAATATTTATGGCAGACTCACGAATCCGACACAGGATGTTTTTGAACAGCGGATGGCAAAGCTGGAGGGTGGTGTAGCTGCTCTGGCGGTCGCATCCGGAGCAGCGGCGATAGCTTATACGATTCAGAATCTGGCGCTTGCAGGAGATCATATTGTAGCGGCGAAAAATATTTATGGCGGGACTTATAATTTGCTGGAGCATACACTGATACAGTATGGAATTACGACAACTTTCGTGGATCCGTCTGAGGAGAAGGAAATCCGTATGGCGATCAGGGAAAATACGAAAGCGATATTTGCAGAGACAATGGGTAATCCCAATTCCGATGTCACAGATATTGAAGCGCTTGCGCGTATTGCGCATGAACATCAGATACCGCTTGTGATCGACAACACGTTTGCGACTCCATATCTGGTACGTCCGATTTCTTATGGCGCGGATATCGTCGTTCATTCTGCGACAAAGTTTATCGGAGGGCATGGCACTACGATCGGAGGCGTAATTATTGATTCCGGCAGGTTTGACTGGGAAGCGTCTGGTAAATTTGCGCATATTACGGAGCCAACTCCGGGTTATCATGGAATCAGCTTTACGAAAGCAGTTGGCGCGGCCGCGTTTGTGACAAGAATACGTGCGATTTTGCTGCGGGATACCGGAGCCACGCTGTCGCCGTTTCATGCGTTTTTCTTCCTGCAGGGACTGGAGACATTATCTTTAAGGGTGGAGCGGCATGTGGAAAATGCGTTAAAGGTTGTGCAGTTTTTGCATGAGCATCCGCAGGTAGAGACGGTACATCATCCTTCGGTAAGTACAGATGCAGGACAGCAGGAGCTGTATCAAAAGTATTTTCCAAATGGAGGAGGATCGATCTTCACATTTGAAATCAAAGGAGGCGCAGAGAAAGCAAAACAGTTTATCGACAATCTGGAGCTGTTTTCACTGCTTGCAAATGTGGCGGATGCCAAATCGCTCGTGATTCATCCGGCAGGTACAACGCATTCTCAGATGAATGAAGAGGAGCTGCTTGGCGCGGGAATACGGCCAAATACGATACGACTGTCGATCGGAATCGAGCATATTGACGATATTATAGAAGATCTGAAAGAGGCATTTGAAGCAGTCAAATAATAGAATCTTATGGAAAGGGAAACATATCTTTATGAAAATATATAAAAATGTCATGGAACTGACAGGTGAAACGCCGATTATGGAGCTTGCAAATTACAATAAAAACAATGGTCTGCAGGCCGTTATTTTTGCAAAGCTGGAATACTTTAATCCGGCAGGAAGCGTGAAAGATCGCATTGCGAAAAAAATTCTGCTGGATGCATGGGAAAGCGGCAAAATCAATAAAGACTCAGTCATTATAGAACCGACGAGCGGAAATACCGGAATCGGATTATCATCGATGGCTGCGGCACTGGGACTGCGCGTCATTATTACCATGCCGGAGACAATGAGTGTGGAACGACGGAATCTGATGAAAGCATATGGCGCAGAGCTGGTGCTGACAGACGGAGCAAAAGGGATGAAAGGGGCGATTGCAAAAGCAGATGAGCTTGCGGCGGAAATAAAGGGCAGCTTTATACCGGGGCAGTTTGTGAATCAGCTGAATCCGCAGGTGCACCGGGAAACGACCGGACCTGAGATCTGGCGGGATCTGGATGGGAATATCGATATTCTGGTTGCGGGCATTGGCACCGGCGGTACGATTACTGGTACCGGAGAATATCTGAAATCACAAAATCCAAATATCAAAGTAGTTGCAGTAGAGCCGGCATCTTCTCCGGTATTGTCCGAGGGCAGACCAGGAGCTCATAAGATTCAGGGAATTGGAGCTGGTTTTGTTCCGGATACTCTGAATACAAATGTGTATGATGAGATTATAAAAGTGGAAAATGAAGATGCGTTCGAAAAAGGCCGTGAAGCAGCGAAAACAGAAGGCATCCTGGTTGGCATTTCCTCAGGCGCGGCGCTCTGGGCGGCAACGGAGCTGGCGAATCGGCCGGAGAATAAAGGGAAACATATTGTGGCAGTGTTTCCGGATACAGGAGAAAGATATTTGTCTACGCCGATGTTTGAATAAATAAGCGAATCGTTCCTGACTTCTCTGACAGATCGGAGTTTATAACGAATACTCTGATTTGTCAGAGAAGGAAGTAAAACGAAGAAAAGTCTGCGAAGCTGTCGGAAAAGGACAGGGATTCTCTAACGGATTCCGGAAATAGCGATTCCTTCAATCAGCTCTTCCTGAAAATACAGATACAGCAGCATCACTGGCAGCATTGCGAGCAGACCGCAGGCAAAAATCACGCCTCCGCTGCTGGAAAATGACTGTGAAAGAAACACGGACAGCGGATACATTCTCTCATCTTTCAGGAATACCAGCGGCTGTTCTACCATGTTCCAGTTGTCCACAAAGTTTAAAATCAGCAAAGCCGCCATTCCTCCCTTTGCCAGCGGCAATACGATCTCTGCCAGTATATGTATCTGTCCGGCTCCATCCAGACGCGCAGCCTCAAAGATCTCCGGTGGGATTCCATCTATGATCTGTTTCATTAAAAATACGCCAAAAGATGAAAAGATCCCCGGAAGTATGACTGCGGCATAGCTTCCAATCAGTCCCATCTGATCGAGCATAATATAATTGCTCACAAGTGTCACCTGATAAGGCATCATCATAATAATCACGATCAATACAAACAGGATATTGCGCCCTGCAAACCGGAACCTGGAAAAACCATAGCCGGCCAGTATCGAGATGATAAGCTGTCCAATGACGATAGTACCTGCAAGCCCTATAGAGTTCCAGAATTTTCTCAGATAATCCGGCGATGCAAGAAGCACTTTATAGAAACTTTCCAGTGACCATTGATCTGGAAAAATATGAAACACAGCATATGTGCCGTTGTCCATCCATATTCCACTGTAATACTGCATAATTTCATCTGTACTCATAAAGACATTCATAATTGTATAAGCTACTGGAAAAAGTATGATTCCCGTACATACCAGAAGAATCATTTTTCTGATCACTGTCAGCATACTGCCTCCTCTTTCTTTACGAACTATTGCATACTGCCATTCGGCTATTTTTTATGCTTTGCCCGATAACCTCTGCGTTCTGTCGGATCTGTTTCCGTATACTGTCTGGCTGCAAATAATGAGGCAGTCAGCAAAAAAATCACGGAAAATACAAGCAGCGCGGCGACCGACAGCCGCTGGTAATTCAGATTTTCAAAATTGTTGTTCATATAATGCTGCAGCATATAGATGCTGTCATGCGGATATTTTCCACTTAGCAGATACGCTTCCCGATAGCACTTGAAGGAATTAACTATGGACATTACAAATACAAATAAAAAAGATGGCGCAAGAAGCGGGCACTCAATCCAGCGGAAATACTGGAGCCTTCCAGCCCCTTCCATCCAGGCCGCTTCTCTGTATTCCCTGGGAATTGCGGCAAGTCCGGTTGTAAAGAGTACGATATTATAACCGCAGTTTTTCCAGATGTATAAAAACAGCAGTACATAAAAAGCATGTCCGGATTCCAGCCATTGCTGCACGGGAAGTCCGAATATCTGGCAGATATGGTTTAGTACGCCGTATTCTGACAGCATGACCTGAAAAAACATCACAGAAGCTCCGATTGGAATCATCATCGGATATAAAAAGAGCTGCTGAAATCCGGCTGTTTTTCCCGCTCCTTCATACATAAGTAAAGCCAGTCCAAGAGAGAGCAGCATGATCAGTGGAATTCCAAGACCCATAAATCGAAACGTATTATATGCTGCCTTCCGGAATGCAAAGCTGTGAAATACCTGCACATAATTCTGAAATCCGGCAAAAGAACTTCCGCCAAGTCCGGATGTAAAAGAATAGTACACACTGATTCCAAACGGAATGATATAAAATAGTAAAAACCCTGTCAGAAACGGCAGGATCAGCATCCATCCGGTTTTTGCTTCTTTCTTTTTTAATGTCATTGCAATCCTCCTGCTCCGGCTTCTGTCACCCGCATGCCGTCTTCCAGCGGCTGGCTGCTGTCTGTTATAATGTTAAGATCAAAAGGCTTTTTTTTGACTGCAGCATAGGATTCATCCATGTCCAGCACGATAAATCTGATATCATGTACGATCTGTTCTTCCTCAAACAGTCCGTCCACGGTATCTACATCATACCCATACCAGGAATCTCCTTCCTGATGCAGGGCAGAAACCGGAATTACCCAGTCATATTCCTGCCCATTCACGCGCCCTGCCTGCGGTACTGTTATTACAACCCTTGGGAGCTGCATCCGCTGGTTTCTGGTTGCAATCACGGTACAAATAATCAAAAACAGCAGCAAAATGAGACTGATGCAGCGTATGATCTTTTTCCTGATTTTCACACGCATTCTTCTGATCCCCTTTCTATTCCTGACTATTCGGTCAGATAAATACCCGCATAATTCTCAAATTCTTTCAGGCAGTCTTCATATTCGCCTTCACCCTCCAGATAAGGAAGCATCCGTTCGATAAATTTACGGGAAAGATCATTGGGAAACATTGCAGTTCCTGGATTTTTCAGATAATCCAGATATTTTTCCTTCAGCTGCTCATCGATCGGTCCGGTCTCAACCCCTTCTTTTGCGCCGTCGCTCACGGCTTCTTCGATGCTCTCCTGTATCTGTGCATCGATTGCCGATTTAAAAACAGGTGCCGCATTATAGGCGCCCGCCATCTGTGTCTGCATATTCTCACTCATTAAAATACGCAGCATGTTCCATGCGTTTTCTTTGTTCTCACTATTGGCACGAATCCCGGCATATTCACGAATCTGTGCAATTGGCTTTCCGTCCCCTTTGGTAATCGGTATCAGGACCGGCGTTTCCTTTGCGGATATGGCAGCGATCCGCTGTAAAGAGACTGTAAGTCCGCCGCTCATTGCTGCGATGTAAGCCTTGCGGTCCAGTATCGATGTCCCCTGGCTGTAATATCCCTGATCCAACAGGGAATCTGCATGGTTGTCCTCATAAAATATATTCTGGTATGCGTCGCAGGCCGCTCTCAGTTCCTTCCGGTCTGTTCCGATCTTTCCGGTAGCATAATCCATAAACTCACCTTTTAACTGTTGCGGGAAAAAGATAAACATGGAACAGTCGGCCAGAATCTGATACTTATAATCCGTTTCATACAGAGCCGAAATCTGCTGCATAATTGACAGCATATCTGTACAGGCTGCTATGTCAAAGCCCGCTTCCTCCAAGGCCTCCTGGGATGACAGTATGACCTGTACAGAATAATTTAGCGGCATCACATACTGTTTGCCGTTGAACTGACCGCCCTCCATAACTTTGGATACATATGCGTCGCTGTCCCACTCCTTATCTGCAGCCATATATTCATCCAGGGGCGCGTACGCGCCCGCAGCCATATATTTGTTCACGTCATCGATGCCAAGACTGGAAAACAGCAGCAGATCCGGCCCTTCGCCGGCCATCATCTCTGTTTTCACTTTTTGTACACTGCTGAGCGGTTCCGTCATTCCAAGTGTTACAAGCTCCAGCTCCACGTCCGGGTAAGTCTCCCGGAACTCTTCGATTCCTTCTTTATAATAGCTCTTCTGGTATTCATTTATATATAAGGAAAGTTTGTTTTCCTTCCTGCTGCCGCAGGAAAGAGACAGGCATGCCAGTACTATGGTTATGCCTGTCAGTACTGCCAGTTTTTGGATCTTTCTTTTATTATGCGTTGTTTTCATGTTGAACTCTCCTCCCCCTGTTTGTGGATTTCACCCAGATACCCTGCAAGAATCATATTTCCGGCAGGATACGCCCAGTTTTCGTTGGGTCTGATCTGCTGCACCGATAGCAGCGTCTTTTCCTGCAGATCATAAAATTCCAGTCTCTGTTCTGAAGCTGCCAGTAAAGAATCTGCCCCGTCCAATGGTTCTTTTTCTGAAAATACGATTAAAATGTCGCACAAATAACAGGTTAACAGTTTCTCAATATCTTCTTTCCTGATTTTAATGCAATAATTTTCAAAAAAGCTCCGCCTGACGCTGTCATCCGGCTGTATATCCTGCAGACTGACGGCATAATAACCGAGATTGTGAAAAAAATTCAGAAAAGAAACCACATCGCGGGACACGTATTTTCTTCCATTTTCATATCTGACCCAGACAACCGGAATTTGAAATATTTCTTTTTCGTCCTCCTCACAGGAGGAAATCCGGCGGGGAAAAATATCATCTGCATTTCTTTTTTCTGTATATTGTTTCAGAACAGACTGCAGCCGTTTCGTATTATCCGATGCGACTGAAAACAGATTTTCTCTGGCCAGACATCCTGTGACTGCGGCAGCCTGATAACTGTTTGACCATCCCATATGCAGCCCGTATTTTCGCCTGAGCTTATTTGGTATCTTTAAATCTGCACAGATATCATATGCGCCGCTCTCCTTTTTCATGACATGGAGCCGTTTCTTCAGCCGGAACGATGAAACAGACCATACAGACGGCAGTGATGCCGGCGCAGAAAACTGGCCGAAATTTTCTCCTGCAGCGATCAGGGAAATTTGAGGGGAAACCGTCCGGACCGCATGGTCTATGACAATAAAATCCTGCCATTCCATAGTTCCAAGACTCATATGGATCACATCCACACCATAATCTGCACACCACATGATCGCTGCTGCAAGCGCCTGCGGCGAGCCTCCGGTCTCATGCCAGACGGTCTTTACACTTCCAATACAAACCGTTTCTTCATATGACTGGATGATATCTCCTACGATCGTTCCGTGAGAATCTGGCAGCGTCGGAGATATTCGCTTTTGGATCTTCTCGTCCATATATTCCATATCAAACAGCAGCCGTTTTACGTAGAAGGCAGTGTTCAGACAGATCCCATCATCGATTACTGCTATTTTCATACTCACCCCGCCTCCGGTACTTATCCGCCTGATAATGGAACAGCCTCCGGTACAGAACGCAGTCCTGCAGCAGATCTTCATGCCTGCCTCTCGCCAGTATGTGTCCATCTTCCATTACAAGTATTTCATCAGCCAGAAATACATTTGCCAGTCGGTGTGATACAAACAGGATGGACGTTTCTCTGCATTCTTCCGCAAGCGTGTGAAACAGTTCATGTTCTCCCTGCGGATCCAGATCTGCTGTTGGCTCATCCAGCACCAGCACCGGCGCATCCCGATAGAACATACGTGCCAGAGCGATCTTTTGATTCTGTCCGCCGGAAAGCTCGATCCCGTCCTCACTATATGCACGGGACAGATAGGTCTGCGTGCCATTTTTCAGTTTTTTAAGCAAAGTATCTGCTCCTGCCTTACGCAGCGCTTCTTCCTGTCTTTTTTTCGCTGTCTCTTCGTCATACCCAATCTGGGAGATGCGCACATTTTCCTGGAGATGAAACGCATAGTTGCACGCCTTTTGAAAAAAACAGCTGAATGCCTGATACAGGCTTTCCCTGTCATATTCCCCGATTGGTATGTCATTGATCAGTATCAGGCCCTCCTGCGGTTCATAAAAGCGCATCAGCAGCTTTAGTATGGTAGTTTTCCCAGCGCCGTTTTCTCCAACCATACACAGTTTTTTCCCCTGCTGCAGGCAAAAACTGATGTCTTTGAGCACATATTGTTCTGTGTCAGGATAACGGAAACTGACATTCCTGAATTCAATCGTGACTGGTGATTCCAGTTTTTTTGTACCGTTTTTCTTTTTTTCTTTTGCCATTGCCTGAAATTCGCTGAAGTGATTTAGTTTGAGCTTTTTTTCATACAGCTCCATGACTGCGCTCACAAGATTTCCCAGTCCGGCTATCAGCTGGGTTAACAGTCCGCTGTACAGAATAAAATCACCAATCGTACGTTCTCCATGTATGATCTTTATCCCAATATGTACCATAGCTGCCGCAGATAGTGATTCCGGCAGGGCAGACAGTCCCAGATTCCATAACGCGCGTGCCCTGGCCACGGTTCTTTTTTCGGAAAAATACATATCCCAAAGACGCTGGTACTTATCGAGTAAATATTGTCCGGTCCCGTAAAGTCGGATTTCCTGTGCATAGGCCCGTTCTGTAGTCGTTCTGTACAGATACTGCATTTTTCGCTCTTCCCTGATATGTTCCAGCCCCCACAGGTATATTTTTTTGGTGTAGGTATGCTCTGAGAAAGCTGCCGGTATAGATGCTGCCAGTACCATACCTGTGTAAAGCGGAGATACCATTCCCAGCAGAATGGCGCAGCTGCAGACCGATATTCCCACGCTAATTACCGATATTCCATTAAAAACAGCTCCGGGCACAGAATAAATGTCTCTTTTTACTGCCTCGAACGCATCATAATAGCGGGAATTGTCAAAATACTCCAGTTCCATTTCCAGCGCCGTCCTGGCCATGTCCAGCTCCACATTATGCATTAGAATGCTTTGCTGCATAACCGCGGCATAGCTTCCAGCTTTCGCGGCAACAAGCTGTACCATCGCAAGCAGGAACTGCATACCTATCCGTAAAATCAGTTGTTCCGCTGCATTCTCTGTATGGACAGAGCCAGGCAGATCCAGAATTTCCTTTGTATTACATGTCATTAAGACTGGGGCCAGCGCTGCACAAATCATGGTCAGCAGCTGCATGACGGTATAGAATTTTGAAGATTTCCAGGATAAAGACATACAATAAATAAAACTGTCCCACACCTGTCTGATTTTCGTTTGTCTGTCCAAGGGCGGCCTCCAGCGTCTGCACTTCCTGTACTTCACAATTCTGATATTATTTTATCACGTGTTTGTACCTGGTGCAAGTCATAATTGCAGTTATCGTTGTGATCTGGCTGCTATTCACGGCTGGGCATTGTTCATAGCAGCAATTCGGGGCGATATTGAAAGATTACTTTTCAAAATCGCCCCGAATTTCGGTATTATGTTCTCATGGAACGCGCAGTCAGGGCGACTTCCTGTTCCATGAGCAGTAATACTGCGTGTAACATTCTTTGTACTGGTCAGTCAGGACATCATCAGTCTTCAAAGATGGCCTTAAAATAATTATAACGATCATCTCTTACAAGTCCCATTGCATATGGATTCGAGCCATTATAATTGCACTGTGGCATGCACCACTGATTTTCTGCCTGTGCGTTACAAATATCATATCTTTCTACAGAGAACGCATTTTCAGAATGTCTGGTCCGTTTGTTAAGTTTTTTCATACGCTTTTCCTCCTTTCGTTCGTCTTTCAGCCTCTTTTTCAATTTTCTCTGGCCAAAAGACTTTATATTTGTAGTTTTATTATAACGTTTATTTTATAATTGTCAATGTATTTTTGATATTCTTTTGCTGTTGTTCACATACCAGATGTTTAGTCTGGAAAAGCGCAGGATTTATTTTATATTTACCGGCTCACATCCGGCTGCACGGACTGCCGCTTCATATCCGTCTGCCTTTAACGCTGCAGCGCAAAACCCAAAGGCTTCCTTTTTCAGGGCAGATTTATCGGAAATCCAAAAACCATACTGGAGGTCCTCTTTGCCTTCCCGCCTTTCGATCCCATACAGCAGTCCCTTCGGACAGCCGGACAGATCCATCGTCTGCAGCTCTTCCTCCCGTGTTTCCAGATATGGCGTCAGGTCTGCCGGAATACTGCCAAGACTGAAAGAACCGCCGGCTTCTATCGCATGCAGACTGTCTAAAATAATATCCATTCCTGCTCCGGCCTGTTCCATCTGATCCTGATATAAAATAAAGGAAAACTTATAAATTGACAATGGAACAAGCTGAATATGCAGCTGATCGTCAGAATACTGTGCGGCTGCTTCTGACAGCCATCGATATAGCGGATACGCGCTGCCCATCCCGTGATCTCCAAAACCGACTGTCAGTACATCCTTTCTGGATATATCCGTACTGCAGCCTGTTTCCTTCTTCCGTGATGCAGTCTGGTACACGGCATCTGTTACAGCATCTCTCGCGCATGCCAGAAATCTTGTCATACTTTTCGCAGTGATAGTCTTTGCACTGGCCGCATATTCCGGATATATTGTCTTATCGATCTGCGATGAATGAACACTAAGCTGATTCTCCCAGTATGGCTGGATGCCCAGAGCCGGATAAGTCTGGTGTATTAGTGAATTATGAACAAGACCAGACTGAAAAAAGCGCAGGAACGCACAGGCCTCTTCTGGGTAATCTGTGTTTGCATTTACTGCAGCCGACTGTGTGACCACCACGCGCACTTCCCCATCCCAGGCAGGAACTGCCAGAAACGCTGTGCGGTCTGCGCCAAGCAGCGCCGTATTCTGCGCAAGCATGGGTTTGCGGTCAAATCCGCATCCGCTGAGCAGGCTTTCTCCGGATTCCAGGGATTCATAGGGACTGAAATAATCTTCTTCCGTGCCGGAACATTCCCGCACCCGGGCAAGGAGATCTTTCAGAGCTTCGATATCCTGTTCCTCGCCATTCTCTTCCGGAGTCTGCGGCATGGCATATTGTTCCAGCCAGTCCACGGCACAGACATTCTCAAAGATCTGTTTTTCTGAATGTTCCGCTGCAGACAGCATTCCCTCCAGAAACTCTTTCAGCGTGTCATATCCGCCTTCAGGATCCGCACCGGCCTCTTCTAACGCATCCCTGAGGCCAAATACGACCGGACACTGTACATAGACCGGAAGAATATACTGCCTGCCATTCATCTGTCCCAGCTCCAGCGTACCATCCAGATAGTCCGTGTCAGGATACCCGAGATATTCCTGTGTAAAGTTTTCTTCCAGCTCCAGCAGATTTCCGCTTTCCATCAGCGCCTGCATATCGATTCCGTTTGCTTCGTCCATCAGGATAAGGTCCGGACCACTGCCTTGTTCCAGAGCTGCAGCCAGCTCCTGTCGCAGCTGTTCTCCTGTCAGGTAGCTTTTATCCTCCAGCTTACAGACAAACGGTGGATAATAAGAGCTGTATTCGTTCATTCCTCCCGCCTGTCCGTGTACATAAGCACAAAGAGCCATTCGTACAGACAGTTCATTGCCGGAATCTACCCATACGGTAAGCTCCGGTTTGTCTGGTTCTTTTTTCCGTTCTGCATTCGTATCCGGAACATAGTATGCAAAACCCGTTAAAACAGCTAAAAATATCGCAAGGACTGCTATCCTGCATAGTTTCCTTTTCTTATGATACATCCTGGTCTCCTTTCAATTCCGCTTTTTTTTATAGAAGAATTTTACAATATTTTAGCATATGAGACAAGCTGTAATTCATGGATGTTGCTCCGCATCCACGTCCTTGCAATGATCAGACTGCAGGGAACTATCATATACCATAAGTTCACCGACATCTATCGGTTAGTCGGGCAGCCACGATATCCGCGATTCCGCTGACAGTAGCAAAACGGTACTGCTCCAGATCCCTGACTTCTATCTGTAACTGAAACTGACGGCATATCTCATAATAAAGATAGACCATGTGCTCTGCAGTCAGATTCCAGTACGGACCAGTAAGAAATTCGTTGTTTCGCTTTTCTTCTGTCTGCTGGATATCTCTGACTTCTTCTGTTTTTTTTAATTTTTCTTTTCCGGTGTGTTCTGCTTTTTTTATATATTCTATTTTTTCAATAATGATTCTGCAAATCTGTTCTCTGTTCATTCTGTCTGTATCCATTGTATTCTCCTGTCAAAGCGTCTCAAATCCATCTTCATTTACTAAAATCTTTTCGATGAGGTCGCAGAAAAGCTCCTCCGCACCAGCCTCTTTTTCGCTGACAGTCAGGATCTGATCTTCCCCGCATGACAGCGTTTGCACCCCTCTGTCTGGTTGTCTGACGGGCATCAGACTGATTTGTCCGTACTGGAAAGCATCCTGTTTGTCCAGATACAATTGCCGGCAGAGTACTGCGTCGATCCCGTATCCATACCGTACCTTTGCATCTTTATGAATCTGCGTGATCATTCCTGCATCACACAGATTGGACGGCGTGATACAGAAGAATACGTCCGGGCAGAATGCACGTGAATAATACAGGCATTTCATCGCAAGATCCGAATACAGGTTTTGACACAGCGGATAGATGCTGCCAGGGATCTGGATCACAAATACATCGGGTGTTTCCGCTTTATTCAGGGCAAGTATCTCGTTGTGAAAACGGAAAACCTTATCCGCATCATGGCTTTTTTCATAAAGAAACTCTGGCGTAGGATGACATCCCGCCAGCTTTGCACATGGATCATCCAGTACTGTACAGACACGATATCCTCTTTTTTTAAGCGCGTTGCTGATCTGTAAGGTAAATTCCTCCGTCATCAGTCCTTCACAGATAGCGCCGATATATATCATTGGCGTATCACATGGCTCCATGATGCCTTCTCCCACACCAAGACTGCTTCTGTTAAAAAAAGGAGCAGTCTGATGAAAATGACCGTTTTCACCATCGAGTTGTTTCAGCATATGTGTTTCTTCGTCTGATAATTCCATCACACAGAATACCTGCTTTCCGCTGTTCAGGCACAGCTTTATTTCATCTAGCAGGCGTTTTCTTGTCCGCTCCAGAGTAACTGCCATATGATCCGGATAAAACAGAATTCCGTCCACTTTCTCTATTTTTTCCATCAGGCTGGTGCAGAAAAAGATGCCGTGGCTGTTCAAATAGTCCATATCCACAGAATGGCTGTTCCTGGCACATACGCCGGTTATTTTATCTTTTCCGTTACCTGGCAGCAGGAAGCGGTTCTTTTTTGTATATGGATATAATAACAGATTCATGATCCAATCTCTCCCCTCTGGCATTCTTTCATCATAATGTAAGTCATCAGCCTGCGTTCCATTCCGTATCTGACTCTGTTGCAAAAAGAATTTTTAAAATCCCCTGACAATTTTCCATGATCATCCGCATGCCTTGCACAGAGCGTACAGTGGGTAAATGCCCAACACTGTTTGCAGTTTTCACCGTTCAGTTTTCCAAGATTCAGAAGATGCAGCACCTTGTCTGTGTCAAATCCGTGATCGAGATCTCCGATACATACCGCGTCTGAAAACTCACTGACCCGCTCGCATGGGAAAAATAATCCGTCTGCATTGACAAACAGCTTCGTACTGCCCGGGATACAAGGCCCTGAATGTGAGGACCGTTCCGACAGCTGGTTTTGCGGTTTCATTTCACTCGTTATTTTCTTAAGTCCCATAACAGCATCTTTCTCGAACCAGTTTTTTCCTGTATAATCTCCATTTTTCAGATAATCTATATATGCGGCAAATTTATGGTATTCCTCCTTTGCCCGAAAAGATGTTGTCCTTACTGTTTTTTCAACGGAATAAATATCATCCATATCCGATAGCAAAAACTGATTTATACTGGCAAATTCCTCTTCGTTAAATAGTGTGGTAATCTCATCAAAATCATACTGCTGGTCGATCACCATATTTGCAGATACACCGTCCCAGAGTTTTGGGTAATTTTTATAAATCATATCTATATTTTTTCTTACAGTCTCGTAACTGCCTTTTCCATTTCCGGCAAAACGGCGATTGACATTATGGATTTTTTCCGGCCCGTCAAGGCTGATCAGAAATCCGATTTGGTTGTCCAGACAAAACTCTGCAACCTCCCGTGTCAGCAGCGAACCATTTGTCGTGAATGTAAAACGGATCTCACGGTCTCCAAAAACCTTCCTTGCATAGGCTGTCAGTTCTTTCATCATTTCAAATTCAAGCAGCGGCTCGCCTCCGTAAAACGCAATGCGCGGATAATTTACAGATGCCGTATGCTCTGCAAAAAAATCGATCGCTCTGTATGCCGTTTCCCGGCTCATCTTTTTGTCGCTGTGAACACGCTGTAGTTTACTATGGCTTTCCGAATAGATACAATAAGAACACCGGAAATTACACTCCTGGGTCAGCTGCAGTACCATCGAATGTATCTGTGTCTGCAGCAGGTCCGTCACCACCGGCGTCATCGGATGTTCGATTTCTTTTACATGAAAATCCGAAAGATAGCCCCGCTTCTGCAGATTTACAATCGTCCGGTCCATGCGCGGCTGCTCTCCGGTCTCCAGCCACTCCTGCAGATTCTGATACGTTTTCTTTGAAACCCGCACTACCTGATTCCGGTTTACATCAAAAAAATAAAAATGATACGGCGAGCGCAGCAATCTGATAAATGGTTTATTCTGTTCCATTCTGATTCCTTTCTAATTCATTTGTAAAAAAACACCCTTCCTGTGTAAGCAGCCCCTGTGCAAAAGAAAATCGATATTCAGCCATGGAGAGTTCTTCGATATACAGGTACTCGCAAAACATCTTTTTTATCTCATCCTTCCAGCCGAAATAAGCTGGATGCAGTCCGACGTAAATCGCAAAAACATCTTCTTCTTTTTGTATGATCTGTATCTGCTGAATCATCTGGCCTGTCTTCTCGTTGATAAATTCCACCGGACGCCGGAACAGACTGGCACAGAGTCTGACGCCTTCTTTTAAATACAGAAACCGGCTGTTTCTGCTTTCTTTAAAATTCAGACGCAGAGGGACGTTTTCCGGTGTCCCTGCAAAAGGATCTGCCAGGGAAACTGCATGATCCGTTTTATAAAAACGGATCGGCATCAGGAGGTTTTGTTTGGAAGAAAAGACAGCTCTGCCACCGGATTCTTCAACCGCAACATTTTCTTCCAGCAGCTCCATTGTCCCCGCTCCGTTTTCCATCGCATAATACCCGAAAATAGCCGATATCCAGACCTTTTTTACAACGCAGTCAGCCAGATCCATCAACTGCCGGCACAGTGTGGAGCTGCAGGTATTGATGATCTCAATATACCTGAAATGGAAATTTCCGGTCAGCAAGCCTTTCCTGGCATATTCCAGCAGTAATTCTGCAGCCGCGGCATCTGTCTGGATCCATTCTGGCTGAAACGCCTCCCATGCATCGCAGACGGACTGGATCCGGTCCGGTCGAATCTGATCCATGCACAGATATAACACTGTCTGGTGTTCTATATGCATTGGCTTTGGGTGCAGTAACGTATTATCCAGATAATGCGTCACATACAATTTGCATACACGACTTTCCCTGGTTATGCCGGCAGTCTGTTTCCGCATGTCCCATACCGGGCATTCTGTTTGCGCCCATGCATCGGCCAGCCAGTAGATTTTGTGATAGATTCCGTTTTCTGCCATTGTATGGATGATCCGGATATTGTCCCGATATGGATAATGCAGATACTCTTTATGCAGCAGTTCCTCTGCACTTTCCAATATCATCCGGTCATCCAGCAGTATTTCTGGTTTTTGTTTCTTTTGATTTTCCAATTTTCCAGTTTATCCTCTCAACCTTTTGAATGATACATTTAGCTATATTGCTTTTGTAGTTATATTATACTTCTGATTCTACAAATGTCAACCTGTTTTGAAAGGTTTTTGTAAAGAGAATTTAGTTCATTGCTTTACGGCTGATATATAAATACGTTATTCTGTATGCCGCAGCCGTTCTGCCATGCTTTCTTTCCGCAGCTGACGGAAAGAAACGACGGGGGTGATGATGGCGATGACCAGCAAAACCGGCAGCATGATAAAATAAGATGCAGCCTGAAAACGATATTCAAAAAACATAAGAACGTTATTCAGCGAATGCAGTACGGCATAGGACAGTATGGTTTCAACAAACAGACTGAAAACGCCTGGGGCTGCAATATAACTAATCCCTTCGCAGATAATGACACGTTTAAGCTGTCCGGTTGTCATGCCGATGCTCTGTAGCATGGCAAATTCACGTTTTCGGGAAACAATACTTGTAAATACAGCGTTAACAAAGTTTAACACGCCAATCAGCGCGATAACGACAGATAGCGAAAGGCCGATCGTAGAGATCACACGAATCATATCGGAAAATTGTCAGTTCCGTTTCGTTTAGAAGAAAGATTTCTTTGCCGGCAACTGTTACCGTACCGGAAGTCGGATAAGCAGAGTTTTTGTCCGCAAGTATCAGATTTCACCTCCGTGAAAATCTTCTTTTCCTGTCCTTTCAGGGTATTTCTCCCGACAGAGTTTCCATCTGCGAGTCAGGCATCGTCAAAAGCTCTTCGAAAAACAGTGTCCGTGACCGCTGGCAGGAACCGGGAACCGGCGGCAGGGGACTGAAAGGACATCCAAAGGGCGCTTTTAGCGGAGGTGAAATCCAGCGCTTACGCAGACTTAGACATGAGGCCCACACGCCGAATGTCTTAGTCGTAGTTAGCGATTAGTTCACCGCAGCGTTGCCCTTGTCCGCTCAGTCCCATGCTGCCCGCTCCAGGTCCCCTTCCGGCTGTCATGCACACGTCCGCGCAGCCACCTAAACCGCCGCACACAGTCTAATTTATCACCATCTGATTCCCCCGAACTCGCATTTAATCACTTTTCACAGCCCCGTCCTGCAGCCTGCCCGCATTTCCCCATCTCCGGCTGCGGTCCCATAATCACCGGCTGAAGCTGCTTTCCCTGCAGCGCTGCTTTTAAAGTCTCTCCGATCAGATCCGTATGGGCAATCATAGAGTTTGTTTTCTTTTCATAATTATCCTGACCAAAAGGTACGAAATATACATGCTTCATATTCATCAGCATACCAATATTTTTGAAGTTTATCCCAAGTGCATCATTTGTGGAAATTGAAAGAATCAGAGGTTTTTCATTTCTAAGATGTGCCTTTGCTGCCATCAGCACCGGAGAATCCGTTATGCCCGCGCATAGCTTTGCCATTGTGTTTCCGGTACATGGCGCGATAATCAGCGCATCCAGATACCCGGAAGGCCCGATGGGTTCTGCTTCCTGGATTGTACACAGTCCCTTTTCACCAGTAATCTTCTCTATGTCTTTACGAAACTCTTCCGCCGTGCCAAATCTTGTATCCATATTCTGTACATGAAAAGAATAAACCGGAACGATACGTATCTTCTGACTGGCAAGCTGTGCGGTTACTTCCTTTATTTTCGCAAATGTACAAAAAGAGCCCGTGAATCCAAGGCCCACTGTCAGCTTCTGCTCCTGCGTCATAGGACGTCACCTCTTTCAGATAAATTTAAATAAGATTCAATTACCCGCAGCAATAGTTCCGCAGCAGATTTCGGGGCGTATTTTGCCGGCAGACCTCCACAAAGTTTGGCATTCAGTCCTTTTTGCGCACAGTAGGCATAGTCCAGTCCGCCGGGCGCAGACGCAAGATCGATTAAAACCGCATCGTGTCGAATATACGACAGCCGCTCCTCTCCAAGCACCCGCGCCGGTATCGTATTAAAAACATATACAAACCGGCTCCAGAACTGTGCATCCAGTCTGTTTGCTGCCGCACGATTCTCTGTATCCAGGGAACAGTTTGCGATCGTAACCGCGCCTGGTTCGTAGGAGACCATTTCATCCTCTGCTTCTGCCGTATCAAAACCACAGGCTTGTGCAATGGCCAGTTTTTCCGGATCCTTTTCATATACGGTTACCTTTCCTCCCAGTGCCCGCAGCCGCTGCGCCAGCATTTGTCCGCACCTGCCGTATCCCATTACAAGCATCGGTTTTTGAAACAACACTTCTGTTCCGCCAAGAATCGCTTCTGCAATCGCACCCTCTGCAGTTACCGCCGCATTCGTATAGGCAGCGCCTTCTTCTTTCATATAGTCTACAAAAAAGATACCTTCTCTGCGCTTTCGTTCTGTGATCTCCTGCGGGAAATTACAGCCGAATACATATTCTCCAGCCTGCAGATGATCCGCAATCTGTTCCAGATATTCTGCACTCCCCGCCACCGGCAGCATCACGGCATCATATCCGCCGTCCAGCCAGGAATCGCAGTAAGTCACCGTCTGCCCCCTGCTGCAGAGCATCTGAAATAAATACTTCTGGCGTTCTTCCTTCCCTAATATAAGAAAACGTCCCATATAACTGCACCTCCAATTTATTTTATGCAGTATCTATGAGACGGTTCCCATGATCGATCAGATATCTGTTTCAATTTTTGTAGCAGAGATTCGCTTTTGTTGTGACAGTCTTACCAGGTAGCAATTTTTCTTGGTTCCTCCACGGTCTGGACTTTAATCATATTCGTTGTGCCTGCCATACCGAGCGGAACTCCCGATGTAATGACTACAAGCTCGCCGGGTTTTAAGAAACCGTAATCTCTGGCATTACTTACAGAATGATTAAATAATTCGATCACATCGGATTCTTCCATAATCAGAAGCGGACGCACACCCCAGGAAAGATTCAGCTGTCTGCCGACCTTTTCATCCATCGTACAGCCAATAATCTGACATCCCGGGCGATAACGGGAGATCATACGTGCCGAGGTTCCGGTCTTCGTTACTGTCAGAATCCCGCTCGCGTTCAGGTCGTGCGCAGTCGTACAGGTTGCATGACAAATCGCGTCCGTAATATTCGTACTTGCTTTATGATCGTATCCAAAGAAACGTTTGCGGTAATCGATATCCTGTTCCGTGCGCGTCGCGATACGTACCATGGTCTGCAACGATTCTACCGGATATTTTCCTGCCGCCGTCTCGCCAGAAAGCATAATGGCACTCGTTCCATCGTAAATCGCGTTCGCCACATCCGTAGTCTCTGCTCTGGTCGGTCTTGGATTTTTCATCATGGAATCCAGCATCTGCGTTGCTGTAATTACTTTCTTGCCTGCCTCATATACTTTTTTAATAATCATTTTCTGAATGACAGGCACTTCCTCGCTCGCGATTTCCACGCCCATGTCCCCGCGCGCAATCATAATGCCTTCTGAAGCCGCAATAATTTCATCAATATTATCCACGCCTTCTCTATTCTCTATTTTAGATATAATTTCTATATTTTTTCCGCCGTTATCGTTTAATATTTTACGAACCTGAAGTACATCCTCTGCCCGGCGCACAAAAGAAGCCGCCACAAAATCAAAATCTTTCTCAATGCCAAATAAAATATCTTCTTTGTCCTTATCGCTGATATAAGGAAGAGATAAATGTACATCCGGGATATTGACGCCTTTTTTATCGGATACGACGCCGCCATTTACGACACGACAAATAATATCTTTGCCCTGAATCTGCTCTACCTGCATGGCAATTAAACCGTCGTCTAATAAAATCCGTTTTCCAACGGAAACATCTTTGTACAAATCCGGACAGGTAATGGACACCTGTTCCTCATTTCCTTCCACTTCACCGGAACATAACCGAAACAACTGATCCGGCTGCAGCTCCACTTTTCCGTTTTTAAACGTTTTTACCCGAATCTCCGGCCCTTTCGTATCCAGCAGCGCAGCAATCGGTTTCTGAAATCTTGTACGTGCTTCCCGCAGCTCGTTCAGACGCTTTTCATGCTCTTCATAAGTTCCATGAGAAAAATTAAATCGCGCGACACTCATTCCTTCCTGAATCAGTGCGTCCAAAACGCCCGGCTGATCGGTTGCCGGTCCCAGCGTACAAATGATTTTTGTTTTAGTCATGATAACTCCTCCTCATTTATAATTATGATTTATTTAAAAATATATGATTCAATGGCCCGTTTCCGTTTCCCAAATCCAGTCCGGCAGCAATCGCGCCTGTAATATATTCTTTTGCTTTTTGCACCGCCTGTGGGATCGCCATCCCGTCTGCAAGATGGCAGGCAATGGCAGAAGACAGCGTACAGCCTGTCCCATGTGTATTCGGATTGTCAATTCGCCCGGATCTCATCCAGTGAAACTGTCTGCCATCATACAAAAGATCATCCGCAGAAGCGGTCAGATGGCCGCCTTTACACAATACCGCACATCCATATTTTTCATACATAATCGTTGCAGCTTCCTGCATGGACGCGCCGTCTGTGATCCGGACACCAGACAGTATTTCCGCTTCCGGAAGGTTTGGCGTTAACACGGATGCCATGGAAAACAACTCCTCCTGCGCCAGACACAGCGCTTTTTGCGACATCAGAGCCGTACCGCTTGTAGAGACAAGCACTGTATCGATCACCAGATTTCTGGCCCGATACCTTCCAAGTCTGTCACAAATTACCCGTACAGCGGCATCATCTGCAACCATGCCGATCTTCACCGCACCCGGAAAAATATCTGTAAAAACAGCGTCCAGCTGTGCCCCGATCAGCTCCGGCTCTGTCGGCTTTACCGCATAAACGCCTGTTGTATTTTGTGCTGTCAGCGCGGTAATCACGCTCATGCCATACGCGCCATGCGCCATAAATGTCTTAAGATCTGCCTGTATACCGGCCCCACCGCTACAATCGCTCCCTGCAATTGTTAAAATTGGATTCATATTTCCTGCTTTCTGCTGTATCTTCCGTTGACATAAAAATTTTCTTAGTTATTATAGCACAATATGGTATCCGACTGCAATATAAAAAAGAATCCGGCCATGCCGGATTCTCTGCCTGTGAGGGACTGCGTCAGCTGTATCTGCAGCCTTATATTTACGTATAGCGTTACTATTTGCACAAATTTTGCGAAAGCTATGCCAGTATTTCACAGTCCTTCTGGATCTCGCGGACAAATTCTTCCGGCCTTTTCAGAAGTCTGGCAATCATCTCTGTGGAATATCCCTCTTTCGTCCATGCAAGGATCAGTTCCCGTTCCTTTTCCTGATATCCTTCCTGTCGCCCTTCCTGTCGTCCTTCCTGTCGTCCTTCCTGTCGTCCTTCATTTTTTAATCTTTCCAAAGCAGTACACATATTCACCGTCGCCTCTCTTTCCCCTGCCAGTTTCACCAAATCCGCCGATTCCGTAATCTTTCCTATCACCGTCATCAGTTCGGTTTTTATTTCCCTGTCTTTATAACGCGCCGCAATCTTTTCAAAATCTCCGCGAAACAATTCCCTGGCTATCTCAAACACGGTCCGTACATCCTCGTTATGAAACCTGTATCCGTCGCTGCTGCGTACCTGTACAAGATTCATCCGGTAATCCGAAAATATACTTCCGATCTCCTCCGGCATCTCCACAATCATGTCTTTCAGACCCGTCGGCCCGTCCCAGTCCTTTTCTCCATAATAGATCACGATGGATATAATCGGATGAAGCCGGTCCTCCTTTCGCATTCCGGACAAAAATTCGTCCCCCGCCTTGTTTTTTCTTTCTTCCTTACGGGAATGGACAAGTTCCTGATATTCCTTTAAATACCCCATTGCGTCATACAGCATGGTCCGCAGCGGCATTGCGTAATGAATCTTTTGCTGCGATTCGATGCCCAGCACGGCAAACCCCACGCCGTACGCCGTCTTTTTTACCACATCCCGCGTCCGCACCAGTGACTCCTCATAATTCCGAAAACGGATAATTCCGGACATGTCCGTATCCATTTCATGTAAATCTTCCGGCCTTAACACCTGTTTTCCCTGAAAAACCACCGCGTTAAACAGATCTGCAAACCGGTCGTTCTGCCTCCAGAACTCTTTTAGGATAACATCCGTCTTTACCTTTCTCTGATTTGCCATACATCCCCACCTGCCTTTTATCTGTTTCCATTATAGCAGATTTTTGCAGATCTTCAACTGCAGACTTTTTCTTTCGTTTCTTTGCCACAGTTGTCAGAAACCGCTGTTTTTTCATCATTTTCTTTTCCATTCATCAGAAAGATTTTTCATCCATCATTCTCCTGAAACAGTTCTCTTTCCAGTTCCTCCGCCAGTCTGCCTGCCACGCATTGTCCCCCGGATGGCAGAAAATAGTTCCGATTTATCCACCGCCTCCGAATTTCCTGCCGTTCGTCTCCATTTTTCAGCAGATGGGAAATTGCCTGTGCAAGCTGCTTTTGTGAAGATGCCTTCTGTATCACAGCATCCATATGCGTTTCTTTTTCCACTCGCTGTGTCAGTATCACAGGTTTTTGAAGCATCATAAAACTTTCAATCAGTGAAGATGCATCGCTAATCAGAATATCCGCCACAAATACTGCCGGCCATTGGGAATCTCCCCGATCGACATATAACTTCTTCGCTGTTACGGCATCCTGCATACAGCGGTACGTCTGTTCTGTCTGTTCGTACCCCCCCCCACGCAAATTTTCCCAAAACAGCGGATGCGGCCTCCATATAACAAAAAAGCCCTGCGCGTTTGGAATGCTTTTTAAAAAATCTATTCCAAATGTAAAAAAAGTGCCGACACTGTCCGCGTGCAAAGGATCGATGGCAAAATGACTGTTCCATAAAACGATCTTTTTTCCATCTGCCAGTTCCCTCATTTTATGATATGCATCGCTTTCCTCGCGTGTAAAGTCTTTTCTTTTTACATCATATTTCGGATGTCCGATCTGCAGTTGATTTTCCGGATGATAGGAATGTCTGTCGATCTGATCTGCGACTGTCTGATTATAAACAAGCTGCCTCCAGGCAAGAAAATGCATCGGCAGCTGATACATCAGCCGTATGCTTTCCGGGTCGCTGCGCATACTGGCCATATGATAAGGAATATAGATGATATGACGTACGATTTTTTCGATTTCCTCAATCCGCCATTTTTCATCCACTACATCGTATGGTTTGCAAAAAAATATCACATCCGGACTCTGTCCGGACAGATCGTAATCTTCGCTGTGCACGTATTCATATCCGCTGCGATTCCATGCTTCCAGCATTTGATCTGCATCGATGGTAATCTGACTGTGCTGAAATCCGGCATATACAATCGTAACCTCATAGTTATGACAAAGCAGACAGTCATATACGCTCTGAAAACAGGAACGCCACAAATGATACTCGCTCACGACCATAACCGCCCGTCTACACGACGCATGCGGCAGCTTTTTGATATACCTTCGCAAAATCATCTTTGTAAAACGTTTGTTTCGCACGATCTCCTTCATCTTCGTCAGGTGACAGATCAGCGCCTTATCGCTGTCTTTGATTTCCCATTTTCCACCTTTTTGTTTCACAATCAGGTATTGTATCCATTCATCCATATCCGAAAGAATCTCTTCCGTTTTTTGATCATTCTTTTCCTGATGATGGTTCTCCTGATCATTCTTTTCCTGATCATTCTCTTCCCGATATGTTTCTTTCTGCCGATTCCTTTCCTGATACGGATGCCTTTCCAAATAAGCGTACGCCATGCGCAGCAGTCTTGTATATGCCAGCGCATTCAGCCGCAGCCGTCCTTGTTCCAGCTGCTGCATCCAGCGTTTCAGATTCTGCCGCAGTACTGTCTGCGTATACTCCTTATGGCAGGGCGGATGCGGACGGATGTTTGTGCGAATAACAGGCACTTCACAAAATCGAAAGATCTTCCCGATCTGAAGCGTCAGATCTTTTTCCAAATCCAGATTTCGAAAAGACGCTGATTTTACAAATTGTTTTGGAAACAAAACGCCTCCGCTCTGCTCGCCAATATAGCCTCTTCCATCTTCAAACAACACCTGAATACCCATGATCAGACTGCCGCTGTCCGCACCCTTCACACATCGGCTCAAAGAGTCCGACGCATACAAAGCGGATCCGTTCCACAGACAGAGCAGCCACTCTCCCTGCATCTGACTGCTGATCTTTTTCAGATGATGCCGCATCGGATACGTTCTTTTTTCCGTTTCGATCCATACTTTTTTCAGATTCTCTTTCCGGTTCGCGTTCAGCGTATCGATCACTGCACAGGCTGGCAGATCCAGCTCGTTCATGGAAATAAGCAGCTCCAGATCCGGATAATCCTGACTTGTAATCGAATTCATGGCATAAATAAGATCCTGTCTGGCATAAGTTCCTAAAACCGCGACGGATAGTTTCATTGCTTCGGATGTCATATCTGTTTCCTTTTCCTGTCATTTTCTTAAAAATTTCCGGTTTAGTGCATGCGTCAGTTTCTGCGGCAAAAAATGCATGGCTGTCTGTCCGCACAGGACATAAATAAAATCCCAAAAAGAAGAAAATCCAAGCTGGTAAAATTTATAGATGATTCTGATATATTCCCAACAGTTTTTCCACTCTTTCCTTCTCTTGAGATTATCTGCATCCGCCCGGTAAAACAGCAGCGCTTCTTTTGTATTTTCCGTTTCGTATCCCCGATACAGCATTGTAAGAAACAGCTCCAGATCTTCTTTGCGTTTCGCCGTACCATAACCGCCGCAGGCAAGCACCTTTGACTTTTTATACATCACAGTCGGATGGTTAAACGGACTGCGGCGGCGCGCAAATTTTAAAATCTCTTCCTGACTCACCGGTACGATGCGGGACGGAATAAATTCGCCGGGGTTGTTTACAAATTCACAGATCTGTGTGCCTGCCACTGCGAGATTATGATTACGTGCAAAACAGGCAAGCTGTTTCTCACACCGGACAGGCAGCGCGATATCGTCCGCATCCATGCGTGCGACCAGTTCGTTGCTGCAATGCCTAAGTCCCGTATTCAGCGCCTGTCCGAGGCCTTTGTTCTTTTTTAACCGTATCATCTTTATTGTGACAGAATCATACGTTTGCCTGCATTCTTTTAAAACCTCATACAACGGCCTGGACAGCGGTCCGTCTTCCACGATGATCATCTCATCCGGACGTATTGTCTGTTCCATCATACTGCGGATACTCTGACGAAGATACTCCGGCTGATCCTTCCGCCAGACCGCCATTAATACACTGTATTTTTCCATGCTTTTCTTTTACTCCCTGATTCTGCTCCCAGCATTGCCTCTGCCTGCCAGATTTGTTAACATATCCGGACAGCTTATATATCCGTATCCAGTACAACGCCGCATCTCGCAGATTCAAATATAAAATCCATAACCTTCATCAGACGCAGAATCTGCGCAGGCGTTACAAAGCACGTTTCCTCTCCAGCCATTGCGTTGGCAAGATTTCGGTAAAAATTCTGATTTTCCCCCCCCCGCTCTATTTCAGGCAGCCTTAACTGTTCCAGATTTTCCGGTTCCAGATGCGCCATTGTCCGGCTTGGTCCGCAGATCTTTTCCTTCGGCTTTACACGGTCAAATCCTTTTACACTGCCTTTTATCCTGGCCATACCGCCTGTTTTTCCGGAAAAATCATCTATTTTCAGCGTGCCTCTGTCTCCAAACACAAACCATCTTGGTACCGGCTGCAGCGCAAATGTTCCTACGCCAAGATTCGCGCATACGTCGTTTTCCAACATCAGTTTTACCTCAAAAAAATCATCGACTGCCGGCGTTAATATACTTTCTGTCCGCGCATAAATCTTTTTAATACGCACACCTTCGTATAACTGAAGGATCTGGTCAGCCAGATGCACGCCCCAGTCATACAACATCCCGCCTCCGGCCCGCGGGTCTGCCCTCCAGCCAAAGCATACGCCGCGCTGTCCATAGGTACAGGAATGAATGGTCGTAAACGTCCCGATCTGCTTATTTTTTAGGATTTCTTTTAAAACCAGAAAATCGGTATCCCATCTTCTGTTCTGATGTACGGTAAAAACTCTTCCCATACGCTCTGCTGTCGCCAGTATCTCCTCCGCTTCTTTTGCGTTTACTGTCGCCGGTTTTTCACACAATACATGTTTGCCTGCCAGCAGTGACTTTTTTGCATCCTCATAATGCAGGTGATTTGGTGTGCAGACAATCACAAGCTGAATATCCATGGACAGCAGTTCTTCCAATGTTTCACAGGCATGCAGTCCTTCCCTGCGCGCTTCTTCCAGCTTTTCTTTCGCAGAATCATAAACCGCCGTAATCTCTATCGCGGCAGACTGTCTGGCAAGACGCAGATGAACATGTCCCATATATCCAAATCCGATGATTCCTGCCTTGCAGCCGGATGTCTGCCCGTTTCTTTTTGTAAGGATTCTGGCGGGATTACCGACGACCGTTGCATTCGCAGGCACATCCTTCGTAACCACCGCGCCTGCTCCCACCAGCGCATGTTCCCCGATCGTAACCCCTCCTAAAATCACCGCGCCTGTTCCGATCGACGCGCCTTTTTTCACGTGCGTCCTGCACATTTCCCAGTCCCCTTCTGTCTGGAGGCGGCCGGATCTGTTTACCGCTTCAGGCCTTTTGTCATTAATAAAACAAACGCCATGTCCAAGAAACACCTCGTCTTCCATCTGTACGCCCTCGCAGATAAACGAATGGCTCGATATTTTACAATTTTTCCCGACAACAGCGCCTTTTTGTATTTCCACAAATGTTCCGATCTTTGTGTTATCGCCGATTTTACAGCCATACAGGTTTACAAACTCATAAATAGTTACATTTTCACCAAGCTGTACATGATCGATGATTTTTTTTGAACTGATCAATGGTTCCCCCTTTCCAGTCTCCCGTCATGTATCTGAACGCTGCTTTTCCTGCGTCAGCATCTTTTCCTGAATCGTCTTTTTGATATTTAAAAGGCAGTCCCGCGTAAAAACAGAGCCGGACTGTTCGATTCCAAGATCCGCATATTTTAATAAGTCCTCGTATAAGTCCGGACGTTCTTTAATATTTTGCGGATCATCCTTTTCCCGCATCACAAGGTTAAACGTTACGAACAGTCCCAGGTCTTCATATCGCTTTACTGCCTGCGGTATATCCATATAGTTATCGGAGGTCACCGTGTAATTCAGCCGAAGCACCATATACGGCTTACTCTTTTGAAACTCCACAAATTTTTTGATATTTTGAATCAGATCGTCAAAATCGCCTCCGACCCTTACTTTTTCATACACTTCCTTTGTAGCGCCGTCCGATGAAATCTGCACCTCGGCCAGATTGACCGGCTTTAACAGATCAAAATCCGTCCATTGCGCGTTGGTGCCAAGCCGTACCGCGAACTTGTATCTGCCCGCTGCAAATTCCCTGAGGATCTCCCGTCCGGCTCTTGTCACAAGCGGCTCGCCTCCGGTCAGCTGGACAAAAATCAGATGTTCATGCACCCGGTCGATCACCCTGAAAATATCCGCGGGATCCGGATCATATTCCATGCGGCAGTTGTAGCAGAATTTGCATCTGATATTACACGCAGAGCCACAGCAGATATTCAAAAAAGACGGCGCATGTTCTACGCTGCTTTTTCCGAAAACCGCCGCCTCCACGCCCTTCGCAAAATTATCACGCGCCCGGTGGCGCTGTGCTTCGTCCTGTATCTGAAGCAACGCGTTTGTATACTGATTCACAATCTGCTGAATTCCACCGCCGCCATACGTTCTCTGCGGACATGTCACACAGTTTTCATTCAGACATCCCTTCGCCAGAGAAGCGCGCATCTGCAGATAGCTGTCCGAGTTAAAAATATCTCTGGTAACATCCGACAGCTGTCCCGCCTGCGAAATATCGCCGAAATCCATGGAATACGAGTTACAGCAGACCCCGTATTTCCCCCATCCAAGGCCTAAAAATACCCCTGGAAAAATGCATTGCGGAATCTGCATGATCTCTTTTTCTGCCTCTGGCTGTATGGATGTCTGCGCTGCCATTCCGGATTGTTCTGGTTCTGGTTTTACCCCCCCCCACACTGTTTTTATTGCCTTTCGTAATCTTGATCCTTGATTTTTCAGGGCTTTTTTATTGTTCATCTGGTAAATCCCTCCATTTCGTTTTTGCGCCAGCTTTCCAAATATGCAGGATCATTCGTAACTTCTATTTACCTGCTGTCTTCGAACCGCACGGATCAGACCACGTCTTAAATACGGCGGCTGATCATTGATAACTGCAGGAAAGTACATATAACCTTTTGTATAAGACAGGTGAAACAGATTTTGATTCTCCAGCATTTGCCATATGTAATGAAACGCATCCGGCTTATGATATGCACATACTGCCAGTTTTGCAGCAGGACATTCTCTCATCCATTTTACCCCCCCCCTTAAAGCATTCTCTTCTCCGCCCTCAATATCCAATTTAATAAAATCAATTTTTCCATATTTTTGATAAAGAAAGTCAATTGACACATGCGAATGATCATCATGATCCCCAAGCAGTTTAGGCACAATCTCCACTTTTCCCACAGCAATTTCTTTTGCAAACGTCTTTACCAGCGCCTCCAGCCAGTTTCGATTGCATTCCACCAAAATTAGTTTTGAAGCCTTCTCCAAAATATCCAGCGAAAAATTTCCTTCCGCAGCTCCTGCGTCTACTACCACGCTTCCCTCATCCACATCAAAACTGTCTGTCAGATATCTGTGCGGACTTTCCGGATCCTGTTCTGTCAGAATACTTCGCATATAGTTCACACAGGCTGACGATGTGAAAAAATCTCTGCTAAAATACATCTGGTGACCATGGTACTTTGTCAGGAACAATCCGCTTTTTCGATCTTTCCTGAGCGGGCACCTGTAATGTCTGTACTTTTCTGCAAACGGATAATTAAACGATTTCATAGTCTTATTTTTCTTGATATATTCCAGTACTTCCAGAACTTCCCTGTCCGTACTGTCTTTATAATAATTACAGACACGACAGGCCATCTGTCTTTCCCTGAAAGGCCGTATTGCCTGATATGCCATCTTTGCCATTCCATAGATCCTGCTCATTAAGATTCTCCTTCATCTGCTCTCACTTTTATTTGTACGTATCATAAGCCTTCTTATAGTAATGCATAATTAAGCACACCATCCATCCCGGCCAGAACTTCTCAAACATCAGCATGTCTTCATGCTCCCGGCGATGATTTTCAATAAATTCCATGCTTGTCGCTCCCTCATGAATACGATAAAAAGTCAGAGGCTTTTCCATATACGCGACTGACCCGTGTTCTCCTGCGAGCTTATAAAAAGTATCCCAGTCTATGTTAAATTTCAGCCTGGATGTAAAATAAGAAGGCCCCAGTACCCGCTTATGATAGGTTACAGCTGGCGCACAGATGCTGTTTCCCAGCGAAAGAACCGCCCGTTTCCAAAAACGTTTTTTCGCAAGTACCCTGTATTTCAGCGGTTTACGTAAAAATCTGCGTATTTTTGAATTGATATCCCGCGGACCTTTTCGTCCGTTCTTTATCGGCATATAGTCTGATACAAAAGCTGTCGGACTATCATATCCCTGTATCGTTTTTAAAAATTCCTTTACATAATCCGGTGCATATATATCATCCTGATGTGCAACTGTTACCCAGTCCGTATCCGCCCGGTTATAGGCAAAGTTCCAGTCGTCCCGAATATCACTCCTGCCCTCCCTGATATACAAAGGAATACCGTATTTATCCGCAATACGCTGAATATGTCCGCATGGCGTCGAAGTCGTCATAATAATTTTCGTCCGTACGCTCTGTCTTATCAAAGACCGGACACACGTTTCCAGATACGGCGATTCCTTATATGCACATACAGCAAACGTATGATTCGTACCTCTTCTCATTTTTTTAATACTCCTCCACAATAAACCGCTCTCACAAATCTGCCCTGCCGGTTCTTATCAATTCCTGTCTAATCCAGCAAAGCCATATAATGCATCACACAAAATACGGTAAATAAAATACCTCCCAGTACAACGCCGATATGATATTTACGAATCCGTTTGTTTTCTTCCTCCTGATATACTCCTGCAGCATTTATTCCGAATATGCCGAACCCATACACAAAATATTGTATTGCCATTGCATATCTTAGTTCCATATGCAAGGCACACGATGGCAATACCGTAAACAAAAATGCCAGTCCGACCAATAGTTCCATCCAGGGAACACATGTCCCACCCAGATATCTTTGCACTATCACCGCCATTCCGACATAAAACAAAATATATCCCAGGATCAGTTCAAAATATCTATCTTTGCCATGATCCATACAAAATGCCAGAAACAGTTTATTCCCGCAGCTTGTCAAAAACCGGACCGGATGTTTCAGCATCATCTTAAAATAAACAGCCATTCCTTGCCCTGCAGTTGTACATTGCGTAAAATCCGGCTGCTCCTGTGAAATAATCTGCGTTGCCTGCATGTCGGTAAAATTCCCTCCGGATACATACGCACTGGCAAGAGCAGGTTCTTCTGTCTTTAGATGAGCTAAAATCCATTCTTCTCCTGAAGGAATCCATGCACCATCTGCTCTCATTGGTTCAACGATTTGTGAGGTAAACCGGTTTTCCAAAATCTTTATACCAAAAACACATGTGATCAGCAGAACCATACATACGATTGTCTGACGTATTTTACTTTTTTGTATCAGTGCCGTCAGGATAAAAATGATTCCGATAACCGCTCCTATCTGATACTGACCGGAAAAGCAAAGCGATGCTCCGGCTGACAGACCGCCTGCTATACTTTCATACAGATAACTGTTCTTTTCGCATTTCCATATGCATACAGCCATATCCATCATCACCACAAAACAAAAAAGACTCGGAATATCAACAGAAATATTATAGTATGCATAATTGATCGCCTGCAGATGAAACACAAGCATTGCAAACAGCCATTTCTTCCAAATGACAGCTTTTCTCCCAAATATCTTTTCAAACAAATAAGGTACGCCTATCGCGGCAATATAGGCAAAGAGCAGAGCATTATAAATTTTCACAAAAAAGAACTCGTTCGTGCCGAACAGAACTGCCAGCTGATAAAGCCATACATACGGATAAACCGAAAACATTCCTTTATACAATACATAAGACGATTGTATATGATCCGTATAGTACGAAGTAATCGTCTGCCAGATACTTGTCGCATCACCGGACTGAACAATCATACTTTTGCAGCAGAGCAGTCTGACAAAGTACATTCCAAAAACCATTACAAACAAGACTATGTGGGATATCATTCTGCCCGGAATCTGTCCGCCGCTTGCAGTAATATATTTCGTGCCTATAATTAAAAAAATCAGAACCCATATCTCAGCATACAAAAGCCATGCATCCATTCTATCCCTATCGTTATCTGAACGGTATTCTGCTTCTTTGAGCCATGTCAAAAATTTATCGTTGGCACTGAGCTTCGCATGTAATGCATGCAAGGTAAATATTTCAAGATAGCTTGTCCCTTTCTCTTTTGTTTCTACGCCGGTAATTAAGAAATAATCCTCTATCTCGTTTGCATTCAGATGAAGTTCCTGATCATGATACCGGATATGTATTTCCTCAAGATAAATCGTTCCGTCGCAATCACCAAGACTTATCTGCAGACGATCGTATCGATGTTTTAGATAACGAATCTGATATGCGATCTGAAATCCTTCGGCTTTTGCCTGATCTGATATTGAATACATACCATTTCCATAGGTAATCGTTCCAGATTCCTGCGTTGTTCCTTCAGGACCGTAGACGACTACTATTTCCAGTTGATCGTCCGGACTTACGATTGCTTTGTAAACTCCCGTACAGGCTAAAAAAATTATAAATACAAAAACTACAGTTTTTATATATTCTGTTCGTAAGAACATAACTCCTCCCTGTGAATTCAAGGCCGCTGAAAAAATCATTTTTTTCTTCAGTAAGATACATGACAGAGATATTTATCAATAATATTTTCTATCTATTTCAGACCTGTTTGAACCATTCGGACTTTTTCAGTTCCCTCGTAACTTTCTCATGCGGTTATCCACAATCAGTAATTCATACTCTTTATACGTCTGATTCAGCACGGACTGTATTGCCTGTGCAGTATATTCCTAACCGTTATATGCCGGAATGCATACGCTTACTCTCATTCTGTTTTTCCCCCCCCCGTTTCTGTCTGTGCAGATATTTCTCAACGATATAACGCGGCCGTCCTTTTGTTTCCATATAAATCTTTCCGATATATTCGCCGATAATGCCTGTTGCCAGTAATTCCAGACCACCGATTCCCCATATCGATATCACAATCGTTGCCCATCCCTGCACTGTTTTTCCCGTACAGTAACCGACCAGATAAATGAGCATCATAAGAATACTTACAAGAAATAACGCAATACCTGCCAGCGCAATGATCCTGATCGGTTTCATGCTCAGCGAGGTGATCCCGTCGACCGCAAACGAAATCATCTTTTTTAACGGATATTTGGATACCCCGGCAAAACGCGTCTGCCGCTCGTATGCGACGGTGCCGGTCTGAAATCCGATGAGCGGTATCACACCACGCAGAAACAGATTCACTTCCTTATATTTTTCCAGTTCTTCCAGAGCCCTGCTGCTCATCAGCCGGTAATCCGCATGGTTATAGACGATATCCGCCCCGAGTTTTCGGATCATCCGGTAATAACTTTCCGCCGTAAACCGTTTAAATACGGTATCTGTCTGTCTCGCGCTCCGGACCCCGTACACAATCTCACAGCCTTCCTCGTATTTTTTTACAAACTGATCCAGTACTTCGATGTCATCCTGGAGATCCGCATCCATGGATATCGTAAGATCACAGTCATTCCTTACCGTCATCAGTCCCGCCAGAAGCGTGTTCTGATGTCCCCTGTTTCTGGAAGACTTTATACCCAGAACAAGCGCATTCTCCTCATACAGTTTTTCGATCAGTCCCCATGTGTGATCTCTGGAACCGTCATCCACAAAAACAATTCTGCTGCTGCCGCTCACCAGCTGCTTTTCCATCATATCCTTCAGCTTTTTTGTCAGTCTTTTACATGTCTCCGGAAGAACTTCTTCTTCATTAAAACAGGGAATGACCAGATACAAAATATCAGATACCATAACACTTTCCTTCTACAATGCTTTTTCCCGCAGGTTTTATTATGAACATACTTATTTCCTTTGCACCTCGATGAAAATCATCCTGCTGCTATTTTCTCTAATTACACACGCTTATCAAACCGATACCCAATCCGAACCAGCTCCTTTAACTCCACCTCTTCATACCCCCCCCCGGTCTTTCGAACCTTCGACACAATCAAAAACCCTTCCCCGGTCTTTATCCACACGCCCTGATGATCCACATAAACGGCGCGCCCCACAGGTCCAAAATACGCTCTGTCTACAATCTGATAATCCAGCGTTTCATACCATTCTCCACGAATACACAGCATCGGATACGGATACGGCGGGGTCAGAGCAAGAAAAAACCGCCGCAAACGTTCATTCGGCCATTCAAATTCGATCCGGCAATCCGCAAGATTTCTTCTGGCTCCGTAAGTTGCAGCTGACTCATCCTGAGGCACCGGCTGTATTCTTCCCTGCGCATAATCGTAAAGTACCTCTCCTGCATGCCGTTCAACCAGCTCGTCCACAGACGCAAGAATACTGGCAACGCTTTGCCCCTCGTAATCGAACGCATACTGTGCCAGAATATCTCCCGCATCCATATACGCATTGACCAGATGAAACGTAATCCCCAGCTGTTTTTCCCCGTTCATAATGGCCCAGAAAACAGAATGCATACCCCGATATTTCGGCAGCAGCGCGCCATGCACATTGACATAGGTTTTCGTTTCCAGCTGTTTTTGCGTAATAAAATCGGGATATCCTCCCAAAAACACAATGCCGCAGTCAGAATCGTCAAAATCCTCAATGATCTGGTCCTCCGGTCTTTTTTCATTTAAAATATCCTGGGGATTCCTGACAGGCAGATACACTTTATCAAAATATTTCTGTATAGAACGCAGCGCGCCCGCTCCATAATGAGAATCTCCCGCATAGATAATTTCCATCGCATACTCCTTTTCCTTTACACATAATTCAAAATCACCCTGCAGATCTGTTCCATATCCGCTTCGTCATACCGCTGATCGATCGGCAGCGCAAACAGATACTGTGACAGTGTCCGTTCAAATGCTCCTGCCTCCGGGGACCCGGCGACCCACTTCCACCACTGTGGCACATAAATGCAATGGCTGATCAGATACTCCCGCAGTCCGTCACACTCATACAAAAACGGATATACCATAGGAACCTCGTCCTGTATCCGGTAACCGCCGTCCGCGTCGGCGCGGTCTGCCAGTGCGTCAAGCTGATTGAGCGCCTTTAGCCTTTGATGCAGATAGAAAAAATTTTGTTTGCGAACCTTTTTTACCGTCTCATATTCTACAGACTGCAGAATCTGACGCGTCAGCTCTGACATTTGCAGGATGCCTGCGCGTTCTACTCTCTTTTCGTTTTCCAGACTGTTGTGGTATGCCGCATTCGTCCCCGCTTCTACAGACTGCATTAAATACTGCGCCGTCGGCGACGAAACGTCCTGCTGCAGCTCTCTTTGACGAAGTCCGCGATGAATCAGATATGCGCCGTCGCTGACTCCAAAAAATTTACGGCACGAATATGCATTGTAAACGTCCATGACCGGTTCCGCAAAAAACGCCTGCGTATGATCCAAAATAACGTTTCCATACTCTGCGGCTATTTGTTCCTCCCGGTTCCTGCTGCCGATCCCAAAATAATTGGTCCACAAAATCGCTTCGTCTTCTTTCAATCTGACATGCAGCGGCCGAAACCGGTCGTCGATGTGGTAATATTCATATGGTATGCCATATTGTCTGCATGCTTCTGATACCGACTGACACGTATAAAACGGGAGGTGGATTTTTTTATAGCCGGCATCGAACACAGCACAAAGTATGGCGGAACGCCCGCAGTTTAACCGTATCATGCAGTCGTTGTCATAGTTAAAATATTCCGTTTTCCGATTCAGCTCCAAAGGCAGATAACCGCCATATTCTTTTTTCTTCAACTTTACACCTGCTTTTTCAGACTGCGGATTTTTACCGCAGGAACTCCGGCATATATGGAATATGCCTCGACATCTTTTGTTACCACGCTGCCTGCTCCGATCACGGCGCACTTTCCGATCGTGACGCCTGAGAGAATCGTTACATTCGCTCCGATCCAGACCTCGTCTTCTACAATAATCGTTCCGCTTTTAGTAAGTTTCTCCCGGACATAGGGAATCTCGTTGATCTCTGTTCCATTATTTGCACATTCCTGACAGATCAGCGTCACATTTGGAGCAATCGACACATGATCTCCAATCCGCACGCAGCTGCCATTTTCGCTCCCAACCACGCAAAGTCCCGGATTTGCATAGGTTCCCTGTCCCATAAAAACCCCCAGCCTTTTCAGGTATTCCCTGCGTATTCTGGCATCCGTATAATAGTAAGCAATCAGCTTTACAAATCGTAACGGCATATCGTCGACATGCGCAGACAAAAACCGGTACAGCCACTCGTCAATCTGCTGAAACATCTGTCTTCGCCTTTGCATAATCTTTGATAAACGTTCGATTTAAATCATATCTGCTCCCGTAAGACTCCTTATTTCGAATCAGTCCCATATTTAATTGCGTTCCTTCCTGTTCTGTAGAGATTCCCCATGACAGATATTGATAGCCCTGCGCTTTCGCGCATGCAATGACCTTGTAATACAGATACGTTACCGGACTAAACTGCGTAAATCTGTAATCGGCCGACAGGTTCTGCGCATGAAGCGTTTTTGTCTTTTGGAATGAAAACAGCATACCTGCCGCAAGCATTTTTTCTTTTCCGGTTTCTTTGCCAGTTTCCCTGCCAGTTTCATTGTCGAATACCCCGTAAAATTTCACATTGTCCGGGATACGCTCCGTATAAAATTCGATCAGCTCTTCTGCCGTATGAACGGGGGTTACTCCGTATTTGCTTAAATTGATCGTAAGAAGCGCGTGAAAGTCACGAATTTCTTCCGCGCCTTCCAGCTCGCGAAAATACAGTCCATGCTCCTCGCATTTGGCAATATTGCGTTTCTTATTCCGATCAAATCCGCGTGTGACATCCGCTTCTGTTTGTTCCAGATCGATATACGTACTCAGCTCCGCATAGCTTCGATAGCCACAGTAACCAAGCATATATTCCAGCAGCTCTCCTTTTTCGGCGCAAAACAGATTTGCGGTATTTTTCAGCACCACCCGGTCGTATTCCTTTTGGCAGTAACTATCTGCTGCCTGTACAATCTGCAGCACCTTTTGCGCGGTATAAAAATCCTGCCCGATCACAATCCCGCCGAACGTGCTGCCCCGATGCGAATATAAGATTCTCTTTCCGCCTTCTTCTATCCTGCATGCCGGACAGACCGCCGCCAGCTTTCCTTTGCAGTACACCAGAAAAGAAGCGTCGCAAAACCGTTCTTTTGGATGATAATTCAAAAAATTTCTGGACTGCAGAAACGTCCCGTTCACTGACTCGCACAGCACAAACCGGTCCCATTCCTGCTCGTATTCACTCGTATATGGTTCTACCCGAAACAAAGCGTCTGCCTCCTCCTGTGATTTGTCATCAAAACCCATTCACCGCATCTGTCACCGCACAAATCTCCTGCTCCGTCATACCGACATACAAAGGCAGACTCAGCTGCGTCTTTGCGATCTTCTCCGCGCATGGATATTGTCCTTCGTATCCATGCAGACTGGAAAACGCCTGCTGCAGATGCATCGGAATCGGATAATGGATTCCTGTTTCAATCCCGCATTGCTTTAGATACTGACGAAGGGCGTCTCTTTGTTCGCAGCGTATCGCAAAAATATGCCATACATCCTTATGATCCTCATCCGGCCCATGCGGCAGTACAATCTTTGGATTGTGAATTTCGTGCAAATATCGCTCTGCAATCGCATTTCTTTCCCGGTTCCATGCATCCAGATAAGGCAGCTTTACCCGCAGAAACGCTGCCTGCAGCTCGTCGAGTCTGGAATTACTGCCCATAGATTCGTGCACATATTTACGCGTGGACCCATAATTCGACAGCGCGGCCGCTTTTCCGGCTGTCTGCGGGTCATTGGTTACAATTGCGCCGCCGTCTCCAAGCGCTCCCAGATTTTTGCCCGGATAAAAGCTAAACGCCGCGGCATCGCCGAAGCTGCCGGCTTTTTTGCCTTTGTAAGACGCCCCGTGCGCCTGCGCGCAGTCTTCCAGCAGATACAGTCCGTGCGTTTTACAAATCTGACAGATACGGTCCATCTGCGCTACCCGCCCATACAAATGTACCGCAATCACTGCTTTTGTCCTTTGCGTAATCTTTTCTTCTATCCGGTCCGCGTCCAGCAGAAAGCTGTCTTCGTCCACTTCGCAAAAAACGGGAACAGCGCCTGTATAAGCGACGGCAAGCGCTGTTGCAATAAACGTATGGGACGGCACGATCACTTCGTCGCCCGCGCCGATTCCAAGCGCCTTTAACGCCAGATAAATCGCGTCCAGTCCGTTGCCGACGCCGACACAGTATGTTGTTGTGCAGTATGACGCAAATTCCCTGCAAAACTGCTCGTTTTCTTCTCCCCGTATGTACCATCCGCTTCGCATCACCCGCTCATATGCCTGATCCAGCTGCGGGCGCAGCATCCGGTGCATGCGCTCCAATGTACTAAACGGAATGATCTTCTTATCCACAATCGCCGCCTCCGAAATATTCTTTTGCTTCCTGTTCATACTGCTCATAGTCCCGGATATAATCGTCTTCACTGTAGTGATCTGACGCCAGTACAAGCAGTACCGCCCCGTCTTCAAAATCGTACATCTCCCGCCAGATCATTTCCGCAATATAGAGTCCCTGCGAAGCGCTGTCCAGTGTAATAATCTCTTCCTGCGCAGGAGTTTTTACCAGAATCTTTACTTTTCCATGCACGCAGATTAAAATCTGCTTTAGCCTGCGGTGTGAATGAAATCCTCGCCGTACGCCTTCTTCCACATCCGAAATATAATAGACTCTTTGAATGTCAAACGGAATGTCGCTGCCTCCTTCGATCGGCGTCAGATGTCCGTATCGATCGGTATTGTCTTTAAATTGAATTTTGTTTACATTGATCATTTACTTTTCCTCGTTTCTCCATATCCGTACCAGGTATCTGCATGTACTGCCCAGATTCATCAGCAGCCAGCCGGACAGCAGCCAGCCGGACAAACGGGCCAGCCCCTGACTTTTTTTCTCGTTTCTTCTGGACCATCCCGTCTGCCGGCCAAGCAGATACAGTGCCGCCAGTACCCCGGAGACACGCAGCAGATTGTCGTATATCAGCCGAAGCGTCTCATAAACAGACATCGCCACAGGCCGGATGCTCTGCCACAGCACAGCTTTTTTGCATCTGCAGCCAGACAGGTAACGCATTCTGTCTGCCAGTCCGCATGCCGGCCGGATATACTGCCGATAATACGCTGCCTGCGCATACTCATATTTATCCATTGCAAGCCGATAGGAGGCAGCGTCGATTCGTTCCTGATAGGGAACAACCTCTTTTTCAAAAAACAGCAGCTCGTCTTTTGCGTATGTCTGATAGGCCTTTGCATGATTTCTGCGGTTTCCGTGACTGATGCCGCCGTCTCTGTGACGTGTCGCTGTCATATCGCTGATCCAGCCAAACGTATAACCCATTCTTGCCAGACGAATAAAGTATGGTCCGTCTTCGATCAGCCGGTAGTCCTCGTCGTACCTGCCTGCCTCATCCGCTTCAAATAAACTCCTGCGATATGCGGTGCCGCCGGCGGGTATCGTATATTCATGCGCCAGCCTTTCAAACATCTGCTCCGGCGTATACTCGCAAATGGCCCGCACCGCGTCTTGATCCGGCACAATACTTACCGTCTGTTCCAGATCGTCCGTACACATCGCCACCGACGCCGACAGACATTTACAGGAATTTCCCCTTTTTTCGAACTCCCGTACATACTTCTCCAGCACATACCCGTCGTAAAGCGCGTCATCCGCCGCCACAAACATAAAATAATCCCCTGTGGCCTGCTCTAAGATGAAATTTGCGTTTTTGACGGTTCCTTTGTTTTTCCTGTGCGCAAACACCTCAAAACTGCAGACATGATCTCCCCGATGCGTATCGATATAGGCTTCCCACGCCTTTTTATCAAACGTTTGAGATCCGTCGTCTGAAATAATAATTTCAATCTTCGGATAGGTCTGCGCAAAAATCGAATCCAGCGCTTCGGTTAAATATCTGGCATTGTTATAGACGGTAATTCCGATGGTAAACACACGCTCACGCGAACGCAGCCATTGCTCCTGTCTGACATGCGCGTATTTTCCTGCCGCGATCTGATACTGCGTTTCTTTTATCTGATTTCGATATGGCTTTACTTCTTTTTCAAAAAACAGAGCTTCATCCTTGTAATATCGAAGCAGCGTCTGATTATGATTTCGCGCGTTGCCATGACTGACGCCGCCGTCCCGATGCCTGGACGCGACCAGATGCTCCACCCAGCCAAACGTATATCCGGCCCGTGCCGCCCGTATGTAAAACGGCCCGTCTTCGATCAGCTCATAGTCCTCATCATATCCGCCCAGCTCCCGATACAGCCGCATCCGATAACAGGTACCTGCCGCCGGTATCGTATAGACCGCAGCCAGCCGCTCAGCCATCTCCTGCGGCGCGCTCTGTTCGATAAACGCACGCGTGCTGTCATCGGGTACAAATTCGGCAACATCCAAAAGATCCTCTGTACACATGGCAACCGCGCCCGAAAGAATGCTGCAGCTGTTTCCTCTTTTTTCAAATTCACGCACAAACGTTTCCAGCACGTATTCGTTATACAGCGCATCGTCTGCGGCCAGAAACATGTAATAATCTCCGTGCATGTTTTGTATGGTAAAATTACAGTTTTTGACAGTTCCTGTATTTTGCGCCTGCGTATAAACTGCGAAATGTTTTACGTTCGTTCTCTTATGTTCTTCGATATACCGCGTTATCACGCTGCAGTCAAATCCCGGCGTACCGTCGTCCGATACAATGATTTCCAGCTGCGGATAAGTCTGGTTTAATACGGAGTCGAGCGCTTCATACAAATATTGTTCGTTATTGTATACAGTGATACCGACGGAAAACAGACGCTCCCTTGTCGAGAGCCAGTACTGGTTTTTCATATATGCATACAGCTTCATCGCATGTTTCCACTGCTTTTCTCCAATCAGATGCTGATAGGGAATGACCTCTTTTTCGAAAAACAAAATCTCATCTTTGTAGTATTTTGCCATCGACGACGACGCATTTCTTGTATTTCCATGCGCGATGCCGCCGTCTCTGTGTCTGGTCGCCGTCATATGATCGATCCAGCCGATCGAATATCCCAGCCTTGCCGTACGAATAAAAAAGGACGCATCCTCGATCATTACGTAATCTTCGTCATATCCGCCCAGCTTTTCATACAGTTCCATCCTGTAGCACGTTCCGGTCGCCGGTATCGTATACTCTGCCGCCATCCGCTGATACATTTCCTGCGGCGTGCTGATGCGGATAAAACTGCGCGTCTCCTCATCCGGCACATACGCTGTAATCTCCCCGAGATCCTTCGTGCACATGGCAACCGGAGCAGACAGCATCTGACATCCCTCGCCTCTTTGTTCAAATTCACGCACAAACGTCTCGATCACATGCTCGTCATAGAGCGCATCGTCCGCCGCAAAAATCATAAAATAGCTGCCATGCGCATGTCTGGCCGCAAAATTGCAGTTTTTTACCGTACCAGCGTTTTGTGTCTGCGTATAGACTTCAAAATTCTTTACATTTGTTCCCTGATGTTTTCGAATATATTGTTCATATACGCTGCAGTCAAATCCTGGCGTACCGTCGTCGGACAGAATGATTTCTATCTTTGGATAAGTCTGTTTCAAAATGGAATCGAGCGCTTCGTACAAATAATCATTCTGGTTATAGGCGATTAATCCTATTGTAAATAGTCCCGCTTGAGACATCTTTCGTAAAACCCCCTTATGATTTTTCTTTTGATCCCTCTGGCAAGCACCATCGGCAGATTTGGATTGTTCAACAGCCACCGTGTCTTTTCAGCAGCGCTTTTGTTCCAAAACATGTTTCTGCATTCATAAATCACAAGTCTGTCTTTTGCCATCGTATAAATTTTTTTCTGCAGGTTTTCCGGCGCGAGCCGGTAATATTTTAATATCTCATACCGGTTGACCCGCAGCAGATCTTTATAATAGCGATTCTGCGTCTTTGTGCCGCGCTTTCGGCTGCTATGGCTGACCCCGCCGTTTCGATGTTTTTCAGATACCGTATCAAAATACCGAAACTTTACGCCCTGCCTGACTGCTTTTAAAAAAAACGGCCAGTCCTCTACCAGATCATACCGCTCGTCAAATCCTCCAAGACGATGGATCAGCTCTGCCGGAAGCGCAGTACCCGCCTCAGGAATAAAGCACCACTGGCATAATTCTCCGTAAATCTGCGGCATGGAACCATATTCCAGCAGACGAATCCGTTCAGGAGTCAGCACGTCATATAGTTTTTCCCGCATATCCTGACTGTAATGCTGCACCTGCGTCAGCACAAGCGTATCCGGATCTTTTACTTTCTCGTAATACCGGACGTAATTGGAGATCACCTGCGCGTCATAGAGCACGTCGTCCGCCGCCAGATTGACAAGGTACGCTCCATGCATATGGAAAAGCGCTCTGTTTACATGCCGTACGGTTCCAAGATTCCGCCCATTGGTACGGACCAGATACTCTTTGATGTTGTCCCTTTTCTTTCGTTCGATATACTGACGAACCGCCTGCAGATCAAAATGTGCAGATCCATCGTCGGAAACGATCAGCTGTATCTGTTCATAATCCTGCATCAGCACCGAATCGATGGCCTGACGCAGATATTTCAAATTATTATAAGAAAAAATAATAACTGTAACTAACATATTGCTGCTCCTTTTGCGGCGTTTGGATCATTACCCGCTGCCGTTGATTGCTTCCAGATAATAATCACAGACTTCTTTGGAGTTTCCTTCCATTTTCATTTTTCCATGTTCTAAAAAAATGGCCCTGCTGCAGATACTTTTTACCTGATCTGTCGAATGCGATACAAACAGCAGCGTCGTACCGCCGGATAACATGTCGTCCATCTTTTTTCTGCACTTTTTCTGAAATCTGGCGTCTCCGACAGACAGAATCTCATCACAGATCAATATTTCCGGCTTTACCATCGTTGCCACCGCGAATCCGAGCCGCGCGGCCATACCGGACGAATAATTTCTGACCGGCACATCGACAAACTCCCACAATTCCGCAAAATCAATAATCTCTTCAAATCTTTCCTGCATATAAAACCTGTCGTATCCAAACAGCGCGCCGTTTAAAAAAATATTTTCCCTTGCTGTCAGCTCGCCGTCAAATCCTGCGCCAAGCTCGATGAGCGGCGCTATGACTCCGCTGACCCGCACGCTCCCCTGATACGGCATATAAATACCGGCAATTACTTTTAAGAGCGTGCTCTTTCCCGAGCCATTGACACCTACAATTCCCAGCGACTCTCCCTTTGGCAGCGTAAAAGAAATATCCTGCAGGGCGTAAAACTCGGTAAAAAGCAGCTGCTTTTTCGTTAGTTTAATCAGGTATTCTTTCAGACTGCTCACCTGTTCCGAAGCCAGATTAAATCGGATCGATACATGTTCCACTTCTACTGCATTCATACGGTATCCACCTTATATATATAAAATAAAATTTTTCTGATGCCGCTTCATCAACACTGCTCCGATCAGGCAAAAGACGCATCCAAATCCCAGACAGATCAGATTGTCCCGAAGCGCGGGACAGACGCCATACATCATAACGTTACGAAAATACGTCACAATATGCAGCATCGGGTTCCACTGATCGATCTTAAAAATGGCATCCGGAAGTATCTCCACCGGATAAAATAACGGCGTAAAATACATCAGCGCCGTAACAAGCACCCCGTAAATATGAGACAAATCCCGAAAATAGACTGCCAGAACAGATAAAATCATACCCACGCCAAGCGCTATCAAAAATACATAAAAAAATACCAACGGCACAAACAGCACCGTCCATGTCAGCTCCACCCTCTGTATGGCCATTACGATCAAAACCGCAAGCATCGAGCAGAGCATATTGACAAAGCAAAAGCAGACCTTTGACAATGGAAACAAATACTTCGGCACATATACTTTTTTAATCAGCCCGCCGGATGCATAGATCGATGTCATGGCGCACTGTGTCGCATCCGAAAAAAAACTGAAAATCGTCTGGCCCAGAATCAGATAGACCGGAAACGTCTCTATCTCATACCGGAATACCTGAGAAAACACCGCCGTGAGTACAAGCATCATCAACAACGGGTTCAGCAGACTCCATGCGTATCCAAGCACCGACCTGCGGTACTTTAGCTTAAAATCCCTGCTGACCAGCTCACGCAGCAGACATTTGTACTTTATGAAATTCTGATAACAACCTTTTACATTCATAGATTCCCTTCTTTTCCTGTCTTTTTACTACGATTCCTGTCCGAATAGCTTCTGATGATATCTTCTCTTTATTTTTTATATGCCGCCTTTACATAAAACTGTTCCAGTCTGCCCGCCTCTTTTTTTATGGAATAACCATATCTTTCCACCTGCCGCCAGGCATCCTTCGTTCTTTTTCTGCCCAGCCTTACGGCCGCATCCACCCATTCCTGCAAATGAGCGGCATCCGCCGGAAGAAACCGGGTACTGTCCAGAATCTTTACTTCTCTTGTAACCGCCTTTGAAAACAGGCATGGCAGTCCGCTGCACTGCGCCTCGATCCCCGCAAGCGGCAGCCCTTCCACAAAAGACGGCATTACGAATACGTCCATCGCCTGCAGCCATCCTTCTGTTCGTTCCACCTGACCGGTAAAAATCACGCAGTCTTTCAATCCCATCTGTATACTTTTGCGCGCAATCTTTCTTTTCTCTTTCCCATCGCCGATCAGCAGCAGCCTGCAGGCAATCCCCTGCTTTCTCGCAGCGGCTGCCAGTTCGAGCAAAAACATATGATTTTTTTCTATGCCGAACCTTCCGACATGTCCGAGCACAAGATCGTCTTCCGCTCCTATTTTTTCTCTGTAGAACGCTCTTTTCTTCTGATCGAACCGGAACCGATCGGTATCGATTGCATTTTTGAGCATATAACAGCGGTCGGCGCTTTTGCCATACGCATAACGCGCAGCCTTTTTCGAACACGCCATATAGACATTGGCATCATACATTCCGATCCGTCCCAGCAGAAAGTTGCGGACATCTCTGACGGTTCTCCGCACTCCCTTCGCCAGATGTGCATGTACAATGCGTACCGGTACTCCCGCTTTTTTCGCTTCTTTTAAATAAAAAACAGCCGCATTCGGAAGATTTCCATGTACGATCAGATAGTCCGGATGGTCTTTAAAAAACTTCTTTAACGCCTTCCGATAAGCAGCCAGATGCCGCACGTTCAGGGAAGGCATCCGATAAATCACACTGCCCCTGCGCCGCATTTTTTCTGCCAGCTGCTCGTCCATATCCCCATGAATCAGAAAATCAAAGATCACCCGCCCGGAATGCATCCGCTCACAATAATTCCATATTACTGCGCATACCCCGCTGCCGCCATCGATCTGGTTAAGCACCTGCAGTACTCTGACTGGTTCTGCTTTTTCTGTCTGATCATACTTCATTCATAATCTCCGCCACGGACTTCATAATTCTGACATACATGGAATAGCTGTCCGTTTCCTTTTTTTCATCTGCATTTTTTTCTTTTTGATACAGCAGATCAAGCACCGCGTCAGAAGGATGCGGCACACCCCAGAGCAGCTCGTCTGCACCTGTATCCAGCGCTTTGCAAATCCCTGTAAAGGTCTCCAGACTCATAATTCTTGTGCCGCGTTCGATATGTCCCAGAAACGACATGCTGATGCCGCATTTTTTCGCGAGCTCATCCTGTGACCAGCCTTTCGCTTTCCGCACCTGACGAATGCGCATACCCACTTTCCCATAATCCAGTTCCATGATCATTTCCTCCATTCTGCGTCCGGTTGAAATCCGTCCTCTCCGATGCCGCTCTGCGCCACGTTAACATCCGTTCTTTGCGGCGCTGCTCCGCTCTTCGATAACATCTGTTCTCTCCGGCGCCGCTGTTGGATCTTAAAGCTGTTAGGATAAGATATAACATTTTCTGATAGATTGTTATGCTTTGTCTATGTAGTTTTAACCTCGCAAACGCTTATAAAATAAGGGGATTTTAAAGATTGTATTCGAAATTTAGATAGAAAAAAGAATTGAAAAAAATACGATCCGCTCCGTGGCTTATGCCTGGCGATCGTTTTATTTTATTGGAAATTTTTGTGGGAAATAGACAAAATACATTGTAAAATTAGGAGAAACCAGGTAATTTATAACAATTTTTTCATTGGTATTGCAAAAAATAAGAATCTGGTATAGAATACTTAAAGATAACATTTTATCAGAAATTGTTACCCTATAGAATTTAATCAAAAATTTCATCAGCCTGGAAGCAACTCTTTCGCATAAATCTCTTTTCGGTTTCCATCTCAACAATTTTATTACTGAACCACAACTCCGTCTCCAATAGCTTTTCTACACACTGCATCACTACAATATTGTAGTATACCGTATATTTTTAATAAAAAAAGGCATATGGTTTTGTTCCATAAGCCTTTTCCCGAAACCGGATCACTCCTGGCATATCCGTATCCATTTCCAGCAGTTCTTCCGGTTTCAGGATCATTGATAATTTTGAAATCTTTTTCGCTTACCTGTCATACAGATCCCTGATCTATTAGGAAAAAATTTCTTAAAAACGGAAATAAAGAAATGGACTGAACCCATTTCCCACCATGTACAAAATCCCCACAATAAAACACCCAGTTACAAATACATCCTGAAACAATCGCATGTACTTATTGCCAAATACAATCTGATATACCGGTATGGATAATATCATCCCTGTCATAAGCATTACAAAGCATTCCAGAGAAATACAAGTTATCGGAGTATCATCAAATCGAAAAGAAAACATTGCCCCAATATATGTAAATGCCGCACGGCATGTCTCTGCCCTGAAAAATACCCATCCCGTCACAATGACCAGTATCGCATAGATATGCTGTATGGCACTCGGGAACTTAACCGCACGATACCTTTGTTTGGCAAAACGTTCAAAAATCAAAAATATAGCATACCAGATTCCCCATACTACAAAGTTCCAGCTGGCTCCATGCCAAAGGCCTGTCAAAAAAAACACAACAAACAGATTGAAAGATACCCTAATCTGCGGACAGCGGCTTCCGCCCAGCGGGATATAAACATAATCTCTAAACCATCCGCCAAGCGACATATGCCATCGGCGCCAAAATTCCTGAATACTCTTTGAAATATAAGGATAATTAAAATTCTCCAGAAAATGAAATCCAAAGATTCTTCCCAGCCCTATCGCCATATCAGAATATCCGCTGAAATCAAAATATATCTGCAGCGCGTAGGCAAACGCTCCGAGCCATGCCATATTCATAGACAGATCATTCATAGAAAACGCAGTATCCGCAATCTTTCCCACGATATCCGCAATCAAAATCTTTTTGGAAAAACCGATCATAAAACGTCTTGTACCCTCATAAAAATCCTCTAAGGAAGTCTGTCTGTGATCGATTTCACGTTCCACATCACTGTACCTGACAATAGGCCCCGCAATCAGCTGCGGAAACATGGATATATAAAGTCCAAGTTTAAGGATGCTTTTCTGAGCCGGCACTTTTCCCTGATATACATCTATAATATAAGATATACTTTGAAAGGTATAGAAAGATATCCCAATCGGCAGATCTATGCCTGGATCTGAAACCGCAATTCCCAGATGATTAAGATTCGATATTACGAAACCGGTATACTTGAACACTCCTAACAGCAATAAGTTCAGCGCACATGCCGCTGCCAGAACAAAACGTTTGAAATCGGCATGCCGCGAAGAAGCCGCTGAACACTGGAGGATATGTTCGATGGCCAGGCCAAACAAATAATTCGCACAAACAGACCCCAGCATCAAAAGAATATACACCGGTTCGCCCCACGCATAAAATAGTAAAGATGACACAAGAAGCGCTATATTCTTAAATCTTCCCGAAAGAAAGTAAATTATAATTGTCAACGGAAGAAAAATAAATAAAAATATTTCTGAACTAAATACCATACTACTCCTCCCCGATCGAACTATTCAAACAGTTGTATAAGGCATCCACAAAACCATATCCGTATCCTGATAAATTATAATCCGTGTAAAGAATAATAAAAATATCATTTTCGTCCACAATTTTTTCCATATCCAGACTGGAAAAATCATGTTCCAATAAGCAAACTAACTCATTATTAACGTAATAATCATTATCATAGCCAATATATGAAACCATTCCATTATGTCCATTTACGAAGAAATCGCTTGCTATCAGACTTGCATAACTATCTCCCTGAATACAGATATTGCTTTGTTCATCTACCTTATTTGTAATTGTTTCACACCTGTAATACATATCATCGGTAGGAATCCACAGATTCATCAAATTCCATGTATCAGCATCCCTGTCGATCGGAAACGCAGATTCTTCAACACCTGCAATATCGTATGTCTCTGCCAAAAATGGCGTCTTTTCATTTATGATCTCTAACATTTTCTTTTCGACTTCAATTTCCGCTGTTCTGGACCAATGATGGGAGCTTTTATAAAAAACCGGATATGGAAGCGAAATCTCATTCAGATACTGACCTGCATTCAAATATATGATATCTGTATTCCCAATCATCCGGTCAAAGCAGTCAGATATATTCTGTCCATGTGGCATCCGTGTATACCTTGCGGGAATGTCATCTTTAAACCAGGCTGCTTTTCCGGGAGCCAGAACATAAATCAGACTTTTCCCTCTTTCTTTTAACAAATTCGAAACTGACCAAAGCCTGTTGATATATTCCTCCATATCAGCCATCTTTTCAGGCGGGTCATAATTATAATCATTGATTCCCATATAAGCCAGAATGTAAGGTTCATGTATAAAACTATTGCTGATACAGGATTGTGGATTTTCGCCAAAAAGACTGTGCCTGATTTGATTATAAGTAGTAATCATATAGCCTCTGCCTGTAAAAGTGTTATGAAAATAAATTTCAAAATCATTTTGAAACGATTGGTCCAAAACAGACGCAGCCGACAGTACAGGCGTTTTTACAGGATCAAAATTTCCTTTGAGCGTCCAGTCTATGTTTTTCCCTGTAACTAATGCAAACAATGTCAGACTCCCTGGAATCATTATTAAAAGAAGAAACAGCAGCGGAACTCCAAAAAAGAAATACTTTTTCTTTGGAGTATGCGTTTGCAGTCTCTTATGAAATACTGTCACTTTCATACGTACCTCTCTTTTATTCGTTATTTCTTTCCGCATGACCATTCACCGGCCCTATATACGGAACAAGAATACAAAGTTTTCTCACGTCGCTTCCTCCCTCTGCATCCAAAGAAGGCTGCAGATAATATCTGCTTTTTATTCGAATTCTGTAATATCCTGTCTCGCATTCCGGCAGTTTGTCTGGCTCTATCGTTATCACATGGTGTCCCTCTTTGCTTAAGTCCATCGTACCGACCAGTTCTTTATTACAATAAATTTCTCCTGTAAGCGTTTCGCCAGAATACTTATCGATCATTTCCCGCATTACATAGTATTCAATTTCAATACCAATATCCCTGATTTTCTCCCCGTTTAACACAATTGCAGCATCATTGCTGAACCAATGCTTATCTCCTTCTCTTTCATAAATTCCTTTGCTCTTGCCCAAAAGCGTGTCATCTTCCGCTGGATAAAACGCATCCGGATAATCTTTATCTACAAAAACTTCTATCTTCTTTTCTAAATTTACATACTCAAAATATTTCGCTTCCTCCAGCCTCTCCCGTACGATCGCCACATCCTCCGGCGTACCCGCCAAATGCTCTGATAAATAACTTTTTGTCTCATCCGACGCCAGTATTTTTCTGATATATCCATCCGTATCCTCATAATAAAAAGCAGACTTATCTTCATTTCCCCAATATCCGCCGTCAATATGCTGGGTTCGTGCGATAAACGTATATGGATAGGGATGATATAAGAACGGATAATTCTCCAGCACCTTTGCGGCTAAAGGCGAATACTGCAGATGCGATAAATGATTGCAGCTGTAAAACCACAGTAAAACGGATGCCGTACTGACTGCCCCAATCACAGTCGCTGCACAAAAAAACCTTCTGACTGTCTGATTAAAAAATACCTCCTCATACTGCGTTACGATGGCAAACAGAAAGATCGGAGCTGTCCATGCACTGTATCTTGCAATCCCCTCCATCCCGCAGTTAATATGAAAATGAAGCGAATAAGCGCAGATTACTCCCAGGAAGGCAGCAGAGAGCATATATAACATGCCTGCGTTTCTCTTTCGTTTCCTGCTCCAGATCAACAAAATCAGCCACAATAGAAAGGCGATCAGATAATAAGCAATATATCCCATGTTCAGATCAAAAAGATATGCCAGAATTCTTCCAAACCAGCCGTCCGTCTTTGCCAGCCCCAGCGAAGTCTGCAGCTCCAGCTCATGCATAAAAATCAGATTATATGTATAAGTGGACAATGACGGTAAAAAACATGCTGCGAATAACAAAATACTTTTCGTGTTTTTAATCACCTTAAGAACCGCCTCTCGGATACCGCCTGTGCCCCTCAAAAGATGCATAAAATAATCCGCAATGATAAACACTCCCAAAATCATGACCGTAGTATTCATGGAACCTGCCACAGATACATAGAAAGCCGCCCGTCTGTAGTTTTTGTTCACAAAATCAGTCAGTGAGAGCACCACAAATGAAAATGTAAAGATCTCTGCCGACGGCCAGGAACAATACGCGACAGCCGGCGAGCAGACCAGCAATAAGATCAGCAGGAATATATTTTTTCTGCTGGAACGTAAATTAAAAAACACATATAAAAGCGCAAATGTATATAAACATACATTCGTCAGTACAAATGTATATGTTTGATTGAGATGCAGTATGCGCAGAAGAATCTTTATGGGAATACATATACAGGAATATGCCGCGCCATACCACGGATATACTTTTCCGTTGTATGCAAGATACAGATCCGTCGTGCCTGCATGGACACCATTCCATGACTCTTCAAATCTATCCGCAAAATCTGGAAAATCCTTTTTCGCCTGCCCGATCACCTCCTTCGTAATTTCAGTATTTCCTGTCATCTGAATCGCCACTGTTTCCAGCGCGTAATCATCCGCCTCTCCTTTTGCAAGCGGTGTTTTTAAACACGATACTAACATCATGATAAAGAAAAAAGAGCCGATACAAACGATACTGGCTATCTGATATAACCGCTCCTTTGTCATACTTTGCAACATCTGTAAACCCTCCCTGGCCATCCTGACTCCTTTTGGTGCCTGTTAGTTCCTTCGGATACATTTTGTTTTTCATCGTATCCAGAAACTGCCAGAATTCTTTATTCTTAAATACGGTCATAGGTTGTTCCATATCTTCTGCCAAAATTATATAACGCACAGGAAATCCCGCTTTCATACTACTGATTTGTCTGCTGCCATATTTATATGGGTTCTTTTCCGGTATATTTCACTTCCACACTTGCAGAAATACACACTTTATCTTTGTGGATAATAATTATAATTTGTTCAGCTCAGCTCAAAATCGTCCGTATGCAGCCTGACATCACTTCCCGTACACGGCAGTAACTCATCTTTCTACATTTCTTTCCAATAGAAATGAAATCCGTTTCTGCCCTATAACTCCTGTAGAACCAGTTCCGAATATCTTTTCCAAATATCTTCTCCTTCTGCAAATCTTACTCTTCCCATACTTTCCATGACGCTCTGCCGCTTTCCCATCGTTTTTCCAAATACAGCTTGTCTTTCATAGTGCCCTGTGATGCCAGTAATTAATGCTTTTTTCATGGTAAAGTTCTCCTTGCTTCATCTATTTCTGTTTCTTATTTTCCACAGGAATTTTTTGTTTCTCCTGCTCAAAATTGATCCTGCATGCTTCGATAACCAGTGGTCTGTGCATAACCCGGATGTTGATATTCAGCACATACTCCCCTAAAAATCCAATGAAAAACAACTGAATGGATCCAAGAAAAAATACCCCCACACCAATGGCTGCTATACCCGGATCAAAGTCATTCCACCTCAGAATCTTGGAAATAAATATCGCAATGGCTATCACAGTACTCGTCAACGAACACACAAACCCCAGCATGGTTGCCATTCGCATGACGATCTTGGAATACGATGTAATTCCCAGCATTGCAAAATCATAAGATTTAAAAAAATTGGCGAACGATTTTCCTTTTTTTCTTTTTTCCTGCGTAAAATAAACCCGTTTCATCTGAAACCCGAATTCAGAAACGATACCTCTCAGATACGGCATCGGATCATCTATCTGCTTTAATACTTCCAGAAAACTTCTGTCCAGCAGCTCATACTCCGTAAAGTGCTCGATCTGCTCTATTTCCGATATATGCTTCATAAGTTTGTAGTAACAGCTTCTGATAAAGTACATCAGAGGGTTTTCCCTACTCTTATTTTTGATGCCGATGACAACCTTATACCCTTTTTCCCAGTGTTCTATAAACTCCTCCATAACCTCAGGCGGGTTTTGCAGATCCGCATGCAGTAAAACAGCGCAGTCTCCTTCTGCCTGTGTGAGCCCGTAATACAAAGATCTGGAATATCCAAAATTTTTGGCGTTAAAGATCGCCTTTATACGCTTGTCTTTATTACACAAATCCGTAATGATTTCCCGGGATCTGTCTTTCGAAAAATTATCCACAAACATGATCTCGTATTCATAGCGGCCTGCGTATTTTTGTAACACGGCAGTTGTTCTGTGGTAAGCGTCCATAATATTTTCTTCTTCATTGTACGTTGGAATCATAACCGTAATTTTTTTCATTTTTCATCACCATTTATAATCTCATCTGCCACCTCAAAAGCTCTGACAATCACATCATCCATATTATAATATTTGTATTCCGCCAGCCTTCCGCACAAATACAACCGGTCAAACACAGACAGATCCTCTTTATATTTCCTGTACAAGCCTGTATTCGCATCACTGATTACCGGATAATAAGGCTCTCCTGCCTTTTCATCCCCTTTTACATATGTAAGAGGATACTCCGTTGCAATCTTCGTGATCCCCTCCGCATGCTGTTGCTGCAGCCATTTGTATTCCGTAATCCTGGTATATCCCTCTCTCTGCGGATAGACAGCAATCGGCGTATGACCGATATACCTGTCTGCAGGCAGGGTTTTATAGTCAAACCAGAGCGCCCGGTATGGCAGTTTTCCATATTTATATCCTGACAGTTCATCAATCGCGCCCGTAAATACAAAATCGCCTGTAAAAATGCTGTCGTCCCAATACAGTTTCTTATTTGCAGCATCCAGTCTCAGCCGGGGGATTGCATCTGTTTCCAGTATCGTTGTAATATTCGGATGATCCAGCATATTATGAAACATTTCCGTATACCCTTTTTCCGGTAAAGCCTCGTACGTATCGTTAAAAAACGTATCCCTGTCATCCAGAAGAACCGGAACCCGGTTTAACACACTGACATCTATTTCTTCAGGTTTTAATCCCCATTGTTTTGCAGTATATGGTCTGTAATCCTTTTCAAACAGCATCTCTGCATAAGATCGCACAACGGCATTCGAAGAATTCAGCATTTCGACAATTGTTACTGCTTTTCTGTCTCCATATTCTTTTTGCAGCTGCGTTTTGATTCTGGTTCCATCCTCTTTATCGTACAAAAGATCAATCGCAGTGAAATTAAACGGAGACGGAACCATTTTACCATCAATCTCGGCACTGCATTTTAGCCTGTATTCCTTCATTGCGGAAAAACGGCATACGAACTGCCAGACAGCGTCACTGTTCGTATGAAAAATATGCGGGCCATATTTTTGCACCAGTATCCCGTTTTCATCATATTCATCGTACATATTACCGGAAACCTGTTTTCTTCTTTCACAGACCAGTACCTTTTTTCCTGCCTCGGCAAGTTTTCGCGCAATCGTTGCCCCGCTAAAGCCCGCGCCTGCAACAATACTGTCATACTTCATAAGCAACATCCTCCACCATTTTCGTTTAAAATCTTATCTGTCTGAATATTTTCCCTGTTTTGTGACACATCGTCAAACACCGGATTCCGTGCTAAAATCCGTGACAAATTTCTGAAATGTCATAAGCCCGCGGTCTTTTTCAGACAAAATAATATCTTTCACCTCGCCGATCGGCCATGTAATGTTCAGCGTCCTGTCATTCCATAAAATCCCCGAATCATACCCCGGATAATAACTTTGTGAACAAAGATAATAAAATGTCGTATGATCTTCCAGTATCATACATCCATGTGCAAATCCCTCAGGTATATACAGCATCTTCCTGTTTTTTTCGGATAAGCGGATTCCAAACCATTTTCCAAATGTCTCTGAATCTTTCCGCAGATCCACGGCAACATCATACATCTCTCCCCTTGCCACCCGGATTAATTTTGCCTGGGAATGTCTGGTCTGCAGATGCAGCCCCCTTACCACTCCTTTCCCAGAAGTGGTTTCAAGCTCCTCCGCAGCCGTAAGATCAATCCCGTTTTCCTTAAAAACATTTTTTTCAAAAGACTTTTTTATCGTCCCTCTCTCATCCATAAATAAAAACGGTTCAATCACAACCAGATCCTTTATATCCGTTTTATTAAATCTGAACATCCTTTTCACCTGCCGCTATCCATTCTTTCATATACTGAATGCTTTTCTCAAAACCTACCTCACACTGAAATCCCGTATCTTCTGACAGACTGGCAGTATCATAATATTCCGCGGGAAGCATGATTCCATGAAACGGCGCCTCTCCGAATAATAACGGTACGTCCGGATTGACTATCCGTCCCATGCATTCCAGAAATTCTCGAAGCGGCCTGCAGTTTCCGCTTCCCAGAATATAATTTCTGCAGTTTACCCCTTTTTCTCCAATCAGCCAAAAGGCTCTTGCCACATCTGTCACATATATAAAATCATACAGCTGTACCGCCGAAGTAAATTTCGGACTTTCTCCGTTTATCAGTCTGCGTATGGCCGCATTTACCAGACGGGGCGTCTTTTCACCTATCCCGAACGTATTAGTAATCACCGGCCAGTAAAACTCTATTCCCTGTCTGCATACCGCAACCTTGCTCATATAATGCGCTGCCAGTTTGGAACTTTTATACATCATCCCCAGATTGGTCGATACTTCTTCCCTCTGCATTTCCACCAGGCATTCCGCTTCATGCAGGCTTCCGGCACCTATAAATTTTTTTACGTGCAGCTCACGCAGAAAGCCTGTCAGCTTCAGTGTATGTTCAATATTAGAAAGCTGGATGGCGGAATCTCCAGCCCCGCTGCCACAGACACCTTCCCAAGCAAAGTGATAACAGACATCAGTCTCATCCCGTATCAGACGGCTCAGTGAAATATCCGAATGAAAATCATAAATTACAATATGCAGATTTTTGTGAGCATGAAATATTCTATCCGCTTTCTTTTTATCACGGACAACCGCATATACTTTTATCTGATGTTTTAATAACTCCGCAACGACCCAGCGGCCAATCAGCCCTGTCGCACCTGTTACAATCGCGCTTTTCATATCTGTCTCCCTGTACCATGTCCGATACGGTTTCCTACTCCCATACCTTCCATGGCGCTTTTTGCTTCGTCCACATTTCTTCCAGCTTCTGTTTTTCCCGCAAGGTATCCATACACTGCCAAAAGCCGTCATGCCTGTATGCCACAAGTTCTCCTTTTGCGGCTATCTCTGTCAGCGATGTTTTTTCGAATATCGTGGCATCGTCTTCGATATACTGAAAAATTCCAGGCTCGCAAACCATATAGCCAATATTGACCAGTCCGCCATCCCCCTTTGCCTTCTCCCTGAATGCCCTCACATTGCCATCTGCGGCAATATCCAGCACGCCAAATCTCTGCTCCACATTATATGCTGATATTGTAAGCTGTCTGCCATGATCTTTATGATAACTGACCAGTTTTTGAATATTGATATCGGAAACGCCATCTCCATAAGTTAATAAAAATGTTTCATTACCGACGTATTTTTCAATCCGCTTAATTCTCCCGCCGGTCATTGTATTCAGTCCCGTATCCACAACGGTGACTTTCCATGGTTCCGAATAATTATTATGTACCGCCATGGAATTTTCCAGCAGATCAAATGTAACGTCGGTATTATGCAGGTAATAATCCGCAAACCATTCTTTGATGACATGCTGCTTATATCCGGCACAAATGATAAATTCATGAAACCCGTAATAAGAGTATAATTTCATGATGTGCCATAAAATCGGGCGGCCTCCTATTTCAATCATTGGTTTTGGTTTATTTTCACTTTCTTCTGAAATCCTGGTTCCGTAACCACCGGCTAATATTACTACTTTCATATTCTCTCCAGCGCCTTCTAATTTTTTTCTGAATCGCACGAGCCATACCCTGCCAATTCTATTTTCCGAATATACACATCATCTTCCCCCCTGATTTATGCCTCTGAACTGAACCTGCCTGCCATCCCGTTCCAAAACGACCGCATATCTGATCCTGGAATTACTTCTTTCTGTTTCATCGATCGGAATAATTTTCTCATCCGCCATAACATCCTCTTGTTTCTCCAAAATCTGACAGCTGCCGTTTTGACCCGTAAAAATAATCCTGATAATTGTTTATATCCGAAGCAAATGATAAATTCATGGAATCCGTAATGCGAATATTCCTTCATGATATGCCATAAAACCGGTCTGTCGCCTATTTCTATCATTGGCTTTGGCTTAAAAAGACTTTCTTCGCTGATACGTGTTCCGTATTCTCCTGCCAGAATTACTACCTTCAAATTCATCTATCCTTTCCGCAATGTAATGTTATCTGCTATTTAACGCCCGCCACACCGCAGCACAGCTATCAGAACAAAAACTTCACTGTCTGCCATTACATCTTTTCCTCTTTCTGCGAATCTTTCTTAATAAATATCCATGGATCATCCGGACAAACAAACGCACCACCCTGTTTTGGGGATACCTCTTTAAAACCTCTCCTGCCCAATACAACCCGTAACCTAACGGCCGTCTCCTGCCGCTGTACTTTCGCATCAGCTTCTTAATTTCCATCAGCCGTTTTCTGCCTCCGGTATTTGTCTTTGTTCCGCTGTATTCCCTTGCGCAGGCAAAATATTTTGGTATATATTTCACCTGCGTAATTTTGGATAATCGAATCCACAGATCCCAGTCCATACACCAGTGCAGACTGGTATCCAGATATCCTGCTTCTTCCAGGCAGCTTTTTCTGAAAAAAGCTGCCGGCTGCAAAATGTAATCCTGCACATGGATCAGATCCCATCTGCAAAATTCCTGCACCGCTTCAAACCTTTTGACCTTCTTTCCTTTTTCATCTATAATATATCCATCCCCATATACCAGCCCAAGATCCGGATGTTTCTGAAATTCCAAAACAGCCCTTTGAATACAGTCCGGCTCATAAACATCATCCGAATTCAGCCATGCGATAATCTCTCCTTTTGCCATACGAAATCCTTTATTAATCGCATCGGTTTGTCCCTGATCCTTTTCACAAATAAACGTCAGGCGATCCTCATACTCCCGCACTATGTCCAAAGTATCATCACTGGACATGCCGTCTATAATCATATATTCTATCCCTGGATAATTCTGAGACAGAACACTTTCAATCGTATCCCGGATAAATCTTCCCTGATTATAAGATGGTGTTACAATTGTCACTAATGGCAGCATAAATTTTCTACCCAGGCATCAATTTTCGGCAACACCGCGTTCCAGTCATGATTCGCAAGGATAAATTCTCTTGCTTTCTTTCCTATCTCCAGACACCGGTTTGGATGTTCAAATAACCGGATCACGTTATCTGCCATCTCCTGCGCTGTATCTGCAATTACGATATTCTTTCCATCCGATACCATAAGACCCTCTGCGCCTATGCTTGTGGTTACTACCGGCTTTTCGCACGCCATTGCTTCAAGCACCTTGTACTTTGTTCCGCTCCCAGCCAGGAGAGGTACGCAGACGATATGTGCCATTTTCAGATAATCCCTGACATCGCTGACCATACCGGTAACGGTCACATGGTCTGTCTCCAGGCTCTTTAATTCCTGGCTGGCATTTGCACCGACTGCATAAAAATGTGTCTGCGGATACTTCTTTACAATGAGAGGAAACACTTTTTTGACAAAATAACGCACGGCCTGCGCGTTCGACGCATATCCCATATTTCCTACGAACACAATCTTATAATCTGTCCCTGCCTGCATGGCATAAAAATAATCCACATCCACGCCATTTTCTACAGACAGCACCTCACAATCTGACCGGTTGTAATATTTCGCAAATCTGCGTCTGTCCAGATCGGATACCACGATAATTCCGTCGCTTTTTGCTGCCGCCGCCTTTTCAAATCTGCAGGCTGCCGCTGCCTCAAACCGGTAAAACCATCGATCCACTCTCGTTTTTTTTGTCTCAAGCAGTCTTTTGTGACGCACCTTTTCCACATCATACATCGCCCAGATCACTTTCGTTTGATCCGGCAGCGCCAGATCTTCGATAATAGCCGGATTTACCTGCGGCGAGATAAACACATAATCGTATTTTTTCCGTCTGGCACAATGTTCAAAAAATCTTCGGATATACCGGTTAAACTCATTGCGAAATCCAAGCAGCTCCGCCGGTAACTTCTGCCCTGGGAGATATCTTCCATGCAGCGACAGACGGTATCTTAATTTTTCGGCTGCGCTCAGCCGCACGTTTTCATCCACCATTGCATGGTACTGTTCGTTAATCATACACGGTTCGTATACATGCGCAAATAATTTGATAAAATCCCGATCCGGCTCCCCCTGTCCAAAGTAATTATGTATCGAAAAATAATCGGTCTGATAGTGCCTCGCAAGATACCCGAACAGATAAATATCCCGGATCTCTCCGCCGGACTTGCCTGGTATCTCCGGTATCGTTAAAGATATCACTGCTGCTTTTTTCATCTCTTTCCTCCTGATAATCTGTCAAATGCCGCCTCCGGATTGCCCCTTCCGGTCAGCAGCCGGATCAGCTGCAGCGCCAGAAAGCAGTGCATTCCTATCCTGCGTACGGGTCGTGCTCCCTGATACAGCTGTTTTATTTTATTTTTGTAATATTTCCAAAAGCTGATCTTTGTCTGACTGTCCCATCGCATATGTTTTCTGGAATGCTCATACAGCTCTTTGTAAAACGCGTCAAATGAACTTGTTTTGGAGGCTTCATGTATCCGGTATAGTGCCTGTACTTCATCGATCAGAGAAAAACGGACTCCATTTTTTGTAAGCCTTAAAAAATATTCATAGTCAAAAATAAACTGATAATGCTCATCGAGCCTGCCATACCGGTCCATAATGTCTTTTTTCCAAAATACAGAAGGCTGTGGAATCAAATAGACGGTTTCCCAATACCGCAGCGTCTGATCAAATTCCTGCTGATGCCCTAAATAAATCTTTGTTTTCTGATATCCATGATCCATCGCAACCGGCTGATCGCTGCCGTCCACATATAATGCGTGTCCATACGCCACATCCGCGCCTGCCAAAAACTGCTCAGCCACCCGAAACAGCGCGTCCTGCGTATAAGCATCATCCGAATTCAGCCACCCGATAATCTCACCGTCAGCCATCCGCAGACCTTTATTAATCGCATCCGCAGGCCCGTGATCCGGCTCGCTTTTCCATAAGGTCAGCTGACTTTCATATTTTTTTATAATATCCACGCTTCCGTCCGTCGAACCCGCGTCAAAGATCAGATACTCCAGGTTCGGATAATTCTGACACAATACGCTTTGTATCGTTCGGTCCAGATATTCTGCCTGGTTATAGGACGGCGTGATCACCGTAATCTTCGGATACCTTTTTAAAACCGGAATCTCTTTCTGCCTGCTGCTACAGACTGCCGGAACATCCGTTACTACAGACGCATCGCTTTCAAACGGAAAACTGTCCGACTGTCCGCACAGCCTGCAGAGTCCCTGCTTCGCGTCTTCCCACAGACCGTTCAGACTTTCGTCCCGCAGCAGTTTTTTGTCCATCCCTTTTAATGTCTCTGCCAGAAAAAACAGTCCTCCCGCCGTCAGCTCCCTGCCAGACATCTGATTTGCAAGCTGCCAGATCTCTGTCCAGCGGCGCATCCTGCCCATACTTGTCTTTGTCTGCGCATATTCCCGGCTTAGAGACAGCATCTGATCTGTGACAATTACCCGATCATTCGCAGACAGCCGGTACCACCAGTCCCAGTCCATACAATACTTAAGATCTTCCTTTAAATATCCGGTCTGCTGCGCAGCCTTACGCACCACAAACACTGAAGGCTGCAGGATATAATCCAGGCCCTCTGCCAGTGTTTTTCTGGAAAATGCCACATTTTTGGGACAAAATCTGGCCATGGTCTGCTCCGGCCACTGATAGCGATACCCATTTCCCATAATAAATGCGGTTTCATCCATAATGTCTTCATACCGTTTGTAAATATCCGCAATTTTCCACAGGCTTTTCTCATAATATAAATCATCCGAATTGAGCCATGCGATCAGATCTCCGGTCGCATGAGAAAATCCCTTGTTAATCGCATGACTTTGTCCGCCATCTGTTTCACTGATCCAGTAAGCAAGTTTCGATTCGTATTTTTTTATAATCTCGACAGACTGATCGTTCGAGCCGCCATCGATTACAATATATTCCAGATTCGGATAATTCTGATCCAGAACGCTTTTCATACATTCTTCCAGAAACTGTCCCTGATTATAGGACGGTGTAATTACGGAGATTTTGGGATATGTTTTTTTATCTGTATGTTTCATCATTTATTTACGATCCTGTTCCACTGCCATCTATTGATTTGCTGACAAACTTTGTTTCAGACACGTGCTAACCGTTCAGCTGCTTTTTTAAATATTCAATTGCCTCCAGCCGGTTTTCACTTTCCTGCGTGACTTTTGTAAGCGCAGTCAGTCGTTCTTTACTTTCTTCTCTTAAGTATTCGATCTCTTTGAACTGCTTTTCACTTTCCTGCGTGACTTTTGTAAGCGCAGCCAGTCGTTCCCTGCTTTCCTTTTGCACACGAGTGATATCTTTCTGCAGTTTCTCATTTTCTTCTTCTTTCAGACGGGCATATGCATTAGCCTTCGACAATTCTTTTTCTTTATCTGCCACAAATGATTCATACCGGATCAGTTCTGTGATCAGCTCTTCGTATCTGAGCAGTTCCCGCCTTATATTCTGATTCTGTTTCTTTCGGATACGAAAACCAGCTGCCAGGTAACCTCTGTTTCCGGTATATCCGATTCCCTCATAATAGTGGTCCTGCCAGAATCTTTCGATCTCTTCTTCCGTAACAGAAAAATCCGTCAGGTTTTTATCTTCTTCTACGAGCTGCTCCTGAAACGCAGACAGGATGGTCTTTATATCAGAAACAGAAAACGCTCCCTCGGCTCTTCTTTTGGAACCGCTGCCTGCGGTTACATCACAGGTCATAATCAGCGTGCCGCCTTCTTTCAGCACCCGGTATAATTCTGAAACAGCCAGCAGATAATTCGGATAAGGCAGATGCTCCAGAACTGAAGTCGATACGACGACATCAAAGCTGTGATCCGCAAACGGAAGGTCTGCGATATCACATATGTTCGTATGAATCTGGCGATCGGCCCCAAAATAACCGTCCTCTTCAAACTTCCGCATTAACGAGATACTTTTCTCATCCACATCCGCCGCGGTAACTTCCCCTCCAAATTCATTCCATAAAAACGGCAGGGAAGATACGCCGCAGCCTGCATCCAGCACTTTTGCACCCGCGAATACCGTTTCCTGCATCATACGGATAACAAAAGAATATTCCAGCTTTCGAATCGGCCACTGATTGTACTTTACGTACAGTCTGTACTCCTCATTTTCCAAAGCCTGCGGGTAGGTTTCATGCGCAATGCCCAGTTTCTCAAAATAAACCGGAAGATAAGTCTCATACGGCTTTATCAGCTCCTCATATTTTTTGCCTTTTGTCTCATTAAAAATCCTCATAGTATCTCCTTAAAATTTCAGTCCGATTCCCAGAGCCCTTTCATCGTTTCCGCCAGACACTTTCGCAGGCACCATCAGTCTGTTAATGGTCAGCTCCAGCGCATATCCGCGATCACTTTCAAGCGCATTTTTAGGAATGCGTATCTTTCCTTCACCGTCCTGAATCGCCAGCCTCTGCACAAGACGTCCCTTATGATGCACATGCAGAACAAATCCCGGATGTCCAAACGGATTTAAATACTCCAAAACAAGTTCCTCTGCCTGTGTTTCCTGTTCTCTAACATATATTTTTGCATGTAATGCATTCATATAGCAGTAACGATACCATTCATTTTTTTCCGGCTGAGAAAATCCACAAACAAAACAGATCTGTGCATCCGGATAAAAATCCAGAACACCGCCAATACCATCCCGCATTTTATACAGACAGTTTCCGGAGGGATGACCGCTTTTATGCTTTAAGTTCACCCGCATCGGATTAAACAGGTATTCCGGTGTCATCGGCTGTAAAAACTGATCGTTCACCAGATCCTTCCGGATAAAAAAGGCATTGCATCCGTTGATATTTGTCCCCACAAGCACGTATCCCTTCCGTACAGCCAGTTCGTTTAAGGCGCACAAAGAAGCGCCATGCCAGTCCGTCCCATCCCAGACGTGCTCTTCATTATAGGCCTGTTTAAAAAAACAGTCCGGCGGAAATTTCCCGTTATATTCCATAATCACCACCCGGGGACAGACTGCGTTTATGTGTTCAAAAATATAATAATCGTTTCCATCCACATCGATACTTAACAGATCGATCTCCCCGCTGATGCCGGATTCCTGAAACAGCCTGTTAATATTATCCTTTGTAACAAACTCATTCCTGACCATCAGCTGGCCGTCTTTTATTACATTGACAAATTTCCGGCAAATCTGCTGAAAGGCATTCTTATCGCATTCGATCCACAAACCGCTCCAGTCCTTAAACAGGAGATAATGGGTATTGCTTTCCAGGCCGTCCTGTACCCCAAATTCAATAAATATCTTATTGACTGTTCCGATTCTGTGAAAAATCTCTTCGATCATTCCGTCCTCATCATTCTGTGAATATACTTTAAATCCATAATTCTCAAGCGCCTTGGGATTTTGCAGTCTTTCCATCGTTTTCAGATCCCATTTTACCCCCCCCCACAGCCATTTATCGCTGTAACTGTCTGCAAAAAGACCGGCCAGATAACTGTTTTTTACTGCTCCTGCCTCTGCTTTTCTTTCACACATTTCCTGATTCTCCCTTTCAGTCATCCTGTCAGATTCTTATTTTTACCGGCAGATAAACACTGCCCCCGAACTGGCCGGGACGGGAACTGATTACCTCAAACGCAAGCGCTTTTTCCGTCCACGCATAAACGACCGTCGGCTGACGTTTGTTTTCTGATACTGCCAGCGTCACCGTATAGCTGCCCTCGCCCATATAAATGGGAAATTCAAACGTACAGCAAAGTCTGCCGTTCGCAAATCGCAGCGATTCCCCCAGCCAGTTGGAGTTGGTGCCAAAAACAACGCTGCCAAACCCGTTTTTGATCTGAAACCCCATACTGACCGGCTCTGTAATAATTTCTGATTCATATTCCACCCGCAGTCTGCAGACCTCATCGGTTCCCCAGACTGTTTTTTCCATTCCCTTTTCATCCGTCAGGGAGCATCCGGACAGCCCCGCTTCCTTTGTGCCAAATTCCACATGTTCCCCGGCCGTTATCCCGCAGTCTGTTTTCATACCTTTTGTATACTGCAGCGCCTGATACATCTCCAGAATAATATCCGGTTTTCCATCCCCGCGAATACTCCCCTGATCCAGCAAAACCGCGCGGTCACAAAAGCTGATCACGGGCGCCGGATCGTGAGATACCATAATAATTGTTACACCCTGCTCTTTCATCTGGCGCATTCTTTCATAACACTTCTGCTGGAAAAACACATCCCCGACAGACAACGCTTCATCCACAATATAAATCTCCGGTTCCAGACAGGCGTACATTGCAAACGCCAGCCGTACATACATACCGGAAGAATATGTTTTTACCGGTACATGGATATATTCGCCGATGTCCGCAAATGCGATAATATCCGCCAGCTTCTCTTCAATCTCTTTCCTTTCAAAGCCCTGCATACTGGCGCTGTTGAAAATATTTTCAATCCCTGTCAGCTCTGGGTGAAAGCCGGTTCCCAGTTCCAAAAGAGACAATACCCTGCCATGGACACAAACCGTGCCGCCTGTATGATAAAGCGCCCCGCATATCAGTTTCAGCAGCGTACTCTTTCCCGCACCGTTCGCGCCTACAATTCCTAACGCTTCCCCTTTTTTTACGATAAGGTTCACATGCTTAAGCGCCCAGTATTCCTCATGCAGCCTGCGTCCTGTAACCATCTCCGCCAGCCGGTGATACTGTTTTTTATATACTTTAAAACACTTTGACAGATCTGTGATTTCTACTGCATTTTCCATTTATATCATGTCCCGTATTTCTGAAATATTTCTTTTTGTAAACAGGTATCCCATGCAGATACTTATGATTGCAAACACCGCCATTTTCAAAATATGTTCCATCTGCGGCATCTGACCGCTTACGATAATCTGCTGCAAAGAATGAATATATGGATAAATCGGATTGATATCCATGATACCCATAAACCGTGGCGGAAGAATCGATTCCGCATAGACAATCGGCGTCAGCCACATCCAGATCATCAGTACAACATTTACAATCTGTACCGTGTCCTGAAAAAATACATTCGCCGTAGCCAGCAGCATCGCCAGTCCGAATCCAGACAACATCATCAGCAGCAGGATCAAAGGTACCATCACCCAGTAAGCGCTGATTCTGTTCGTCACTACAATCCCATAAAACCATATAATCATGTAATTTATCAGGCAGCTTAGAAAAGATGACAACGATTTCTGCGCCACAAATACATACTCCGGAACTGGCAGTTTTTTTAAAAAAGAACTGCATTCTGTATAAACTCCGGTTCCCCTTGCCACACATTCCTGAAAAGAAATCCATGCAAACATCCCTGCGCACAGATATAACGAAAATCCGCTCGTACTGTCAATCATATCCATTTTTGCCTTCATAATATTAGAAAACACAAACGTATAGACAATGATCTGAAGAACCGGATTTACGATATTCCAAAAAAATCCCAAAGAAGACCCCGCATACCTGTATCGTAACTCCCCTAACGCGTTGCTGATAATATAATCTCTGTATTGATATAATGCCTTAAACATGCTCCTCCCTGCCGGATCACAAAGATACAGCTCCTTCCTGCCTGTTTCCCACCAGCTCCATGTCATGCCTTACCATTAGACGCACCAATTCCTGAAAGCTCGTCCTGGTCGGATTCCATCCAAGCTCTTTTTTTGCCTTTGTTGGATTCCCCCATAGATTTACTACATCTGTGGGTCTGTAAAACTCTTTCGATACCTCTATCACAACCTCACCAGTAGCCTGATTGATGCCTCTTTCCTCTTTGCCCTCACCCTTAAATTCCAGATCAATGCCTGCTTCTTTAAATGCATAGGTGCAAAATTCTCTCACAGAATGCTGTTCTCCTGTTGCAATTACGAAGTCTTCCGGTCTGTCATGCTGCAAAATCAGCCACATACATTCTACATAATCCTTTGCATATCCCCAGTCTCTTAGGGAAGACAAATTGCCAAGATATAGTTTTTCCTGCATCCCCTGTGCAATCCTGGCCGCTGCCAGTGAAATCTTCCTTGTTACAAAAGTCTCTCCTCTGCGTTCAGACTCATGATTAAATAAAATACCAGAGCAGCAGAACATACCATAGGCTTCACGGTATTCCTTCACAATCCAATAGCCATACTGTTTTGCAACCGCATAGGGACTGTAGGGATGAAATGGCGTTGTCTCACTCTGTGGAACCTCTTCCACTTTTCCATACAGTTCCGATGTGGATGCCTGATAAATACGGCATGTTTTCGCAAGTCCGCAGATACGGACTGCTTCCAGTACCCGCAGTACACCTGTTGCCGCCACATCTGCCGTATACTCCGGCACATCAAAGCTCACCTGCACATGGGACTGTGCAGCCAGATTGTATATCTCATCCGGCCTTACTTCACCGATCATCTTTACAAGACTCATGGAGTCTGTCAGATCACCATAATGCAGATGAAAATGCAAGTCACCCTTTAAATGTTCGATCCGCTCCATCTTTTCTATCGAGGACCGGCGTACCATGCCATGTACCTCATATCCTTTTTCCAAGAGCAGCTCTGCCAGATAACTTCCATCCTGCCCCGTCACACCTGTAATCAACGCTTTTTTCTTCATTACACCCTCCTGCTGTATCTCAATCTTTAATCCACTGCGCCCAGCTCCTGCGATATTCCTCCGGGCTTGTACCCTCATACTCTCTGAACAGCTGGTAAAACAAATCCTCGTTTCCAATCCCCGATTTCGCAATTACTTCTTCAACCGGTTGTATCGTAAAACGCAGCTGCTCCTTCGCCGCATGAAATTTTCTGCTTAATATATAATCCCGAAGCCCGATTCCAAAGCTGCCGGAAAACATATCCTCCATCTCCTGCCTGGAAACCCGAAAGCGTTCTGAAAGCATCTGCACCAGTCCGCTTTCCGTAAAATTTGCATTGATGTATTCCCGTATGTCTTTCATCATACCCTTTTCATCGACAGGCCGAATACATGCCGCGGCCAACTGTGTTAAAAGACTATGCACTTCCAATTCTGAAGCATTGTTTTTTACAGCATACAGTACCTGTTCCAACAGCTTTTGTATCCCAGATGCATCTGCCGGAAGAAATACCGGAGAAGAATTGCGCTCCCGAAACAATCTGTAGAACTCCCTGGCACAATTACCATTAAAGTGTATCCATGACAGTTTCCATGGCTCTTTTTCACTGCTGATATGTTCGAATGCCGGATCGCAGTCAATCCAGATGCACTCTCCTTTACGAATTTCGTATGTAATCCCTTCGTAAACAATCGTTCCTTTTCCCTCCAGAACTTCAAAAATCAGGTAAGAATCCAGATGCTCCCTCCTGCATATATGAGGCATAAGGCTTTCTAAAATACCTGCCTCCTGTACATACAGCAGGTATTTTTTGGCAAAGGCTCCTGCTGTATGCAAAACACGGTCTGACTTTGTAATGCCTTCCGAAGCAAAAATTCCTTTTATGATCTGTTCTGCCATCTTCTATACCCTCGCTCTCCAGTCATCTAACGTTTCCTGCAGTGTCTGCGCCAGTGGTATCGCAGGTGTCCATCCGGTTGCCTGATATAATTTTGATATGTCTGCCTCTATGACTGGCACATCCACCGGACGAATCTTATTCTGATCTGTCTCCACCCGGATACTTACCACCGCGAATGACAAAATCTGATCCAGTACTTCCCGTATCGCACAGGCATGTCCGCTCCCCACATTGTAAGTCTCTCCCGCTTTTCCCCGCTGTATCAGCTGTACATAGGCCCGTACTACATCCCGCACATCCGTAAAATCACGTTTTGCATCCAGATTTCCTACATACATGACGGGTTCTTTTAAGCCCGCTTCTATCTGTGCCACCTGCCTGCAAAAATCAGATACTACAAATACAGGCGCCTGTCCTGGTCCGATATGATTAAATGAACGCACCATAACCAGATTCATATCATATGCCTTCGCATAAATAGAACCAATCATATTTTGACAAACCTTCGTTGCAGCATAGATATTCCCTGGACGCAGATGACATTCTTCTAAAATCGGCACCTCATCCCCTCTGACATGGCCATATTCTTCGCCGGAACCAATCAAAAGCATCCTGGGCTTATAGAACAGCTCTCTCACGGCATCCATCAGGTAAATAGCTCCCTTTACATTCACATCCACCGTAAAATCCGGATTTTTCCACGCAACACTGACAGAGCTTTGAGCTGCAAGGTGAAAAATATAATCCGGACGTATCTCAAAAAGCAGACTTACAATCTCTTCCTTATGCAGGATATCCAAATCATGCATCTGTACATTTTCCATAAACATCTGCTGGGAAGGCAGCTTTGTCCCATGGATTTTCATACTTCCGTCCTTCATCAGCTCCCTTACAAGATAACTCCCCACAAATCCTGCCACGCCAACGATTAATGCTTTTTTCATATCTACCTTTCCGCCCGTACCGGATTCTCCAGAAAATCCTTATAGGAAAGACGAATCCCTTCTTCTAATGGTGTCTTATACTTCCATCCCATCTGCTGCGTCCTGCTTATATCCAGCAGCTTGCGGGGTGTCCCGTTTGGCTTCGATACATCCCAGCGTATCCCGCCCTGATAACCAACCACCTTTGCCACCAGCTCTGTCAGCTCCCGGATGCTTATTTCCTCTCCGGTACCTGCATTGACAGTCTCATTTCCAGAATAATGATTCATCAGAAACACACATAACTCTGCCAGATCGTCCACATATAAAAATTCCCTAAGCGGACTGCCATCTCCCCAACAAACCACATATGGGGCCCCCTCCTCTTTTGCTTCATGAAACCGCCTGATCAGTGCCGGAAGTACATGGCTGTGTGTCGGATGATAATTATCATTCGGTCCATAGAGGTTCGTAGGCATTACTGAAATATAATCCGTACCGTATTGTCTGTTCAAATACTCGCAATACTTTAATCCGGATATTTTGGCCAGCGCATACGCTTCATTGGTCTGTTCCAGCTCACCAGATAACAGGCTGCTTTCCTTTATTGGCTGCGGCGCCATACGGGGATAGATACAGGAGGAACCGAGAAACTCCAGTTTCCTGCATCCATTTTTCCACGCAGAACAGATCACATTCATCTCCAATGTCAGATTACAGTACATAAAATCCGCCAATGCCTCCTGATTGGCCGCAATACCTCCGACTTTGGCAGCTGCCAGAAATACATATTCCGGCTTTTCCTCTGTGAAAAAATCTTCCACCTGTGCCTGTCTTAACAAATCCAGTTCTTTATGGGTTCGTGTAATGATATTTGTATAACCCTGACGCTGCAATTCACGTATAATGGCGGAACCAACCATTCCCTGATGACCTGCCACATATATTTTTGAATGCTTTTTCATTGCATAATGTCCCCCTGGTATTCTCAAAATTTTGACTTTGTTAATCACTTTCTTCCCTTATGCAGTTTTGTACAATCTTCTCACGAAACGGATAAACCAGCGGCATCAGCAGGCGCTTCGGCACTATCTGCAACAATCCCTCCGGATGATCAGACAAAATCTTTGCAACAATCCAGTGTAATGGCACTTTCCCGTAATATTTGCGCAATATTTCAATCGCCTCTTTGAAATGCAAAGACTGCATGGTAGCTGTTTTGGTCCTGGCATACATCCTCGTTGCTCCAACATATTCCCTGATAAACCCAAATTCATACATTTGGGCGAGGCGAATCCAATATTCATAATCCAGACACATATGCAGCCTGGGATTTAGCGGACCAGTTTTCTCATACGCTTTTTTGCTAAACAGCACGCTAGGCTGGCTTATATAACAGCGACTGCCTAATGCGTCACTGTCAAATGGCTCCACCGGATACTCTCCTGTGACAGATCCATGTTCATCTATAAAGTGGGATAATCCATAACAGACATCCCAATGACCGGATCTTGCATAATCCACAATCTTTTTTACCGCATATTCATCTTCGTACCTGTCATCTGCATTCAGCCACATATAGTACTGGCAGTCTGAAAGAGCATCGATTCCCTTATTGACTGCATCCGCCTGACCATGATCCGGTTCACTGCACCATATCTGAATATCTTTTTCATATTTTTTCAGAACAGAAATAGTCCTGTCGTCTGAGCCGCCATCCATTACTGCTATCGCAAGATCTGTATGCTTTTTATTGGCAATGATGCTTCGCAAAGCCTCTTCTATATAGTCTCCCTGATTCAGGCTTGGAATCACGATTCCTGTTTCTGTACTCATTTTATCCTCTGCATAATACCTGACGCATGTTTAAATAACACGATTTCCAATCAGCAGGTCTGTATTCTCTTATGCGCTTTTTTAATCTGTGATATGCTTTCCGATGCGTCTTGAAATATGCCGCTTTCCTGCATATCTGCTGTACGTTATCCTGCTCAAAATATTCACAGTAATCTCCCGCTACTTCCCGTGATACCGGAATATCCGATGCCAGCACCGGTGTGCCCCTTTGCAGCGCTTCGATCAGAGGCAGGCCATACCCTTCTGTATAGCTGCAAAATACCAGAAACTCTGCATGCTGATACAGATATGAGATTTCATCATCCTTTAAACCTTCAAAATGAAATATCCGCTTTCCGTAATCCGGATGCGCTTTCAGCTTTTTTTCAAATACTTCCATATTCCAACCCATATATCCGGCAAAAATAATATGATATCCCAGATCCCGAAGTCCCTCATCATAAGCTCTGAGCAGCAGCTTATGATTTTTGCGCGGCTCTATCGTTCCAACCATCAGCAGATAGGGTTTGTTTTCTGCCGCTTTCAGCAGAGATTTTCGTATTTCTTTTTTCTGTATGCGTCTTACTTCATGAAAATCCGCCCCTAATGGAATTACTGTACATGACGGCAGCTTACATCCAATCTGGCGGGTGAGCTTTTCCAGTTCTGTTACAGTCGCATGTGCATTTACTATCATCTTATCTGCATACTGCAGGTGTGCACCAAGATAATCCATAAACTGATATACGCCTCTTTGCAGACAGTACTGCGGATGAGTAATGGATATGATGTCATAAATATGCACAACAATTTCTGCCCCCTGCCTTTTTAAAAGCGGCAGCAGATAACTCCGCCTGACCCTTCCTATCCATGCGGCATCCAGATCAAAGAAAATTGAGCCATGGCCAATATCTTCCAATGCTATGCCATGCTTTGTCATCATCTTTTCCTTTATGCCTCTGTGTCCGGCATAGTATTGAATAAAAGCCTGGTTATCAATTCTGTAATAACGGTTATCTGCCGCACGATAATACAGCAGTATCACCTCCTGTATCTGACGCGGCGCCTGATTCTGTACCTGCCCGTGCATCTGATTCTGAATCAGACGAAGTATGATTTCCTGTGCTGCCCGCTGGATGCCTGTTACAAATGCAGCCAGTGTCAGGACACTTATATCGATATATAGTTTCATAAAAGCACCTTTTTTATCATCGTTTGCACCGGCTGCGGCATTCTCTTTCCCAGTTTTCGAAGCGATGGCTTATCCGTAAGTCCATACAGCACACCAGTCATCCGGCTTTTCACATTTCTTCTCTGATGAAAATATGGGTTATTTTTCAAGCGGATATGATTGATCGCAACGAAGCTGGAGGCCGATATTTCTTTCAACAACTTTTTTTGAAATTCTGGTATTTTCATATCGAAGGAACCGCGCCATTTTTCATATTCCTTCTTTCCTGGCAGACGTTTATAAACAGCCTGGAATACTGCCTGATAAAACCCTGGATTGTCCAGTCCTGTAAATCCTGCCAGATCTATCACCTGCGGATGTTCCCGGATCCCGCACAAATATGTCGTTTTCTCATATTCAAACCTCATATTTGCTTTTTGATAATTATTTGCTACAGCATCATAGATTTTTTCATATACAAGCATCTTATTATCCACTTCTGGCTTAGGTCCCAGATCTGCAAAAACGGTTAGATACTGCTGAATAATCTCATAGAGGCCATATCTTTCAAAAGAGATTTTTTCTTCCTTAAGATTCATGGCATACTGTATCTTTTTCATCCATTCGTCTTTCGAAAATGGATGTTCTACATAAACCGCCTGGCTTCGCGTCACTTCTTCCAGACAGGTTTTTTTAGTCATGACCACTCTTTTTCCCATCCGCATCGCTTCTATGGGCGGCATGCCAAACCCTTCAAACACACTTGGGAACAGAAACAGTCTGCAATTTTCATACAGACAGTTGCGCTCCTCATCTGATACATATCCTGTCAGCACAACTCTGTCTGCAATTCCATACTCTTTCAGCCTGCACCGCAGCTTTTCCTCCTGTCCGCCAACACCGCTGATAACCAGCTTCATTCCCACAGGTTCTTCTCCGTTTTTAAAATCACGCATCACCTGTAGCAGCGTATCCAGATTTTTATGAGGCAGCATGGAACTGACACAATAAAAATATTCTTTTCTCTTTATCTGGTATTTGCGTTCCACTGCCTCCGGCGGCAGATCAGCCTGTCTTGTTATAATCGGAATATAAATGGTGATTACCTTCTCTTTTGCCAAAGGATAATGTAAGACCAGATCTCTCCTGCCATACTTAGATACTGCCACCACTTTGTCTGAGGTGCTTATGGTATGTTTCCATGCGTATTTCAAAAAAAGCCTTTTTATCACGGAAAAATATTGTGGATAATGCAATGCCTGCAGATCATGAATCACACTGACATAAGGAATTCCGCTGCGTGACCTGGGCTTACTATATACCGGAATAAACATCATATCTGTTTTGCATCTTACCGCTGCCTCATCCAGATACCTGTTTTCCCATAACACACGATTTACGGGATGCTGTGACTGTACTCTGCAGACCTGTATGTGCATACGCGGATTTTTTTCATATTTTCGAAAACTGTCTGCGTGATCTTTCGCTGTAAATAGCACATATTGATTTATCGTGTCAAATGCGGCAAATCCATCTAAAAGATTCCGAATATAAGATTCTGTTCCTCCGCATTTTCCCACTCGCACCCATAGCAAATCTATACCGATCCGCATACCAAACCTCCCTGACATTGTTCCTGTTCACTATCACAGGCCGTCATCCTTGTACAGCATGCAGCAGGCCGGACAGACCTGCCAGTCAGCCCAGCAGATATTTCACGATCTCTATCATTACACATTCCGCCAGATACCACCTGCTGTATCCATTTACGCGATAACAGTACAGATATCTGTCACGAATGCGCTGAAATACTGCCCGTATTTCTCTGCGGTTGCTTACTCCTCCCATCCGGTAATTTGCAAGCACCCTGTCAGCTGTCACAATCCTGACCGGCAGTTTCCTCATCCTTAAATAAAAACCATAATCGTCATGAATCCCCTTATTTAAGAATGGATACTCTTTATACAGCCCGGACCTTACAAACATCGCCGGATGATTCCAGTCAGCAGACGACTGATATTTCCTCTGGCGCGCCTTTTTGATAAAGGCTCTTCCATCCTGCCTGTAAATACGCACATGTCCAAACATCAGATCACAATGAGTTTTTGCAAAAACTTTCTGAACAACCTTAAGCGTATCCGGTTCATACCAGTCTCCGCTGTTTAAAAATCCAATTACATCTGCGTCTGCCATACGAATTCCTTTGTTCATCGCATCATAAATTCCTCCGTCCGGTTCACTGACCACACTGTATGCAATGCCCTGCTCTTCCATCCGACGGGAGTATCCCAGCACCGTTTCCAGTGTCCGGTCCGTACTTTTACCATCTATAATCCAATATTCCAGTTGTAGCTCTTTACAGCTTTGCCTTAAAACAGATTCTATTGTCGCTGCAATGGTATTTTCACAATTGTATGTCACGGTAATAATACTGGCACTTCGAATCCCAAAAGCCCCATCCTGCCCTTCATATGTCTGACTGATTTTCTTCCTGCGGCTTTTCTGATAGCGCTTCTGCTGCTTCATACACTGCCCATAATCTCTGCTACAGATTTCATAATCTTTATATATACCGCATAGCTGTCAAATTCTTTTTTCTCAGGCTTGCTCCAAAGATCCTGTAGCACTGTTTCCGATACGGCTGGCAGACCCCAGAGCAGCTCATCCGCCCCAGTTTCCAGAGCCTCGCAAATACTTCCAAATGTCTCCAGACTCATAATTCGGGTTCCCCGTTCAATGTGGCCAAGAAATGACATACTAATTCCACATTTTTTTGCCAGCTTGTCCTGCGACCAGCCCTTCGCTTTTCGTACCTGTCGAATTCTTGCTCCCATTTTTCCATAGTCCAATTCTCTCATTATTTCCTCCATCCTGAATCTGCGTATGAAAGAACTCTGTATAAATTCCATAACATTTTCTTATAGATTGTTATGCTTTGTCTATGTAGTTTTAACCTCGCAAACGCTTATAAAATAAGGGAATTTTAAAGATTGTATTCGAAATTTATATAGAAAAAAGAATTGAAAAAAATACGATCCGCTCCGCGGCTTATGCTGGGCGGTCGTTTTATTTTATTAGAAATTTTTGTAGAAAACAGACAAAACACATTGTGAAACCAGGAGAAATCAGGTAATTTATAACAATTTTTTCATTGGTATTGCAAAAAATAAGAATCTGGTATAGAATACTTAAAGATAACATTTTATAAGAAATTGTTGCTTTATAGAAGTTTTATTGAAAATATCTGTATACCCAACAAACATGATACATGAGAAAGTATCTTATGCGTTATTTTATTTTTCAAAAAGTTGTAAAGTGGTGTTTTAATTTTGAAAAATGACTGACTATTTTCAGAGACATGGTATTATACGATTAGCGGTGAGTCCTTCCGCAAAGCGGACTGCTAAAATCGTTAGCAACTCTAATGGAGTTATTACGCAAATGGCTATGTGGAAACGCATAGCCATTTGTAACGAAGAAATATATGCAGACAGATTTTAAACTATACAAGGCAGATATGAAATATATCCGTAATCTGCATAATTATAGATGATAACGTGCTTTCTGTTTCGCCACAGGCAGGAAAAGATAACAGGGTTTTATCGCAAAAGTTTATCTAACCATCCCCCGCCATTCATCCAGCATTTCCCTGATCGTCTGCCCGATTCCTATCACCGGCTTCCACCCAGTCACCTGCTGCATTTTGCCAATATCTGCTTCCATGACCGGCATATCCGCTGGCCGCAGTTTCCCTGCGTCTGTCTCCACCCGGATGTCAGCCGTACTGTTAGCAAGAACCATATTCAAAATATCCCCCACTGCTCTTGCCTGTCCGCTCCCGACATTGTACGTCTCAGCGATTTTCCCTTTTTTCGCTAACAGCACATATGCGCGAACGATATCACGCACATCGGTAAAGTCCCGCCGCACATCCAGACTGCCAACCCTTATTACCGCTTCCTGCTTTCCTGCCTCTATCCACGCCACCTGTCTGCAAAAATCCGGAACCACAAACACTGGCGGCTGTCCGGGGCCGATATGGTTAAATGCCCGCACCATAACCGCCTGTACTCCATAAGCCTGTGCATAAATCTTTGCAATCATATTCTGACATGCTTTTGTGGCCGCATAAATATTTACGGGATTCACAGCCGTACTTTCACAAACCGGCATGTCCTCCGGCCGGAGCGTTCCATATTCTTCTCCGGAACCTGCGATCAGAATGCGTGGCTTTTTTGCCAGTCTGCGTACCGCCTCCAGCACATTGATGCTGCCCTTAATATTTACGTCTGCCGTAATCTGCGGATTTTTCCAGGAAACGGCCACCGAGCTTTGTGCTGCAAGGTGAAAGATATCATCCGGCTCCAACTGATCGAGTAACTCAAAAACGGCATCCGGATCCAGGATATTCAGATCATAAACTGGTACACTCAGACCTGCGGATGATTCCTCCCTAAGTTTCGTGGCTGCAACGTCATACCCGATCTCGGTCAGATGTCTGGCCAGGTACGGGCCAACAAAGCCCGCGCCTCCGATAATCAGTGATTTCATATTAGAAGTTCTCCATTTTTATTTCTTTTTCCACCAGTTTCAGATCCGAAGTCACCATACGTTCGACCAGAGATTCGAAAGAAATCTCCCGTTTCCACCCAAGCTCTGTCTCTGCCTTTTTCGGATTTCCCCACAAAACTTCTACCTCTGCCGGACGAAAATACTGTGGACTGACTCTCACCAGGATACGGCCGCTGGCCCTTTCTCTTCCCGTTTCCTCCATGCCTGTTCCATCCCATTCCAGCTCCATGCCTGCGTAACGAAAAGCAGCCTGTACAAATTCACGAACGGTTCTTGTCTCATTGGATGCAATTACATAATCTTCCGGCTCTTCCTTTTGCAGCATCTGCCACATGGCACGGACATAATCCTTCGCATGCCCCCAGTCTCTTTTCGCATCCAGATTGCCCAGTTCCAGACAATCCTGTACTCCCCGGCGGATACGTGCCGCTGCATAAGTAATTTTACGCGTGACAAATTCCTTTCCTCTGCGCTCGCTTTCATGATTAAACAAAATCCCGCTGCATGCAAACATATGATAACTCTCTCGATAATTTTTGGTAATCCAGTACCCATATAGTTTGGCTACCCCATATGGGCTCCTTGGATAAAACGGCGTTTTCTCCGTCTGCGGCATTTCCTGAACTTTGCCGAACATTTCCGAAGTCGCGGCCTGATAAAAATGCGCGTCCGGCCGGATCATGCGGATGGCGTCTAATATATTTGTAACGCCGAGCGCATCGATCGCCGCCGTCGCCGCCGGCTGCTCCCAGCTTGTCCCTACAAACGACTGGGCCGCAAGATTATATACCTCATCCGGCTGAGCAATGTTTACTGCATGAATCAAAGAGGTCAAATCTGTCATATCGGCGTAAATAAAGCGAATCTGGTCTTTGAGATGTTCGACATTTCCATAATCGACCACGCTTTTTCTACGTATCAGGCCGTAGACTTCATATCCTTTTGCGAGCAAAAGCTCTGCGAGATATGAGCCGTCCTGCCCTGTAATGCCGGTGATTAATGCTTTTTTCATGGTAGCTGTCTCCTTACATAATTGATTTATTCTTTTACAGGAAGTTTTTGTTCCTTCTGTTTAAAATTTATCCTGCATTCTTCTATCACTAATGGTCTGCGCATCACACGAATATTAATATTCAGTACATACTCTCCTAAAAATCCAATAAAAAATAATTGTATGGAGCCAAGAAAAAACACTCCGACGCCAATTGCCGCTATTCCCGGATCAAAATCATTCCACCTTAGAATCTTGGAAATAAATATTGCGACCGCTATTACAGTACTTGCCACCGAACACACAAAACCGATCATCGTCGCCATTCTCATGACAATCTTGGAATAGGAAGTAATTCCCAGCATTGCAAAATCATAGGATTTGAAAAAATTCGCAAACGACTTTCCTTTTTCTCTTTTTTCCTGCGTAAAGTATACCCGTTTCATCTGAAATCCAAATTCAGAAACGATTCCTCTAAGATATGGCATCGGATCATCCATCTGCTTTAATACTTCCAAAAAACTTCTGTCCAGTAATTCATACTCCGTAAAATGTTCAATCTGCTCTATTTCCGATATGTGTTTCAAAAGTTTATAGTAACAGCTTCTGATAAAGTACATCACCGGATTTTCTTTGCTCTTATTTTTAATACCGATAACGACTTTATACCCATTTTCCCAATGTCTGATAAACTCGTCCATGACCTCAGGCGGGTTTTGCATATCCGCATGCAGTAAAATAGCGCAATCCCCTTCTGCCTGTGTGAGTCCATAATATAAAGATCTGGAATATCCAAAATTTTTCGCGTTAAAAATCGCCTTAACACGCTGATCTTTATTACACAACTCCATAATCATTTTCCGTGACTGATCCTGAGAAAAATTATCTACAAACATGATTTCGTATTCATAGCGTCCGGTATATTTTTGTAAAACAGCAGTCGTTCTATGATAAGCGTCCATAATATTTTCTTCTTCGTTGTATGTTGGAATCATAACCGTAATTTTCTTCATGTTTTATCACCACTTAAAATCTCTTCTGACACCTCAAAAGCTCTTTGAATCGCATCATCCATATTATAATATTTATATTCCGCCAGTCTTCCGCACAAATACAAACGTTCAAACACAGATAACTCATTTCTATAGTTCTGATACAGCTCCACATTTGTATCATTAATTACCGGATAATAAGGTTCTCCCGCCTTTTCATCCCCTGGTACGTACTCGAGCGGATACTCTGTTGCAATCTTCGTCATTCCGTCCACATGCTGTTCCTGCAGCCATTTATATTCCGTAATTCTGGTATACCCCTCTCTCTGTGGATAGACCGCAATCGGCGTACGATCGATATACCGGTCTGCAGGCAGCGTTTTATAATCAAACCAAAGCGCCCGATATGGCAATTTTCCATATTTATATGCTAATAATTCATCGATCGCGCCCGTAAATACAAAATCGCCTGTAAAAATATTTTGTTCCCAATATAACAGCTTATTTGAAACATCCAGCTTCATCAAAGGGATCACATCCGTTTCTAATCTCATTGTAATATTCGGATGATCCAACAGCTTGCGGAACATTTCCGTATATCCTTTTTCCGGTAAAGCCTCGTATTTATCATTAAAAAACGTATCTCTGTCGTCCAAAAGAACCGGAACCCGATTTAGCACGCTGACATCTATTTCTTCTGGCTTTAAGCCCCATTGTTTTGCAGTATACAATCTGTAATCCTTTTCAAACAGCATCTCTGCATAGGAACGGACAACCGCATTCGAAGACGCCAGCATTTCTACAATCGTTATTGTTTTTCTGTCGCCATACTCTTTCCGCAGCTGCGCTTTCAGCCTTTTTCCGTCCTCTTTCTCATACAACAGATCGATGGCAGATAAATTAAACGGAGACGGAACCATTCTGCCATCGATCTCGGCGCTGCATTTCAGTCTGTATTCTTTCATCCTGGAAAAACGGCAGACAAACTGCCAGATTGCATCACTATTCGTATGAAAAATATGCGGACCATATTTTTGTACCAGTATTCCGTTTTCATCATATGCGTCATACATATTACCAGAGACGTGTTTTCTCCTGTCACAAACCAATACTTTTTTTCCTGCTTCGGCAAGTTTTCTTGCGATCGTTGCCCCGCTAAAACCTGCGCCTGCAATAATACTGTCATACTTCATAAACGCATCCTCCGCTATTTTCATCTAAAATCCTATCTGTTCAGATATTTTCTCTGTTACTTCCCACACCGATTTCACCTATGATTACGAGCAAAAATCTGTGACAAATTTATGGAATGTATGAAGTCTGCGGTCCTTCTCAGACAAAATAATATTTTCCACTTCATCCACCGGCCATGAAATGTTCAATGTCTCGTCATTCCATAAAATACCCGAATCGAATCCCGGATAATAGCTTTGCGAACACAAATAATAAAACGTCGTATGCTCTTCCAGTATCATACATCCATGTGCAAATCCCTCAGGTATATACAACATTTTCCTGTTTTTTTCTGATAATCGGATGCCAAACCATCTTCCAAATGTCTCTGAATCTTTCCGCAAATCTACCGCAACATCATACATTTCTCCTCTTGCCACCCGGATTAATTTTGCCTGAGAATGTTTTGTCTGCAAATGCAGTCCTCTGATTACTCCTTTTTGAGAAGTCGTTTCCAGTTCCTCCATAGCCGTAAGATCGATTCCATTTTCCCTGAAAATATTTTTTTCAAAAGATTTTTTCAAAGTCCCTCTTTCATCCGAAAACAGAAACGGTTCAATAACGACCAGATCTTTTATATTCGTTTCATTAAATCTGAACATCTTTTTCACCTGCCGCTATCCATTCTTTCATATATTGAATACTTTTCTCAAAGCTGATTTCACATTGAAATCCCGTATCCTTTTGCAGACTGGTACTATCAAAATATTCCGGAGGCAGCATAATTCCATGAAACGGCGCTTCTCCGAATAATAACGGTACTTTGGGATTGACAATTTGTCCTATGCATTCCAAAAATTCGCGAAGCGGCCTGCAGTTTCCGCTTCCCAAAATATAATTTTTGCAGCTGATTCCCTTTTCACCAATCAGCCAGAAAGCTCTTGCTACGTCTGTAACATATATAAAATCGTACAATTGTACAGCCGAAGTAAATTTGGGACTTTCCCCATTTATCAGTTTCCTTATGGTTGTATTTATCAAACGCGGCGTCTGTTCACCAATCCCAAAAGTATTCGTAATAATCGGCCAGTAAAACTCTATTCCCTGCCGGCATACCTCAACCTTGGTCATGTAATGCGTTGCCAGTTTGGAACTTTTATACATAATCCCCCTATTGTCTGATATTTCTTCTTTCTGCATTTCCGCCAGACATTCCGCTTCGTGCAGACTTCCGGCGCCTATAAACTTTTTTACTTTCAGCTCGCTTAAAAAACCCGTCAGCTTCAATGTCTGCTCCATATTTGAAAGCTGGATGTCAAAATCTCCTGCCCCGACGCCAGAAACGCCTTCCCATGCAAAGTGATAGAATACGTCTATTTCCTCCTGTATCAACTGGCTCAGCGAACGATTCGAACCAAGATCATAGTTTACAATATGCAGATTTTTATGAAAACGGAATATTTTATCCGCTTTATTTCTATCACGGACAATCGCAAATACCTTTATGTGATGCTTTAATAACTCTGCAACGACCCAGCGGCCAATCAGCCCTGTCGAACCTGTTACAATCGCACTTTTCATGACTGTCTCCTTGTATTTCATCCAATTTCGCTTCTTACTCCCAGACTTTCCATGGCGCTTCCTGTCTGGTCCACATTTCTTCCAGTTTCTGCTTTTCCCGAATGGTATCCATACATTGCCAGAATCCGTCATGCTTATATGCCGCCAGTTTTCCTTCAGAAGCGATTTGTGTCAGCGATGTTTTTTCAAATATCGTCGCGTCGTCTTCCATATACTGAAAAATCCCAGGTTCGCAAACCATATAGCCAATATTGACTAATCCGCCGTCCCCCTTTGCTTTCTCTCTAAATGCCCTCACATCTCCATCTGCGTCAATATCCAGCACACCGAATCTCTGCTCCACATTATACGCTGATATTGTAAGCAATTTGCCATGCTCTTTATGATATCTGACCAGCTTTTGAATATTAACATCGGATACCCCGTCTCCATATGTTAATAAAAATGTTTCCCTGTCCACGTATTTTTCAATTCGCCTGATTCTCCCGCCCGTCATTGTATTTAATCCTGTATCCACGACAGTGACTTTCCATGGTTCCGAATAATTATTATGTACTACCATAGAATTTTCCAGCAGATCAAACGTAACATCTGTATTATGCAGATAATAATCTGCAAACCATTCTTTAATTACATGCTGCCTGTATCCGGCGCAAATAATAAATTCATGAAAACCATAATAAGAGTATAATTTCATGATATGCCATAAAATCGGACGTCCTCCTATTTCAATCATTGGTTTTGGTTTATGTTCACTTTCTTCTGAAATCCTTGTTCCGTAACCACCGGCTAATATTACAACTTTCATATTTTTATGACAGCTCTTGCTATCTTCCTCCTTCCTTTTACCTGTAACCTAACTATTCGGACCTCTTCCCTGATGCCGTCTTTCATCAAAGTGCTCCTTCCTGCGCATCCCCAATATACGATACTGTAAAACATAATTTTCTCGTATCCTTACTATCAAAAATATCCTGTGATGGCTGTATGTAATAATCACTTTCAAACCGGATCCTGTAAAAATCAAATTCTGCTTTTCCCAACTGTTCCGGCTTTATAGTAAGAGTGTGCATGCCTGTCGCGTCAGTCAGCTGAAAGCTGCCAGCGTATTGTGAATTGATATAAATATTTACATCCGGTTTTTCTTTTTTATATTTATCTTTCAACTCATCAGAAAGCCATACGCCATATTGAATTTGTAAGCCGTTATGCGCGATGTCTTTATTTCGCAACACAACTAACGCCTGATTCGAAAACCAGTGAACACCTTCCTCCCTCCAATAAATACCCTCACATTTTTCTGTTAACGATTCATCCTCTAAAGGATTAAATTCCTTTGGATAACCTTTGTCTAAAAAAGCCTTCTTCTCCGCAGGCATGTTTAAATAATAAAACTGTTTCTTTTCAAAATTAAACTGATTTATTTTTTGAAATACATATTGTTTTACCTGCGGATCCGCAATCAGATTTTGCCTGATCAAAGGTACGGACTCCTTCGTTATCAATATTTTTCTGATATATCCTTCGTTATTTGTATAAGCATTTACACCTTTATACTGATCTCCCCAATAACCGCCGTCGATATGGTTTGTTCTGGAAATAAACGTATATGGATACGGATTATACAGCTGCGGACACTTATCCAGGATCATATCTGCAATCGGCGTGTAACTAAAACAATGCAGCTGATTATACCTGCCAAACCATATGATAGTCAGAACAGTCACGATCGATGAAGTCATGCTCAGCACAGTAACCACCCTTTTTATCACATTGCTTCGAATGCATCTTTCATACTGTGAAATCGATGCAAATAAAAAGATTGGCGCTGCCCACGCACTGTAACGCGAAATTCCCGTCATACCACAGTTAATATGCATCGTCAGTGAATAAGCCGCTACTACACCTAAAAATGCTACTGACAGCAGAATTATTTTTCTCTCCTTTTTTATAAATGCCGTTATAAACATTACTATCCACATGAAAAAAGCTGCCAGGTAAAAAACCATATACCCAAGATTCAGGTCAAACAGATAGGTAAGAAAACGTCCCAGCCATCCTTTTGTCTGCGCAAAGCCAAGCGCTGTCTGCAGTTCTAACACACCCATATGCAGCAAATTATAAATATATGTAGTCAGTGACGGAACAAAACAAATGCCAAACAACAAAATCTTTGTAAAATTTTGCTTAAGTGTATCGCAGAAAGTGCCAATACTGCGTACATTCGAAAAAATCAGCCACAAATAATCCAGTATATACACCATACCCAAAACCATCACAGTCGTGTTCATAGCGCCTGCCACCGAAACATAAATCGCTGCTCTTTTGTAGTTATCATTCAGATAATTTACCAGCGAAAGGACCACAAAACCAAAAATAAATATTTCTGCACTGGGCCATATGCTGTAAACAACCGTTGGCGAACACGTTAGTGCTAAAATCGTAAGGAATACCGTCTTTCGCTCTCTTTTCAGAAAAAAGAACACATACAAAAGCGACGCCAGATAGATAAAATAATTCGCTGCCATAAACGCATAAGACTGATTCCATCCTAAACATTTCAATATAAACTTAAACGGCAGACTAAACGCAGAATATCCACCGCCATACCACGGATATATTTTCCCATCCTGTGCAACATATAAACTGGAATTACCTTTTTGCGCCTCTGCCCATGACCCTTCAATCCGCTCGGCAAAATTCGGAAAATCTATTTTTGCCTGCTCCTTCACCTCCTCTGTAATTTCCAGATTCCCTGTCATCTGTATCGCCATAGCCGCCAGCACATAATCGTCACATTCGCCCGCATTCCATGAAGGATACCTTACAACCAGCCAAAACAGAAATATTCCAAAAATACTGATCCATAACATACTTCCGATATCCCAGCAGTTCTTTCCTTTTAATCTCATCCTGTTCTCCTTCCCCTGCCGCATCCTGCCTACGCTTCATACCAGTCTCTTATTCTATCCGTCAGCCCGAGCGCATACATCTCATCCATCAGGCCCAGACTGTCCAAAACATCCAGCAGATGATCCTCATACACGTCCGCATAGGTTCCTTCTGTCAGCTGCTGAAAAAAATCATAATAAATTCTGGCGTTCTTTTTCAAATCCAGGTGCCTGGCCGCATACCGATATGCCGCTTCCTGTCTTCGGGCCAGATAATCCCGTTCTTTTATCAGCCTGCTGACCGCTTCTGCAATCTCATCTGTTTCGCTGGCGCCATGACCTATTTTTATAACCACGTCATCCGGATATTCCTCAAAAGAACCAATAGACGTAACAAGCACCGCCTTTCCAAGTCCCAGCATCCGATGCAGGCTCGCGGAGGATTCTCCCTGCGTGGGATAGCGTAAATTAAAGCAGATATCACAGGCGCCCATATACAGCTTAAACTGATCGATCATTGTATAGCCGGTTACAAGAATCTCTTTTTCCAGATCGTATTGCTTTTTCAGCTGATCTACCGGCACATTCTCTACTTTTCCTACAATCAGATATTGAAATCCTTTCAGACCATCCTGTTTTAATCCTGCCAGTGCCCGTATGATCGGCTCAATCCTTTTCGCGCTCGTTGCATACCCAAACGAACCGAAGATCAGCGGTTCTTTGATCCCCAGGCGCTGTCTGCATGCTGCCGTATACCTGCGATAGTCCTTTCTGATATCTGTCGTATGCAGCGGGATATTGATAACCGGCGCCTGCGGCCGGATTCCTTTGACCATCTGCTTTGCCATATCTGAATGCACAATTACCGCCCGCGCCTGATCGATCAGATGTTTATTTACGGTATATTTTGCAGACTGATCTTCCCATGGCGCACGAATCTCGCCCTTTAAAAATCTTTTTGCTGTCCTTTCTCCCTCTCTGCCGTGGCAGTATTTCATAATCCTTAAATATCCGTCAAAATCTTTCTGCACAAACGTATCCTCCGCCAGATAATGATGCAGGGAAAAATCGTGCAGTTCCAAAATTCCCGGATATTTTAACAGCGTGTCGATCACAGTTTTATGATAATCTCTGTTATTTCCCACCTGATAAATCAGATGATCATACTGTTTGCGAATATCTGTTCGATCGATGTCACACGCTGGATATACGCGAAATTCCTGTTTGATCTTTTCGCTGGCAACGGGTTTTCCTGCATACAAATCTACCTGACACCACTTTGCCAGTTCGAAAACAAGCTCTTCACTAAAATCAGATATTCCGGACCGATCCGGTGAAAATGGGGAAAAATATGCGATCTTCATTTTCTATATCCCTTCTGTCAGTTTCTCTACCACATGTTCCCAGCTGATCTCTTTTGCCAGGTCATATCCTGCCTGCCCATATTCTTTGCACGTTGTATGGTTTTGGAATAATTTTGAAACAGCCTGTCCAATCGCCTGCGAGTGACACGCGCAGACGATTCCGTTTTGCTCATTTCGTACAAACTCTAATACACCTCCGGAGTCTTCACATGTTATGACTGGCTTTTTCGATAAGAAAGCCTCCAACGTTACATATCCATAGTCTTCGTCTACCGGAGCATAATAAACACAGCCTGCGTTCGCGTACAGCTCCAGTAATCTTTCCTCCGATACATATCCCAGAAACTCTACTCTGTCCGCTACCCCTTCCTGCTCCGCCGTTCTTTTAAGATTCTCTTCTTCCGGACCGGTACCGGCTATGTACAGGCGGATCGCAGGATCGCATTCGTTTAATGCCTGAATCATCAGATCCGTTCTCTTTAATGGATCCAGCCTTCCAACAGATAAGACATATTTCTCATACTGGCTGCAATAATAGTTTCCATACAGCGCCGGCGGATGATATAGTTTTTCCGAAGAAATCCCATTATAATCCGACAGCCGTCTGGATACATTTTCTGAGATGGTATAAATCCGGTCGGACTCTCTCAGACACAGATCGTCAAATTTTTGGATCCTTTTTTTCATCTCACTGCCATGTTCCACCGTTCCAAGTCCATAATGATTTTTTTGAAAATACAGATCATAGGCCGCACGGTGCTGATGCATCAGCCATATGACTTTCTTTGGATGTCTGATTCCATACGTCGGAAATTTCGTTGGAATCACAAGATCGATCGTCTCTCCATTGACCTCGGTCAAATCTAACATCCGCCACATCAGCAGATTGTCATACAATCCGTTTTCCGGATACCAGCGAAATGGTATACAGACCAATTCCGCCCAAAATCCTCTTTTATTTAACTCTTTTGTTAGGTTTTCTGCCATAAATTCCGCCCCGCCATGCGAGAATGGTATCTGTGCATGCAGTACAGCAATTTTTTTCATCGATCGTTCCCTCCAGACTGTCCCTGACAGTTATGTATGTTCCCTCAGTTGTTCCTGCTGTGCCTGCACGATCTGACTGATTTCTTCCAGTACCTGCTTCACCTGTCTGTTAAAATCGATCTGTCCTTCGATCACCGGAACATAATACCATCCCATGCATGTGTGACATATTTTCCGCAATACTCTTTTGATCATCCATACGATTTTATTTTTTGCGTGAATTTCACCATAAATTTTCATGCAGGCATACGCATCGATCTGCCGGCACTGTCCGCTCAGCTCTTTTAGCATCTTTTGTATTTCTCCTTCGGACATCTGTATTCTGGCGTATCCCTGTCCTTCTCCTGTCATATTTTCGCAGGCTTTTTTTCGTATTCGTATTTTTCTTTTTATTTCTTCCGGTTCCATCGTTCTTTCATCCTATCGTATTTTTATCTTTCTCTTTTATGCATTCGAAATATTTTGAGCTTCTTTCCGGACTGCGATACTGACGCAGCTTTCTCCTGCAGCTCTTTTTGCAGCTTACGGGCATCGTCTTCTCTTTCCTGCAGTTCTTTTTCCAGCCGCTTTATATAGACATTTTTTTCTTTCAGTTCCTGCTCCAGAACAGAGAGATATGCGATCTTTTGTTTCTGGTCTTCTTCCAGTTTTTCTATATAAGCATTCTTCTTTCTTACCTCTTCCTCCTGACCAAGCAGATATGCATTTTTCTCATTTATTATGTGCTGCAGTCTTTCATATTGGCGAAACAGCGACTGGAGCGATATCTCTTCGCTATATTCCTGATACCAGCCGTCTCCATCATAAAAGTGCTCCTGCCGATACAAAATGATCTCCCACAAATGCCGTTCCAATACTATAAAATCAGAAATATGATCTTCGATTTCAAGTATCTGATACAGCCGGTCAAGGGTGATCCGGCTTTTGCCTGTATAGCTCATATAACCCTGCCGCGCCGCATAAAAAAGTATAAATTTTAATGGAACCTGTTCAAATTTCCATTCCTGATCGAAAAAAATCAATTCCCCATGTTCAAAGAAGCAATTGCTAAGCGTCATATCGATATAGCCGTTTTTTAATATCACTCCATAATCTTTCTGCGCTTTGGCAGAAGGATCGATCATCGTTTCTCCCAAAAAGGTTTCTGAACTTTTTTGAATATTTTTACTTAATGCATCAAATAATCTGCGTATTCCTTCCTCATCATGATTTTGCAGCAGCTTATGAAAATGATCTTCTGCGGTAACTCCCTGATAATAAGGCATGATCATCCTCTGGCCTTCCAGCCTGCTCTTTAACACTCGTATTCCCCGCTGTTCCAGTTCCTGCTCATGTCGTGCGATCGCAGACAAATGTGCGGCTGCCTGTTCATGTACCGCACGCTTTTCTACCGTACCATCTGCATAAATAAGCGTGGAAACCCGATATTCTTTTTTACACTCGCCTTTTGCCGCGATATAAATCGGCTGCTTGGGCAGTTCTTCCCTGACCGAAGCCTCTACGAGAAACGAATTTGCAAAAAAGTCCATGACATGATTGTCTTTGATTTCTTCATACAATTTTTTTTCGTTATAAATCAGCCTGCTTCCTTTCACATACTGGAACGCCGTTTTTTGTATTGCAGATGCCCCCGGCACATAGTCGTCTGTATAAATTACAGTTGGAAATTTATAATCTGCGAGTACGTAAAAAAAATGAATTTTTGTAAACCCAGTGCCGCTGAATAATTTTTGTAATGCAGCTTTTGAAAAAGTAACCGGCGTATGTTCTTTTTCGTATCCGTCAATCCCGACAAATGGCTGGCACAGATGATCTTCTGACGCTCCGCACCAGTATTTCAGTCCAAATCTGTTCTCAATAGCCAGCAGCACAATTCCGTTTTCTTTCAACAAATTCCTTGCACGTTTTAAAAATTCCTCAAAAGGATTTTCATATTCTTGTCCAAAAATCGCCGCATACTCTAATACGCCGACAATAACGACATAATCAAACCGCCGCTCTGTTTCATAGGTAAAAATGTCTGCGCAAACCACTTCCAGATTGGTCCGCGACGCATAGCGTTGTCTGATCACTTCCGCACGTTTTACGCTCATTTCCATTGCGGTTACGTTCATGCACAGATCGCACAGACATCCTGTCAGCGCCCCCATACCCGCTCCGATTTCGAGTACTGATGCGTTTTCACGAAAATGATACCAGTTTAACAAATTTCTGCGCACGGATGAAAATGTATTGTTTATCGTATAACGGTTGTCTCCTGCGATATAATCCTGCGATAAATCTTCGGGATATTGTTTTGCAATCGCAAGCATTTCCTGTTCTAATTCTGCGGTATCGCTATATACGCTTGTTTCTCCCTGCTTTTCTAATATCATTCGTCTTCTCCTTCAAACGTCCAATGGTGATCCAGGTGGGCGATACCTTCTTCGTATACCGGATAATAGGTTTCAAACGTGATGATCTTTGTCTTATAATCGTAGATAAGCATATCCTGCGTCCGAAAAGCCACGTCCAGATGATAAACTGCCGCTGCAAGATTCAGCTTCTCAAAACAGCATGCAATCCAGCCGCTTTTACAGACCTTTAATGTTACCCTTTCATTCTGCGTATTCGTTCCATAAGCATGGATGCCGTCATTGCGGTAGATTTTTATTCCCATTAGAGGATGTATCTCTTCTTCGATATTCTTTTCGTAATACACGCGAAGAATCACTGTCTCTCCCACCCGAAAACGGTTGTCTGCACTTCCATCTGCGTGCAAAAATTCGGCCTTTTTAATCTCCAGTCCCTGTTTTTGGGGCAGATTGTCATGACTGCTTTCCCCGGTATCTTCCTCTTGATAAAGCTCTGCCCGTTTTCCCATATAATCCAGATATGCATAATCTACTTCTGACGGACGGCCTTCCATTTTGACCTTTCCTTCATGAATCCAGATATTCCGGTCACAAATCTGCTCGGTCTGCGCTAACGAATGAGAGACTATGACAATTGTGATTCCCTCTGCTTTTAACTCACGCAGTTTGCTAAAACACTTTGCCTGAAAGGAAGCGTCTCCGACAGCCAGAATTTCATCGATCAGCAAAATATCCGCATGAACATTGATCGCAACGGAAAACGCCAGTCTCATATACATTCCTGACGAATACGTTCGGACCGGCTGATCGATAAATGCTTCTAATTCTGAAAACTCTATCATGTCCTGTATTTTTTCATCGATTTCTTTTTTTGTCATGCCAAATATCGACGCATTAATATAAATATTTTCCCTGCCGCTTAAGTCCGGATGAAATCCTGCGCCCAGCTCTAACAGACTCGAAATACGCCCCCGCATTTCAACCGTACCGCTGTCCGGATACATAATTTTAGTCAGCAGCTTTAACGTTGTGCTTTTCCCGCATCCGTTATGTCCAATAAGTCCGACTGCTTCTCCTTTTTTCACCGCAAAACTAAGTCCGTTTAACACATTTCGCTCTTCATGGGACCTTCTTTTTCGAAACAGCATCTTTTCTTTGAGCGTATAGCCTTTATCAAAATAGATTTTAAATTTTTTGGTCACATGACATACTTCCACTGCATTTTCCGTCTTCATTACAATTCCTCAACAAACCGCCTCTGCAGGCGATAAAATATGCCCCACCCGACTGTCATCATTACTATTCCAACCACTGCCGCGAATACGAATGTCTGAAGCTGCGGCATCTTTCCATCATATAAAATATTCCGATACGCAGTAATCACGCTGGTCATTGGATTACATACAAAGATCCATTGCATATTCGCTGGTATCTGCTGCATCGAATACATCACAGGCGTCAAAAACTGCCAGGCCAGCATAACGATTCCCAATATATACTCAAAATCCCGAATATAAACCGTGACTGCGCTCATCACCATGGAAAACCCAAGCGCCATCATATACTCTGCAATCATAATCAGGGGCAGACATAAAAGCGTCTCCGTCCGCAGCGAATGCCCTGAAAACAGCAGCACCGGAAAAATAACAAGAAAGCTGAGCAGCATGTTCACAAACTGGCTGATCACATGCGAAATCGGAAGCACTTCTCTTGGAAAATAAATCTTTTTAACCATATCCTGCTGCGCAAGAATACAGCCCGCTCCGCCGGAAAGCGATGTAGAAAAAAAAATCCATGGTATCAGCGCTACAAATAAAAACAAATAGTAGTCCTCGATACCCGCCCGCATAATTCTCGAAAACACCATCGTATACACGGCAAGCTGCAGCAGCGGATTTAAAAACGTCCAAAAAAACCCCAATACCGAACCTTTATATCTCCCTTTCAGATCTCTTTTCACAAGTGACAATATCATTTCACGATACGCATATATCTCTTTGATTCTATCCAGCATAATCTTTAACCCTGTTCTTTTCGGACGGCAACCGTTTCGATGCCTTCGCAGGACTTACGCTCCGTCCCTTCGCTTTTCATAATATCTGCAACCGACTTCATAATTCGGATATACATAGAGTAACTGTCATTTTCCCGCACATCCGTCTCGCCCCATGTTTTTTGCATCACAGAATCTGACGGCTGCACGCTGCCCCAGAGAAGTACATCCGCATTTGCCTGCAATTCCATGCACATACTGGCAAACGTATCCAGACTCATCCGCCTTGTTCCGCGTTCAATATGCCCCATAAAAGTCATGCTGATGCCACATTTTTTAGCAAGCTCCTCCTGCGACCATCCGTTTATTTTTCTAAGCTGGCGGATTCTTGCTCCCATCTTTATATAATCCAGTTCCTGCATATCATGCCCTCCTGAATCGCCGAATGTAAAAACTGCATTCGTTTCTTTTTCCTGCTGTCATAAAAGTATCTTTTTGATCTGCTTTGCGGCTGTATGATTTCTGCGAAAACATCCGATGAAATACAAGCCTGGCAGCGCATAACATTTTATTAAGAATTGTTATGTTTTTCGTTTGTAATTTAACTGCTGAAATCCGCTAAAATCAACGGGCTGCGCAAATATTGCAGTTTGTATTACAAATATAAAAAATTCCGTTGCATGTAACTGCCCGTCTGCTCTGTTTTCACTCTGAATATGTGCAAATCTCATGTGCATTTTCTCTGATTTTTTCCTGATTTGTATACTGATTTTTAGATAATATTACTAAAGTTTGATATAAGAGTTGCAAAAAATAATAAAAGCATTTAGAATACTTATAGTCATTATTTCGCAAAATAATAATGACTATAAGAGTGTATTTGACATAACAATTCTTAATATTTTGTTATATTTTTACTGAAAAAAGTATATGATTTCATTTTATAAGCCATTTGTTTGTTCTATTTTCAATCAAAAAAGACTTATGTTTTTTGTTCCATAAGCCTTTCTGACGCCTTTTTGCCTGTACACCCGCTATGATTCCATTGTCTTTCAAATCAGTCGTTCTGCCTCCAGAAATTCGTCAGGATAACGTCCGTGTGTACCTTTCTCTGATCTGCCATACATCCTCATCCGCCTCTCATCTGCTCTTACGATATCAGATTCGAAAGCATCTGCAGCTGCCAGGCGTTTGTTTTTTTGAAGATTGAAACGGTTCCATTCCTGCAGTGTAAAATAGTCCCAAAACTTTTTCCACAAATCGAGTAGGAGGAATTTCTCTTATTTGAGAAATTCCGACCTCTCACACCATATTGCGTGTCCAGATTGATACAATTTTTGCGTGGGTGTTATCGTTTTTTGAGTATACAAAAACGCCCATGGTTAGGGCGTTTTCTATGGTGAGGGATGCACCCTCGTAAGTGCTGTTATCGTTTTTCGAGTAGGGATTGTATCCTTTTCGTGAGCCTTGAGGGTAAAATTTAACGATACTATCATTTTTCGAGTAGGAATCGTTAAATTTTGCACCCTTGGGGTTGAAAATGCACCCTATCGTTAAATTATTGATTTGACAGGATTCGAATTATTTTTCGATTCATTTCTTTCTCTGAAAAAATTTGTCAGGTACTTTACGTGCGTTTACAAATATAATACAGTTCTACTGTAAAATTCTTCCTTGGATGCATAACTTCCCACATTTTTTACATTTAGGAGCATTATTTCTTCCTATCGGCGCTTCTATGTAATCCTATAGCCTTTTAAAATTCTAAATCTTCTTCTATTAGTTTCTTCACAAACAATGTGCTTGTAAAGGCAGCATATTTCTGGGCAGAATCATCTTTATCAACATCTGCAAAATCGCAAATAGACTTTACGCATATTGGTATTGTCCCAGTAACCACTGCATTTTTAGCAGCGAAAAATATACCATATGATTCCATATCCAATCCCACGGTCTTTCTGTGATGTTTTTTTATTAATTCTTCTACAATATCTTTATTTGCAACAACCGCAGCACCACACGCCATCGGGCCTATAACTACTTTCAAATCATTATCTGGGGCACCATCTGCTTCACTTTTGATTTTAAACAATCTCTCTTTAAAATCTTGAGCTACTATTTCTCGAATTGTGGTCTCCAATGGAATTGATACAGGGTCGGGCAAGAAACTTAACATTGCTTCTTGTCCATTTTTGCTTTCCACATACTTTCCACTACTATAGTTCCACACTTCCGAAGGGATTATAATATCTCCTAAATTTTTATCCTTCCCTATACCCGCTGCAATACCTACCATAATAAGATATTTTGGTTTAAAATGCTCTATCATTTTGGTTGACAATGTTGTTGCAGATGCCATTCCCATTTCTGTTTGTTGAGCAGTGATTATCGTTATATTATTCTCCGCTTGAATTTTATAATAAATGGTAGGATCATTTTTTATATTAACTTTTTCAAGCTTTCTAAATATCTTCCTTACCGCTTCACTTTCAGTTCTTACAGCTGTAATAAGAGCAACATCTGCCCTTATTTCTTCAGATTTTTCATTATTTTCGCACGTTAATATATATTCTATTCGTTTCTTTATATGCTCTGACCATTCTGTAGATGTTTCGCTATATTTCAAAATATAAAAGCCGCATATTTTTTCATTTGATTTAACCTTTTGTTCTAATTCATCATATGCTGTTAATATAATAATATCACGCGGCTTCTTATAAGTATCTATGTATATTATCTCCTCAATAAAATTGATTCCCCCGTCTTTATTAGGGTCACTTCCCAATTCCTCTGGCATATTTAAATCCAATATCATTAAATCATATCTTGTTTCCAATAATTTTTGTTTTGCTTCGTTCAATTGTAAAGTTATATCTACATCCTTTTGTACATCGATACCCTCGATGTTTTTAATAACTCAACTTTCCCAGCAGATATTTTCAAACAAAGCTTGTATAAATGCCGCCTGAGA
>CAJTMV010000007.1 GCA_910577225.1 uncultured Eubacterium sp. | reverse complement strand
AATAATCGCTTTCTCTGCTCCTAACGCTGTACTACTCATGTTCATTTCCTCCATTTCTTATTTTGTTTTGACCATAACAAAAGGACACTTCCCTAAAATTTTCTTTTAGAAAAATGTCCTTATCGTACAAAATATTAACTTGAACTGACACGAGTTTAATTTAAAATTATTTATTTTAACCCGTTAAGAGGGTTTATTTTGTCGTACTCTTGTCGTACCATACTGTCTTTAAGTCCGCAAACCATTGATTTTACTGGTCTTTTCCGCCAAGCGTTTTCATTGTAGGGAACAACAAAACGTCACGAATTGCCAAAGAATTCGTCATAATCATAACCATCCGGTCAATCCCAAATCCAATGCCCCCAGTCGGCGGCATCCCAATATTCAAAGCATTCAAAAAATCTTCATCCGTATGATTCGCTTCTTCATCACCAGCTGCAAAAGCTGTTTCCTGTGCTTCAAACCTTTCCCGCTGATCGATCGGATCGTTTAGTTCTGAATAAGCATTCGCCATTTCCCATCCATTCAGGAAAAATTCAAACCGCTCCACATAATCCGGATTCTCTGGTTTTTTCTTTGTCAGAGGAGATATTTCAATTGGATGATCCATTACAAATGTCGGCTGTATCAGATGTTCTTCTGCAAACTGCTCAAAGAAAAGACTAAGGATATCACCTTTCTGATGTCTTTCTTCATATTCTACATGATGCTCATCAGCCAGCTTTCTCGCGTCCTCCAGCGAGTGCACCTCATGAAAGTCAACTCCGGCATATTTCTTTACGGCATCGACCATCGTAATGCGTTCAAATGGTTTCGACAGATCAATCGTATGTTCCCCATATGTGAGTACCTGCGATCCTGTTACTTCTTCTGCCACGTAACGGTATAAATTCTCTGTCAGTTCCATCATGCCATTATAATCTGTGTATGCCTGATACAGTTCCATCAGCGTAAATTCCGGATTATGTCTCGTATCCAGTCCCTCATTACGAAATACGCGACCTATTTCGTACACGCGTTCCAGACCGCCGACAATTAAGCGCTTCAGATATAATTCCAGAGATATACGCAGCTTCAGATCTTCATTTAACGCATTAAAATGTGTTTCAAAAGGTCTTGCTGCCGCGCCGCCTGCATTAGATACCAGCATTGGCGTCTCTACTTCCATAAAATTCTCTTTATCCAAATAACGGCGAATTGCACTAATGACCTTAGAACGTCTGATAAAAGTTTCTCTTACATCCGCATTCATAATCAGATCTACATATCTTTGACGGTATCTGATATCTGTATCTGTCAGACCGTGGTATTTTTCAGGCAGAATCTGCAGACTTTTTGAAAGCAATACAACTTCACCTGCATGTACGGAAATCTCTCCGGTTTTTGTTTTAAATACTTTTCCTTTTATTCCTAAAATATCGCCTACGTCGTATTTTTTAAAGTCCTTGTAGCTGTCTTCACCAATATCGTCTCTTGCCACATACGCCTGAATATTTCCTTCCAGATCCTGAATATTGCAAAAAGACGCTTTCCCCATAACCCGTTTAAACATCATACGTCCGGCAATCGATACTTCTTCATTTTCCAATTCTTCAAAACGATTCTTAATTTCCTGGCTGTGATGTGATACATCGTATTTCGTAATCTGAAATGGATCCTTCCCATTTTCCTGCAATTCCTGTAATTTTTCACGTCGAACCTTTAATAACTGATTCACGTCCTGATTCTGCTGTCCGGCCATTTTCTATCCTCCGTTGTATTTACACATTTGATCTTTGAATTTCTAATACTTTATATTGTAAAATACCTGCCTGTGTCTCAACGTCTACGATATCTCCGATCTGATGTCCAAGTAATGCACGTCCGACTGGAGATTCGTTCGAAATCTTGCCTTTTAAACTATTTGCTTCTGTAGATCCTACAATTTTGTATTCTAATTCTTCGTCAAATTCACAATCCAGGATTTTAACAAGGCAGCCTACGTTGATTTTATCCAGGTCCACTTCCTCTTCGACAACGACTTCCGCATTTTTGAGAATTTTCTCTAACTCCTCAATACGTGCTTCGATGTCTCGCTGCTCATCTTTTGCCGCATCATATTCGGCATTCTCGGATAAATCTCCCTGTTCTCTGGCTTCCTTGATTTTCTGAGCAATTTCTTTTCGTTTTACCAGTTTCAAATCCTGTAATTCATTTTCCAGTTTCTGTAAGCCTTCATAAGTTAAAATATTTTTCTTTTCCATGCCTCTCAACCTTTCCTGAATTCCATATCCAATCGATCTCTTTCGTTCATGTAACGGCCCTCCTGCCAGTCTTCCGGCAAAATGCCACCCACAACCAAAGTATTATACCCAACAGGCACAAGAATGTCAAGGTTTTCGCCGACTTCCCACGGTCTTTTATATATTGGAAGATATACTGTTTTACTGCACTCTGTCGTTTTACCCATCAGATCACTGGTTCGTTCAAAATCCAGAATCACATTTCCTCTCGTCTGCCTGTATAGTGATTTCGCTGCCAGCTGAACAATCAGTCCGTTTTCTTCATACATTTCATCTGCAAAATCCGCATATCGTTCCGGCCGGTCTGTAACCAATAATAAATAATTCAGCCGCTGATCCAGCTCTAAAAGAACTGCCCGAATATCGTTATCATCCTGATCCCTGTTTTCTTCTGCATCGATAATAACCAATTCCAGTCGTTGAAAAGAAATCTTTCTCTGGAGGATGACGCTGGCAATAATCTTATGCATAAATACGATATACGGGTTTTTATAAGTCAGGGGAGAAAACGCGGGTTTACTGCTTCTGTCTTGTATCGCATGCTCTCCCTCCACATGGTGTATACTTTTTCGTGTACGCAGCAAATCGATCCACGCCCATAAACTTTGAAATAACAACTGTAATCCTGTCCATCCCGGTATTTTCTAAATTATATGTCCGAAACTCTCTTCTGATGATTGTTTTGTAACAATCGATCCGTTATCCTTATAACGATTATTTGAATCATCGGTCTTAAAATAATTATTCTTCCTGTCATCGATCAGCTTGTTTTTTCGACAGCTGCCACAAACTTCTTCATTAACTCCTCCAGCTGCTCATATGTTTCAACCGTATTCAATTCACTGCGTAATCTGGAAGCATGCTTATAGCCGCTCGTATACCAGGCAGCATGTTTACGCATTTCGCGCATACCGGTATAGCCGCCTTTTAACTGCAGCTGCATCTGTGCATGACGCAGCGCCATTTGTGCAACTGTGGCTGCCGATGGTTTTTTTGCGTCTTCCCCTGTATTCAGTTTATGCAGGATTTGTGCGAAGATCCATGGATTTCCCTGTGCGCCTCTTGCTATCATAAATCCATCACATCTGGTCTGTTCCCTGATTTTCTGTATATCCTGTGCCGTACGCAGATCTCCATTTCCAATAACCGGAATCGATACAGCCTCCTTTACCTGACGTATAATATCCCAATCCGCCTCGCCTGAATAATATTGTTCTCTCGTACGCCCATGAACAGTTACTGCCGAAGCGCCTGATTCCTGTGCCACATGCGCCATCTCTACAGCGTTTATATGCTGCTCGTCAAACCCTTTTCGGATTTTTACCGTAACAGGTTTCTGAATGGCCTGCACCATTTTCTCTATAATGCGGCCGGCCAGTACCGGATTTTTCATCAGAGCAGAGCCTTCTCCGTTATTGACTACCTTTGGTACAGGACAACCCATATTGATATCCAGAATATCAAACGGACGATCCTCGATCTTTTTCGCCATTTCTGCCATAATATCCGGATCTGCACCAAAAAACTGCAAAGCTACCGAATGTTCTTTTTCGTCGATTGTCAGTAATGCTTCCGTATTTTTATTGTTATACAAAATCCCTTTTGCACTAACCATCTCCATACATACCAGTCCGGCGCCCTGTTCAGCGCAAAGCAGACGAAATGGCAGGTCGGTTACACCTGCCATCGGACCCAGAATCAAGTTGTTCTTTAATCTTACATTTCCTATTTCTAACTGTCTCATTCCATATTCCCTGAATTTATTTATTGATCTGCATTTTTCCGATCTTTTTCCGATCAGACATTTTTATACTTTTTATTATAAACTATTTTTGTTTTTCATAAATGAGCCGCATCCCTTGCAAAGTCAGATTTGGATCATAAATATCAATATAATTTGTTTCAGATGCAATTGTTTTACCCAACCCCCCGGTTGCTACAACTTTTACATTTTCATCAGCAAATTCTTCTTTCATATGCCTGATAATATATTCTGTCTGCCCGATCTGCCCGTATACAAGTCCCGCCTGCATACTGCTGATAGTCTCCTGAGCCAGAATGCTTTTCGGTTTACAGATTTCAATTTCCGGAAGTTTTGCAGCTTCTTCCCATAATGCTTTTGCAGAAGTGCGGATCCCCGGTGCAATAACACCTGCTGCAAATGCACCAGATGCATCCACAAGATCAAACGTAGTCGCTGTCCCATAATCTATTACAATTACCGGTCCCCCATACAACCCGTAAGCTCCAACCGCATCCACGATACGATCCGCACCAATCTGTCTTGGATTCTCTGTTGCAATCCGAATTCCTGTCTTAATGCCAGGCGCCACAATAATCGGAGTCACATGGATATATTTAATAATAGCGCTCGTCAGCGAATGCATAACATTCGGTACGACTGAAGATATCACAACAGCCAGAATATCTGTTACCCTGATCTGACTATGCTGCAAGAGGTTGCGCAAAACGATCCCATACTCATCTGAAGTACGTGGTATTTTCGTTGTCAGACGAAACGTAGCCTCCAGTTTTTCTCCGTCAAATACACCTAACGTAATATTTGAATTTCCTACATCCGTTACTAATAACATCCCTGGTCCTCCTCAAACTCCTCTCCCAGAAAAAATACTTTATAAAACATTTCCAACGCTTCAAAAAGATCCTGTTTCGTCTGCTGAAGCTGTTTCATCTTTAATACGCTTCCAATCTCATCATACAAAAAATCATTTTCTTCACATTCTGTATGAAAGATCAGACTGCCCTCTTTATTAAATACAAGCTGGAGAGTACCGCCCACATCTTCCGTATACAGTACACATAATATTTTCAGGTCATTTTTAATCTGATCTGGCAGATTTTCAAAATCACTGTTCAAATAAAACTTTTTCGTATATGCGCTGGAACCGCATAACACAACTTCATCCTGATACATATATATCTGCTCCTTATATGTAATCATAAATGCCACGCACAGAGACTTCGCCCGACGATACCAGTCTTCTGGATTCCCAGGTATCTACGAGAAGTTCTCCTCTTGTTGTAATCCCGCGCGCCGTTCCCTCATAAGTATCTTTTGGATCGAGTACTTTCACCGGCTGATTTCGATTCACCATATAAGCGTCATACTGCTTCGATATCGCAGATAAATCTTCCGTCTGGAGAAAAACTTCAAAATAAGCCTCAAAATATTCGCAAATACGTTCAATTAACGCTGCACGATTGATTTTAATACCCAGTTCCAGCAAAATAGACGTTGCAATATTTTTGAGTTCTTCCGGAAATTCATCGATATGAACATTAATTCCGATACCAACGACTATGTGATTTACATAATCCGCCTGTGCGCTCATTTCTGTCAGTATTCCGCTGACTTTTTTTCGGTTAATAATTACATCATTTGGCCATTTAATGCCGGCTTTCAGCCCTGTTTCATCTTCAATTCCCCGGGCAACTGCCATCGCTGCAATCAGCGTCAGCATAGACGCATTATTCGGATCGATCTTGGGCCTTAACAGGAAAGTCATTGCAATTGCCTCTCCTGCCGGTGATTCCCATGTTCTTCCTCTTCGTCCCCGCCCATGTTTCTGATGGTCCGTTACTACAATCGTTCCATGCGGAGCTCCTTCTTCCGCGAGCTTCATTGCTTTCGTATTTGTGGAATCTATTTCTGCTTCATAATAAATTCTGTTTCCAAGCCATTCCGTCTTACGGATACTTCTTAATTCGTTTTCACTCAGGATATCTGGTGTAGATACAATGTGGTATCCACGGTTTTGAACTGCCTCAATCTCATATCCTGCCTGTTTCAGCTGATTAATCGCCTTCCATATCGCTGTACGGGAGACCCCGAACTTTCCACACAAATCCTGTCCGGATACATAACCGTCTGATGCCCTAAGTGCCGCTAGTATTTCTGCTTTCATTTCGCTCTACCCCATTTCTTATACAGGAGCCTTTGCATATTCAAAATATCGCTGTTGCGTCTGATATACAGAATACACGGTTCCCAAAAGCAGTTACAGGCTGCGATTTTTTTCAGCATGGCATTGTCGCACACATGATTGCTTTGATACTGTGCATACGGTTCTCTGCTTCGTCAAACACAACCGACCTGCCGCCTTCAAATACCTCATCTGTAACTTCTAACTCTTGTAATCCGAATTGCTCAAATACCTTCTGACCGATCGTTGTCTGCAAATCATGAAATGCCGGCAGACAATGCATAAAAATCGCATTTTCTTTTGCCGCTTTCATTACATCTGCATTTACCTGATACGGTTTCAAATCATTTATCCTTTCTTTCCACACCTCCTCTGGTTCCCCCATCGATACCCATACATCAGTATAAATTACATCTGCGCCTGCAGCTGCTTCCTGCACATTTTCTGTAAAGGTCAGCTCTGCGCCTGTCTGCACCGCAAGTTCCTTACAAATTGTTACCAGCTTTTCATCAGGAAAATATTTTTTGTTCGTGCAGGCTGTAAAGTTCATTCCCAGCTTCGCACAGGTTACCATTAGAGAATTGCCCATATTATATCTGGCATCTCCAAAATACACGAGCTTTACTCCTTTCAGACGGCCAAGATGTTCTTTGATCGTAAGCATGTCTGCAATCATCTGTGTCGGATGAAATTCATTCGTAAGACCGTTCCACACCGGCACGCCTGCATATTTTGCAAGCTCCTCGACGATTTCCTGTCCAAACCCGCGATACTCAATACCATCAAACATTCTTCCAAGTACCCTTGCCGTATCTGCAATACTTTCCTTTTTTCCAATCTGGGAACCTGAAGGATCCAGATATGTTACATGCATCCCCAGATCATGAGCTGCAACTTCAAAAGAACAGCGTGTTCTTGTGCTCGTTTTTTCAAAAATTAACGCAATGTTTTTGCCAGACAGCTCCTGATGTATCACTCCTTTTTTCTTCTTTTCCTTGAGCTCAGCCGAAAGATCGATCAGATACAAAATCTCTTCCGGCGTGTAATCGAGCAGCTTTAGAAAATGTCTGCCCTGTAAATTCATTTGCATTCCCACCTTTCTTACCTTTCAAAACATTCTTTTCCTTTATTCGTATATCTTCCTCAGTTAACTAAATAATATTTATGAAACGGGTAATGGCAGGAATAGGAAATACCTACTCCTGCCACCATTGAAATCAGTCATTTGCCTGTTACTTAATTTTTCTCTGTCCCAACTTCAACAATGGATTTTGCCAGACCTGCCACGCCCTGGATCTCTGATGGAATAATAATTTTTGTCGCTTTTCCATCTGCTGCCTTTGCAAATGCCTCCAGACTCTTTAACTGCAATACCGCTGCATCTGGCGCAGCCTCTTTTAAAAATTTTAAACCGTCTGCATTTGCCTGTTGTATTTTAAGAATTGCCTCAGCCTGCCCTTCCGCTTCACGGATCATAGCTTCTTTATGCGCTTCCGCAATAAGAATGGCAGCCTGCTTTTCTGCCTCTGCATCCAGAATTGCAGATTCCTTCTTACCCTCTGCTACAAGTATCGTAGATTTTTTCTCTCCCTCTGCTTTTAAGATCGCCTCTCGTCTTTCGCGTTCTGCTTTCATCTGCTTTTCCATCGCATCCTGTATCGCCTGCGGCGGAATAATATTTTTCAGCTCCACACGATTCACCTTGATTCCCCATGGATCTGTAGCGACATCCAGGGAAGCGCGCATTTTTGTATTGATGGTTTCTCTGGATGTCAGTGTTTCATCCAGTTCCAGATCACCGATAATATTACGCAGCGTTGTAGCTGTAAGATTTTCGATTGCCATTATTGGATTTTCCACTCCGTATGCAAAGAGTTTTGGATCTGTAATTTGAAAATATACAACTGTATCGATCTGCATTGTAACGTTATCCTTTGTGATTACAGGCTGAGGCGGAAAGTCAACAACCTGTTCTTTCAGCAATACTCTCTTTGCAACTCTGTCAATAAACGGCGCTTTAAAATGAATCCCAACGCCCCATGTCGCAAGATAACCGCCAAGTCTTTCGATAACTGCTGCATGAGCCTGCGGTACGATCTTAATACAGGATACCGCTACCAAAAGAACAACGATCACCAGGACAACAGCTGTGATCAATGCTTCCATACGCATTCCTCCTTTACGTTTGTATAGCTGTCCATATACAGGAATAGCTATACAATTACACATCCCGTTAACAATGGATGTTCTATAAATTTTCTTTATCATACTATAATTAAACTCGATTTACAACCATGAAAACGCCGAAACATTGGATTATTAACAAAAAAAGACCACTGTACTCCTGTACAGCGGCCTTTTTTGCCCTTTTTTTCTAATAAAAAACATGATTTCCAATTACAAGACCTGCAGCTCCGTTGACACGATGGAAAAATTTTGCCCCTCCGGTATTGTCACTACCTGCAAGCGCAGCCTGTGCCGCAGAAGTACAGTGTCGATAATTTCCATTCGCTAATGCTCTTGCCAGTGCTCCATTTGCTACCGGCGAAAACTGTCCGCTCTGGTAAACGACGCCTGATATGCTGTTTGGAAAAGATGAGCTTTTCACACGATTTAACACAACTGCTCCAACTGCTACCTGCCCGGCATAACTCTCTCCGCCTGCCTCACAGAAAATAATAGCTGAGAGTAATGTCAAATCTCCAGAAGATACAGCTGCAGAGCTTGCAGCTGCCGTACTGCCTGCAGAAGAAGACACGCTTCGAAGAGAAGCCTGCTCGGCTTTTTTCTGTGCTGCAATCATTGCCTGCTCTTCTTCAATAGAAATTGCTTCGCCGACGCCAAGTCCTACTTTTACATAATCTTCCGAAACATATCCTTTCAGATCGTTTAATTTGACAACGACCCAGCCGTCTTTTTGTTTCGCTTTTTTATTTACAAGCAGTTTATCACCTTTAAACGCGGCTTCTAATGCCACCGAATTTTCATTTGCTTTCTGTCGGATACGAAGACCATCTGCCTGTACTGTCGCATATGTCTTGCAGATTTTTTTTGCCAGCTTATATGCTTTTGCTCCATATACGCAATATTCATTTTTTACATATCCGGCTACGGAACCAGACTTTATTTTCGTCCATGTCTTACCTTTCTTTACAACCTTTGCAGCGTCGCCTTTGCGAAGTTTTCCTAATACTGCAGAATCTTCGCTGGCAGCCTCCCGTATATTTAAACAATCATCCACGCGCGCCATCAGCTTATTTTTCCATTTTTTTGCTGAATCCGCCTTTGTCTGATCTTTTGCTTTTTTCAAATCTTTTTCATTTACTTCTTTTGTTTTAATTTCTTTTGTCTTTTCAAATACCGATGTACTTTTTTGGTATGGAGCAGATATGCTCGCATCTATGGGCATTTCAGAATCATCTGTGCGTGTATCTGTGTTCAGACTGGAAAATGGTAGTGCTGACGATACCGTATCGATATCCAGTTTTTCAATCGTCGCTTCTGGCTCTTCCTTCTGACTCCATGTTGTCATAATGCCTGCCGTACCATTTTCAGTAATCTTTATCGTTTCTTCGGTCTGCATTATCTGTGGTTGGGAAAAGGTCACTGTACACACAAGTACTCCTGTTGCACCTGCAACCGCAATTCCTTGCGCCAGTTTCTTATTTCCTCGCATAGTAATAAACCTCCGTTTTTTCCATGAATAAAATTTAATTTGTTAATTACATTTTTGTTCTATTTTATTCATTTTTTATTACATTTGTTACAACTTTGTTACGATTGCATTTTATCACTTTGTAATCACTTTGTCAAATTTTTTTTATAATTTTTTTATTCCATATTTTTCACTTATGTTTCACATACCCTGTCGAATACGCACAAATATGCATACAAAAAGGGATTGACAGTTTTCTGCCAACCCCTTTCCGGTTTGATAATTATTCTGTAAAGTTTTTAATATCTCAATTATAATCTCTTTAATAATGCTTCTTTCTCAGATTCATATCCCGGTTTGCCTAACAATGCAAACATATTTTTCTTATAACTTTCCACACCCGGCTGATTGAATGGATTTACGCCAAGCAGATAACCGCTGACACCGCATGCGAACTCGAAAAAGTACATTAACTCACCCAGATAAAACTCATTCTGTTCCGGAATCCGAACCATAAGATTTGGTACATTACCATCGGTGTGTGCCAGAATTGTTCCATTCATTGCATTTTTATTAACAAAATCCATATCTTTTCCTGCCAGATAATTCAGTCCGTCAAGATCGACCGGCTCTTCTTTTATCTCAACCCGGCAGCGAGGCTCTTCCACATTTAATACCGTCTCATACATAATTCTGGATCCATCCTGAATAAACTGCCCCATAGAATGGAGATCTGTTGTAAGATCCACAGAAGCTGGGAAAATTCCTTTCTGATCCTTTCCTTCTGACTCGCCATACAGCTGTTTCCACCATTCTGATACATAATGCAGACTTGGCTCATAATTCGCCAGAACTTCGACTGATTTTCCTTTTCTGTGTAAAATATTACGTACTGCTGCATACTGTAAAGCCGCATTATCCTCGAAATTGCTTTCAAGCGCAAGTTTTCTTCCTTCTGCCGCGCCTTCCATTAACTTCGTGATGTCTGCTCCGCTTACTGCGATTGGAAGCAGTCCCACTGCTGTCAGTACCGAGAATCGTCCGCCGACATCGTCTGGAACAACAAATGTTTCATACCCTTCTTCGTCAGACAAACTCTTAAGCGCTCCCTTTGCTTTATCTGTCGTTGCATAAATACGTTTAGCCGCTTCTTCCTTCCCGTATTTTTCTTCCAGCATTCCTTTGAAAATCCGGAAAGCAATTGCCGGTTCTGTTGTGGTACCTGATTTTGATATTACGTTAACAGAAAAATCACGATCACCAATTACATCGATCAGCCCCTGCACATAAGCGCCGCTGATACTATTTCCTACATAGTAAATTTCCGGAGCTTTGCGCATTTCCTTTGGTATATTGTTGTAAAATCCGTGTCTTAAAAATTCAATAGCGGCTCTCGCCCCCAGATAAGAACCGCCGATTCCGATTACTACAAGCACCTCAGAATCTGACTGAATTTTCTCAGCCGCTTTTTTAATCCGGTCAAACTCTTCCTTATCATAATCCACAGGCAGATCGATCCACCCAAGAAAGTCATTTCCCGCACCAGTTTTGGATACAAGAAGTTCTTTGGCATCATTTGCCAGTTTTGTCATATAACCGACTTCCTCTTCGCTGATAAATCCAGCTGCTTTTGAGTAATCAAATGTAATTTTGCTCATATTTAACTCTCCTTATTGTATTTTTTACACAGTTTTCTCGAACTGCTTTTGCATCATAACTATTATCTATTCTAACAAAATAACGGATAATCTGCAAGCTATTCTGGCAATTTTTAACAATTAATCGCATCAGATCGATGATTCAGACAGACAAATCTGCCACGTTTAATCAAAAATCTCCTGCAGTACAGTGTCTAACAATTCTTCATCTTTTTTTTGTTTTTTATTCGCAAGTGTCGAGCGCATATTTTCTTCCTGTCGACTTTTTACCGGCTGTACAACCGACAATTGCGGTTCTTCTCTCATATCTTTCGTGTCCGTTCCAGTATCCGTTTCTTCATTACCTGTTTCTTCATTTTCCGTTTCCTCATAAGCATCTTCATGAAATACTGCGTTCAGGTATCGTTGCAGCCAGTGTCCGGCACGACTTAGCTTTTTATTAATCCGGCGCGTCTGACCGATATGCAGGAGTTGTAATACTACCGCTAAAAAAATCAGTATAGCTGTTATCAGTTGTATGTTTGACATTGTTAGCGTCAGAATCTGATCTAACATAACTCCATCATCCTTTCTGCTATATTTTCTGAACTTACATAAACTAATATAGTAGAGAAGCATTGCGGATACTGTCGAAGGCTGTATGTAAAAGAGCTTGTTTCATCTGTCTTTTTCTGCATTAAACTGTTATAAAAATGGTTACTCTGCTTTTTCCGTCAAAAATCCATTAAAACAGCAGCCATATTCCTCATTTAAAACAATAATTCGATACCTTGCATTTTTCGCTTTGATCTCTGTGAATACCTGACTCTGCATTTGAGATCGCAACGGGCAAATCCAGAAAATTGCATTTTTCTTTACATTCATATCTGTCAGACTAAAGTCCCAGTTAAACATATTTCCACAATTCGGCAGCGTAATCGCCCTGATTTGCGGACTTACCATTTGGTAATGATTTCTCAGTTCCTGTATATGTTTACTCAGATGAATATTGCCCAACAGCAAAATACCTACGCGCAATTCCGCATGTTCTGTCCGATGGCAGTGACATACATCATAATCGTTATAGAGCATACACTTTACTGTACACCTGCCATTATCCTGTTCAATATCGGCATGACAAAAATCCTCTTTATCGATGACAATCGTATTGAGTACGCAATCTGTCTGGGTTGCTATAATTTCTGTCGGACTGCAGAACATTGTAAGCGTTTCCATTCCGCAATCGCTGAATGCTTTGCGATATGCCAGCATCATCTTTTTAATTTGTCTGTTGTCAAATTTTTCAATTCTCATACTTTTTGCATAATGAAACAAAAAATGTCTGATTCTGTACAAATCTGTTCCAAAGTATCCAAATTGAAACAACATTCGATTATTTATAATATGTCCTGCTTTCATCACAGGAATCCGATATCCTTCCATTTCCTCAATGATATCTAAAATTTCGGCATCCTGAAATTCGAAATAAATACCAGGATACATTTCCATTTCAGTTTTCTGAAATCCTTTTCCATTCCCATATATGAAATAAAACTGTTTTACATTTGCTTTTTTCAAATATAAGTACGGCGAGCGAATAAACTCAATAATATCCGGATCCTCAATCCTATACGCCAAAACAGACTGTATTAGATAAAAACGCTGAACCGGAGCCACATAAGGGGTAATGACCATATCTACGATATCATGACGCACTGTATAAATCAGTCTTTTTACATCTTCAAGTGAGAAACTCCCCATAATAAACATATGAATCGGACTGCCATTATAAAGCATTGATCCGTCCCCATTGGAATGGCATTGTTCTACCGGATTGTGATTCATCTCACAGGTATATACAAATCTCAGCTGTTCCTGCAAACCCTTATCCCATATACATCCTGACATTATAACTGCATTTGGCGTATTTTCAAACAAATATCGAAATAACCTTGCATCCATTCACTTCTCCTTATTATTTGTATAAATATATGTTATTATCGTACATTCTCTTACTAACTACAGCCTTTATCTATATTCTATTCCTTTCTTTTGTATTTACAAGTCTTTTTATTACGATTTTTCATATACTTAAAAAATAAAGATTTGACATTTCACATATTTGGGTTAATAATAAAGATATATTTTGGAGGAAAAGCAAATGAAAAAGATTATTTTAACCGGCGGAGGCACAGCCGGACACGTAACGCCTAATATTGCCCTGCTTCCACGTCTGCGTGAAGCCGGATTTGATATTGCCTATATTGGATCTTACAATGGAATAGAAAAGCAGCTTCTTAAAGAACAGAAAATTCCTTACTATGCCATATCTTCTGGTAAATTACGCCGTTACTTTGATTTTAAGAACTTTTCAGATCCGCTGAAAGTAATCAAAGGCCTTGGTCAGTCCATTCGCCTGATGCGTAAATTAAAACCAGATATTGTATTCTCCAAAGGCGGATTTGTATCCGTTCCGGTGGTATTTGCCGCAAGATTCTGCCATATACCGTCCATTATCCATGAATCAGATATGACTCCGGGACTGGCAAATAAACTGGCGATTCCAAACGCTGCCAAAGTATGCTGCAATTTTCCGGAAACATTAAAATATCTGCCCGAAGAAAAAGCGGTGCTTACCGGTTCTCCAATACGTCGGGAGTTACTTTCAGGAAATAAAGAAAATGCTTGTAAACAATGCCGCTTTACGAATACCAAACCGGTTCTTTTTGTCGTTGGAGGAAGCAGTGGATCAAAATTTATCAATGATACGATTCGCGGACTGCTGCCAGAATTGCTAAAAACATACCAGGTGATACATATGTGTGGCAAAGGCAATATTGAAGAATCGCTAAATCGTACTGAAGGCTATAAACAGTTCGAATATATTGGATCAGACTTAAACGATATATTTGCACTCGCAGATCTGGTAATATCCCGCGCCGGGGCAAATTCCATCTGTGAGCTGCTTGCATTGCACAAACCGAATATTCTGATTCCGCTTTCTGCGAACGCAAGCCGCGGCGATCAGATTTTAAATGCACAATCCTTTGAAAAGCAGGGATTCAGCGTTGTGATTGAAGAAGAAGTCATAACGCCAGATAAATTTCTGAATATTATTCATGAAACATATAAAAATAGAGATCGCTATGTAGACGCAATGAAGAAAAGCAACATGTTGAACTCCGTAGAAAAAATCGTTTCTCTGATTGAAGAAACTGCGAAATAACAGGTTTGACAGGAGCGTGTAAGGTTCATACATACGCTCCTGCATTTTTTGCGCATAGCTTTTAGAAATATCTTTTTTAATCTATCTCTGTTCTCCAAAACATTAGGAGTTCATCTTTAATTTCTCACAGATTTCATCCTGTTCACTGTCCGTAAACTCTTCATGCGTCCAGTTCAGTAAATCTTTGTTTTTCATACCCACATACCTTGGAATCAGATGCATATGAAAATGAAAAACCGTCTGTCCTGCCACCTCTCCATTATTCTGCAGCAAATTGAATCCGTCACAGTTTAACAGCTTCGTCATATGCGCGGCCAGTTTCTTTGCCAGCTTTACAGCCTTTGACAGCAGTTCTTCGCTGATCTCATAAATATTTGCACAGTGCTCTTTCGGCAATATTAACGCATGTCCTTTTGACGCAGGATTTGCATCCAGAATTACCTTGAAATCTTCATCTTCATAAATCGTTCTGGAAGGAATCTCTCCAGCGATAATTTTACAAAAAATACAATTTTCATCTCTCATTTTTTCTCTCCTTTTTTATTTTTTTACTTTGCATCATCCAATTTATCATTGTAATAAAAAGTGAAAAATGCTAGAATTAACAAAATATATTTCGTATAGGGGGGCATCAAAATGAATTCATTGGATTATCAACATATTTTTCATGAAATCAAAAATACCGTTACTTTAATCAACAGCTCTGCACAGCTATTAAACACAAAATGTCCGCAATTGGATACAGAACCATACTGGAATAACATTAAACATGAAATTACTTATTTGAAAAACATGGTTCTGGAAATATCACAGTCAGGCAGCACGGAACAGCTTCAAAAAGAATTTTTAGATGTAAATTCTCTTTTAGAAGATATTTGTCGATTAATGAAAGACACTTATTCTGACCTGCAATGGAATTTACAGCTGGACCAGCATCTTCCATTTATTAATGCTGATCATATCAAATTAAAACAAGCGATTTTAAACCTGCTTAAAAATTCGGCAGAAGCCGAATCTAAATACATTACAATTACAACAAAAACTGAAAACACGGGAATACAACTCATCATTACAGACTGCGGCGGCGGTATTCCTTTAGCGCTGGAAGATAAAGTATTTGAACTGTTTACGACTTCAAAAGAACATGGTACCGGACTTGGACTCGCTATCGCCAGGCAAATTATTAAATCTCATCAGGGTACTCTTATTCTGAATAATCATCCGGGTGAAGGTTGCACATTTACAATCACCCTTCCTGTATTGTAAAACTGATCCCTGCATGCTTTCAGCCAACTGTAACGTATTTATCCTGCTGCCAGAAAGATTTTCTGACAGCAGGATAGACATGATTATAAGCTGCTATCCAAAATTAAAAATATCATCCAGCATCCGCAACGTCTTAAAATTTCCTTTTGCAGTTAATTCGCCTGTCATAAATGCACGCTGAAACGTCATTTTTCCAGCTATAATGCGCTCCAATACATCTGTTGTCATTTTTGCGTAAACATCCACACCATCCTGTTTCCCATAACTGCATTTTAGTTCATCCTGATTGACTTCAATCGTTAATGGTTTTCTCTTTCCATCGATAATAAATAAATATTTTGCCTTGAAATCAGCCTGTGGTCTGAAATGTGTCTCCAAATCTTCTATATACGGCACTGCAGGTTCGTCTTCATCCAGTTTATCCTTATCCAGTAATCCCTTGAATTTATTTGCCAGTTCTTCAATGTCTTCTTTTTGTTTTTTTACATATGTATCATCCGATACATATTTCGATAATTGCTCGCTTTCCTGTGGGGTGAGGCCAAGATCCTGTGTCCGAAGTACTGTTTTTGTCACCGCCTGATTGCTATTTGGCAGACTTTTCATTTTTTGTGAAATCGTTCGATACAGATTTTCTGCCTTTTTTTCTATAATAACCGAATAATCCTGATTCATTTCAAATGTCAGCAAGTCAGCCACATATCCGCATAAACCGGCACATGGCAATCCGCCGAGCATTTCCCATGCATTTGCAAGCGTAAGTTCACCTTCCCGCTCACCATAAGCCGTTGACATTACTACCGGCTGCATATACGTCTGACTGATTTTTTCTTTATCTCCGTATAACCAGCAGGAATCCAGGAACTGCTGCATATAACCGCCAATCCCAAGCCATTCCACTGTTGTCGCAAGAATAATGCCATCCGCTTCCTTAATTGTCTGCGGCAAAGTAGCAATACTGTTCTTCTGTTCATATATATTATATCGTTCCACGGTTACGCGTAATTCTTCCAGTACCTGCTGCATCTTATTAATTACATATAATGACGGATCATCCAATACTCCTCTGCCGCCATAATAAATATTTACTTTCATATACTACCTCTCATTTGTATGTTCAAAATATTCATCGTGTTAATAATATACCCATCTATAAACGAAAAAAACATTCCTGACATTTTCTTAAATAATTCTTGTTTCGATCTGATATTTCTCACAATTCAAAATTTTCTCTCTCATTTTAAATAGTATATATACTTTTTCAAATAATTTCAAGTATTCTGTTACTTTCTGTATAAAAGCATGCACAAAAGAAATCCGCCTGCAACACCCCCTGCATGTGCCCAGTTATCCACTCCCGCAGTTGTAATCCCATAATACATACATAAAGCAATCATGAACAGCAGCCCTTTTGTCGTAAGTCCCTCTATTTTTCCTTTTCCACGTATAGCTGCCCATACCAGAGCGCCAATCATTCCAAACACTGCCCCAGAAGCGCCGGCACATACTGCATAATTTTTTGTATAGATCATCTCATAATATGACACTATATTTCCTAAAAGACCAGCGCCAATATAAATCAGTAAATAACGAAAATGCCCTACTGCGGCTTCTAATCTTCCCCCAGCCGCCGCTAATAAAATCATATTATTTGCCAGATGTTCCGCGCCAAAATGTAAAAACATTGCTGTAAATAAACGATACCACTCGCCATTCATTACAAATTCCGGATACATTCCTCCATAATCTGCAATATAAACCCCATCCAAAGTATCCCCAAGCAGCTCCATAATACACCAGACTGCCACATTTATTACGACTAATATTATATTTACCGTCGGCCGTTTTTCCTGTATCTCCATTTATCATACAATCCCATCCTATTTAGATGAGAAAAACATAACACGTTCAGACAGTGCTGTCAATGAAAACTATAACATTCTCCAGCAAGACTGATAATATCTCCCTTTTTTAACATTCTTCTTTCATGATACTGCAGCAGCTCTCCATTCACATGTGTACCGTTTGTAGAGTTCATATCCTCTAAAAAAGTTCCCTGTTCATCTGTCTGTATTACCGCATGCACTCTGCTTATCATGGGAAACGGTATACAAATATCGCTTTCTTCCGCAGCGCTTCCAATTAATAGTTTCCCATGACTGCAATTAAAATCTCTGGATCGATCTGCTCCCTGATAGACAAATCGATTATAAATCTCATCCGTTTCCTGTATCAGACAAACGGTCGGATTGTTTTGCATCAGTTCTTCCTCATCAGCTTCAAATACTGTATTTTCATTCTCATTTTTAATTCTGTCTGTATATATTTTTTTCATAAGCATACTCTTTAACTTTTCGGCTGCCTGTCTGCGCAGTGTTTCCTTTTTCTGTATATCTTCTGAATGTATTCCAAACTCTGTTTCCTGTTGTCGCAGATCTTGCAGCTTTTCAGCTTTTTTCAATCTGTTTTTAAGTTTTCTGCCGCCTTGTCTGTTTTCTGTCTTTGAAACAGAACCTTCTTTCTCAATACACTTTTTCAGTTTCTGAGATTTTCGGCTGCCTGTTACAATACTGGTATCTGCTTCTCCCCACATATCCGCATCCTGGGTATCTATTTCCTCTTCCTGCATTCTTCTGTATGGTGTAGTTATCCCCGTTTCCTGCACTCTCCTGTATGGCATATTTATCTCCGTTTCCTGCATTCCCCTGTATGGCATATTTATCCCAGCTGCCTGCATCTGCTCATATTCTTTATTTTTATCTTCTGCCTGTCTTTGTTCATATTCCCTGCTTCTTCCCATTACCTGTCTTTGTTCATGTTCTCCGTTTCTTTTCATTTCCTGCATCTGCCCATATTTTCTGTTCCTTTCTATTTCCTGCATCTGCTCATGTTCCCTGCTTCTTTTCATTTCCTGCATCTGATTATATTCCCTAATTGTATCCACTTCCTGCATTCCCTTATATTGGATACTTTTATTTTTTACCCTGCTGTTCATATCTCGTCTATAATTTTCAATATCATTTACATTTTTATATCGATCCTGTTTTCCGGTTTCATCCATACATGTATATTGTTGATTATTTTCTTTTACATACATAATATATTCCCCATCACCTGATTCTTCCTTCATCAAATTATTTTGTCCGTTACCTGTTTCTCTCTGCCTTTGAATTTTTTCTCTGTTACCTTTTTCTCTCTGCACCTGGATTTTTTCTTCGCTGCCTATACCTCTCTGCATTCGGATTTTTTCTTCACTGTTTACTTCCTGCTCCATGTATAAATTCTTTCCATTGCTTACTTCTCTCTTTAAATACAAATTCTTGACATTATTTACATCTGCATTTTGCTGCGTTTGTTGTGTATCCTGCATACCGGAATACTGTCTATCGATTCGTATCTGCCGCGTACCAGAATACGATTCGATTTTATCTGTTTCACAACTATCTGAACGCTGTTCATCTGTTTCAATACCATTCATTATAGAAATTTTGTCTTCATCATCTGTTTTTTCAAATAGCGACTTGCTGTTAACTGCCGATCTGACACAATATTCTTTGATTAAGTCCGGTTCTCTAAGCACTTTGTGCAGTGCAGTCTTCTCCTCTGTTACCTTTTGATAAACGCCATAGGCAAGCTGCATCGCCTGCTCATCTTTATGATTCAGATGCTGCAGCAGATATTCCATAAAATCTTTAAACTGTTCACAAATATCTGACTGAAATCCAGGCAAATAGCAATAACTAACATGCTCCATATTATGATCTACAAAAATATATTCCGGTTTCATCATAATATCATTTTCTGTAAGCATAAAATCTTCCATCTGCATGCACGCCTGATCAAAAGAATCTAAGATCATCTGTAAAATTGTATAATCCAAAGACTTAAATTCCAGCAGCTGATTTAAAGATCGCTGACTCGTTATATCATAGCAAAACTGCAGTTCTATATTTTTTCTCTGCGTCCCCATCTTCAAAAAATACGGTATCTCATTGTATTGAAACATTGATATACTCTCTTTTTCAGTATCAAAATCCTTTTCTGGTGTAATTATGAGGATACTGTTATTAATTTTACGGGTATATTCTGCTTTCAGCAATGTATATCCTCCTCTCGTTATTTTCCAAATTCCTGGATCATTGTATTTTTTCGCACTATCCCGACCGGATTCAATTCGTCTAATTCCTGATGTATCTCTGAAGCACTTCTCGCCTGTCGAAATAAATCATAACCCAGATTGATTCCTCCAACAATTATAAATAAAGTAAATGGAATCAAAACAGATGCCTCAACTGTCAGACTCGCTTTCATCTTTCCAATCTCTCTTACTTTGAAACAATTATGTTTACTCATCTACATTCATCCCTATCAGTTTGCAATTCTATTTGTTTCTTTTACCGTGATACAATTATATTTATTCATTCCTATCAGTTTGCTTTACTATTTATCTCTTTCACTGTGATGCAATCCTGTATATTCATCCCTATCAGTTTGCTTTATTATTTATCTCTTTCACTGTGATCCCATTCTGCATATTCATCTGCATTCATTCCTATCAGTTTGTTTTACTATTTATCTCTTTCACTGTGATGCAATCCTGTATATTCATCTCTATCAGTTTGCAACTCCATTGTTTCTTTTACCGTGACACAATTATATTTATTCATCTACATCCATTCCTATCAGTTTTCTCTGCTGTTTATCTCTTTCACCTTGATGAATTCTATGTATTTGCCCATATGCAGTCTTATAAATTTTGTAGTGCTACTTCTCCGATATAAGCCAAAAGCATAAACGGCACAAAAGCAATTTCATATTTTCTGTTCTTTTTCCTGATAATTAATAAAAATATTGCATAACAGGCACAAAAAAATAATGCATACATAAAAATTCTTAATGCACAGGCTCCTCCCAGCAAAAGTCCTATGATTAAAAGGATTACTCCATCTCCTTCTCCAATACTTCCTTTTGTAATAAAAGCAGCTAATAATACCGACAATCCTGGCAGTATTGCCTGCACAATCTCAACAACAGGATGCTTCTCTGCAAATACCCAAAGTAATATTCCCTCTATGGTAAATAGCAGCAGTAACCCTGTATGTACACTTCTGTTTTTTATATCCTCATAACTGCAAATGCCCAGAACTGCCAATACCGATACATATCCAATCATATGTTCCCCCTTTCTGACTCTTGCCTTATCTTCTACCCGCAACATATTGTTTATGTAAACCAGATGCTTTACGTAAATTAGTTTCTTTAACCTGTCAGCTTATATCAGATTCCGCATTTACTGCACATTTTCTTTGCTGTAGCTTTTGTCCTTCGAATCATATAAATACTTCGTTTCAAGCCACTGCAGGTGAGGCTGCTGTGATAACGCTCTCCGTAATCTGTAATATATACCATGGAAGGATCAGATATTTTGTCTCCACACCGCTCGCATTTATGATATTTTCCGCCGTTTTCATTTCTGATGCCGGTCACCTGTTTCGAAGTCACTCCACGAATAGATAGATCCAGATATGTACAAGACCTGCTGGCATGATATACCTTACCATGTTCCGTATAATAAAGCCAGGAATCATCCTCATGTGTATCTTGTCCAGGTTCATAACCTGTCCATTTTCTACACTTTGCTTCCTGAACAATACGATACCGAATAGTTCCCAATAATGCCACTGGCAGCTTCATAAGATAGACTACTTTTAATTCTACATAATTTTGAGAAAAATCAGACTGTAAAAAACTGATTCCTGCTGTACCATTGGTAATATAATTTACCGGGCAATTCAGCTTGTTGAGCTGCTTTTCAAATAACAATCTTGCTCTTAATAACGCAGCCAGATCTGTTTTCCCATGTTTTTTATCTTTATCGGTCACCAGTGATCCATGATCTTTTTCTTCTCTATCGTCTTCTTTTATTTCTGCAGTCTGTACATTGTATTCTGCCGCTATCTGTCTGCCTGTATATTGCAGCGCCTGCGATACCCCTGCCTGCACCTGTAAAATACGGAAAAAATATAGAATGAATACAAGAAAACAAACGAAAAACGGCAGTACGACAGCTGCTTCTATTGTAAGCACCGTTTTTATGCAGGTGTATCGGGCTGTCCCCCTGTTTATTTGCAGTGACTGTATTATAAGCACATAACTGTTTATCCTGTCTGAGAGAGATTTTATTTTGTCTTTACGAATCTTCCTGTCATTCTTACAACTGAGGGACACCCTGATACACCTGCCTTTCTAATATCTGTTTATTGTTTTTTCTGTTTGTGAACTCTTACTTTTCTTCTTTTCATAAACCTTTCTGCCTTTATTCATTTACATACACACTATTATTCAGAATCTTTCTCTGGCGTATATGAAAATCGATACAATGTTTCATATTGATAGCCCTTTTTAGATAAACGGGCAATCGTTACAAATGTCAGAAATACCTGCCGCGCCTGATACCGGTGACTTGTTTCCATTGCTGTGATCATATGATCCATCTTTATCTGATCATATCCGGTATACAATCGAAAATTTTTTTCCAGTAAATTTGCCAGACGTTCTCCTATCTTTTTAAGACTTTCTATTGCCAAAAACGCCTGTAAATAATCTTCATAATCCAATCCTTTTTGTACTTCTTTTGATTTTACAGAAGTCTGAAATGGAACCAGCGCTGCTTCTGCAAGGCTGACTGTCCAGTTTTCTGATGTTTTTACAGATGCAGCCATTCCGCCTTCAAACAATGTTCTCATTTCTGCAATACTCTCCGCATATGCCCACGAAGCAAGAATACCCATTTGTATTGCTTTTACGGCTGCCGGAATGCCTGCCGCTGCCGCGATTGCTGTAGCAGCGGCAAAGGCTTCTTCGCATTTTGCATGGTCCGTCATTAAATATGCAAAATTGATGCCTTCACGTACAAGCAGCAGTCGGGATGCCATTTTTTTCAGATTTTCTTCATCTGATGATTTGCCAAACAACAGATATTCCTGCTCATAATTTAATGCATGAGGGATATTTCTCTGTTGTTTGTAATTTGACATATATTTTTTTAGATACTGCAGAATCATAATCTTATCCGATACTACAGAAACTGATTCTCCCTGAAAATTCCCTACATTTAACTCACGTTTCTCAACAGCATCCTGTTTTGAAATAGCTTTTGCTGAAATTTTGGTATCTTTTGAGAGTATCTGCGCCAGCAAAGGAGAATTTTTTGCCTGTTTGATCGGATCCATTGGATTTTCAATATCCTCTTCACTTCCAGCAGATTCATCGGTACCTGTACGGAAAGATCTCATTTGAAACTGCTGCTGATTTTCTCTTTCCTTTTCTTCTTTGGCCTGTCCAATCGTATCGATCGCTCCGTCCAGATATCGATCTGCTTTCTTCCCCTGCTCGCCTGTTTCCTGTACATTCGTTATCTTTTGGTACGCTGCTTCTGCAAGATCAGCCGCTATTTCTTTTTTCATCAATTTTGAAATCTGCCGCAGCAGAGGTTCGGCATGCTGATCTGTTGCCAGCTCATACTGTACAACGCTACTGTCTGTCACATCCATCTGCAAAAAATTATGATATCTGCCCAATCCAATCACAGCAGGATTCAAATTTTCCTGTCCTAATTCCTGCATTTTTTGATTTACCTTTGACAATAACAGTTGTCCGCTGCCATAGCTGCTATCCATCAAAAACAAATGATAATTCTGATATGCAGGAATATGATATTCTGCAAACATAGATTCTGTCACGCTCTGACTGTTAATAACTGCAGTCATCTCAAGCGCCAGGTACCTGGATACTTCCAGAAGTGTAAACAGTAAAGATGCTACGACCATCAGCAGCAGGCTCATATATATCGTAATGCTGCCTGTTTTCCTGCTCTTCATGTCGTTTTAGTCCGTCGTAGATACATCTGTCGCACCTTTTGTAATCGTATCAAAAATCTCTTTCACCAATTTACGCAGGCTGTCTTTAAAAATCAGAACCAGACCAATCAGTACAACCAGTATCAATATCAGTTCTACGACTCCAATTCCATCTTCTTCCTCTAAAAATTGTATAAAATGATTCATATAATTACCTTCCTTTCTTTTTATCCGTATAATTTTTGAGTAAATGCGATTGTATCCGTTTACATTTGAAACGTTAAAAATGCGGGTACCAAAATAATGACCATTACAATACATAACATGAACATCATCGGTAATAAAATTTTCGTACCCGCCTCTTCTCCTGCTCTTTTCGCAAGATTTTTACGAAGTGAAAATGCATCTGCTACCTCTTTTTCCAGACTCTGTCTCAATCCCGCTGACCCTTTTCTTAAATTTTGTATGATCAGCATGGACAGTTTTCGATATTGCGGCGTTCCGCAGCGCTCACCAAACTGCTCATACACTCTCAGTTCGCCAACGCCGTCCTGCATTTCCCGATATGCCAGCAGCATCTGTTCATAAACCTCTTCAGACTGTGACTGATGATGTTCCAGCCTGTGCTGATAATTTAAAACAATCCTTTCCCACGCTCCGCTTAAAGTCATTCCTGCTCCAAGCAGCAGGGACATTTTACTTACCATATCCGGATATTGTCTTAACAACTGTTCTTTTCGTTCCTGTTCTTTTCTTTGTTCTTTCACTCCTTCCTGCAGGTAAACGACAACTGCTGCAACGATTCCAAGCGTTAAAATAAACTGATACGTATTTTCTATTTTCTGCGACCAGTGCAGCCTCACATTTCCAATTCTAAGCGGAAGTCTTAAAAAATGCTGATTTTTACTTAATTCCTGTTCTTCCTCAAAATAACTCTGCAAATCTGCTAACAGCCGCTCTGACTGACTTAGTTTCTTTGGGTATACAAAACATCCAAACGAATGTTCCCTTACTTCCTCAAAATAAGTCATTGTTAACGATACCATCACAAGAATACCTTCTTCGCATGTCTCCTCTACCCACAATTCCCCTTCGGTATCGATAATATTTTCCGGATCAAATCTCCATCTGGCCCGGATCTGACCATTTTGCAGATTTTTTGGCAGCAGCACAGCATGATCGATGCAGTCCAGGGATAAATTTTCTCCTATAAATTGCTCTTCTGCCTCTTTTGCAGCATTCGCAAATAACTGATCGAGCGCTTCTCCCTGCAGCCTTTGCGCTTCTACTTCCAGCATATAATCATAATTCTTCAAAATGCCATCTGCGTTCAGCTGTAATTTCTGACTTTCCGAACCGTCTCCTGCCTCATTCCGTAATAGCTTTCCATCCTGTATGAGTCTTTGGTCTTTACTTTCCGATATGCAGATTATCAAACCTAAAAATCCTGTTAAAGCCACAACTTTTGCCGCGTCTTTCTTATTCTTTTGCTGATTCTTAGCGTAAAACCAAAGCAGACTCAGCAGACTTACCATCGTAACTGCCAGACATACGATCTGACCTGTCATATTACATCATCCCCCTGTACTTCTTTTGTCATATCCGTATAGACATAATTTTTTCGGATAACAGATACGCACCCAGATAAGCAGTCAGACAAATCGTCATAACAAATATCCCTGTCGGATTATGATACATCCCATCCAGATAACCTTGAAAACTTACGTCAACATATACTAAAATAAACAATGGCATCAGATTCATCAGTTTTTGCTCCATCCGTTTTCCGGAAATTTCTGTCTGTATCGATTCCATTAACTCCTGTTTCTCCGATATTCTGGATGCTGTCATGTGGATAATCTGAATAAAATCTCCGCCGCTTCGTTTTGCAAATACAAATACTTCGCAAAAACTTTGCACATCTTCGAGCCCGCTTCGTTTTGCAAAATCATATAAAAGCTGTTCCAACGGAATATTGAGAGACAAGCAGCTGTTCATATAGCGAAGCTCTTCGGTCATCAGCGCATCCGAACTATATTGCATCTTCATTTCTGCATATGCTTCCCGAAATGCGTTTTCTATCGAATATCCTGCTGCCATGGCAGACGCTGCACATTGAATGCTGTCCTTGAACTGGCGGCATAATACATCCTGCCGTTTATGTATCAGCTGCCGTTTCTTACGGGCGCGATATATTGGATAGCCAGTCCAAAATACTACAAAAACTATCCAGGATCGATAAAACAAATAGGCAAATCCTCCGCTGATGATAAGATATTGCACAATCATCTGTATACGTTCTTTCCAGGAAAACAGATACTCCTGATAATTTATTGTATTTTGCTCGTGTCCTCTTTTTTCTTTCTTTCGTAAATCCCTGCTTCTCTGAGCTTTCCTGTCCCCAGCAATTTTCCTGTTTTTTCCCACCGTCCGGTTACCTTCCCCTGATCTTGTTCTGACTGTTTACTTTCCACAAATCGATAAATCGAATGCAGCCGGATCTCTCCGTCTTTGATTCCATCTATTTCATCCACATTTAATACTTTTCTGGAGCAGTCTCTGAGTCGTCCCAAATGAATGAGAATCTGAATACCAGAAGCAATCTGTCCACGAATTGCTGACAACGGCAGATCCATGCCCATCAATACCATTGTTTCGATACGCTTTAACATATCCGTACTGGAATTTGCATGTCCGGTGCTGATACTGCCATCGTGCCCTGTCGGAACATCTTCTCCACCACCAGTATTTTTGTAACTTACTTGCAATGGTATCAGCGTCAAAAAAAAGAATAAAAACTTTATCTAAACAAAGTACATCTTCTATTTCTTCTTTCCTGTTATCAGGCAGTATAGCTGAATATGCAGCTCCAAATTTAAGAATAATCGTTATTATCCCATTCTTTTCAATGATGATTTTCTCAATAAACTTTTGTACAACACTCCTGTCAATTTCATTTATCTGCTTCATATCCTCAATATGCCTATGGATTTCATCAATTTTCCGTTCCACATTACCGGCATCTTTCCGGCGCTCAATAAGTCCACTGATTTTCTTTTCCAGTTCTTTCTTTTCTTCATCATTTGACTTATACATTTCAAGATATGCCTGCTTCATGGATTCGTCTGGTGCATCACGCCATGCAACTAAATTCTTCTGACGTTCTCTTTCTACTTTTTCAAGATGCATCTGGCAGTCTTTCAATAGTTTATCATCGGCAAATAAAGACAAACCGGAGTCCCTTATTACTGCCTTCAAATTATTTATACATGCTTCATGTTCTTTTAAAAATATGTTAATAGCATACCGGCATAATGTAATTAATGTTTGCTCATAAATTCTGTTATATTTTTTATTGTGGCAGACAGCATCCAGCGTTTTTCTGCTTTTTGAAAAATAATCTTTATATTCCCCGGTTGTCTTTGCCCTGTCTGCATACCGGAAATGAAACTGCGTTTTGCAGTCCCCACAAAATACTTTTCCTGAAAACAAATGGGTTCCCCTGAAACGCGCCTGTGTATCCGCTTTCCCGGTTTTATCATAAACATGGCGGCGTTCTTCTCTAAGCCTTTGCGCCAGTTCAAATAATTCTTCGGAAACAATTGCAGGCCCCTCTACAGCAACCCATTCTTCCTTCGGCCTGTCAAAACGCTTTTTCTTAGCATCCATCCCGACATTCAAAATGGAGCCTTTCTTATTTATATAGAAGGTTCCCTTGTACGCTTCATCTTCCAGCCTTGCAGACACGGTATTGGCTGTAAGCATTTTTCCGCTTCTTGCACCAAATACACCGTGTTCTGCCAGTTTCTTCGCTATTTCAGACACACCTAAGCCGTTATACACATACCATTCAAACATTTTCCTTACCATTTCTGCTTCATGTTCATTTACTGCCATGCATTTCCGTTCCTTATCCCAGTAATAGCCATACCGGACATCTGTAGCATTCAGCCGTTTTGCTCTGCACTTTTGTTCATGGGCTATCTTTCCAACCTGTGACTGATGGAACACATACTGCTGCCCCATGACAGCCATAATTCCATGCACAGTAAGGTCCTGCCCATCAAACGGATTAAATATCTTGTTCGATTCCAGAAAAATAATTTTAACATCGTATTCCCTGCATACTTTCATCAGATAACCGTCTACCTCCGTTGAACGGCACAGCCTGTCCTCATTTTTCGCTATAATGTACCGAATATCACCCTGCTTTATTCTCTCAATCATAGCAGTAAACTGAGGTCTTTTATTCGTTGCGCCTGAAATCCCGTCATCTACATATTTCCCATCCAGAATGTACTCTGGATGACGTTCTGCATATTCTTGACACAAAGCTATCTGGTTAGCACAGCTTTCAGCCTGTCCTTCATTCTCGGTACTGACACGTGCATATGCCACACATTTTGATGCTGACATTCCACTTTTATTCATCTTGTTTTCCTCCCTCTTCATATGGTAAAAAAATTTCTTCATGCATACTGTAAATGCCCTTTTTTAGCAGATGTCGTATTTTACAGAATCTGCTTGTCCTCCAGTGGATGTGTCCAAAGGACTGTACCAAAACAATGTCATGCCTGCCGATTTCCCTGACAAGCCTTTCCAGTTCTTTCTGGTTTCCATCTGTCTTATTGCCTTTTAAATCGGCATACCAGCCTGTCAGCCTCCATCCTGTTTTCCTCTTTGTGAAGCTGTCCATGATATCAAATTGCAGTTGTGACGAATGCTCTGTAATACCCAGCCCGCAATAATATGCAGCGGCATTCAGATTTTGCGAAAACGGGGCATCAATAAATTTGAATGCACCGTCTTCAAGAGTAAAAACTTTTATGCCTTCCCTGCTTAAACGCACAAGTTCAGACATGCAAATGTCTGTATTCTTACGCAGATGGTAGAAATCCTTTAAAAACAGTGCTTTATACGAAGATATTTTTTCCTCAAATTCCTGCCGTTTTACCTGTCTGCATTTCCGTAAGGATGTGTCTAAGAAAACATCTGTCTCATGGAACCCTGCTTTACATGCAAAATCCATAATCCGATTTATTTCTTTTCTGACAACAATCGGACGGGCTTCTGACCCGTCCGTAAAATGATAGATTGCAGCTTTTTCAGCATCCATTAAACTTTTCTCCTTCCATAATTTTATTCATAATAACAGAACAGGCATTTTCTTCTAATATCTTCTGTTCACAAAGCAGATTTAAAAAAACTATCTGCATCTGCTTGCCTGTATCTGCTTCATCGCCCGTCTCTGTACCTTTCGATTTGTTACGGTACATATACACACTGCTCATGTTACTCCTCCCTGTATATATAAGTTTATAAGCTGTTAAAATAATGTGCATTCTTGCATTTTTCACTGGCGGGCTTCTTGTCCTCCATTCCCTCATTTATTCATCCTCCTTAACAAATGGACATAAAAAACGCTGCCTCAAATCCGAGACAGCGTCCATGAATAATTTATATGTAATTATCATCCATCATACTTTTCTTCATTACCCAGTTTAAAAATTTGCCAGTTCAGTAAAATCTACAGTATGATTACTTTCACCATAATTTTTCTGACTGCTTTCATATAACAATTTATCAAATATTAGTTTCCACAACGGATTAGGAAGAAAGTCAACACCGTACTGGTACTGTGGGTATCTGAATAATTCCGGCGGTATTTCCAGTTCGGTTTCACGTTTGACAGCTTTCATTCTGGCCTGCTCTTCCCTTGAAATAGTGACAGAGTTCACCCCTATGCCATGCAGTTTTTTCAAATATCCTTTTGCAGTCTGCACCGACCCACAATCCGTAATGCTGCCATCTTTGACACATTCAAGGAATTTCCTTACACCCCGGCGTCGTGCCACATGCTCCAAAACTGTACACAGCTTCGCTTTCATGCTTTCTTTATATCCGCTGGCATTGACTATATCAACTGCTGCCGTGTAAGTGTAATAATGCCCCAGTCCTATTATCTGCCTAAAATAATATTCAAGTATTTGGTATTCGGTTTCTCTATTTATAAAATTTGATATAAACATAAAATTTCTACCTGAACTGTTTTTTCCCCTTTTCCTCAACTCATTGATTATCTTAACTTTTTCCACCTGTACTTCAAACCGGAGCAGTTTGTTTACCGGGCTGTCTTCCCCCGCTGTGCCGTCCTTCTCACTCACCTGTTCAAATTTATCATATATATTGATACGGCAGGATTTCTGCTTAATATAGATGCTGACGACTTCATTATCTTTATAGTAAGCCTTATCACTTGCTGTCTTCCTGCTTAATCCATATCCCATGACTATAAGTTTCAGATATATACTCTTATAATCGGTATGCATATCATATGTGTAATCTATCCTCTTTAACTTGAACTCTGGCGGATAGTTATGGTTAAACCACTCCATAATTTTATATGTTTCTAATTCTGCCTTTGCAAACACCTGTGGGTAATCAAACAGTCTATGCATGGTTTCCTGTACGCTTTCATTATCTGATTCCGCCAGACCTTTCAGGATAAAGGGCTTGTCAGGCAGCGGCTTTTCCGGATAAGCTGATTTATATTCATTCTCCAATAATGTCCAGATTGATACTTGCTGCCCCTTGTAAAGCACCATCCTGTCAAAATTATCATTCAGTTGAGGGATTGCCCTGCATACAAGGCTGATGACGCTCTTGAATCCAAATATAAAAATACTCTCAGCAGGGACAGAACGGTTTAAATCTAAATGGAATAAGCTGCCGCAGTTCACCAGTATTTCACACATGTAATATGTAATGGAATTGCTGCTGTCTTCCTCTTTTTTCTTGTCAGGCATGAAATCGTACAGGTATACTTTAGGCATATTCTTTTTATCTTCTTCATCTATCTGAAGGCGGTCGTTGCTTATCTCATATTTCTTGGAATCAGATGAATACTTAATAAAAGTATGAGGTATGCTGTTAAGTATGCTATAATATGCAGCAGAGTTTAATATTTTCATTAATGTTATAGTATGCAATAGTCTTTCTCCTTTCAGTTATTTTATCTGCCGGTAACAATCCATCAGATAGTATAAGTATGTGCTTACCATTTATATTAACTTATACCGCCGCCTAGTTACAATAGCAGATAAGAGTATTCGTGTTCCGGCTGTCTTATACAGAAGACTGTATTGATAATGCAGTGGCGGTATATCTTTTGGTGCATTATCATAAAGCCTGTTTCTTACCCACCCCGAAGGGGGAACAGCATAAATGGATAAATGGATGAATGAATGGCTGCTGATAATCTTATTATACCGGAGGGAAGTAACAGGATATAAAACATCCTAATCTCTATAATAACCCCGAAGGGGATAAAAGACAGTTTGCTTCTGATTGTTTATTACCTAGAAGCTGGTATCCTTACACAATTCTGCCGATGTGTGAAATACACCAGCAACAGACAAGTATCAGATGTCAGAATGAACCATCACCGAAGGAGAGGCAGCAGGGATGTTGTAAAGAGTGAAGGAGCCAGAAAGCCTTTAAAATCAACGTTTTCAGCATTCATCCATAAAAAAACACAATAACTTTATAGACTTATTTACTGTCCCTGAACTGCAAGGTTTCATCCTGAACAAACCCGGCAGATAATCTTCTGTCCCGTTCCGGAGGAAACTTTCAATGTTACATTACCAGTAATCTTGATATATATTAATAATGAAAAAACACCTCTTCCATGTATTACATATCCACTTTCAGGTTACTTTTTCCGGCTGCTAAACAAATACCCGGCTGTCAAAGCTGCCCCTGCCCCCAGTAAACAGTTCACTGCTGCTGTCCCTGAAAAACCAGTGGCAGCATTCACCATTTTTCCGTACTGCCTTTCAGCAGGGCAATCATCTTCTCCTTCCTGAAATACATTTGCAGCAGCACCCTGTTTCTGAATGGAATATGCCTGATTCATGTTCTGTATAGATTATCTTTCCAACATACGCCTCTGCTTCTGCCAGCCCTTCCAAAAATACACACCGTTCATTCCGTTCCACACATACCAGCCCTCCATCATCGAACCATGAAAGGCAGTATGACTCCTGCCGTCCGTGAAGGCTGTCCCGTGACTTGATATCCAGCGCTGCCCTCCGCAGCATAAAGTCTCCGCCTGTGTAAATTCCGAAGCCGTCTGCAATACAGCAGCTTATCAGCTTCCCGCGCATCTGTTCCAGCATCCCGGCTTCTGCACCGGATTCCCATGATAACGGCTCCCTGCCTTTCCTGAACACGGTAAAAGCATTTATCTCACCTTTCGTAAGCCGCATCATGGTTTCATCCCCGTCAAAGCATCCGAGACAGACAAGTGCCATCCCGGCATTTTCCTTTACCTTCAAAACCACGCATTCCATGTTATTTTCCACTATTTCAACCAAATCGCATAATCCTGACATATCCGCTTCCCTCCATTCCTGAAATAAAGGGATGCCCGGTACGGACACCCCATATATATTTTATGCCTGCCGTGCTGCATCCTCGAATTTCTGAATCAGCGTGGATGCAATGGCTGATGTTGCCATCGTGTAATCATCAATACCATATTCCCGTTTCACATATTTATTCAGTGCGCTGGCAGAAGAATGGGACTGCTGCATCAAAAGTTCGAGCTTCTCCATCTGCTTTTTTGATGCCCTCCGCCCTTTCGGCTTCTTCCTTTCCTGTTTTGCTTCTGCCGGCTTTTCTGCCTTTGCCGCATCAGGTTCCCGCTGTGCTGTTCCTGGCTTCTGCACTGCTGGCTTCCGCTGTGCTGCCTTATCCGGCTCCTGGCTCATGCCGTCCTCCATGTCCTGTGTGAATCTTGCTGACAGGGCTGCAACATTCAGGACTGCATCCACCAGCGCACGCTTCTTCGCCATCTTGAGGACGGTGTTCATGACTGCATAGCCGCTGCTCTTGAGATATTTCCCTTCTTTTGTATTGCAGATTCCAACCCCCTCTGCCCTGACTACGCCATTATAATCAATAAGGAACACTTTCGCTTCGTATGAAAAGAATCCTGCATTGTAATCCTCAATGCGGTTTACGATTTCAGCCCTCGCAATCAGCCCTAAGAATATCTGTATCTTCTCTGCGCCGGACTTGAACAGCGTCGGCTTGTCCCCATACGGCACTTTTCCGTAATCCCTGCCGGAAATAAGGGCTGTTTTAATGAACCTGTCCATTTCATTTTCAAATGCCTTTGCTTCCTCAACGCTCACCTGTTTTGCCTCTGACAGTACAGGCTTCGTTTCCGGCTTAAATACAGTGCTTTCAGCATCATACATAAGGTTCTTTGGTATATGCATTTCTGCGCTTTCTATAGATGCTCTGGAACCTTCTGCCGGTTCAATGTTCTCCATTCTGCTCTCCAAAAGTGCTTTTAAATCAACCTGTCTTGTACCCATAATATTTTCCTCCTTAGTAATAAAATTATTTAATTGAAAACCTTCTGCTGTTAACTGTCTTTATGTATTTTGCATAAATCTCCGGCTCTTCCGCTTTCAGAGCCTTTGCGTCAACCCGCTCTGATTTGACGGGCTTCCATGTGACCGTATAGCCAAGGCATTCCGCTGAATTGAAATCACCCATAATATCCTTGATATGATTCGCCGCATCCTGCTTCCTTGCCTTTGCGTCTTCTTCATCATCGGAAGCTGAAATATATTCCTCTATGTATCCTATGGCTTCACCCGGCAGAACAGCCCTCTCACTGCTGTCCCCTTTGTAAATCCTGTCCAGCAGTTCCCTTGACGCATCCGAACCGTCAATCTCTGGCCGCACCATGTTCTGCACCTTATACCAGAACTCCCTTTCTACTGCTATGAGCATCTTATGTACTTCCAAATCCGCATCCATTTCATAGACACGGAAAGAATTGCCGCCGATAAGGACGGCAACATATGCTTTCACTGCATTTGTCACACAAAGATAATGCTGTACCTGCGTCTGGTAATAAACTGGAATATCATTCTCCCACTCGCTCCGTTTATACTCACTGGCTGTCTTGACTTCAAGAACCGCCGGATTCCCTTCATCATCTACGGTCAGTCCATCTATATCCGCAAGCATGAACGGATATTCCGAATGCTGCAATATGGCTCTGACCTCCATTACAGGCCTGCCCATGACTTCCGAAAAATGTTTGCGGATGACAGGCTCCATGATGTTCCCCCACTGCACGGCTTCATTTTCTTCCGGGATATCATCTGCCTGCCCTGTCTTTTCCAGCCACAAGCCGACTGCCGACTTCCATCTGCTGATACCCAGTATGGCAGACACATCACTTCCGCCTATTCCTCTCTTCCGGCAGTGCAGCCATTCCTCCCTTGACAATGTTTCCGTTTCAACAAGAATATTGACTCCCATATAATCCTCCTGTATAAATCAAAACAGGCAGGAACCATATCCCGCCCTTTTATGCACGTCCCCAGTCTTTTCCTTACGGTTCCTCTTTCAGATAAGAAAAGGCAGAATCCCCGGATTCCGCCAGACTGTCAATGATTCTGGCAGCAACTTTCTGCACACTGCCCGCAACTGCTTTTAACTCTTCCTTGTCTTTCAGCCAGCTTTTGATATAACTCATGCTGTAACTGCTGGTATCGAGTCCAAGCCTCTCACACACAACGAAAGCTGTACTCTCTGCAATGAGTTCCCGTTTATTCCGGCTGATATCTTCCTCTGGATGCATGGCAAAATCTATGCTGTGTGCATATTCATGAATGAGTGTCTTTATCTTCTGCAAATGCCCCACGTCTGACCGCACACAGATAACCCCCGTTTCCAGATTGTAGCTGCCCTTGGATGCCGTTCCCTCTACTTCCAGCACTTCATGCTCCGTGGAGATGAACTCTTTCAGTTTACCGTATATTTCTTTTACATGTTCACCATCACCGGACAGACCTTTCACCAGTACCGGCAGGCATCCGTCAGAACCGTCCGTGTCTGAAATATCAAAAACATAGGCAATGCGGAAGCCCGTGATTACTTTCCTCATTTCCTTTTCGCCTTCTTTTTCATGGTACTCTGCCCTGTTCTCTGGCTCTTTGAACACTTCCACCTTCTTGATGCATGGAGCAAGTATGGCGATTCCTTTTGCACCCTTTTTCACATATCTCCCAAGCTGGTTCCATGCCTTGAATCCCTTAACAAATGTTGCGCCCGGCTTCTGACGGTATATCAGCATTGTATTCCGAAAGCTGTAGCTATAAAACCGACTCTGGAAAGTAAGAAACTCCATCCAGTCCTTATCTGTGTTGATATTCTCCATCCCCTCGTCAATGCGTGCAAGTGCCGCTTCTATTTTCTCCTGATTCTTTCCCATTTCTATGTACCTCCATAATAATAATATTTTCTATCTTCCACATTCCTCATAATGCGGACAGTGCTGGCAGTAGTCCGCATCACACTCCGCACCGGACAGCCACCCATCCTGAATAACGGGCAGGCATGTGTCAAGGTACAGGAGACACCCGGCACACACACCCGGCATTTCCGGCGTTACAGGACATCCCTGCATCTTACATTCCATAGAGACAACCACCTCCTTTCCCGTAATATCCCTCTGATACAGCCATGGCAGAAAGAGCAAAAAAATAAGGCCATGCGGATTAAATGATTTCCACACGGCCTTCTGCCTTACTGTAACGGTAAATATTATCTGACAAAAAATCTTCCGGCAGCACTTCTGCATGGTTCACCTCATGCACAATGCTCCTGACCTCATCCGGCTCAAATCCGGCACTGCACGGAAGGAACAGCACCTCATGGATGGATGACGGCAGGATATAGAAATCATCAGCCGCCTTATCCGCAAACCATTCCAGAAGCCCGGGATAAAGGAGCACTGCTGCCCCATTGAACTTATAGCTGTTGCTTGCAACATACATTGAAATAGGAAAAGACGCATCCGCGCTGCATCCACCGTCCAGTTTTTCCGACGCCATTTCTCTCAGCACATCCGCCATGGACTGGACGGAGCAGCCTAGCAGCAGCCCTGTATTCCGCAAAGCAGCAGCATAAATCGTCCGGGCATCCACGCCCCACATATCCTGAATGTCTTTTTTGACGGCAATCGTGGAGATGCCTTCTTTAAAACTTCCGCCAGCAATGATATAAAACACTACTGCAAGGTCGTGAAACAGAAGGTGGGGAGAACCTGCCAAAAGTTCCCGGTTCCTTTCCGCATTTACCAGCTTAAAGCAGATACTCCCCTGCACGCGCCGGAAATCCGTAACAGACGATATATCAAAACCATCAAACGGCTTTCCAGCCGCATACGCATCCAGAATGTCCCTGCATAGTCCATCCATTGCTTTCCCTGCGCAGTATTCCTCAAAATACCTGTCCAGATAAATGACAGGCGCAATGTCTCCCGTGCCGTCCTTGATGCAGATTCCCGTCTGCACAACGCCGTTATTCTTCACGGTTTCATGAACAAAAACCTGTACCCCTGCACCAAAACAGGCTTCTGCATAGTTCCTAGCCACTTCTGCAAATGCCCTTACTGTGCTGACACGCCCCATGCTGCTGTTTCTTCTGTTTTCTGAATTGCCCTTCATAATCTTTTTCTCCTTTTCTGAAATATGTTCTGTTATAAAGCTGCACCATGCAGTTTAATGCACTGCTGCCATGCCCTTTTGCTGTAACCCCCTTTCCGGGCATAAAAAAATAAGCCTTTTAACGACCTGCTTAGGTCATGCGCCTAATATAAATGCGCCCATGTTATTTTTGCCATCTATATTCTATTCTGGTATTCATACAGAGTACCTACGGTTTTCATGTCCTTGTTTTTGAAAGCAAAAAAATAAGCCGGGCAAGAGAAAATTTTGTACTTCTTCCCCTTACCCCGCTTTACACTTTTTATTTTTACGATTAACCTCAAATAAAATATCCTTACATATTTACTGAATATTATAGTTTATTTCATTATAAAAATACCTAGGATTTTAACGTTGTTTTCTTATATAATTAAGTAATAATACTACTTCTCCCAGTGATAAAACAAACGCAAATATCCCCAAAACTAAAAACATTATTTTGCCTGTGATACACAGATGTATAGCAAGCCATAAAAAAAATATTGCACCAAACCCCCTTGAATAACAAAATAAAACCTTATTCTTCCATCTATATCCGCAGATTTTCTTATTACAATAAAAAGATATGCCTTCAATACCAGTGAGCATAAGAAAAAACCATCCGAATAACTGTCTGGGAAATGATGTACTGGAAAATCCAATTACAGAAAAAAGGATACATATCAGCATTACGAAAAGATGTGCCATAAAAGCGCTTATTTTGCCTTTTTTATCACTATCATCATAATTTATTACCTTTAAAGAATTATCAATTAATTGAGAAGATATACCTTCAAGATTTTGTATAACATCATCTGATACTCCTGTGAGGTTAAACCCTTTCTCTCTTGTTAAAAAACTTCCAGTATTTTCTATCCCCCCTGACTGATAGTTTAATGATTTGAGCAAACACTGCAAAAACACTACTGCTCTGTCTGACTTATTCCATGCCTCCTTTACATGCCCCGCTGCTTCATCCAGTTCAAGCCTTTTGAATAAAGAAACTGCTTTCCCCATATGCCAAACCGGGTTATTCTCCATCTCAATTCTTAATTTAGAACATCTGCTGTCACTTTTGCTAATTGACTGCATCATATAAATGTATTTTTCTACTTCATCAAACTCATTCCGGCTCAGTTTATCTACGGCACGCCCCATAAGCTTATCCAGTTTTTTTTCTGTTTCCATTTTTTCAGATAATTCTGCCGCCCCGTCCTTTAACCTTTTATTCCCTTTCTGTTTTAGAAAATCTATAATTTTTTCTGCTTCAATATAATTTCGATTTATAAAAATATCCTGATTTGCTTGTTTTAAAAGACTGTCAAGCTTTTTATTATTTTCCAATAAAGTGCGAGCCTTATCAACCGTCAGCTTAATCTTTTGGCTTTGTGTAAAGCTTTCTGCTTTCTGTATGCAATTTTGTGCTTCTTCATATTTCCCGCTTTCTATCGCTTTCAAAGCTTCCATTAAGCTCTTTTTTGCAGATTCTTCTTTTGCCTTTTTCAGAGTACCAAACAGTTTCAAGGCTTCTTGCTTTGCTATTCTGTTTCCTTTTTGTAAAACACTTTTTAAATCCTTTTCTACATTTACATAATTTTCGTTTGCTATATCATATTTTACCGTCTTTAACAATAAATCTGCATTTTGAAAATCTTCCCTAATTTTTTTTATGCGGCTTTGAACCATTGTATCCGGACATAAAGACAACACTTGATTAGCTAGATTATCCGCTTCTTCATAATCTGTCTTTTCCAAAGCACTTTTAAATTTTTCTAATATGATGTGCGCTTCTTCCCTCTTTTGCTTTTCCTTTTTTTGCCTGTACTGCCTTTCTTCCTGTTCACTGCACTGCCTTTCTTCCTGTTCACTGCACTGCCTTTCTTCCTGTTTTATTACATCTTCCCTGATTTTTTTTATACGGTTTTGAATCTCTGGCCAAAAAGAGATAGCACTATTTGCTAAATTATCTGCTTTAACGTACTGTTTCTCTTCTAAAGCAGTTTTAATCTTTTTCAAATAATAAGTCTGTCGCCATGCAACTTTAGACTTCCTTTCAATATTTTCAAGTTGGTGTACATAAAGATGTCCACCTACTAGGCACGGATTATTTCGATATTCTTCTATTTTCTTTTTATATATTCTTTTCAGTTCTTTAAATATTTCCTGTGCATCTTTCATAATCTTTACATCATGTGATTTTTCTACTGCTTGTGATGCATATAATTCTGCAAATGAATAAGAACGTCCCGCAAGTGCATTTTGTGCCTTTATTAATAATTCAATATCACTATCTATATGCTGACTTTCTGTTTCACCCCTTTCCCATTCCTCATTTTTACACTTTTTATTATCTAAAGCATCCAAAACAACTTTGCACTGCCGTTCTACTTCTGGATTTCCATTTGAAACAGAGCGGGCATAACCTATGTGTTTCCTTGCTTCATCGTATTCTTTATTTCTTAACGCAGTTTCCGCATTCTGCAAATGCACATTCGGGTTGTCATCTAAAACACGTTCCTTTGTTATCTTTTCATTCCCCCACGGAGAACTGCTGTGGTTCATGCTTTCATCCGGCACCTGCTCTACTGTTATCTTTTCATTCCCCCACGGAGAACCTGACATAACACAGCCTCCTCTATTTATCCTTAGTGTCTATACTCAAATGCTTTAACAATCTCGCCCTGCTTTTTTATTTCTTCCACTACTTCTGTATCAATCTGGTACACAGGCGCGTCCGTTTCATACGTTACTTTCTGGAGAAACGAATCCATCGGATTCTCTTTCGTATATACCACGGTCGTATTATGCAGGTAGTCCCTCACCTTGCTTATAGTAGTAACTGCCCGGTGCATGTTCTTCTTTGCATTATACCCAAGCACCCGCTCCACTGCATTAGCCGCAGTGTTGTTCAGCCAGTGCGCTATATCCTCCCAGAACCTGTCAATGACTGTAATTGCTACTGCCCCGGCCAATGCGCCCAAAAGAAACCATCCTATCATCTTCCTTCCATCCTTTCCTTTATTTCCATCCCCCGTCCTGACACCGCATAGGCAAGCAGATTCTGTACCCTGTGCGGCGCATACGGCATGGATTCATCTGCCTTCGTATAATTTGATACTACATCATCAAGCCTGTTTATTTCCGAAGCCTGCCCGATAAACTCTTTTATATCCACCTGCTCTGCTAACATAACACTATTAAGTACCATTTTTAAAATTGCATTTACAGCGGTTTTTACACTCCCACACATCAGATACCCATAATTATCTGCGGAAAAGTTCGCCAGCCTGTACCAGTGATAAAAGGACAGCCTTGACACTTCCTCAATCTTATCCGGCATGATTTTCCGCATTGCCTTGAAGCGTTCCTCCATCATGGTTCGCTGTCTGGTTACGTCATCTGCGATTTTGTATATCTCCCTCGCCAGTACAAATTTAAGTTCACTATCCGTAAAGTCCTGTATTGTCTTTGCAGACAGTTCAATCCATGGATGTTCTATGCCGTAGCTTTCTGCGCCATAATAATAATCTTCATAAACATAAATAGGCACATTCCCTGTCCTTGCATCCGATAAGATTTCATGAAGTATCTTATGTACTTCCTGGAACTGCCTTTCAGACACACACACGGTCTTTCCAAGTAAGTCCGGCATCTTAAACTTACAGTCGATTTCCTCATACACTTTTTCTATATCTTCCTGAAACATTACACCGTCCTGATACTGGCGGTATGCTTCATCCTGCTGTACATGGATAAAATATTTCCTGTCCATAATCCCTCCGTCATTGCAGCAGTGCAGACACTTCATTTATTACTGCTGCTTTCCATTTATCCCCCTGTGACTGGTAACAGCCCCTTAATGTTTCCAGACATTCCACATCATCCGGCTTATGCTGCAAGGCATAGGTCAAAAACGATACTGCCTTCCCGCTCTGTCCCCGTTCTGCCAGAAGCATTCCGAACACCTTATTTATAAGGAAATGCCCTTCCACACTCTTATGCTCCTTATAATATTTTTCAAGGATGCTGAACGCTTTTTCTTTCTGCCCCCTGTCATATGCAAGAAGCCCTTCCACACATTTCATGAATGAATACTTGTGCCCTTCCGCTATCTTCACACAGTCATCAAGGTTCTTAAAGCTGTTGGATGCAAGAAACACCAGACGGAACACAAGCCGCTCCCGCCGCTTCATGAGTTCCCGTTTCTTCTTTATCCCATATTCCGAACTGTCTTTCAGGTCTATATTCACTTCCAGTTCCTTTGTAACGCTACTGATTTCCTTCTGCACCCTTTTTACTTGCGCATCCATGTAGCCTGCATCATAGAATGCTGTTTCATCAAGTATGCTGCCCGTAGTCCCTGCAAGGCTGCTGGCAATACCCATTTGTGCCTTGCGGTAGGCAGCGGCCATCTTCTCAACCATGCCTTATCCCTCCCCACCGTTTATTTCACGCTGGTATTCCTCTTCCGTAATTGTTTTTGAGGAAACTATCTCCACATTTTTTTCTGCATCCTGATTACGATACCGCTCCCTTATGGTTCCATGTGCATAATCAAAGGCAGGAAAACCCAGTGTTTCCCCTCCCTGCTCCAATGCCCGGAGTGCGGCATAAAATACCATGTCTTTAATGTCCGCGCCTGATATGCTGGTATACCTTGCGGCAAGAGCATCCGCTGTCACTCCCGTTTCCAGAGGTATCTTCCCGCCAAGGTGCAGCGCCCATATTTTCTTACGCGCCTGTTCATCCGGCATTTCAAAGTAGACGCTCAAAAGAATCCTGCGTTTAAAAGCTTCATCATAATTACTGATAAGGTTCGTGGTAAAGACCACAACGCCTGTAAACTTTTCCAGCTCCATCAGCAGAACGCTCCGTGTAATATTCACACCGTAGTCTGCTGACTGTGTGACGGAAGAAAGCCTCTTTCCTAAAAAAGAATCAGCTTCATCAAATATCAGAACCGCGCTGTCTTTTGCGGCACATTCAAATGCCCTGCGGATATTCTTGGGTGTTTCCCCGACATACTTTGATTCAAGCTGCGAATAGTTGATATGGTACACGTTCTTCCCAAGTGCCTGCGCTATAGCCTCTGCCGCCATGCTCTTTCCCGTCCCCGGCTTGCCATAAAAATTAAGGATAACCGCACGATTCCCCGCAAATTGCTCCGACATCCCCCATTCCTGCACCATTTTCTTTTTATACCGCACTGCTGCAATGGCTGTACGTATCTGTTCCCGGACTTTTTCATTCAACGCAACATCATCCAGACTGAAACGGGGTGCATAGCTTTCTATCATATCTGCGTCCCCGTCATCCTCACGCTGCCCCTGTGCATCCTGCTCATCACTTCTTTCTTTCGGTACTGCTGCACTGCGTATGATAATTTCATGAGGGAATGGGTTATATTTAGAATGGCTCACTTTAACTGCCTGAGCCATTTTTTCAATCATGCAGTCAAGCAACATTTCATCCAGTATCTCACGTTTCCCTTTTACAAGCCCAGTCCGGGCATTCCGGATACGGAACCTTATATCCCTGTCCCCCATATGCACTGTTTTTACGACTTCCTGCTCGTGCACCTCCTGTACTGCTGCACTTGAATCTTCCTGTACCCCTATGCCTTCCTCTTTCTTGTTTTTCCCAAACATATCAAAAAATCCATCCCTTCTTTTTCACAATCTCCGGCACTGCGCCCGGGTTCTTTGCAAAATATCCTGTCTGCCTGTTTATTTTTGTGTTGCCGTCCCCGTCACGCCAGTACCCTGAAACAAATGTGCCGTCCTTCCTTGTATAAGAACTGACCCAGTGCGGGCGTACATAATGCACAGGCGTTACAGTTGTAAATTTTTTCCCGCGCCCGCTGAACGTATTTACTGCATATGGCTGGAATGCTGCTTCTCCTAACATTTCTTTCACCTTTCCTGTTACGCTACAGTCTGTATCTTATTTTACGATACAGCTACAGCAATATTAACATATTATCATCGAAAAAGCTACATAATGTTACATTTTTCGTCATTATGCTGAATAAAATTCTGAATATATGGAAGGTGGATAAAGAGAATGAAAGAACAACTGCTCCCTGCGAAACTGAAAGAACTGCGGAAAGCACACGGCTACACACAGGATTATGTAGCCGCTGCCCTCGGTGTCGTGCGGCAGACCTACAGCCATTATGAGTCCGGCAGAAGGACGCCGAACCCAGGCATCCTCTATAAGCTGGCCGGGATATACGGTATTTCCGTGGATGACCTGATGCAGCTTTCCGCTGAACTTGACCCGAACATCTATTATGACGCGCCTGCGCCTACACAGTCCAGCGAAGACCTTGCCGGGTTCCTTGAATATTTCAACAGCCCGTTCAACCAGAAGAAGTACCGGCTTTTCAGCAGCCTTGAAAAAGAACTCCTGTACTACTTCGGGAAAATTTCTGACACTGATAAGAGGGAAATCATTGAATTTACTAAAATCAAGGCCCACAGGGAAAAATAGGATGGCAGCAGCCGCATTCTTCCCAGTGTCTGCCATCCATCCCTTCTTACAGCCCTGCTGCACACATGCATGACTGTGATTTATTTTGCGAACGGTGTGCTAGATTACAGAAACCTCCTGAAACTGCTGCCTGTCCTGTCTTTCTTCCCGCAATAAGATTCTAAGCCCTTCTTCCGATTCAGGCTGAAACTCAAAATTTTCAAATTTTCCAAATTCTTTATCCGGGCTGGCGCTAAAATGTTCTGACGGCATTTTGATACGCCGGCCGTTTTCATAGCAGAGCACAATGCTGCCTGCCGGAACTGCTGCCTCCTGTACATGCTTACAATATTTTTCAAAATCGAGGCTATAAATATTCCCCATAACCCTGCTGCCGTTAACAGCATTTATTTCAGCCGCAAAAGCAAGGATTTTATCAGCCTTCTGCCATTCGTAGTACATAAGGATATTGTAATCACCAGTTTCCCTGATGAACAAATCACGTTCCCGCAAAAGCCATGTCCCGCATTCCCTGCACAGCCACACAAAACATATGTTCTTCTGCGAGTCCTTTAAAGCTGCCGCCCTGATTCTCTCGACATCATAATCAAAATCGTTCTGAAAAAACTTTGTGTGCCTGTTCACAATGCTCCTCATTACGTCCAAAACACTGACATTTACAAGTTTCTTTCCTTCTGCTTTCTTACTCATAAAATTCCTCCTTAAAATAAAAATGGACAGAGAATATTATCCTCTGCCCGTTAATAGTTTCTTATCCTGTTTTCAATCCCAAAGTTTCCGTAGAATGCAATATGCTATGAACAATCCTAATAATCTATCCATAAATTAAACCTCCTTTCAAAAAAACACAAAAATAAGATTACAGCTTTACATGCTCCCTCCTAATGCAGAAGTACCCCATATAGGGCGATGTACGGTTTCGTACTTTTCTTTTATTCTTTTTGGATAATGCCAGGTCTTCCAGAAAATTTTTTATAAAATTACCCTATACTGCGGCTTTCTGTATTGATATTATAATGCCTGTTTGTGTTTAATTTTTTATACAGTTCTCCGTTTCCTCTTTTCACGGATAAGCGTTGATTTGCTGATTCCTGTCAATTCTTCAACCTGTCTGTAAGAATGGGATTGTAACAATTCCATAGCATGATTTAATTTTTTGCTGTTGTATTTCGGCGGCCTTCCTTCTTTAAAATCCGGCCTCTGTTTCGCTATTGCCTTACCGCCCTGTGTCCGTTCAATAATCATTGCTCTTTCAAATTCTGCGAATGCAAGCAGGTTCGTGACTATCAAACGTCCCATAGGTGTACTTTCAATCAGCCCCATATTTAAAATATGAATCTTTACACCTTTATCCATAAGATGGTCTATATACTCTAACCCCTCTTTAACAGAACGGCAGAAGCGGTCTAACTTGGTTACAATGACATAATCATCTTTTTGCACCTGTTCCAGCATCCTGTTAAATAAAGGCCGTTCTTTTGCGCCGGAATAACTTTCTACAATAATTTCAGCATCCTCATAAAGACTATGTATAGCATTAATCTGTTCCTCAATGCTGTTTCCTTCAAGCTGTCCTCTGGTAGATACTCTTGCATATCCGTATTTCATACTTCTTCACCCACTTCACCTTTCTTATGGCATAAAAAAAGACTGTTTCCAGCCTTAATATAAAATCCATAATTCTAATTTAAAACTTCTGAACATAAGATTTGACACTTCCTGAGACCGCATAAAAGCGCATTTCATAAAGCATCGCCATAACTTCTAAGTTTTGGTACTTACTCAGTCATATTACTGGCAGAATATTTCTTTTCATTTTCTACAAAACTAAAATAATTTTCACGGCCTATAATAATGTGGTCGCAGAATGTAACACCGATTAATCCAGCAGCTTCTTTAATCCGTTTTGTTACATATATATCCTGTGCTGATGGTTCTGCGTCACCGCTTGGATGATTATGTACAATGATGATACAGGCTGCTCCGCATAACAACGCCCGTATAAAAATTTCTCTGATTCCAATTAATGACGCATTACCTGTGCCATGTGATACTTCAAAAAATGATATGGGTTTTAACTTAGATGTCAGGCAGATTAAATATACATATTCTTCTGCCTTGTCTGAAAGTTTAAAAACATCATCCATAACTTTTACAACATTTTCAGCCGTTGTTAAACTATCAACACCTGAATAATTTTCTTTGAAATCTCTAACTAAAATATTTTTATAATCCATATCAAGGACTACGCTTGACTGTTGTATTAACATTTTTCGACTTCTCCTTTTCTCATATTTCATAAAAGTTAATCACTTATTTTTATGCCAACGATAACATTTGCCTCAATAATTTCAGTATTAATAAATTCGCAATGTCCTCTTTTTACTTGCCGATTATTTTTTTGTTTATAATCAAATGCAAAAACAGGCACGGCTTCTGGTAAGATGTTCGTACAGGATGCCCGGTATTCATCGCCTGCAGCATGTCCAGAGTTTCTGCGCCTCTGCACTCTCCCACAATAATTCTGTTTGGCCGCATACGCAGTGACGTTCGTATCAGATCACGAATTGTAATTTCCTGTACCCCTTCTGTATTTGCCGTTCTCGTTTCCAGACGTATCAGATTGGGTATGGAACGTATCTGCAGCTCTGCCGAATCCTCAATCGTAATCAGCCGTTCTCCTTTTGGTATAAACTCTGACAAAGCATTTAAAAATGTCGTCTTTCCGGCTCCGGTTCCACCAGATATAAATATATTATACCCCGCTGCTACCAGCTGTTTTAAAAACTCCGCCACCTCTTCTGAAACAGCTCCCAATCTTATGAGTTGTTTCATTTTCATCGGCTGTTCCGGAAATTTACGAATCGTAATTGCAGAGCCATCGATCGCTATCGGCGAAAGTACGATATTTACACGCGAACCGTCTTTCAGACGGGTATCTACAATGGGATTCGCTTCATTTACAATCTTGTTTCCTGCCGCGACAATCTGCTGTATCACATCTTCCAGTTTTTCTTTTGAATAAAACCTCCTGTCCCATTGCCGCACCTGTCCCTCTTTTTCATAGAAAATACAGTCGGCTCCATTCACCATAATTTCACTGACTTCGGGATTATCCATCAACTCCTGCAATACATCCAGTTTTCGTAAAGAATGATAGATTTCTCTCTGATACTGTTCTCTCTGCTTCAGAGACAACCCCTGCTGCCTGCTGTAATTCCCTACTTCGTTATAAATAATCTCTTCCAGTTCTTCATCTTTGGTTTCTCTTGTCAGATCAAGTTTTGTCAAAATACGCTGTCGAAGCCGCTCCATTTCATGTGTCATTATGATACCTCCCCTGTCAGCTTTCGTACCTGTGCCGCGAATGAACCGCTCTGTAACTGGGTTAATACATCCACTCCGGCTGTAAATATCCCATTTCCCGCCTGAGGATTTACAAACTGTATCTTCTCCAAAATCTTTCCAGGAGACTGTTTTCTCAAAAATTGCTCAAATTCTGTCTTTCGAAATCTTCCAAAGATACTTTCTCTGACCAGACAGTATATTTTTGAACAGCTTTCCATAATTTGCTCAGAAGAATGATTCAGTGTGCCGCAGTTCCAGACTATTTTTTTATATTGCGTTTGTTGCTGTAATAATGTCAGCAGACATGCCAGATCCTGCTCCTGTATTTCATATAAATCCTTTGGATTTGCCGGAGGCAGTACATAATCGAATTGTTCTGCATGGTGCAGGACGCTTTGCAGATACAGCGGAAACCGTTCGTTTTTCTGGCGGATCCCATAAATCAGATCACTAAAATTAGTTCCGTCACGATCTCCAAAAAGAATACGCATACCAGAAAACTCAGATAAATTTAAATATAACACCTTGGTATGAGCGGAACACAGCGCTGCGTATGAAACTGAAAACGGAAGTAATAATTCATGTCCGCAGGGCGCATAAAACGCTGTCATTTCTATTTCCGCTGTTTTACATCTGCATACAAGATTCTTTTTAGAATTTTGCTCATAAATCTGAAAAACCTGTCTTAAAATCTCTGACCCTCTTTGATATCGAAATATCTTTTTATCGATCTGCTTCGTATTCTGATCTGAACCGCCGGCTTCACCTGCCAGATTTTGATCGTCGATCAGCTGTATTTGTACCGTTTGCCTGGACAAATTCTTCTCTGTCTGTATTTCCTGTTCACAAAGCAGAATATCCGGCTGCAGACGCGGCAACACTTTGGACAGATCTTCCTTTGCCTCGCAATGGAACACTTCCAGATATTCAGGCGCATTTTTCTGTATACATCCTGTCAGCCTTTGTGCATAAACAGACGTTCCAATCACTGCCAGTTTAATTTTTCCCAATCATATTCCCTCCAGATACATTAAGAATCCAATAAGCACCGCTATTGAAAAATGAATAAAGTTTTGTTTTCCGTCAGAAAGGTAATCATATTTTTCAATGGATTTTGTTAACAGAGCTGTTCTGATATAACAAAAGAAATAATTAAGACGACTGTATAAGTTTTTATTACGAATTAAAACGATATACGATAACACTGCCGCTATGATAAAAGAAAAAAATATTATTTTAATACTGTTCTCAATTCCAATACAACAACTAATTACGGAAAACAACTTGATATCGCCTGCGCCAAGCACACGCATCAGAAATAAAAGATAAAATACAAGAACCGGTAAAGAAATCTGAATGAGAAAACAGATACTCCCCTCCCATCCATATTCAAAAAGATTACGTATAAATCCTAAAAACAATCCTGCCCCGATCAGCCGGTTACTGATCTTATTCGTCTGCACATCCATCCAGACTGCTGTAATCAATAAAAATAATAAACTGCATCTTATAAAACTTCCAATGAAATCCCCCCTTTTCTCTGACTGTTACTCCTTTGTTCGTCAGATGTGTTTTGTAAGTTGGATTATACGAGCTTTTTTTCCATTTGTCTACCCTTTTGGAAAGAAAACTGTAATTTTGTGAAATGCTCACAACAAACTATAGAACAATATTCCATAAATCAGTCCAAACCCGCTCATACCAAGACTTCCGATTGTCAAAAGATTCAATGGATTCAGTCCTGCGCTCACCGGAATTCCCTGCTTTTGCAGAAAATCATTTAATAAAATAATACCGACGCAGCCAACAATTGTACGCACCAGTATATTCAATACAATTGCAGCTTTTTGCTTTAACAGCCCGATTAACAAGACCAGTGCACAAATTCCAATGATAATGATAAAACCGTTTTTTTCTTCCATACAATGCTCCCATAAATTTCTATGTAACATAATCTATGCGCCCGTCCATAAAAATATGCCTGTCTGCATGCCTGACGTTTTCTTTCCTGCGTATGCATATTTTACCAAAATATTGCTTATACTTATAATACTCATAAGTTTCGTTCCTAATTCGAAAACAGAAAGCGAGGTAACCCATTGTTTCAATTATTTAAACAAGAACAGCAGACGGATGAAAATTATCAGACGCTGCTGGATAATCTGACGCAAACGATGAATAGTCTGCATCTTGCCTACCAGAATTTCGAAAATGCCACAGATCCGGAACTAATCGACAGTTATATTTATGAAGTAAATGCCATACAAATGCGCTATAAATTCCTGCTCTGTCGTCTGAAATCATATGAAATGGCGGCAGAACCCTGAAAAACAGCTCTTACATGAAGCGAAGAGGCTTCCCAGCATTATGCCAGAAAGCCTCTTGAGGACTGTATATCATAACTCTCATTCAAATCGTTTTTTCCATATGTATACCCTGCATATACCTGTTGTGCGTTCTGCATAAGCGGGCCGGATCTGTCCTGTTCAGACGATGCCAGAAATGCCTTATATAACTGCTGCAGCATATTTCTGCTCTGTGCAAGCTCCGCAAGCGAATGACGCATCAGAACTCTGGCCAGCTGTCTGCGATGAAAATCATAAAGCGCATAAAGCTGTCCCGCGATTTCATACTTAAAATCCAGCGTCTCCTGAAAACTTTTCAATATTGCGTCTGCATAACGTACATTGTTCGTTAACAGCTGCTGATCGTCCGCATGAAAAGCAGTTTCCATATCATCCATATACACGAACAACATTTCAAACTTAATTAATACCAGACCACTGCGATTCGCCTGCGTAATTCTGCGTGTAAAATCCTGTTTCTGTTCCTTTGTCATAAGCGCCTGTCCTTATAAATTAACCCTGCAATAATGACAACACCTGCTGCGGCAAATCGTTTGCCTGAGCCAATACGGAAATCGATGCCTGTGTCAGTACATTTTTATTTGTGTATTCCGTCATTTCCTGCGCCATATCCACATCTGAGAGACGAGAAATTGCATTCGTCATATTTTCTTCTGAAGCGTCCAGACTGCTAATTGCATAATCCAGACGATTCTCATAGGCTCCCATCTTGGAACGTGCTGCCGAAACAATGCTGATTGCCACATCGGATTGTGTAATTCCTCTGTCGGCGCCTTTTACTTTCGTTACGTCCAGATCATCAATATAAAGACTCTTCGTGTTCAATACCGGTACTCTGACAGCCAGTTCCTGATCTTCATTCGCTCCGATCTGCAGCTGCAAAGTACCCAGATCTGTCGTTTCCAGTGTAATAACTCCCGGATCCGTGTCTGCACGTACTTCAAAGCTGATCTCAAATCCGCTTTTATCCGTAATAACGACTCTGTCTCCCTCGCTTTTCATAACTACCTGACCAGAATAATTATTATTTGTAATATTGGTAAAATCGACCTCTGCATCTTTTCCAACATCCTGCGTCACCGTATCATTTAAGCCAAGAAAATCCCTTACATCATTATTGCTCCATGTAATCGTAACTTTTTCAGGGCCGTATTCCTGCGCCACAAATGCCAGTTTATCTGTAAAGTCTGTATAAACAGTTTCATCATATCCCTGACGATCCAGATTATCTTTATCCAGAGGATTTTTGACTGGCGGATCCGCAACCGCGAACACATTAACTCTCGCTACCTCGCCTGCATCGCGAAACGCCTGATACACATCCGAAGGCGTCATGCCTTCTTTAATCTCTACTTCAACGCCATTAATCGTCACGACGCCGGTCTGATTCGGGCCAACCGTCGCTCCTGCGCCTGTGCCCGCCTGTCCGCCATCAGAAAATTTCACCTGATATTCCGGAGCCGCTATAATATTTACATCATAGAAATTTTCCTGTACACCGTCTGAAATAATCACATTTGAGATCTGATCGAACATACTCTCTCCGGTCGCGGCATTTGTGACATATGTTCTGCGATCCATTGTGCCGTCCAGCAGCTTTTGTCCATTAAATTCTGTATCCGAAGAAATACGATCCACTTCTTTCTTTAACTGATCGATTTCTTTTTGCACCGCCTGCAGGTCTTCCATTTTGTTTGTCTGATTCGCTGCCTGTACGCACAATTCCCGCATACGCTGGAGCACTTCGGTCATCTCTCCGATTGCGCCGTCGATCGTCTCAACCATACTCGATCCATCTGTCGCATTCAGTGACGCTCTGTTTAACGCATTGATCTGCGCCTGCATCTTAAAAGAAATTGCCATCCCGGAAGGATTATCTTTCGCATTTGTAAACTTAAGACCAGAAGATAATCTCTCTACGGACGCTGCCAGACTATTTTCATTTCGAAGCAGCTGATCATTCGCGATAACTGCTGATATGTTCTGATTAATTCTCATTTTATACCCCTCATCTCTCTGATTATTAATTTATTTCGGCCAGATATTGAAAATTCATAACGCAAATCATGAATATTTCACATTTCACTCCATTTCCAAATGTGTGATCACACGAATAAAAGAATCCGCCATACCGTATAGTGTCTTTGTCTGCACCTCTTTCAGCTCTTCTGATTCCGGCTCTTCGCCAACTCCGCTTTTTGTTGTAAAACGGTTCAGATCCAGACCACTGTTCATGATAAAGTTCAGTTCCAACGGCCCTTCGTCAACTTCTGCAAGCGCCTGTTCGATTTCTTCTTCCTTATCACGCAATAAATCCAGTGTCTGTCTGGAATCCGTAACGACATATCCGCTAAAGCCTTTTTGTTTCGCCTTGAGCTCCGCTGCTATTTTTCCAAAACGTCCGGTATCCAGCGTAATATTTACCATTCCTTTTTGTTCTTTATTACGTACAATTTTCATCGTTACATTTACAACTTCTCCATCTACGACAATCGGCATGGAGAAACATTCAGAAGAAGCCATTTTAGCTCCAATGGAAATCTGTGCGTTCATTAATTTCAGTCCGCGGATATCCAGACTTGTGGTATCTGGTTCCAGTATCATCGTACTCATACACTTCTCGGCACATTCGGCCAGATCCGCCACTGCTTTTGCCAGTTCTGTCGGCTTTTTCACATCTTCGCCAAATCTTCTTAACAACTCTTCTTTCAGAGCCTCAAAATCTACCTCTACGTTACCATCTTCATCTTTTGACAGATACTCATCCGGAGAAATCGCCGAATCCGGCGTACGACCGTTACCCGCGCCAAATAATCTGCGAAATGCAATATTACGGTCATGCAGCAGCTCTGATACTGCCATCACGTTCAGCATCGTATTTGGCACCTCATACTGCTCCAGTACCTGAAATACTTCTTTGGACGATTTTGCACATTCTTCCAGATCTTTAAGCTGCTGTCTCACAAACGCTTCCTGTGCCACAAGGTCTTCCGGCGCTTCCTGCAGATGCTGCAAAAACTGTTCCGGAGTCATATCTTCCCATGACTGATCATTCGTGACAAATCGAAGACGTTCCGGAGATATTTCATCAAATGCCTGCTTCACACACTGGTTCTGATACCCCGATTCAATCTGGTCTGTGATCGAATCCAGATATCCACCGCTTTCCAGTTCTCCAAAAGAGTTATCCACCTTTACGTCAAATTCTCCATGTTTTTGTGTTCGTACTGCTGCCAGCAGATTACGCATGGTAATTTCCGCGCCCTGTTCGACAAGTGCGCCTACTGCCGCGCCGTCCGACTGCACGATATGATTCATCAAACGATAAATACCGATATAAGAATTTCTTTCTTCTTCTGTAATGTTATGATTCTGTTCCAGTTTAAATAAATATTCACTATATTTTTCTTCTGGCGCATCGATATGCAATTCCGTCCTGATCTGCTCCGCCTGCTGATTTAATTCTCTGATGTCCATATCCAGCGGATTCATCCCTTTGCTGATAAACTCCCGTACCACCGACGGCGTCAGATTATGAAACGCTGTCTGCACCTGCTGATCTGCCGCTTTCATTTTCGCTATATTTTCCGCAGTGATCTCAATCCGGTTATATCCCAGAATACGCACTGCACGCTCATTTGCCGGACTTGCCTCCTGTCCGAGCTGCTCTAAAATATCGTCTACATTACGAAAGGCCTTTTGAATGGAATCACCAAGATCTTTCCGTATTTCTGTCTGCATCGTCTCGTAACGCTCATTTGCCTGCTGAAAATTCTGCTGCATTGCGCTGCCTTCCTGATGCAGCTCTGTCAGCGTACTGATCTGCATATTTCGGGCGCCCAGCGCATAAGCCGGCATTTCTTTTAATTCTTCCAGTCTGGCTGTCGTTTGTGCAAATAAAGTCACATTTGCCTGCGATGCTTCCACTCCTCCTTCTTTCAGCAGAGTTTTGTAAAAATTGTTTTCTATCTCTCTTAATTGAAAAATCAGTTCTTCCATCGGACTCGTATCCAGAGATATTCCGTACTTTAACATTTTATAGCTTGCATCTATCGTCATTTCCATCCGGATTTCTTCCAGTTGTCTGCGCGCCGTAATCAACGCGATCTGGATAGCTGAAAAACTGTCGTCCGCTGTATCTGCCTGAGATACCTGTACAACCGATGATGTCTGGATATTTACCGAATCTGTCTGTACGCCTTCCTCATGAACCTCTCCGACTGTCCCCTCAGATGTCTGAACGGTCTGTATATTCTTTTGTGCCTCTTCCGTACTCTGTATCAGCTGTGTAATTTCTTCTTTTTCAGCCGCACTGATACCTGTCTGATTCTGATTATGTGCCTGCTCCAGATTCTGAATCGTCACAGGCTCGCCTTTACTGATTACATATGCCAGATCCTCATCTGTCGTCTGCTGGATTACTTCTACTGCTTTCTGCGCCTGGCCAGTCAGAGAATATGCATCCAGTAAAACGGCATCCTGCGGTCTTTTTCCCTCTGCAACTGCCGTAATCATCTGATCCAGCAGTTTTTCCGTATCTAACGGAAAATCCATTTCTTTTAACTGATCGATATAATTCAGATTTTGTGCCGTCAGCGGAATCTGATTCTGCATCAGCCACTGACTGTCCGCAAGCGCACGTTCATCCTCTTTCCGCCCGGATTGTGCAATAATTCTGGAAACCTGTTCTTTTATTCCTTCGAAACCTACCTGTTCCGTATTCTGATTCACATACATCGTACTTCCGCTGTACTGCGCCTTATACAGATTCGCAATCGTTGGCTTCAGCTGATTATCCAGTATATATTTTAACGCGCCGTCATTTAATTGCTGTAGCTCTCCCGCTTCTTCCAGCGCCCGTACAAAGTCTGCAGCGTTGTCATGTGTCAAAGGGATATCTGCCGCGAGCTGTTCAATTCTTCCGGCAATCTTCTGTGCCAGCGCCGCATTTCCTGCAAACGCTTCGATCTGTTCCGCACTCAGTCCGCCTCCAAAACTACTGACATCCACGCCTGCCTTCGCAAGTTCCATTTTAATTTTATCCGTTACCGTCACAACTGTTCTGATATCTGTTTGCTGCAGGGAAAAGCCTTCTTCTTCCACCTTTTTACAGTCTGCTGCAGTCGTTGTATTAGAGGCGACTACCATCTGATCTTTCATAGATGCCGTATCCATTTTATCAGCCTGCTGCATAACATCGTCAACAGTTCCCGCTTTACTTTCTTTTTGCGGCTTTTGATAGATTACCTCGGCTGTTTTCTCACCTTTTGTTAATTTTTCTGTCTCATATACTTTTTCAGTTCCTGTGGATATGGAACCAAAGTCAAAACTTTCCTGTCTGGCGCTGCCGCCGATTCCGTCCAACAGACCTGCTCCATCTATTTGTATGTTCTGCACTCTTTGCATTTTGCACATCCTGCCTTTCCTGCAATCTAACCGTTCTGATCGTCCGCCTGGTTACCAGCTTCTGACGTTATGAACCATATAAAATATGTCGGCTACTTTTTTCGAAAACTTTACAAGATACGGCAAAAAGGGCATATGCCTTCTGACACATGCCCTTTTTCTTTTGATCTTTTTTATACTTTATAATTAAACTCAAATACAGCCACTCCGTATGCTGGAAGCGGATATGCAAACGAATAATCTCTGCCGTCGCATTCTGCTTTTACTGTCTTATAGCTGAATGGTCTTTTTTTACCGGTACCGCCAAAACGGATATCATCGCTGTTTAATATCAGCTTATACGTGCCCCGCGTCGGTGCGCCTACCCGGTAATCGGTTCTTTCTACCGGTGTAAAGTTACAGATAAACAGCAGATTTCTCTTACCATTTTTGCTCTTACGCACAAAACTGAAAATACTTCGGGAAGCGTCGTTTGCATTGATCCATTCAAATCCATCCCAGGAATGATCCAGTTCGTACATGGATGGATATTTACGATAAATATGCAGCAGCTCTTTCAGATAATCATTCACCTGTTTGTGATTTTCCTCTGCCATCAGGAACCAGTCCAGTTCGCGTTCCTCACTCCATTCGCGAAGCTGGGCAAAATCCTGTCCCATAAACAACAGCTTCTTACCCGGATGTCCCATAAAAAATGTATATCCAACCATCAGATTGCGGAACTTATCTTTTCCAAGACCAGGCATTTTATTTACCATAGAACATTTTAAATGCACAACCTCATCATGAGATAATACCAGGATGTATTTCTCAGCTCCATTATAACTCATTGCAAATGTCATTTTATTATGACATCCTTTTCTGAAATACGGATCCTGTTTCATATAATCCAGAAAATCATGCATCCATCCCATATTCCACTTAAAGTTAAAGTTCAGACCGTCTTCTTCCGCTTTTCCTGTTACGTTTGGCCATGCGGTCGATTCTTCAGCAATCATAATTGCGCCAGGATTTCTGCCTGTCAGCGATGTATTAATGTGTTTGAAAAATTCAATGGCTTCCAGATTTTTGTTATCGCCGTATTTATTTGCTACCCACTGACCGTCATTTTTACCATAATCCAGATACAGCATAGATGCAACTGCGTCTACGCGAAGTCCGTCTACATGATAATTTTCAATCCACATCAGGGCGCTGCCAATCAGGAAATTTTTCACTTCCGACATGCCGTAATTAAAGATCTTTGTTCCCCAGTCCGGATGTTCTCCCATACGCGGATCCGGATATTCATACAGCGGACATCCGTCAAAATCAGCCAGTCCGTGTGCGTCTCTTGGAAAATGCGCCGGTACCCAGTCCACAATCACACCGATTTTATTGCGGTGCAGATAATTAACCAGATAAGCAAAATCCTCCGGCGAGCCATATCTGGAAGTAGGAGCATAATATCCGGTTACCTGATATCCCCAGGAACCTTCAAACGGATATTCTGAAATTCCCATCAGTTCGACATGCGTGTATCCCATTTCTTTTACATACTCAGTAAGCGCTTTGGCAAACTCGCGGTATGTATAAAATCCTTCGTCTTCTCTTCCTGGATGACGTTTCCAGGAACCTGGATGCACTTCATAGATTGCCATCGGTTTTTCATACGGATCCGTCTGTGCACGAGTATCCATCCAGGTCTGATCCGACCATTTCAAATGTGAAACATCAAAAACTACAGATGCACTTCCCGGTCTCAGCTCCGCATATGTCGCATATGGGTCTGCTTTATAAAGACGTTTGCCGTCCGACGTCTCTATCAGATATTTATACATGTCGCCATTTTTTACACCTGGAATAAACAGTTCATAAATACCCATTTCCAGCGGTTCCAGGCGTTTCATTTCGTGCCTCGTCTCATCCCAGTCATTAAACGAACCAATCACCCACACTTTTTCCGCATGCGGCGCCCAGACATCAAAGACCGTTCCTTCTTTCTGATTCATTTTCATTTGATGTGCACCCATCTTTTTATAAATATCATAATGTGTGCTTTGACCGAATAAGTACATATCCAGTTCTGTCATGTTTCTCATTATCATAACCCTCCTGTTACTTGTCTGTACAGCTGATATTTGCTGCTATATGTTTTTAAAACCTGTAACAGTTCAGACAGCTGACCTGCTACATAACTTCATGATTCCTCAAAATCCTTCTCTCTTAAAATAATGTAATTGTCATCATTGGCCCTGGTTGCTGTCAACATTCCAAATACCTTCTTTAAGACGCCTTTTTCCGCGTTATCGATCGCTTCGTCCACAATCTCTTTTACTTCTGTTAATGTCGTCACATGATCGAGCTTTTGAATCGCACTGATACGTTTATATAAAGCCAGCACTCCCATTTCATCAATATCATAATTCAGATCATTCGCATATGCCTTGCCAAATTCTACCAGTTCGTCGGAAGAAAATAAAGGTATCGTTATTTTTTCTGTAAATTTTGCGGCAAACGAGCTGTCTCTATCCATCGCCTTTTGAATACCTTCTTCTGTATCTTCCAATATATACAGTGTGCCCGTATGATCTTTTTCCATACATCTGGAAAGTTTTACAGCTGTTTCTCTTGAAATTTTCCCCGCTGATTCTATAATCAGGCATCCTCCGCTGATTTTATCGAGCAGCACATCCAGATCTTTCTGATTCAGCGCATTTGCGTCGATCTTACCTGTTTTGCCTACAGGACGTTTAATTTCTTTCTGCAGAACCTTAATAATATCCATAATAAGTACTGTTTTGCCGCTCCCGCTGATGCCTTCTATGACTATATTACCAGATTGTGAGTGTTTATCATACTGCAAATGCTCAGAAACTCCCATCAGCAAATCATAAATTTGCGCTTCCATTCCGGTAATCGGTACAAAATAAGAAAATATCTGTTTCTGCTCTGGCGTCAGCCTTTTTATTTCTTCCATATTCTGACTGTCTGCATGTGGAATATTCTCACGAAAACCTGCAGAATGAGCTGCTTTCACTGCTTCTTTTGAAAATTCCTTCGTTATCTGCGCATTCTTCTTCCCATCCATAACTGACCCCGCCTGAAGCTGTGCCTGAGTGAGAAATCTCGGCCTGGCTGCTAAGAATATATTTTCCTGCTCATTCTCAAACTTCGGTTCTGTTCTCCTTCCGTAATTCTCTGATATATTATGCCGAGGTACTTCTGTCTCTTTATATTCAAATGAAGATTCTGTATGATCTTCTGTTTCCATCGCTGTTATTTCCTGTTCAAATGAGGAACTGCTGCCTGCATTTACCAGTGTTTCCTCTGAAAACATTTGAGATTCTTCCATCCCGAAGCCGGTCATTGTATTTTGCAGCTGCTGTTCCATATTGTCCGGATCCATTTCATACTGCATCTGGCTGCCGTAAGTCTCATATGCTTCGTTCTCCGGATGCTGCGTCTGTTCCTGTATGTACGTATCCGTCAGGCTTTGTTCCGGCCGCTGAAATACTGCGCCTGCTGTTAATTGTGTGTGCTGCATCTCCATATCCGGCGCCATTTGCTGTTGCGTCTGCTGAAATGCAGCGCCTGCTGTCAAATCCGGCCCATGCATGACAGACTCTGTGAACGGATATTGTTCCTGTCTTTGAAATGCTGCGCCCGCTGTCAGATTCGGCTGTCGTATCAACGATTCCGTCATTGGATTTTGCTCTGTTCTTTGAAATGCTGCGCCTGCTGTCAGATCCGGCCTGCGCACAACGGATTCTGTGAACGGATGCTGTTCCTGCCTTTGAAATGCTGCGCCTGCTGTCAGATCCGGTTTGCGTATAACAGATTCTGTGAACGGATGCTGCACCTGTCTTTGAAATGCTGCGCCTGCTGTCAGATCCGCCTGCTGCATCAATGTATCCGGACTCTGCAGGTCAGATTCCATCATTGTATGCTCTGTCTGTGCTGTGATCGGACCCATTTCCATATTCTCTGTCTGCGCCGCCATCGGACTCATGTTTCGATCTTCTGTCTGCGCTGCCATCGAGCCTGCCAGCATATCTTCTGTCTGCACTGCAGCCGGACTTATATTCCTGTTTTCTGCCTGTAACGTGCCCAGAGCAGTTTTGTTTCTCCCTGCCTGTGCTGTGATGGATCCCATCTCCATATTCTCTGCGTATGCTGTGATGGCCTGCATATTCTCTTCCTGCATCATACCCGGGCCTGTCAGCGTATTACCTGCCTGCGCCTGCTGGCGGACATCCGTCCGGTTCACAGCTGTGCCTGTTCTCTGCATCTGCTGCATGGTATCTGACAGAGTATCCCTTTTCTGCATATTTTCCGTCTGTCCCATAGCGTTTGCAGCATTCTTTTCCATACGTACTCTTTGCAAAAGATCCAGCGCTGATATTCCTGGCGGCGCTTCCTTCCAGGCACTCATAACCGGGTTATCATCCTCTTTTGGCGAGACCTTTTTTAATGAATTTCCATTCATTTCCACCTTCTCTACAGCTCCAATCTCTTTACCTTCTAATAAATGTTCAGGCAGATGCGGCATTTCCTGTGTCGGATCTGAGACTGTATGTATGACCGGTATCTGTTTTTCTTCTCCGGTTATCAGACTGTCAATCTGATCCTGCAGTAGCTGATTAATCCCCGCAACAATTCTGCCCGCCTGATCCAGATCATTCTGCATCTTTACCGAAGGCTGATCCGATAATTCCTGCTGTGACATTTTTTCAGCCAGCTGCGGTATCATACTGAGCAGCTTTTGCATCAGCTGCTCCGCCTGTTCCAATGATCTTTCTTTTGATGTTTCCTGCCTGGGTTCTTTTGCTTCCTGCAAAGCGTCGTTCATTGCCTGCTTTGTTCTTTCCCACTCTGCCTGTATTTCTTCCATCGTCATTGCAGGCGCTGGTTCCGGCTCTGCCTGTGTGATGTTTTCCTCATACATATCCAGCCGCGTTTGCGGCTCCACATATGAGCTTTCTGTTATTTGCGAATCCGGATACAGCTCCCGTTGCATAGGATAATCAGGCTGTATCTGCGGCTCGTGCCAGATTTTCTGTATCTGATCCGCCTGACCGGTCTGCTGCGTAAATGCTTTCCGCGCCGTTCCTGCTTCGCTGATCTGATGCATCCCCTTTGCGATTTCTTCCTGCAGATTAGCGGTATTATACTGACCCGTATTCGTCTGAACAACAGGAATCTCTACTGCCTCATGTAAAATTTCTCCAGATCCCGGCAAATCATTCGGTCTTACTTCGATCACACCTGTCCGCTTCTGCCGAAACACACGGTATTTCTCTTCCTGCGGCCTGCTCAGAGGCTGGTAATGCATTTTTAACTCCAGCGCCTTTTCTACATAAATACCGTCGCCAAACCATAAAATTAATTCGTCGCATGCTTCGACACATTTCTCCGGCTGCATATCCATATGATACAAATATGCCAGCTCATATGCCCATTCCTCTGAGTATTCCTGTTCTTTCAGTTCCTCCAGTATTCTGATCTGCTCTTTATACGGAAGTCCCTGCGCTGCAGTCATCTTATACTTTAATACAAATTTTAAGTTATCATGAGGTGCAATATCGACAAATTCGTCATAATATTCCTGCGCCTCGTCAAATCTTTTTGTTTTCACTGCGATTTCTGCCAGGCGGTATATAATATTTCTTCCAATCGGAGACTTATCATATGCCAGAAGAAGGATTTCCTTACTATCCTCATAGCGTCCTACCTGTTCAAAAACCTCTCCAGCAAGCACAAGAGCATTTAAATTACGGATTTTCCGCCAGTTAATTGTCTCTGCGATTTCTGCAGCTGCATTATAATTACGCGCACTAACCAGCGCCTTCATCTCGTCAACTTTAAGTTTAAACTCGTATTTATCCACGCTTGTCACCATCTATCCATAAAAGGATTGTATTCACCTTCGTTTCTTCCCTGCACAATAATCCAATGTTAGTTTACCATAGGTAACCGCTCATGTCAAAAAACTACTTAAAATTTTATCAAAAAATGGCTATACTGCCTGTATCGGATTATGACTCTGTCTCCGCTTCCGTTTCCGCAAATGGTTTTTCATCGGCGTACTTTCCATACCAAAGCCTGCTGCCGGCAGGTTCTACGCCTGTAGCTTCAATATAGACGTTCGTATCGATCGGCAGCTTCTTTTTTTCCAGAAAAAAGTGCACGACCTTTTGAACGATATAATATATTACGGCAAAAACCGGACAGCCAAGCAGCATTCCCATCACGCCAAACAAACCGCTTCCGACCAAAATTGCAAACATTACCCAGAATGACGATAATCCTGTCGAATCTCCTAAAATCTTCGGTCCGATAATATTTCCGTCTACCTGCTGCAAAATCACCACAAAAATAACAAAATAGACAGCATACAAAGGATCCACCAGCAAAATCAGAAATGCGCTCGGTATGGCTCCGATAAACGGACCAAAAAACGGAATAATATTTGTAACGCCTACAATCACACTGACAAGCAACGTATATGGCATCTTAATAATGCATAATACAATATAGCAGATAATTCCGATAATCAGTGAATCCAGCAGCTTACCTTTGATAAAGCCGCCAAAAATCTCATTCGTAGTATGAAATACCTGAATTGCCTGATTTGCTGCACGCGCCGGGAACAGCGCAAAAATAATCTTTTTTGTCTGACCTTCAAAGTTTTCTTTTTCACACATCACATAGATCGATACAACCAGACCTATTACAAGATTCTTAAACGCGTTCAGAACGTTTAAAACGCCGCTTGTAACCGTAGCTACATAATCTTTTGTCTGTGGAAGCAGCGAATTTTTCAGAAAATCTTCCATCCAGTCAGCAGCTGTCATAAGATATTCTTCTACAATAGCTATCATTTTGTGGTTTCCATATTCCCATTCATTTAGATGCACGATAAAAGAATTCATCTGCGCAGGCATTGTATCTACCAGATTCGATATATTTGCCGATACTTCCGGAATCACCATAGATATCAGCAGAACGATAACCAGTATAAATACAAGTACGGCCAGAATACTTGACACCGTACGAATCAGACGGCGAAACTTTTTCTTTGCGCCTTTTTGATCTGCCATCTTTAACAATCCGCGTTCAAAAAACATCATGACCGGATTAATCAGGTATCCGATGGCGAGACCATATAAAATCGGCTGTGCAATGCCAATAAACATATTGAACACCGATTTTATATCTTCAAACCGAAATAATACGCATACAACCAGAATGCAGCAGCTAAATACAATAAAACAGGTCAGTCCCATTGCCAGATACGGCCGGATGTTCCAATCCGAGCCATCTTTTAACTGCTGCCGTATCGTCTGTTTTTTCTCATCATTTTCCATATCACTGCACCGCTTTTTATTTCCTGTTAAAATTAATCAGACAACCTTTCAATATAATTTCACGTTCATCATCTGTCAGTTCACCCAAAGTCATATGAAATTCTCTGAGGCTGCCGTCTTTTACTGCATACGCTGTAATATCCGACTCTTTTTTCGAGACTGCTTCACGGATATTCGGCAAAAACAGATAATCTCCATTCGAAAACGGCAGGTCTCCCTGTTCGATCGTCAGCGGAAGCATTCCCCAGTTAATCAGGTTTGAGCGGTATCTCTTCGTCGCATACTCATGCGCGATATTTGCCCAGCCTCCTAATACTTTCTGACAGGAAGCGGCCTGCTCCCGCGCAGAACCATCTCCCGGTTTTACCGCAAAAATCGTGCTGCCGATTCCGGTATTGGACTCGTTCGCATCCGGGAATTTCTGTAAAATAACGTCTACCGCCTGTTTTAACTCCGGCAGCACTTCATAAGGATGTCCGCCATCTTCTCTCACCTTCTCAGCTTTTTGTACCTCTTTGGCACGTCCTACATAATCCGGATCTTTTCTGGACAAAGTAAATTCAGCCAGGCCAAGCGGATTTGAGCGATAAGAGGAAGTCTCTCCGGATGGAATCAGTTCATCGGTTGTCGTAACCGGATCATGGATTTCGGATACGACCTTTAGCATCAGATGTTCCGTTAATGCACACATCTTTGGCCAGTCTTTGATATTCGGGCCCATTTTTACTTCTACTGAAGGATCTGCCACGCCATGACTGTCAAATACACGGTTTTGATAAATGGTCTGATCGAAGAAATATTTCGGTTTTGTAAAGTTCACGTCCACATCTGTAGCCGCTGTCAGATATCCCTGATTCGCCGCTGTCGCTGCAATGGAACGCGCATCCATCAACGCTACCGATGCAATCTGACCGTTTTGTACTTTGGAGCCTTCACGATTCGGGAAATTACGAGTCGAATGGCGGACAGACAGACCATTATTAGCCGGCGTATCTCCAGCGCCAAAGCAAGGGCCGCAAAATGCCGTCTTCATAACGCCGCCCGCAGCCATAATTTTTGCCGCGGCTCCGTTCCGAACCAGTTCCATATATACAGGCATACTTGCCGGATAAACGCTTAACGTAAATTCATCCGCGCCAATTCCCGCACCGTCCAGAATATCTGCCGCATCACAAATATTTTCAAATCCGCCGCCGGCACAGCCTGCTATAATTCCCTGATCTACATACAATCTGCCATCACGCACTTTTTCTTTCAGATTTAAATCCACCGCACCATTAAAACTAACCTGAGCCTTTTTCTCACAATCGTCAAGAATATCCAGCAGATTCTGATTCAGCTCTTCGATCGTATATGCGTTGCTCGGGTGGAACGGCATCGCGATCATCGGTCTGACAGTACTTAAATCCAGCTCGATCATGCCGTCGTAGTATGCTGTATTTCCAGGATTTAGCTCTTTATATTCCTCGCTTCGTCCATGAATCTCATAAAACTCTTTTACCTGTTCGTCCGTTTTCCAGATAGAAGACAGACAGGTCGTTTCTGTCGTCATTACGTCAACGCCAATTCTAAAATCAACGCTTAGATTTGCAACGCCCGGCCCAACAAATTCCATGACTTTATTCTTCACATAACCGTTCGCAAATACTTCTTTAATAATAGCGATCGCGACATCCTGAGGCCCCACACCTTTTTCTGGTTTTCCTGTCAGATAAATACCGACTACTTCCGGCATATTAATATCATAAGTCTGACTCAGCAGCTGTTTCACAAGTTCCGGTCCTCCCTCGCCCATTGCCATCGTACCTAAAGCCCCATAGCGCGTATGAGAATCCGAACCCAGTATCATCCTGCCGCCGCCAGCCAGCATTTCTCTTGCAAACTGATGAATAACAGCCTGGTGAGGCGGTACATAGATTCCTCCATATCGCTTGGCACAGGATAAGCCAAACATATGATCATCCTCGTTGATCGTTCCTCCGACTGCACACAGACTGTTATGGCAGTTTGTCAGTACATATGGAATCGGAAATTTTTCCAATCCTGACGCACGAGCCGTTTGTATAATTCCTACAAACGTGATATCATGCGACGTCAGCTTGTCAAATTTAACCTGAAGTTTTTCCATATTACCAGAAGTATTATGCTGTTCTAATATATGATACGCAATTGTCTGTGTTTTTGCCTGTTCCTGCGTAATCTCTGCGCCTGTTTTTGTTTTTAAAACAGCGGCTGCGTCCAGCGTATCTTCAACCAGTTCCTTACCGTTAACCAGATATACGCCTCTGTCATAAAGTTTCATGTTGGTTCCTCCTTGAACAATTTATAATAAAGTTTTCTTTTTACCCATTAATTTATCCAGCAGCGATAATTTTTCGTGCTGCATCGGTTTCTTTTCATCAGATTCCTCGTTTTTTTGTCTGAAATATTCTGCATCCGAATTTACTTTAATCTCAATATCGTTCAAAATCCTGCTGCCTGCCTCTGTCTGCTCTCCGTTTTTATGAAGTATCTGATCCTCAGATAACGCTGACTCTGCATTTCCATCGTTGGACTTTTCCTGTATCTCTGATTTTGATTCAGAAAGATCAGACTGGCTCTTTGCATCCTGCTGACCGGATCGATTTTCCGTCTCTTTGGCGCTTTCTTTATTTTCTTCCGCTTTTTCTGTAAGTGTGTCTGAAACGGAACTTTCTTTATTATTTATTTTGTCAGCCTTCCTGTCTTCCGTGAAGATCTGCTGAATGTCCTCAGCCGCCTTTTTCAAAGTCGACGCGATTACCCCTTCATCTTCCAGCGGCTGCATCATCTCTGGTTCTTCTGATATCTTTTCATCTTCCTTTTCGAACGGAATACCTGCTTTACGGAAATAATCTTCATTTATTTTAATTTCCGGCTTAATAACCGTATGCTTTTCACCAAAGTTCTCTAATGTCTTTCTGCCTTTCTTTTCCGCCCGTTCCCGCTCGATCTCGCGGTTACGCTCTTCGATCAGCCTTAAATACTTTTCTGTATCAGCCAAAAGCTGAAGCTGACTTTTTAATTCCAGCTGATTTTCCCGAATCGTTTCCTGTTGTTGTTTCAGATTTTTGCAAAATTCCCGATACATGCGGTCCACCGTCTTATCGGCTTCATCCACCATCACATTCAGATGGTTCAGAGCTTCTTCCGTATATAACACTGACGCTGCATAAATATCTTCCGCCTGACGGCTGGCATCCCAGATGATCTTGTCGCCTTCCTTCTTTTTTTCCCGAAGTGCCCGGTCTCTGCTTTGCTGTGTCAGTTCATATTCATCCATAATCTCATAAATGCTTTCATTCAGACGATCGATCAGCTGAAAAATATCCTGTTTACTGACAATAATCCGATCCGAATCGTATGTCTCGCTTTTTGAAATCATTACATGTATATCTCTTAATACATTTTCAAGTCTGGCCTGTGAGCTCATCTCTTCGCTCCTTTCCTGCTTCAGTATACCCATTCCTCTGATCCGACGGCTGCTACTCCAGATATCGGATCAGATCCCGCTCTGCTTCCACTAATCCAAGAAAAATCGGACTTTCTCCTGCCTCCTCCAGATACTCGGCTGCTTTGTCAGCTGCATCCTCTGCAATAATCAATAACATGCCGATTCCCATGTTGAACGTCTGACGCATCTGCTGGATATCAATATTTCCATCCTTATGAAGCATTTGATAAAGCGGCGGTATGGAATCCGACCTGCGTTTCACAACTGCGCCATATTCCTCGTGAAGCAGCTGATGCAGCGCCCGATCCAGCCCTCCATGCGCAACCTGAACACACGATTTAACTTCAATTCCTGACTCTGATAAATGTTCCATACATGTGCGGTACATCTTTGTAGGACGAAGCAGCTGGTCGCCCAGCGTTCCACCCAGCATATCGTAATATACTTCCATCGTTCCTTTTGTCAGAAACAACTGTTTTCTGGCCAGTACATATCCGTTGTTATGTAAGCCGTCTGACGGAAGTCCCAGAATGACATCTCCGCTGGAAAGTCTGGAACTTCCAATTTTCTTCTTTTTATCTAAAATGCCAACAATGAAACCTGCCAGCTCATACTGGTCGAATGCATACTTATCCGGCAGTTCGACAATCTCACAGCCTGCAAACTGAATCTCTGCCTGCCCGCATCCCTGCGCAATGCCGTCCTCAATAATCCTGATTTTATCAGCTCTGGGTCTTACACAGGATATATTTGCATAAAAAAACAACGGTTCCGCTCCCAGTGCTGCCATGTCGTTGACACATGCAGCTACACAGTCATATCCTATTTTGTCCATTTTATCCATTTCCGATGCAATATAAAGTTTTCCGCTTAGTCCGTTTGTTTTTGACACCAGCGTCGGCTCGCTCATTGTTCGAAAACGGTCCAATAAGATTTCATTTTCCAGCTTCTTTAATCCAAATTTTTCCCTCAAACTTCCTGCCCTGCCTTTTATTTAATCTTTTATTCTTCTGATTATCATCTCGCAGTATTTTAGTAGCAGTCCGGATACCTTTATTGTTATGCATCCGGACAATCTTATGTGCTTTACCAATGCCGGGCATGCTTTTTACAGAAGTTCTTTGTTTACAGCAGTCTGATGTGGTCAGACTGCCGCATCTGTTTTCTCTATTGTATCCTGTTATATTGTGATTAATTCATACTGATCCTGTCCAAGTCCAATTTTCACCGCATGTTCCATGCAGGACTTCCATTCCGTATCCGGATGTACCATATAAAAATGATCATGACCTTCCCCATGATGCGCGTCTTCCTTTATATGATCGCTCAGAATGCTTCCGTCGATGACCGGCATCCGATTTACCGCATCCGCACAGGCCACATCCAATGCAACCGGATCAAACGAAGCAAACATCCCGACATCCGGAATAATCGGAATATCATTTTCTGCATGGCAATCGCAATTCGGCGACACATCACAGATCAGAGACACATGAAAATGCGGACGCCCCTTACATACTGCGAGACTATATTCCGCCATCTTACAGTTCAGACTTTTTACAGATGAAGAAGAGCTCGGCTGAATCACATCTTTTGGACAAACTGCCAGACATCTGCCGCATCCGACGCATTTATGATGGTCGATATGAGCTTTTCCATTTTCTATTACAGGCGCGCCGTGTGCACAGATACGCAGACAGCTCCCGCACCCGATACATCCATCTGTATCCTCTACCACCGGTTTTCCTTCATTATGCATTTCCATCTTGCCCGCTCTTGAACCGCATCCCATACCAATATTTTTCAATGCACCGCCAAATCCTGCCATCTCATGTCCCTTAAAATGCGTCAGAGTTAAAAATACATCCGCATCCATAATGGCGGATCCAATTCTTGCTTCTTTTACATAATCGCCATGCACCGGTACAAGCGTCTCATCCGTACCCTTTAATCCATCTCCGATCAATACATGACAACCGGTTGCATAAGGAGTAAAACCATTCAGATAAGCCGTCTCAATATGATCCAGCGCATTCTTTCTGCTTCCTACATACAACGTATTACAATCCGTCAAAAAAGGCCTGCCGCCGCATTCTTTTACAAGATCGGCCATCACCTTCGCATAATTCGGTCTTAAAAATGCCAGATTTCCATATTCCCCAAAATGAATTTTTATCGCTGTATATTTGTCTGTAAAATCGATCTCTTTCATACCTGCCGTAATCATCAGTCTGCGCAGTTTTTGCAGCAGATTTTCATGATCTGTCGTTTTAAATGTGGTAAAGTATACTTTAGATTTTTCCATATTGTCTCCTTTATCCAAAAAATGCTGAAAATGCCACTTATAACGATTTATTTTATCACACTTTTGCAATTTGCAAAACCACCTGGGAGCATAAATATTATAAATCTTTTGTAAATTTATAACTGTTTACACTTTCGGCATTCCATGTAATGGGATTGGCAGCAGAAATTTCTAAAAAAAGATACAGTTATTTTGACAATGTTTGTATTAGAATGACCACGCAAACGACGCAGCGACTGCGGTGTCTGATTATGTCAGACTTTTTGTCACTCATAGAATCGTATGAACTTCCTATTTGATATTTTGGTTCAGACATAACCATTCAGAATAAAGATCATATATAAACTTATAAATATGGTAAAAGAAAACATATGGAACAAAGCTCATATACATGAACTCATCGATATAGTAAATGATAATTTGTATCCGACTGGAAAAGAAAACATATGAAAATCTCAAATACCAGTGTCATTTCCCCATACTAATGGCACTGGTTCAGATGTCTGCGTTTTTATCGTAACGCTTCCCGTTTCTGCTCTGTCTCACTCAGACGTATCACCTCTTCCATGGCCAGTCCTGTATACTCTGCCACCTCTTCCCCCGTCATTTTTCCGCTTCGTATCATACGCAGCGCCGTTTCTCTCTGATTTTCTTCCTTTCCTTCTTTTCTCCCTTCCTGTTTCCCAATATTCAGAATTGCCCTGGCTTCTGTTTCAATCAATGCTCCGCTCATGATATCACCGACCCCTTTCTGTACATTTTCGTATTTCTTTGCAAGCTCCCGGATTACATCCCGTGACAGCTCTATAATTGTCCGCTTGTCAAAAGCTCCTATTTTCCCCTCATGTTCCAGCCTTTCCAGTCTGCCCAGGATCTCCCTATATTCAGCCGTCAGTTCCGTCAGCTTCTGCCGGCTGGCGTTATATTCCGGAAACTTCCTTTCATGTGAAAAGATGTAAAAAGGCAGCAGCATCAGCAGGTGTTTTGCAAATATCTCATCCAGCGAATACCTGTCCACCCTGATTACCGGTACCGCATATTCCACCGTGCCTCCCGGTGTGTTTATAACATACCTCATCTCTCCCGCTGTCTTTTTATATGTCCGCAGATACAATACCGCCGTATGCGGAAACGTCACCGTCAGCGTTTCCCGGATAACCTCTCCCTCGTCCAGCGCTATCTGTGCGTCATATTCAAATAACCGTATCGCCATCCTTCCATCCGGCAGACTGCTTTCACACTCCAGATGGTATTTTTTCTTTTTTCCATTTCCTCTTACGGAAAAATTTGTATCCGTGATCCTTTTGCTGTCCGGCTGATCCTGCTGGTCCATATAATGTTCGTTTGGATGAAACTCCACAGTTTCATCTCCCTGATATTCTTCCCCGAATATTTCATTTATCAACGGCAGAACCATCTGTCTGCAGTCGTTTCATATGGTACGGAATGCTCCGTCATATATATCCCCTATTTCTGTTACCTCCCGCCTTCTCTGTCTGAGTAATTCTCTGTTCCGCTTCTTATCAGAATGCACATCTTTCTATTCATTATATGTCATACTGATCACCGATACAAGTCAGCACACAAAATTCTCACAATCCATTCAGCTTTCATGGCTGTCATTCACAAAATATCTCCATTATACCAGATATTGCTTACTTAACATAGATACCCATTCGCTTCATCGAAAACTAATGTAGAGATTCGATTCAATCTGTCACTATAGATCAAGGTTCCGCTTCTTTGGAATAACCTGTGATTCATCTTTACAATTTATTATTTACATGGCAGACGATTCACAACATACAATTTATCGTTTTCTTTGACTTTTCGGAATTTAAAATCTATATTTGCTATTCTTTTTTGTCCGCTTCAATCGGAATATTCATTTTGTTACAAAAAAATAACACAGACACAATATATGTCTGTGTTATTTTCTTACATGTACAAAGCACTATGTTTATTTCTGTTATCTTTGCTATTTATTAAGCTTCAGGTGTCTCAGGTGTTTCAGTTTGTTTCAGAACCAGATATTACGATATCTGTCCATTCTGTCGTATTTCCTGTAACCGTAATTTTCGGTGACGTGAACTGAACTGCTGTACCTGCTGCATTGGTAGCTGTTTCTTTTACTCTGCAAGAAACTGTGAACTGAATTTGAGTATCAATCGGAGCTCCATTAATATTGAATTTTTTCCAATCAGATATTTTAGGATATCTATATCCAACTTTTATTTTTCCGTCTTCTGTATATTCATATCTTTCAGCTGTAATATCCATTGTTCCAATTGTTCTTGTCCAGTCACCATTTACTGCTTTTGCAACTATATTACATTCTACATCTGGTAACTTTGCTCCAACAGCCGCAGGTGTTACTGCCATATTTGATACCCGTATTCCAATTGCACTGTTGCTAACAGCTTTTACACCATATGCCTGACCACTAACTGCTATGCTTATACTAGCACCTGTATTAATCTTGTATGGAGTAGCCGGCTTTACTGCTGAAGAACCGCCAGATGTTCCGCCTGATGTACCAGGATTTACAGGTACTGTTGTGGATGTAGAATTAACTGTAGCTTTCTTTGTGCCTGCAAGTACGTTCTGTTTAGAATTATCATTCTTTGTAACAACGATTGTTTCTGCAGTGTTGTTTGTAATTGTAGCCTTGATGTTTGTTACTTCCAGTTTTACTGTACTCTTAACAGCGCCTTTTTCGAATGTAAGTTCAACACTTGCACTCATGCTTACAGCTACTGGTAATTCTGTAACAAATACAGAATTTGCTGCGCCTGCGCTAAATACTACCGGAATTAATGCTGCATTTTCTGCTGCTGTACCTTTGATGTTTAATGTTGCTTTTGCATTTACATTAATTCCTGATACTGTACCGCCGTTTACTACAACATCTACTTTCGCATCAGTTGTTCCAACAGTAATACCTTTTACAGAAGCTGCTTTGTCAACAATCAGTCTTGCTGCTTTTGCAAGAATGCTGAATGTATTTCCCTGAGCTTTTTCTGTCCATGTTTCAGCTTTGATGTTGTTGATTGTAATGCTCTTGAATACTGCGTTGTTCTCAATATCAGACAGCGGAGCGTCTACGATCAGGTCAACGTTTGAGTAAGAACCCTGTGCAATTACAAAGTTTACAGCAGTTGTAGGTCTGATTGTGATCTTGTTGATGCTGCTTTCTTTCAGAGCTGCATCTAATTCAGCCTGTGTAGTTACTGTAGCGTCTGTCTGAACTTCTGGTGTCGGATCAACTGTAGGACTTGAGGTAACAACTTTCACACGACATCTAAGAGTCTTTGTGTTGTTTGCTTTTCTCTTGGTAGTCTTAAGTTTAACTCTGACTGTAGCTCTTCCTTCGCTCTTACCTTTGATCATTACCTGGCTTGTTGTTTTGCCGTAAACTGTAGCAATGGTCTTGTCGGTTGTTTCAACCTTTTTGATTTTCCAGTTAATCTTGTTGTTCTTCAGCGTCATTTTATATTTCTGGCCTACTTTTAATGTTTTAAAAGTAGTCTTTAAAGAAACATACGGCGCTGCTGCGGATGCAGTCACTGGATTGGCTGCTGGTAAGAATGAGCATGCCATAGCGATCGACAACGAAACCGCAAATACTTTTTTAATGAGATTTTTCTTCATCATCATCCTCCTCACATTATTTACCCAAATTGGGTATTTTTATCGTTGCGTTATCATTATACTCTCTTTTCAAATTTATTACAACATCTTTTTTCAATTTTTAAGATATTTTCTGCATAAATTTAAATACACTTCTTTTTTCTTACATTTATTGGTAAAAATGTAGTAAAATCAACCTTTTTTACCAGTTTATTTCTGATTTGCCGGTTCGATATTAATCGTTTTACCTTTGATTTTTGCTTTGGACATCGCTTTTAGTACTTCTTTTCCATATTCGCGCGGTACTTCTACAAATGTATATTTATCATACATATCGATGGCCCCTACAAGATCTCCGGATATCCCTGCTTCGCCTGCAATGGCGCCCAGAATATCGCCGGCACGTACTCTCTGATTTTTTCCGATATTGATAAATAATCGTACCATTCCTTCTTCAGCGCCCGTATCGCCAAAATCAAAGAAATCGTCGTTTGTACGGTCGTTTTCTTCATAACCATACAGCGCCTGGCGCAGGAATGCCGCTGCAATATCCATCGCCGTATAATCCGCCTCATTGATCTTATCCTCTATTAAATCCAGCATACGGGACAGATCGTATTCTTCCATTATATGCTCCAGCTGCTCCATAATCTTTTCTGTCTTAATCACAGTAACGTCATCCATAGATGGCAGCTTACGGGCAAGTATTTTCGTCTTGCAATAGCGTTCGATTTCTTTCAGTTTATAGACTTCTTTTCCTTTTACAAACGTAAATGCCATACCGGTTCTGCCGGCCCGCCCGGTTCTGCCGATGCGGTGTACATAATATTCGTCGTCCTGCGGAAGATCGTAGTTAAATACAGCTTCAACATCGTCTACATCGATTCCTCTGGCCGCAACATCTGTAGCAATCAGAATTTCTGTTTTTCCTGTACGGAAGTTTTTCATCACACGGTCACGCTGTGCCTGCTTCATATCTCCATGCAGACCTTCTGCAAAATAACCGCGATCTGACAGCTCTTTGGTCAGCTCATCCACGCATCGTTTTGTATTGCAAAAGATTAACGACAGCTTTGGATTGTAGTAATCCAGCAGTCTTGTCAGCATATCTACTTTATCCCGACGTTTTGCATCATAATAATACTGCTCGATACTTGGGACTGTCAGCTCTTTTTTTACAATTTTAATTGTAACCGCGTCATGCTGATATTTTCTTGTAATTTCCAGAATCGGTTTCGGCATGGTTGCGGAAAACAGGACCGTCTGATGTTCTCCAGGGATATATTCCAGAATTGTCTCAATATCTTCGCGAAATCCCATATCCAGCATTTCATCTGCTTCATCGAGTATAATTGTATTTACCTGTTCACAGCGTATCGTCTTTCTGCGCAGATGATCCATAATACGTCCTGGCGTACCTACGATAATCTGACATCCGCCTTTGAGAGAACGAATCTGCTTTGTAATTTCCTGACCGCCGTAGACTGGCAGCACTTTAATGCCATGCATATATTTGCTTAATTTTCGTAATTCATCCGCGACCTGAATTGCCAGCTCTCTGGTTGGCGATAAGATCACTGCCTGCGTCTTTTTACTGGATGGATCTACTTTCTGCAGTACCGGGATTCCAAATGCAGCCGTTTTACCGGTTCCGGTCTGTGCCTGCCCGATCACATCTTTTCCTTCCATTAAGACAGGGATTGCCTTACTCTGAATCGGAGTCGCTTCTTCGAATCCCATTTCTTTTATTCCGCGCATAACAGCCGGAAATAGTTCTAATTCATCAAATTTCATGTTTGCTCCTTTTGTTTGTTGACTGCAACGTGTTTCATCATAGCAAACAAAATGGAAATTGTCAAATACAGATGTGATTTTCTTCCAATATTTTTTTCAGCTCTCCATCAACAATCAGTTGTCGTTTTTTTGCACAGTTCATTTTTTTGATCGCAGCTTCCCGTTTCATGGCCTCTGACTTTGTTTCTGATATTTCCAGATAACGCAGCGTAACCGGCCCTCTTCCGCGTGTAAATTTGGCCCCTGTTCCATTGTTATGCTCACGAATTCTTTTTTCGATACAGTTTGTCCATCCTGTATAAAGACTGCCATCTCTGCATTCTATAATATATGTATAATTTCTGTATTCCATATTAGATACTCCGTATTTATATTACATTTGTTCGCAGTTTATTGCTGACGAAATATTCTTTTACATTATGTAAGGAGTCCCGGAAGCATGTATATGGCATCCGCCATATGCACTGCCCGCCTGCAGGACTCCTGTTTGCCTCTATGCAATCGACCAATTTGCGTGCCGCGATAAGTTATCACAATTCCCGTCAGAATTCTGCATCTGCATATCCGGCACACCTGCGTATCTCATTCACAGATATTTTGTATTTCAGCCGGCCTTCTCTTCGCGTATTCGTCAGAGATCTGTATGGATTGGTCGTTACAATACTATTATATGCCAGGAGGATAACTATGCCAATGTTTTTATTTTCCATTTGATATATAAATCTGACAAAGTAAAATCCAGCCCATTCTTTCATATCATAAAATCGATACTTCCATCTGGGCTGGATAAAAACTATATCTGAATTTACTGCATATACTGCATTGGGTTCACCGGTTCCTGATCTTTCAGCAGCTCAAAATACAGGTTGCTGCCTTCTACGGAATAATATTTGGTTGGCTCGGCCACATAACCAATCGCATTTCCGGCTTCTACAGTAGCTCCTTCTTTATATAATACTTCTTTTAACTGTCCATAAACAGCGCTGTATCCGTTTCCGAGATCCATTGTCACAGTAAGACCCGTCTCTTCGTTTGCAGAAATATCCGTAATCTTTCCAGTAGCAGCCGCATTTACCGGATCGTTTACTTTTCCTGCAATAATCAGGGCAGGATTATATTTATACTGATCCAGCGTTGCGAAATATACTGTCTGATCCATGCTGTAATTTAAGATTACGTCACCCTGCAACGGCCATCCAAGCTCAGATTCTGGTGAAAAGTTCAGTGAAACTGCTGCTTTGGAATGTGCCGTCGTATTTTGTTTCGTATTTTCAGCCGCTGTTTCCGGCGTTTTTTTCTGAGCTGCTTCATCTGTTGCAGCATCGCTCTCTTTTTGTTCTGGTTTCTGCGTATCCTTATCTGTATCTGTTTCAGTCAGATTCTTATCCGGATCCGCAGTATTCTCCTGAGGCTGAATGACAGAAGTAACGCTTTTCACATCTTCCTCCTGATCCGGCAGTTTTGCCTGATTGACAAAAGGATCGTTACCGCTGTCTAATGCCGTATTACTTTCAAATTCCTGTCTGGCTGATTCGGCCAGTTCTTTTTCTTTCTGCGCCAGTTCCTGTTCCTGACGTTCATTCGTAATCTGATTTGATACATATACGCCTGTCATTGCTGCAATCGCTGCAAATAATACAAGAGAAGCAATTGCATATTGTTTTTGTTGGAAAAATCTTCGCATTCTGTTCCTTTTCATTTGACACCATCCACCTTTTTATTTGTTTTAGGAATAGTGTTGCCTGAAAACGGATAGTTATGCAGCATTTTTCTTTTTAAAATTTTCCAGTTCTCTGTTCTCTTACGAATCGTTTCACAGCCATTCATGCTTTGGATTTATAACTACAGAATCAGCCGAACGATCTCCCAGTCTTAATTCTTTGCTGAATGACTGCATATTTCCCATTTCACGAATGTGGTCGATCCATTCATACACCATATCTTTTTTATACACATAAGTACCGTCCATATTTTTTTTATTTTCCAGCGCATATGCCATCAGCGTATGTTCATTATATAATGTCGTTGCAAATACGCCTGCGTTGTCTGTATTGATCGATACGTTGATTTGCGGACACTCACAGATCTGAGACATATCGCTGGTCAGTCCACGATTATAAAACGATACGATCGGATGAGAATCATAACCAGACAGACCCCCGATCATCAGATTGGATGAAGGGTTTGTTTCAATCGATATTCCTCTTTTTGCAATCGTTTTCTGCATGGATTTCTGCAAAAGTCCGATACCCTGTACCATATAATAAGGAATTTTCACAACCACCGGCTTATCTCCCTCTTTTCGTACCTCATCATTATAGTGATACATATGATATAATACGGCTGCCTCTGCAATATCCCTCTTTTCAAGATCCAGATGTGGATTAATACGCTGATCATCCCACTGTACGTCTAACAGCATATGCGCATTGTAAAAACCGTCTGCATATAAATGCGGGTCGTCTCCCCGCAGCTCCCATGCATAATAATAATTATGTATATTAAAATGCAGTGTATGACTTCTGCTGTAAAGTGCGCTGCGTCTGTGATCCGATTTTCCATAAGGATCTGTTTCCTGTATCCGGTATTCTTCTCTTTGATCCAGTATCCTTTTATTATATTCATCGCTCATATTGCGCTCATATACGAGATTAAAATATTTCTGAAACTCTCCTTCCAGATACTCCAGCAGATTATCTTTGTTCGATATATGATAATGAACCATTCTGTGATACATCCATACGACATTATCCAGATAATCCTGCTGTCTGATCGATATTTTATAATCATTTCGCATATACCACTCTTCTGCACAAATGCCGAGCATCGTCGCATGTCCAAGACGGTCGCCGCTGCCAAGGTTCAGAAAATAGACAGCTTCATCGATGGCACGCAGTCCGTCCAGCACATCCTGATTTTCTTCTCCTACATGATAACTGACTCTTAGCTGCGGCAGTTTCTTCTTCGTATCTGTCCGATATACTGTATGCTGCTTAAGCGTACGGAAGACGACAGCAAATACTTCCGGACGACATCCGTCTTCACTGGAACAGGCGTCGATCCCTTTCAGCCGCACGCCAATGTCGGGATTCCTGACACGCATGGATATCATTGCCCACGCCAGTTTTTTCAGACGCTGCCTGTATTTTTCATGCCGACACCTGAGTATGCCTTCTCCATGCATCCGATCCATTTGTTTTCGAAAGTGAAATACATAAAAATATGCCGGTATTTTTTCTTCCTTGTTCGTCTTTCTGTAAATCTCTCCAATTGCCTGATCGTATCCTTGAATCATTCGTATATTCTGTTCGCCGCTTTCCTGCGGCACTACCCTTACCTCAAGACATTCCAGATTCTGGCTGCGAAAAGCGTTTTTAACGGCAATTTCAGCAAGTTCTCCTTCTGTAAATGAAGTTGTAAACCATGTTTTACGTTTTTGATACGTCTGAAAATTGCGAAATCCTATTTTATCATTATTTTGCAGGAGTTCACTGCGAAATGATTCTTTAATAACAAGATACAAAAAGAACAAATGATACAAATATTTTTCATTTCCTGTGCTGCCGCCTTTTCTCCCATCGAATCTTCTCCGCTCCATTTCATAGATCAGCCAGCGCTCTCCCATAAGCACATGATAATTCCAGTCTTCTTTATCATAAGCCGCTACACTGGTAAGTGCATAATCCTTGTAAACACGGCTGTTACTCGCATGAAATCCGTCGATGACATGCTGAATATAACTCCGGTAACTTCTAAGATCGTAAGAATACGGATCTTTCAGCAGCCGTTCCAGCGCGTTATTTGTCTGCCGCATCCACTCTCTGCGGAATATCTTCCAATATTTGTCACGATATAGCCAGGCACACTGCCGCAGCAGCAACGGTTCATAATGTTTCTCAACATAACGAACAAGTATCTCCCTGTTTGTTCTGCTGAAAACAAACTCACCGTCCATAAAGATAGACATCGGAATATTTGGAAAACATTTCGTCACAAACCAGATAAATCCCGTGCATTCCCTTTTCATACGGTCTGTATGTATCACATTCTCCAGATACTGTTCCAGATTTCCACATACCTGATTGTCCGTCTGCACGCCTGCTTCCCCTGATTTTTGCATCTGCTTTTGTTCTTCAAATTCGTGAAGCAGCTCGTATACCGGTTCTGTCACTAAAATATGCTCCAGAATCATTTCCGCAGAAGCATAATATTCACCAAATTCAATCAGCTGATCTGTCAGATAAGCATATAAATAAACCCGGATCGCAGCTGCTTTTAAATGCAGCATGGAAAATTTTTCTTCAGCTGGTCTTTCGCTGTAACGCATTTTGGGATTTCTTGGCTCGCGGTTGAGCATATCCAGTAAATCCGCCGTCTTTGTTACCGTAACCGAATTCATCAAAGACAGCCAGGAAAGCAAAAAATACGGAATCGAACACCGCAAATGGAAATGATTTTCTGACATTCCCCGATCCAGTATTTCATTTAACGTCTGATTATCATGATAAATCACGTCTGTGCCATGAAAATCTGTGCGATGAATCCCCTCTTTATAGTCTTTCATTGCATAAATACTTGTAATCAGCAGATTTTGCCCGATCTTGCCAGACAGATAATTCCATGTTTTTAAATATTTATATCTGTATACGACTCTGCCTCTGTTAATCGTCAGCAGATTGGCCGTCAGACAGTGCACCAGATCAAAAATTCCAATGGCTTCTGCATCATCCTGTCCATGAACACCCGATTCTGTATCGAAGCGGGCGTCTGTCGTCCATCCGTTTCCATGCAGCTGCGTATTTATCCATTCTTTCAGATAATGCAGCTTTCGAAGCAGCGCAGTTTCATCCATATCATTTTCTGAATGAAAGCAGATCCTCTGCAGCTGTCTGATAGAAATAGCGTCAAAACGCGCTTTTTTATTAATAATATCCCAGGAAGAAATATCATGCATTGCTTTTACAAGTATTTTAGCCGTAAAATCGATCACATTTTGCCACTCCTCTTAAAATTCATCAGACGCTTTTCTGTTGCCGCTGTCATTATAAATTGCTACTGAAATATAATTAATATATTCACCAATGAACTTCTTTGATTTTTCATCTTTTTTCATATTCCCAAGCATCCGGATAAACGGACTGCGCTGAAATTTTTCCACAAAACTGTCTGTTCCTTCCAGACAATAAAATAAGTCTGTCCTTCTAAGATGTTTCAGGATATGATACAGCATCGTTTCAAATTCGTCCAGAAATGTCTTTTCATCCTGTAACGTTGATATATACTCCTTCTGTTCCGTATACTCATGAAACAAATGTTTTACAAGATTATACATCAGATCCAGATTATGAATCGGAAGTATCATACCTCCATACTCCATATCCCATGTATAATAAGAATCCCATAATTCTTCAAACAGTTTTTGAATCTTTTTCCGGACTTTTAATTTAAACTTAACCACACGGATACTATCCTCTTTTTCTTTATCAAATGCTTCTGTCAGCAGCTGCTCCATTTTGTAAAGATAATCCGGATATAATATCGAAAATTTAACAAACGATGTTAATTCAAAATGACTCCCTTCGTCACATTGCATAATAACGTTGCTCACCTGCATATATTCATTTGTTTCACATCTTACCTTAATACTTTTCCACTGAAGAATATCGATATAGAATGTCATTAAAAAGATACACTCATTTAACATCCTGCTAATATCTTCTTCCTCTTGTATATGAAATTCCGCATGAAAATTCGTTGCCCGAATATCTTTAAAACTGCCGATTGAAAATACCTGATCATCCGGATACCTGCTATCGAGAGATAGTTTTACAACCGGAAAATAATACTCGGTCCAATATCCAAAGACAGTTTTGCCAATCACACCTTTTAGTATCTGATAATTCCGTTCCATTCTTACAAAATTATTGTCATTTTGATCCGGATCAGATACCGTTTCCAGGTAAAGCTCCTTGTCCTCATCCATGATGCGATATTGTGCATTCTCACGCAGATGATCATATATCTTCTCATCTTTCGATTTATAACTTTCCAGATCCGCCGTCTGGCATGCCTCTGTCTGATTATCGCATGACACGTTCTGATAGCGATATCGTTTCACATAGACATCCTTTGTAATCTCGTGTTTGGCCGCTTGATAACGATCGTAAATCTGCGTGAGACATACAGAATACGAATGCAGCAGACAGGCTACAAACTCTTTTGAGTAAATCTTTTCTTTTCTGGTCATATGGTAAATGCAATGCAAAAGCTCCGCGTAATTGTATGTAACGTTACTGTTATCTTTTGCCATTTTAATTTTTGCGTCCGTATCCTTGCCGCGCTGTTTTTTTTCAGACAAAAATCTTATTTTCTGTTTGATATTTCTGCCAAGCGGTTCTATCTTTGGCGCGGTCAGCTGGACAATCCGCTCGCTGCGCCGATCGATCTGCAGTTCAAGCAGTTCATAAAATAACGCTTTTTCTTCTTCTCTATATAACCGTTCATTAACGAATCTGAAATAAACGTCGTCCATGACCCGTTTGAATATGTCTTTTCGATTTTCTTTCAGCAGTACGAGATGATTTTGATCGTTTCGTTTCAATGCGTCTTCACCGATTAACAAATATAACATACTATTCAGAGCACGAAGGGAATCCACCTCCAGAAAATGCCTTTTTTTCCCTTCACAATCATAGAAGACTCCTGTTTTCTCAGCAAATAGTATTTCCAGCAGTTCTTTAATTTTAAAGATATGCCTTCCCTGATCGCGAAACCGCTTCAGCAGATCCGTATCTTCTCCGCTTTTTCCAATATCGATTCGAATATTCCAGTTAAAGTAATCCCATTTTTTCCAGGACGGCATATACAGACGGTATGCGGACGCAAACGTTTTTTCCATAAACTCTCCGGCCAGTGTTTCTCCATGGCGAAGTATATCATCCTTTTGATTAATATTGCGGTAAAAGTCTGAATTACTGCCAATAAAAAAACCGCTGCACTGCCGCTGCAGATTGGTATGATTATAAGCTGCCAGCACAATTACGCCCGGTATGGAAAAATATTTGGAAATCTCACGCATAATTTCATAAGACCGCATATTTACTCTTCCATGCGCCGTTGCACGCTCATTATAATGCGCCATGTCCAGATCGTCGATCGCGATAACCAGATATGCTTCTTTTGTAAAATAATCGTCGTCTTTTTGAAAATATTGCAGACATTCTCTGACCAGCTGTCCAAACTGTGCCCGAATACTCTGACTGTTTGCCGCGCTTTTCAGACTCTCATATGCAGAATACACATCTTCTTCGTTGTCATGCTGTTGTGAAAGAGAACGGTACCCTTTATAAATATCACCCAGCTTCTGCAGCAGGGATCTCATAAGATAAGAATTTTTATCATCCTTTTCTTTCTCTTTAAACTCCTGAATCTTGGAAAGCATATTTGCAAGTACAAGTGTAAATACACTCTCTGATTTTTCCATGGCTGCCGCATCGATGCAGTCCAGCGTAAAAAATCTTACGTTCTCCATTTTCGCGTTCGCGCTGAAAATGATGCCTTCTTCCTTATAGTTTTGGCTGTTACCCCGATATTTTTTTAACGCTTCCTGAAAGGACAGCATCGCGGAACTTTTTCCTGTTCCGCGCCGACCGATAAATGATATCACGTTACTTGTTTCTGTATTTTTTACTTTTGTATTACTCTGACGGAACTTCTCTTTCTGCCGGCTGTCAGCGGTAATCTGCTCCACTGCTTCTTTTGCCCATAAATAGACGTTATTATAAATCGAATGTTCAAAATCCTGTACTTCCTCATATACAATACCTTTTTTTAGCAGATTTGTTAAAGGAATGATCTGCGGATTGCTGCTGCTGTGATCACCGTATTTCGTCTCTTTCTCACTGTTTCTGTACTGTTCCATGACTATTTCTCCAAATATTGCCTTGCATCAGACATGAGATATCCATTCTGCCCGCAATTGACTTATAGATATATTTTAATACATCATCGTTATACAGACGCCTGATAAAATAGCTCTCATCTGATTCTTTTGTAAGATTTCTGGTAAAATCCAGTATTTTCTGCGCTTCTTCATAATATACAGTATCTTCCATTTTCACTCTCGTTATATCATCCATCAGCATATTGGACTTGTACGCATATTCAAGATCCATCAGCGGCATTTTATTTCTGTTGCTCTTATACTGTTTCCAGTCGTCGATCAGCAATTTCAGATATTTTTTTTCGGACTGCAGATCATTCCTTATATCCGCGCACACTGCCAGCTTAAACACTGCTTTTACGCTGGCAGGATTATTCTTATAAGCCTTTTTATAAGATCTGAGTGCCTCGTCCATCTGCTTTCCTCTCTCATACCACTTTGCGAGATGATAATACAAATAACTTTTACATACTTCTATCGTGCTATTTTTTATACATCTGCCAAAATACTCTTTTGCAAACACCCTATCCATGACATTTTGTTCCGCTACCTTTGCCTTTAAATACTCTACCCGGAAAAATTCACGATCGAACTGATAGATTCCATGTATATTCTGAATTAACCCCCTGACCGGATATTTATATACCCACTTTTTCAGATAATACAACCCGTTCAGATTTCTCTGACAGCTGTACCTGGAAAATAAAAAATATTCTGCCATATGCCCGGACGTATCCAGCTTCACGCTTTCAAGCGCTCTTAAAATATCCTCATATCTTTCTAAAAGATATTGAAACAGGTTCTCCCCAGACCCTTTTAACAATACGCATGTATGTTCATATAACACGGCTGCCATGTCATACTGATTATAGATAAAAAGCAGATGATTCATCACATGGCTGCGGCTGTCCGGAACAACCTCGTACACTTTTTCCATCAGACGCTCCAGGATCTCTTTTGCCGGATCCTCCTCCTGAAAACGCAGATCGATAAACCGTTCTCCAAACATCTGCGCAATCTCCGGATCTCTCTGCTGAGCCGCCTGATTCAGACTTACTACAAGATCAAAGCTCTGATTCTCTTTCTTTTTTAAAATATCCATCCTCACTCCCAGACTCCCTGGCAAAAATGAGAAATAAGAAAAACCGATCCATTTAAAAAACTGCCGGATATAGCACACGCTAAATGAATCTTCTACATTATGAATAAAACATATACTTCGAAAACCTTTCATCTTCTCTTTACCAATACACTTTTCTATATCATATGCAGAACCGTCAGATGCCTTTATTCCTTCTGCATATCATAAGCAGCTTTATTTTTCCTTCCCGATTATTTACTCCTTTCTTTTATTTTTTAGACCGTCCTGTCATTACAGTGCATCGCTCTCACCCCATTCTGTTTTATTTCCGTTTCCTCCTGCTTTCCGTCCTATAGAACTGCCATATATGCAAACAGGTATCTTCTACAAATATAATAGCATAGTATCTTTTAGAAATCAATTGGGAGATCATTTTACAAATAGTAACTATTTTTCTTATTTTGTGTTATACTAGCAGAATATACTGGCACTTCATCTTACGAACTGCCATAACAAAGAAACAGGAGGTACATCCCATGGGACATCTGACTACAAGAGACGCATATAAAAATCTGGAAGACCGTATCAACTGGTTTACACAGGGAGCGCCGCCATCCGATACGCTGTATCAGATTTTACAGGTATTATATACCGAAAAAGAAGCGAAATGGGCCTCACTGCTGCCTGTCCGTCCATTTACATTAAAAAAAGCGGCTAAAGTATGGGGAACGACTGAAGCAAAAGCGGAAAAACTTTTGGACCGTCTTTGCGAAAAAGCTCTTCTGGTCGATTCTGAATACCATGGGCAGCGCCAGTTTGTCATGCCGCCTCCGATGGCCGGATTTATTGAATTTGCCCTGATGCGTACGAGAGGTGATATCGATCAGAAATATCTGAGTAATCTGTACTATCAGTATATGAACGTAGAAGAAGATTTTATCAAAGACCTGTTTTTTGCCACTGAGACAAGACTGGGACGTGTTTTCGTGCAGGAGCCTGTACTTTCCAACAGCAGAACAAATCATATCCTGGACTACGAACGTGCCACACATATTGTAGAAGAAGCCAGATATATCGGACTTGGAACATGCTATTGCCGGCATAAAATGTATCATGCCGGACATCCATGCGAAATCGACGCTCCGTGGGACGTATGCCTGACCTTTGATAATGTAGCGCGCTCACTTGCTGAAAATGGCGGTTATGCACGCCTGATTTCAAAGGAAGAGGCCATCGATGCTCTGGAACGTTCTTATGACAGCAATCTGGTTCAGATTGGGGAAAACGTCAGAGAACATCCGGCTTTTATCTGCAACTGCTGCGGATGCTGCTGCGAGGCACTGCAGGCAGCAAGACGTTTCAGTCCCATGCAGCCGGTCGCGACAACGAATTATATTCCGAAGATCTCGATAAACAAATGTATTGGTTGCGGAAAATGCGCAAATGTCTGTCCAATACTTGCCATATCCATGCAGGATACCAGGCGCCCTGCTGTCGATCAGGAAATCTGTCTGGGATGCGGCGTATGTGCAAGAAACTGCCCTGCCGGAGCTATTCATCTGGAACACCGACCGATACAGGTCATTACGCCTGTAAACAGTACGCATCGTTTTGTCCTGCAGGCAATCGAAAAAGGCACTTTGCAAAATCTGATTTTTGATAATCAGGCATTTGCAAACCATCGGGCCATGGCCGCGGTTTTCGGCGCTATCTTAAATCTTCCTCCGATCAAACAGGCGCTTGCGTCCAGACAATTTAAATCCATCTATCTGGATAAATTATTGTCCCTGCAGAAAAAACAAAAACTGACCAAACCATGACTTTGTAAATCCCCAGATAATACAGAACAAATGAAAGAATCGAAAAAAATAAGACAGCCTCTGAAAAGAAGCTGCCTTATTTCATCTTGTTTCTAATACGCAATTATTTTATTTTTTTCTGTTTGTACTGTTTATACTGTACAAGAAACTGCTCGTTATACACTTTATTAAACTGAGCGTTAAACTGCTCATTAAACAACTCGGTAAATTCTTTTCCTAATGGTTTCCCAAACTGTTTTTTCAGCTGCTTTTTCAATTTTGCCTTAACCAGTGGCTTTAACTGCGTTTTCAGCTGTTTTTTCAGTTTTGCCTTTGATTGCGTCTTTTTTTCAGCTTTTAACTGTTTTTTTAGTTTTGTTTTTAACTGTGATTTGATTTGCTGCTTCAGATCGCTCTTTAGCTGCTTTTTAAATTTCGTTTTCACCTGTTTCTGATCGGCGCTGGAAGTGTCAGTGTTATCAGCTTCATTTTCACTGTCAGGCTTACTGGAACCGTCTGTGTCACTGGTGGAACTATCAGTTGTATTACTGTCTGTACTGTCATTTCCTGTTGGTTCGTCAGGTTTGTCTGTAATCTCTGGTTTACCTGAACTGCCGGTACTGGTTCCAGTATTTCCTGTACCCCAGTAGCCGCCGGAACCCCATGACCCGCCGGAACTGCCAGAAGAACTGCCCCCAGTTGCAGGAATACTGTTCGTTTGCCGATAAGAACAAACGGTACAGTCCCTATGTTTGCTTCCGCTTTGATAAGATGTTGCATTTGTATCGACTACCCAGCTGCCGTAACTATGCTGCGCATAACTGTCTTTTTCATTATTTGCAGTTACCGTACAGCCCTGAACCGTACATTCATGCCAGTGATAATTTGTATCATGATTCCACTCTGCAGATGACCATTTGTGTACATGATCACCCATAAGATCACCGGGATCATCCGGATCTTTTTCAAACGGGTTCGGAAATGGTCTGCCAAAGTTCACGGTTGGTTTTGTTGTGCCTCCCATATAGTTCAGAGCTAACACTCCTCCTGCCTCTGTCCACTGAGCTTCGGTGCCGGCAAAGTTTATTTCTTTTAATCCTGTGCAGCCTGAAAATGGCGATCCTACTATTATATCTTCTTTTATTTTAAACGTTATGCCTGCAGGCAGGTTCAGACTGGTAATCCTTTCGCAATTCGCAAACACACCGCCACCGATACAATCTGTTTTTTCCGGAAGAATCACCGTCTGAATCTTTTTGCAGTTCCTAAATATATCATCTCCTATTTGAACATTTTCGCTGCCAGGCGCAAATCTTACACTCAGCACTTCATCACACTGCATAAACGCCGCAGCGCCGACCGATTTAATACTTGAAGGAAAATCGATGTATTGAAGTCTTGCACACCCTGAAAAAGCGCTATTTCCGATTGTTTCTACACCTTTCGGAATCGTCGCGGACAGCAGATTTTTACAATTATAAAAAGCGTTCTTCCCAATCGTTCTGAGCGATCCAGCCGATCCAGCCGAGCCGTTCAATTCAGGCGATCCAGGCATACTTACAGAAAGAATCCCAGATGAATAAAAAGCATAATCACCGATACTTGCTACACCGTTTTCGATCACAACTGCGCTAATTCTGTCGTCAGGCCACGTCGGACGATCAGTCGAACTAAAATTCTGCATATCTCCGTTGCCAGAAATAGTAAGTATTCCTCCTTCTGTCAGCGTCCATTTCAGATTATTACCCACGTCGCCTGTTTCAACTATAGGATCGACGATATCTCCGCCTTCCGGATTATAATCTGCCGGATATCGTGTCACGATAAAATCTGCAGCTTCAACTTCCGCTTTGCTTAATGCGCGGTCCCAGTGAACAGATTTGTTATAATTAGCTTCTGCAATTATCACGCCTACAGCGGTTTTCTTCAGTACGATAACGCTATGACTATTTCCATTTATCCGCAGTATATCGCCTGGCCTTACATTTTCAAATTTGACCTTACCTTCCGGCACTCTCGCCGGCAGATTTCCAAAAGCCGCGTCGCTTAGTTCAAACGCAAATGCAGCGCAGCCGACTCCGCTTTTTACATTTCCCAGTATTGTTCCGCCCTTCCATATATAGCTGTCGCCTTTAGTTCCCTTGGAACCATACGGTTCAAAATTCGTCCAACGCATTCCCTCATAATATGTTTCCCTCAGAGCATTCATCTTAGCATATACTTCCGAAGAAGATAACTCTCCGGTTTTCTCTGTAACAGAAGAATTGTCTGGTAACTGGTCTGCGTTGATCTCCCCTGTATCAGGCTGATCACCCGGCACCGTAACATCTATAGCCGGACCGCTGGCTGGTTCAGCTGCTGTTACAGCCGGCATACTGACCATTTCATCTGCTGTCCAGGCCGATGGATTTTCCGATTCAGTGACTTCGTATGGCTGTTCGATCACCGGTGTGCTGTCCGAATAAACCGAAGCGGCTGCCGGTTCTATCGTTACAGATATCATGGCGACCGTCGCCAGAAGTGAAATTACCTTTTTTGTTCGTTTCCGCTTTTTCGAATACATAATAAATACCTCCCTGATATAAAGTGCTCTGCTCCCATTGTAAAATCTGCCTGGACCATTTTCCCTGGGAAAACTGTTTCCATCCATAAACAATGATAACCAAACATCGTATATAGCTCCTGCTCCATCATACGAATTTAAACCTATTATGTCACCTTTTACATAAAAATGGAAGATCTATTATGAATTATTTTTCAGGAAAATTTTTCTCAGGTATCAGTCCTTTGTTTTTCACTATATGCACAGGCAATATTTCCAAGAACTATAAATTCATATGGCTCCATACGATATATTCCCTGGCTCTGCTCCCTTTCTCTGTTTTCGTAATTTTCCAGCAGCACCTGACAGCCATTCCACTCCCCGGGCACTTCCACATTCTTCTCCTTCCCATCCAGATTACAAAATACCGCGATCTTCTGTTTATCTGATACTCTCTGGTACGCCAGCACCATATCCGAACCTGTTTCAATAAAAGAAATCTCTCCTGTCGCAATCGCCGGATACATTTTTCTCATAGCGATCAGCTTCTTATAAAATGACAGAACAGAATCAGGATCCTCCCGCTGCGCTTCTACCGTAATTTCACTTCTGAAACCGGCAGACACTGGCAGCCAGGGTTCTACTTGAGAAAATCCGCAGTACCTTGTGCCGTTCCACTGCATCGGAGTCCTGCTGTTATCCCTGGATCTTCCTGCCAGCACCTCAAGCGCTTCTTTTTCGGTCTTTCCATTTTCCAGCAAAATCTGATAATAATTCAGACTTTCCACATCCCGATATTTTTCTATAGAAGAATAATGCGCATTCAGCATCCCGATTTCCTCGCCCTGATAAATATATGGTGTCCCACGCATCAAATGAATCATCCCTGCCAGCATTTTTGCCGACTCTTTCCAGTAAACGCCTTCATCGCCCATCCTGCTTACAATTCGCGGCTGGTCATGATTACACCAAAACAAAGCGTTCCATCCGCCGCCCTGCTGCATTCCCAACTGCCATTCAATAAAGAGTTCCTTTAACTTCTTATAATCCGGTTCCATAAGCGCCCACTTATCCCCATCCTGATAATCCACTTTTAAATGATGAAAGTTAAAACACATCGAAAGCTCTTTTTCCTCCGGAGAAGAATAACGGATGCAGTGTTCCAGCGATGTGGAAGACATCTCCCCCACTGTTACAAAATCCTCAATTCCAGCGTCTCTGACCAACTCTTTCAGATACTCATGAATATGGGGACCGTCACTGTAAAACCGCCTGCCGTCTCCCTGAAAATCATCTGTCATCTGTTCCGGCTTGGAAACCAGGTTAATGACATCAAAACGAAATGCCTGAATGCCTTTCTCTTTCCAAAATCTGAGAATGTTTTTTAATTCTTCGCGGACTGCGGGATAATCCCAGTTTAAATCTGCCTGCGTCACATCGTACAGCCTGAGATACCATTTTTTTAGCGCCGGCACATATTCCCACGCAGAGCCGCCAAATTTTGATTGCCAGTTTGTAGGCGCTTTATTTGGTATACCTTCTCTGAAAATATAATACTTCTGGTATTTTTCCTCTCCCTGAAGCGCTTTCTGAAACCATACATGCTCTGTAGAAGTATGGTTGAATACCATATCGAGCATCAGCCCGATTCCTCTTTTCTTTCCCTGTCTGATCAGCTCTTCCAAATCTTCCATCGTTCCAAACCGGGCATCTACTGCGCAATAATCAGACACGTCATATCCATTGTCATTTTGCGGCGATGGAAAAAACGGAGTCAGCCATAGATAGTCCACGCCTAATTCCTGCAGGTAATCTAATTTTTCGATAATTCCGGGGATGTCTCCAAAACCATCCCCGTTCGTATCCCGAAAAGATTTCGGATAAATCTGATAAACTACTTTGTTACTAAAATCTGTCATTTTCCTATCCCCCTGTATGATTCAAAAACTGCGATCGTCGTTTCTTTTTTTATTACATCGATACCTGTACGGAACTGAATATTTTGTGCATTTCCTTGCTCTGTCACAATACATACTGTAACATCCGGATGTCCTGCTGCCCTGATCTTTGCTCTGTCAAACTGAATCAGCGGCGTCCCCGCGCTGACCCTCTGTCCTTCCTGTACCAGATATTCAAATCCATCTCCATTCATGCCAACAGTATCGATTCCGATATGTAACAAAATCTCCATGCCATTCTCCAGCTTTAATCCGCAGGCATGGCGGGACTGAGGCATTAATACAGACACTTCTGCGTCCACAGGCGCATACACAGTCTCAGTTTCCGGAATAATCGCCATTCCGTCACCCATAATACCTTCTGAGAAAACACCGTCTCCAACTTCTGCCAGAGGAATCGCTTTTCCAGATAAAAATGCTGTCAGTTCGCCTGCTATTGACTGACTCATTCCCTTTTCCCGCACAACGGCATTCCCCATCCCGTCTGCTGCACCTGCTTTTGCCTCTTCAGATATTTCTTCCAGTCCGCCTGCTTCGTTTACCTGATCTGCCGGCAGACGCTTTTTTCCAACAATAATCGTCAATAAAAATGGAATGACTACTGCAATTGCCATACAGATAGCGAAAGAAACCATAAACTGCGGCTGGATAGATAAGATACCCGGCATACCGGCAACGCCAATCGCATTTGCCGTCGTTCCTGTCGCTGTGCAGACAACTGCTGCAATACCGGAACCAGCCATTCCACATACAAACGGAAATCCTTTCTTTAAGTTTACACCGAAAATCGCAGGTTCTGTAACACCAAGATAGCAGGAAATACAGGCTGGAACATTTACTTCCTGCGCCTGTGGATCTTTTCTCTGTAACCAGACCATTCCAAGTACCGCAGAACCCTGCGCAATATTCGACAATGCGATCATCGGCCACAGCATCGTCCCGCTATAGTCTGCGATTAACTGTAAGTCAATGGCATTGGACATATGATGAAGACCTGTGATTACCAGCGGAGCATAAACAATCCCAAAAACCGCGCCAAATACGATTTTAAATGTTCCTGTAATTCCGGCAAATACAAGCGCGGAAATTGCCGCTCCAATCTTCCATCCGATTGGTCCCAGTACAAAATGTGCAGCTATCACTGACAGAAGCAGACTAAAAAACGGAACGATAATCATAGATACTACCTGCGGCGTAATCTTTCTGAAAAATTTCTCCAGATATACAAGCGTAAATGCCGCTAAAACAGCTGGAAGCACCTGACCCTGATACCCGATCATATTTACCTGAAAGCCGCCGAAATTCCACTGTGGAATATCTGCCGCTGCCGTCTGAGCGACTGCATACGCATCCAATAACTGTCTGGATACCAATGTCAGGCCAAGCACAATGCCAATCATCTGTGTGGTTCCCATTTTCCTGGTTACTGACCAGCAGATACCAACCGGAAGCATATGAAATACCGCTTCGCCAATCAGCCACAAAAAACTGTCGATTCCCTTCCAAAACTGGCTGATATCACATAGCGTCTTTGTTCCATTTTCAAATAAATACATGCTGTCAATACAGTTTCTAAAACCAAGAATAAGACCGCCCGTAATAATTGCCGGTATGAGCGGCGCAAAAATTTCGGCCAGCGCGGTGATTACTCTCTGTAGTACATTCTGGTTTTTCTTTGCCGCTTGTTTTACCGCATCCTTTGATACCCCTTCGATACCTGCCTCTTTTACAAAATCGTTGTAAAAATCAGCTACCGTATTACCGATGATTACCTGAAACTGTCCCGCCTGCGTAAAACTTCCCTTTACCACCTTCATCGCTTCGATCGCTTTTACATCCGCCTTTCCCGGTTCCGCAAGAACGAACCTCATACGCGTCATACAATGCGATACCGCAGCAATGTTCTCTTTCCCACCGACCAGCCGCAGCAGCTGTTTCGCGTCTTCTGCATATTTACCCATTCTTCTCTTCCTCCTTTTTAACATGTTTAAACATGTTGTTGATTCTGTTATATCATACTTGTTTAAACATGTCAACACTTAATTTTGAATTTGTTTAAACAAGATATTGACTTTTATCTGATTCATTTTTATAATAGTTTTGTAGGAATTTTATAAGTTTTCAGATGAGAGGTAGTCTTGAATGCCAAAAACAATATACGAAGCTATTTATAAAGATTTAAAACAGAAAATCGAAGACAATATTTTCACTTATCAGGAACTTTTACCTTCAGAAAATACGCTGATTCAAACTTATCACTGTTCCCGCAATACGCTTCGACGGGCTGTCAGCCGCCTCGTCACTGACGGTTATGTACAGACCATGCAGGGAAAGGGCGTACGCAATATCTATCAGCCGATTGCGCAGACTGCCTTTACCATTGGTGAGATTGAAAGTTTTCAGGAATCAGCCGTTCGTAACGGACACAATCCTTTTACCAAAGTCATTTTATTTACCGAGTTTGCAATTAGCCAGAACCAGTCTTCCTACACAGGTTTTCCTGCCGGAACTGCTGTTTATTATATTCAGCGTCTTCATTATTTAGATGATACGCCATTAATTCTTAATCATAATTATTTTTTAAAAGAGATCATGCCCGATCTTACGAAAGACATTGCAGAACATTCCATTTATCAATACCTGGAACAGACATTGCATATGACGATTGTAAACAGTAAACGGGTTATGACTGTCGAAAAGATGACTCAGATCGATGAAAAGTACTTACAGATGAATGCTGAAGATTATAATTGTATGGCGGTTGTCAGCAGCCAGACCTATAACAGCGACGGCGTAATGTTCGAATATACGCAGTCCCGCCACCGCCCGGACTATTTTCGCTTTTATGATAATGCGGTTCGGAAAGTAGCCGCTGGTATGAAATAAAAACGCATTTCAGTTTTGTAACTGAAATGCGTTCTATTACTGACTCCTATAAGCAATCATATTCATTGGAATCAGCTGCAATGACGAAATATTCAAAATCAAAAACGTACACATCTCGTTGCTTGCAACCCTGCCACTTTTTCTACTTGTACCAACGGCAGCCAGCTACCATTCTTACCTGCCTTGTTCCTCATTTTCCTTCCATCTTCAACAATACCTTCCCCTTCCGGAACATACCCAGGCATCCCCCGTTCCTCCTCCAACGCCTTAATTCCCCTTGTATCAGGTTAATGACACGAAATCCTTCCATTATTTAGAGAAAATATTGTTATTCGTCATCCAAAAAGTCTTTAACCCATGCAATTGAATTTAAAGATAATTTACAATTAACTGCATTCCAATCTGCAACTATTAGACAAATAAAACAATGCATATAAAAAGCAGGATATCTATTACAATGACTTCCTACTTTTTAACAACTACTGTATTTAAAATATCAGATCGAAAAACGCTTTACTTCCTCCTGCGTAAGTTCAACCAGCTTTTTTCCGCACTGCTTTGCATATCTTGAAAGCTCAAGTAAATTCACATGACAGGATGGGGCATTAACATATGGATCGGGTTGTTCATAATAGCTTGGGGCAGTGACTGAATTTTCCATAAACTTAGGTTTCATTCCATTCATAATGATACACCTCCAATAACTCTTTTGCCTGTTGTTCATCAATAAAAAATTGATACTGATGAAGCATTCCCAAATATTCTGCATGAAAAACATCAATATAATGCTTTAGTAATTTCTCATTGGCGGCAAAACCATGTACAGCTCCTTCATATCCCCATTCAACAGATTTATCTACTGCTATAGCAAAAAGGTGTCCACCAACACCAACGTACTTTTGACTTCCATACTCATACTTATTGTTATGCGGTGCAGTACATGCCCAATGAAGATATACTGCATAAGAATTTATATCGTTCTTAATTCCAACTAATCCTTGAATCGTATTATCATCCTTTAATGCCAACGCATACACCTCAACATTCCTGGGTACTTCATTCCAATTAATATGCCAGCCATTACTTTTCCGAAATTTCTTCAAATACGAACGGCTTTCTATTTTAAATACCACCGTTTCCTTAATTTCACCTGTCTGTGTATCCTTTAAGCAGGGAACTATTTCATCTATCCAAATATCAATACAACCTTGTTCAACTGATATCATAATAAAGCACCACCTTTAATTCTATTATATCCTATAACACCACCTTTGCACAAACAAAAATTTCTTCTTCTGCAAATCGGGATTGTGTAATAAATATTTTCTATTTTAAGTAATTTATTTTGAACAATTGAAACTTAATGAATAATTAATCCAATTCTATCAATGCGTTATTAATTATGCAAAATTCTCCCACGGTCAACGCTAATATTTAGATAAAAATTTATTTACCCTCAACAATAAATTTTTGTAGGATAGTATAAGTTTATTGTCGGAATAGGACAGACAGAATAGCCCTTTGATCTGGTCAAACTGATCGGCCTCCTTTACTATACCTGATTCTTTCTCTCCCTACAAGTCCCATATATGATTCTTTATGTCTGTAATCTTTCTGATCTGTGCATAAGGTATCGTGTATACTGGCAGTCAGAAAACGTTCCCTGTACTTTCTGATTCTTCCGTTCACTTCTTAACATTGACCAATGCCCCAGTATATAGCCCTTTGACGTCTCTACACATTTCTGATATAACTTTAAAACCCTGTCTTTGTCCGCAAATAACTACACACTAAATACAGTACATCACTATTTTCTATTTAAATCTCTCACCTTACAATACGCCACCGCTGTCAGCGTACTAATAAACGTCGCTACAATCGCCGGTGCAATAATCCCTGCCGGGTTCACACTGCCGTACTGCTGCCGATAAGCAATCATATTTACCGGAATTAACTGTAAGGAAGAAATGTTCAATATCAAAAACGTGCACATCTCATTACTTGCAACCCGTTCCATTCTGCCGCTTTTTATATCCCCGCTCTCCGGCAGATATGCCGGGTTCCCTCTTTCCTTTTCCAATTGTGCCAGCTCCTCCATAGCTTTTAGTCCCCTTGAGTCAATTTAGTGACACGAAAATATTTCTATTCTTATTAAATTTCTAATATTATCATTACAATTGTACTAACCAACGTCGCCACAATTGCCGGCCCCACAATCGCCGCCGGATTAACACTCCCATACTGGCTTCGATAAGCTATCATATTCACAGGAATCAACTGCAATGATGAAATATTCAAAATCAAAAACGTACACATCTCATTACTGGCAGTCCCTTTCGGTACCACACGCAGCTTTCCTTTTTTGCTCTTTCTTCCATATTTTTCTTCCATATTTTTCATCCAATATATTTTCAAAATTACCCTCTCTGCGCTCCTCCTCCAGCTTCTCCAGTTCCTCAACCGCCCGTATTCCCCCTTGTGTCAAGTTAATGACACGAATTTTTTAAATATTTTGTTACCATTCACAGTCGATTTTATCTAATCTTTCTGGATCTAATCCCCGCAGCAAAACTGTAAGGCATTCATTTTCAAAGTAAACATCATTACATGACGAATTTTATATTGACATTAAAGTCGAAAAATATTGATTTTATCTATATTTTTCGACTTTTCTATTGCTTTTTACATCGTCATGTGTTATAATATACGTGACGATGTAAGGAGGAAATACATATGGCAATAACGTATAACAGAGACAAAAGATCTGGAAAAACTTATGCTTATGAAACCACTTATATATGGGACAAAGAAAAGAGACAGTCCAGATCCAAACGAACACTTATCGGACGGTTAGATGAAGATACGGGCGAGATCGTGCCAACCGACGGCCGCGGCAGAAAGCGGAGCCCTAATTACGTCCCGGAAGATGACGCCATGCCGATTGCGGTCCCTGAATTACAGGCAGAAGTCCTCAGACTCCGCAGGGAAAACCACACGCTCAGGGAACAGATCAAAAAATTAAAATCCAAACAGGGATAAGGAGGGGCTTACCAGTCATGTTTAGACCATCTGGGGACTTACGGCGGGACTACGACCGTCTTTCCAGCGAATATATGAAGCAGAAAGACAGGATCCTGTCATATCAGGAACAGATCACATCGCTCAGGAATTCTAATAAGACCCTGGAAAAGGCTCTTGCGAAGGAAAAGGAATGCCATAAAGAAGAAGCCGCCCAAAAAGATGCCATAATCCAGGCGTTAATGAACAAAGTCGCCCATTTGGAGGCACTCGCAGACCGGGACGGGACAAACACCGGAATCCCTACGTCACAGACACCGGTTAACCAGAAAAAGAGGATACCGAACTCAAGACGGGGAAGCAATAAGAAAAAAGGCGGGCAGCCCGGCCATGAAAAACATACCCTGGAACCTTTTAGTGAATCAGAGGTGGATGAAGATGTCCTGCATGAATTAGATACGGAATCCGAAACCTGCGGGCTTTGCGGCGGGAGCCTTGAGTTTACCGGGCATTATGTGGAAAAAGATGAATTCGATGTCATTATTAAAACAGTCAGACGACGCCACAAATATGCGGTTTATGAATGCCTGGACTGTGGGGCGCAGATCCGCTTGCAGATAGAAAAACATCTCAAACAGCAGAACCAGTACGGCAGTACCGTACAGGCACTTGCCTTATCCCTGATGGTAACAGGAAATATGGCAGTGAATAAGGTCCGCACATTTTTTCTCGGTATCACGCAGGGGGAACTGCACCCGAGCGAAGGGTATATCTGTAAGCTCTGTAAACGGGCGGCAGGAAATCTGGCGAGGTTCCAACTGGAATTAAAAAGAGCCCTGATTCAGAAGCGGGTGTTGTTTTGGGATGATACCGTGATCATGATCAATACACAGAGAGCCTGTATGCGGTTCTATGGGGATGAACAGATTTCCTGCTACACGGCACATGAAAAAAAGGATCTCGACAGCCTCATTGAAGATCATGTCCTGGATCTTCTTACTGACGGTACGGTTGTTATGCATGACCATAATACCGTAAACTATAATGAAAGGTTCTGTTTCCAGAACATAGAATGCATACAGCACCCTGAAAGGGATCTCCAAAAGTCCGCTGATGACAACCCTTCCCATACATGGGCAAAAAACATAAAAAAAATGATCTCCACATGGGTAAAAAAACGCAAGGATTACCAAGAATGTGGGAAGGAACGGTTTGAAGAAAGAGAGGAAGAAAAATTTCATGTAAAAATAAAACGTCTAATCCAAAAGGGATATAAAGAAAGCAGTAAATCAACAAATCCCACGACAGTTCCGTCTGAAAAGACGTTATTGAAGCGTTTGGAAAACTACTATGATAATTATTTCAGATGGATTAGTGATTTCATACTTCCGACAACAAACAATCTAAGCGAGCGGGGACTGCGGGGCATTAAATCGCATATGAAAATATCAGGGCAATTTGAAAACGAGATGGCGGCAAAGAACTATGCAATAGTTAAAACATATGTAGAGACCTGTAGAAAAAATGGAATCAATGAAATGACTGCATTATCTCGTTTGTGTTCTGGAAATCCCTATACTGTCGATGAGATTTTTGCTTAATCTTTTAAACATAAAAGCACGCCAGTATCCAGAGAAAAATCTCTGGATATTCGACGTGCTTTTAAATCAACTGTGAATGGTAACAATATTTTTTGAATCGTAGTATTGTTTGCCGATTTAAGAAAACTTTCCATCTTTAAATATAAGGACAATTTATAGCTGATCATCCTTGCGAAATAAATCTCTACATTTTAGCAAATGTAATAATAAAGATATTTTTACAAATCTTAAATATTTCTTCTGATGATTTGTTCGATAGCTTCTCACAAAATAACTTTACGATTAAATTATTGTACTCGTATTTTGGAAGATTTCCATTATTATCTATAACATTTTTTACAAAATCAAATAATTGCTGAGTACGGTATTGAGGGTCGTTTAATCGAAATCTTTTTATATGTGCTTCTATAAATCGAAGTTCACTGTCAGAATATGTATGTGAATCTTTGGCAGGTTCAAATTCCATATTCATAACATTATATTGCAAAATTAGTTTTTCATTTGAATCCTTGCCCTGAATACCCATAGGCTGCAACACAATTTCTGCATCAATAAGACTGCTGTACTTTTTTTGTAAACTCCTTAATGCTTTACAAGGAACGGTACATTGTTTACGGCAGTTAGTTGAACATTTACTAGATTCCTCATATTGAATGATATCGTTTTTAGGTATTTTTCTCTTTTTTTCTCCAATACGCAGTGTCCTTTAAATTAACTTTTTCTGTTGAATTTGTATAGCCATATTTTTTCCATTTTTTATAATGTGGCTGAAATACGGGCATCTCAAGTAACAAAAAATCTTCCATTTAACACTCACCATTCTCGTATTTGATGTACTATTATTTGCTGTGAAGCAGTCAATTTCCTGCTTTCTATCTGTTCAAGACATTCTTCATCTTTTTCTCCCCATGCGCCATTAATCTTATTATTCAGCAACCTTCTTAATATATTTTCAACCTCTAATCCGAAGACCTCATGATTTCCGAATATTCGATCAAAAATGATCTGTACTTCTGAAATAGATGTAAAGTCATTACTGTCTGCAACTTCATAACTGCCATTATCTAAAATTATCAGATTAGAATCGTTTGTGGATGCTACTAAGTCGCAAGAATGTGTTGTCACAATCCATCTTGCCCATGGAAATGTTTTCTTCAAAAATCTCAAAATCGCAGCAGAATATCTGGGAGATAAGTATTCGTCCAATTCATCTATTACAACCCATGCATATTGCAGTGCGTTCACTTTAATTTCCATATCCTGATAATAGAGTAATTCAAGTAATATGCGTATTATTGCCTGATAACCGCTTGATAATAAACCCTTTCCATTTCCGAAATCTACTTCCCCTATTGGAGCATCATAATCTATTTTAAACCTGTCGTTTGTTAATTCAAAAAATAAATCTTGAACTTCTTTTTCATACAATTGATAAATAATTTCTACCCTTTCTGTTAAAGTTCCAAAACAATTAAAAGAATCAACCAAATTAAAGTTCATATCTTGTAATCTTGTATCTATAATTGTTTTCTTATACTTTGGACTTTTATCTGTTTTGGAAACTTTCTTTACATCAAATACACGGTTAACCGCATCAATAAAATATACAGCCCTATCATTTTTTGTCTTCTCTATAAATAGTTTTAATAATAATGTTTTTCCGCTAGAGTTCTCTCCTATGATAATGCTGTCTGTATAAGGCAATTCTTCTTTGTATATTTTGTCAATGATATGATTTATCATCTCCAGACCAAATTTCATACACTGTTTTCCACCTTTCATTCATGCTTTTCATTTTAACTGTTCCCTGCCGCGCATGGGATATATATCTTGGATCATGTAATATTTTGTTATATATTACAGATGTAACTGGTTTATGAACCCCCAATTTCTCATAAACAATATAGAAACTCTCCAATAAGGCCACCTTTGATGACTGTGTTACATTTACTTTAAATAAATCAAAAAAGCAACTCAAACTATTTCTATATTCTTTAATTTGATTTTTATCAAATTTCATGGACTCTTCTGAAAACTTATCTAACAATTTTGTATAGGAACTATGATAGTTTTCTATGATAAAATTAAAATTTATTGAATCCTTTTGCTCGATTCTGACATACTTTTTCAATGCACAAAATCGCAAAAGAGTTTCCATGTCGCGTTCTGCAGCATCCTCTTTCCCCCATATTTTTCGCCATTTATTATCATGCCTGTTATATTCCTGCAGCATAGTATAAAAATCACATACATATATTCCATTTCTCAATTCCTGCTGCGTTAAAAGAGAACCTTTAGCATTTAAATTTTCAAAAATTTTTCTTAAAATTTTTGTACGTTGTTTTTCGTCATCAATTTTTATTTCTATAACAGTAATTGACGTATAGTCTATGCGTCTTTTCATTTCCATAGGAAGAGAAGAATAATCTACATTAAAAATTTTTTCATCTTCATTTTTTAGCTGAATATGAAGTTCTTCTAATGCCAGTTGGCTTGTCAAGGCTTCTTTAAAAGGAATGTTATGCACCTGGATTTCTGAAAAATCTACAGAATTACTCTTACTTTTGTCTAAATAATAACCTATATAATAAAAAAACAAGCTCAAAACACGCTGTTGTCCATCCAGGATTTCCAATTGATTCTCACTGTTTCTGCAAGTATAAATTGGCGGAATCGGTAAACCACGAATCAATGATTCAACTAACGAAATAACCTGTTCCTTACTCCAACGATATTTTCTCTGATATTTGGGTATAATATACAAATTTTCGTTTACACCTTCTACCAATGTACGAAATCCAACATCTGTCTTATATTGTTGAATACTAATTCCTTTTAAATCGCTCGTCATGCTCAATATCGTTTCCTCCTCAGATTCTTTGATTTGTATTATAATATTTGTTGTAAGGACAATAATTCATTTGGCGAATAATGATAGGTTAACAATTTAATGGGCTTATTCTCAAAAAATTTACGATTTTTCACATAATTAATTACATCATCAAAAAAATTCCGGGCAATAGACGTAGTGCGAATCATATTTAAATCTCCTGAAACTTTCTTCTGCAAAAACCACGACTCATAATCAATTAATAACGTTCTGTCTGTCCAAATCGGAGTATTGTCGTAAAAAGGTTTTCCATTTGCCTGCCACAATCCCCGTAATTCCTTCGTTCCAATCACATACATCAAAATGCTTTACATCTTAATTATTTAGTATACCCTAAAAAACAGTTTCTCTCAATATACTTTCAAAACTCTTTTTCTTCTCTTCTTGAATACCACGAAAGCGGAAGATGTTATATCCTCCGCTTTCCATCCATCATTTTACAAAATATAACCGCCACCAGCGTACTCACCGCCGTAGCCACAATTCCCGGCCCCACAATAGCCGCCGGATTCACACTCCCGTACTGACTCCGATAAGCAATCACATTCACCGGAATCAACTGTAAGGAGGAAATATTAATAATTAAAAACGTACACATCTCATTACTGGCAATTCCCTTCTTTCTCACCGGTCCCGGAAGTCTACCCCGCCTCCTGTCGTCCTCCAGCTTTGAAAGCTCTTCCATCGCCCGTAATCCCCCTTGTGTCAAGTTAATGACACGAACTTTTCAAATAAAAGGTTTTCCGTTTTATCCTTTTCCACTGCTGAGAATAATATCATTCTTCTTTAATATTTTTGAAAGCCCGAATTCCCTTATTCAATTTGTTTAATAATAGAGGGCTGGCTAAATTTCTTATACTGCTATTTTGTATATGTAATTCATTACATAAAAAAATAATATTCTCCATAGTTTTAAGCAAATGTGTCATTTCAGGATGCGAAATACAACACAATATCTCTCCTCTGTCCATCTGATAAATCTTTTTAACAAAACTATCTGTACTATTCATTGCACTTATTAATTCATTTGAAATATCTTCTTTTTCAAAGTGAATCCTTAGTTTATATCTTAACATCCGCTGTATTTCCCCTTGCTTATAGCAATCATACGCCAAATCTTCCAAGCAACGTACAATTTCATGATCGCAAACTTCAAGTGTGGCATTAATACTATTTAATCCACGATGATATTCATAATACTTCTTATCTTTCCACTCCTCTCTATGTTTATATCGAACGTCGTGTTCAACCTCGTACCATCCTTCAGAAAATATCGTCCTTAGTTGTAACTCGAATGTCTTTTCAATGCGATAGTTTTCCCATAAATATTGCGGAAACAATTCAATAATATCATCAGGTAAATGGAATACAAAATTTCTTCTGATAGGCGAAAAATTTTCCGCTTTCGGAACATCTTCCTCTGAGTCTTCTGGAATTAATTGAAACATACTGGAAAGAATCTTTTTGCATACAAGTATATCATCATGGTAATAAAGAGCCACTCGCACACCTATTATATCTTGCATTCCTTTTTTTCGGCCTTTATACTTATCCTCTTTTTCAATCAACTTAATTGCTGTTGAGTGAGCAGCTTTTATTCTTGCAAAAATGCGGTAATAAATCCCTGCCTTATCTAAGCCCTGCGAAATCTTAGAAAGTAATTCTCTGTCTGCTGTGTTTCCATTTATTAACGTATATATATCCCTTTCATTTATATCCTGTACTTCTTTCATAAATTCTCCTCTACTATCTTCCAAGAATATGTTTTATTTCCCCCATATAATTTGTATTCAATTCATAACATATGTTTAATTCCCGAATAAAACCTTTTCTTAATAAGCTCTGAATTGCTTTCTGTATATTAGTATGCTTTTGCGGATTCACACCTTTAAAAAGAGCCGTATAAGTTCTCCTCAGTTCAGCCGAAGAGTATCCTGGTTTCCAAAACTGCTCTAATACTATTTTCTCGTAGTCATCTCCCGAATCTCCTAAAACTGGTACTTCATGTTCAGCACACAAATCTTTTTCTCCAATGCAATTTATAAAAACTAATTCTTCATCAGGCTTTCCCTCTACCACAATATTATAAAACTGACAGTTATAAAACCTGCATTTCATAAAAACGGATGCACTAATTTTACAGTTTTCAAATAAGCAATTATCAAATATACAATTATCAAATATATATTCTTTCCTAAATGAAATATATTTTGAAAATATAAGAGACTGAAAATATTGATTTTTGTAATTACTGTTTGGACAATGTAACAATGCACATTCGACATTCAACCTACACACAGCTGTTATGTCCTTAAGAGTATATTGTATTTTTTTATAAAAATCTAATCTGATTTTCTCACCACGACCTTCATATGATGTAGTTATTATATCAAGATATCTTTCCGAAATCTCTTCAGGTAATAAATAACCATTCCTTACCGCATCACCTGCCATTATTCCCAAAATGAATTCATTAATAAAACCATATTGATTTTGAAAAAGCGAAATCCTATCTAATAAGCAACTATGTGATAGTCTCTGCACATATTCCTGAGATGTTTGAATAACAGGATCTACTTCTCCACTTTTATGATATCGCCCAAGCAATTCTGGAAATTTATCTTCAAGTATATCTTTTAATATATCCTGAAGAAATTCATTAGTTTCTGATGTTATATCATACTGAGCAAAACTTCCTGCCAATTTTTCTAAAATTGTATGCTGTTCTTCCTCATCTAATAATAAATCCAACCGTTCACGATCCCTGTTTAAAAGCAGGCTCAAATATTGATCCAGTACAGAATCCTGATTACTTAACTGCACTACTAATTGACTTTCACTCATATTCTTTAAAAACGTCAATAAAACAGGATTTGCCATTCCTTCTATATCAATTCCTTTTTCTTGTATGATTTTATATATTCTATTACCCAGCCATTCTTGAACTGATGGTTTCATAATACGTAGTCTATCAACAATACACCCTCTACCTAACTTTGACATGACCCATTCTTCAAATAAATCCCCACTAAAAATAGCACTATTTCTAGTTGTTAGCAAAATCCAAGCATTCGAATCATCCCCCAATAAATCTGCTATTGTAGATAGCATAGATAAAGATCTCTCATCAGAATCATCTAATACCGCATTTTTTTGTTCAATCAGTTCGTCAAATCCATCAATAATCAAAGGTATACGACCTGTTTTTATTTCGCGAATCACTACTGCTGAAGACAGCTGAGTAAATTTTTTATCAATCTCATCTTGCAACACATAACGAAATAATCTGGCATTTCGATTTTTTGATAGCTCAATAAACAATGGAACCTGTATTTTTTCTGAATTCAGTAAGTTGTTTATAATCTCATAAACAGTACAAGTTTTTCCATATCCAGCTGCTGCTTCCATTATTGTAAGTCTTGCATTAGTTATTTGTCTGGTTTCAATAATGTATTTTACTAAATCACTTTTAATAACAGAATTAGAATCCTGAAAAGAACCAGCAATATATTCAAATATTCCCTGTAATTTCTCACTTTGACGTATGCAAAAATTATTATATTCCTGTTTTAATCGTTTCTTATTTTCCTCTGGATAAAAAAAAGCTTGAAAAAGAGACTTTTCTGCCTCATATAGACCCTCATAGCTATGCACTACAATAGAATTATAACCTATTTTCTCATATTCCTTCTTCATTGCAGTAATTTCGCAATCTGTCAGCTTATCATTTTTTAATTTTACAAACTCAATATTATTAAAAAAACCCAAATGATAACTAAACACGATAAAACTTTCTGTTTTTGATACAAATTCTTTTTCAAATCCATATAGTTTGTATAATTCTGTTAATTCGTTAACTTTCATGATGCCTCTCCTTCAAATGATTATTATATTTTTCATTAAAATACCGGTTTAAATTCCCAATATTATAAAGCGGCAAATTTGTGACCCAATCCTGCTCCCGAAACCCAGACATCGATACCCTTACAGCATCTCTTACTCCATATTTCTGTACAAAAACCTTTAAGCTTTTCGCCTGCAGGTTTTCTTCTGCCTTTACTTCCAGCGGAACAATACAATCATCTGTTTGAATCAAAAAATCCAACTCCGAAGTAGCATTCTCCGACGACCAGTAAAATATATCATTTTCCGAATTGACAATTAACTGCTGCAAAACATACTGTTCCGTCAAAGACCCTTTAAATTCTTCAAACAGCCTGTTACCTTCTAAAATTGTTCTTGCATTCAAACGGCACATGGCACCCAGCAAACCAACATCCACAACAAACAACTTGAATGCCGAAAAATCCTGATACGCCCTAAGCGGAAAATCCGGCTTTTTCACCCGGCTGATTCTATATACCAACCCCACATCCGTCAACCATGTGATGGCCGCCTCATATTCTCTGGCTCTGGCCCCTTCACGAATTAATCCATAAATAAACTTTTTGTTTTCTTTTGCCAACTGAGCCGGAATAGAATTCCACAACATTCTGATTCGCGTAACAATTTCCTTTGTAGTATGCTTGGACAAATCATTTTCATAGGCATACAATAACTTGTTTTGGATTTCCCTTACTCTCTTCAGATCTCTGTTCGTAATAAATTCCGAAACGGCCTCCGGCATTCCCCCAACATAGTAATAGTATTTCAGATAATCCGTATACTTTGTCTTAAATGCCTGCATGATGTCCGGATCATTCCTGTCTAATATTTCTAACAGCTTCTCTTCCCCGCATGCCAGTAAAAATTCCCGAAATGTCAATGGATATAAATTACAAAAATCAACTTTTCCAACCGGAAACGACGTTCCTTCATGCAATGCAATCCCCAAAAAAGAACCTGCCGCTATAATATGATACTGAGGTGCATATTCCTGAAAATACTTTAAAGACTTTAATGCTCTGGGTATTTCCTGTACCTCATCAAAAATAATAAGTGTTTTCTCAGGATTGATTTTAAAACCCACTTCTATTTCTAACATTTCAATAATTCTGCCAATGTCAAATGCTTCCCGGAAAACCTCTTGCATCCTCTCGTTCTCATCCATACTGATATAAGCACATCTCTCATAATATTGCCTGCCAAACTCTTGCATAATCCATGTTTTTCCTACCTGACGCGCCCCTCGCAATACCAGCGGCTTTCTGTCAACTTCACATTTCTTAAAAGACTAAAATGCGGAGAGCCTCACGCTCTCCGCTTTCCATCCATCACTTTACAAAAAATAATCGCCGTCAGCGTACTCACCGCCGTGGCTATAATCGCCGGCCCGACAATGGACGCCGGGTTTACCGCCCCGTACTGGCTCCGGTAGGCGATCATATTCACCGGAATCAGCTGCAGAGACGAAATATTCAGGATCAGGAACGTACACATCTCATTGCTGGCCGTCCCCCGTGGAACGGAAGGCCTTTTTATTTCCGTCCGGCCGCTTCTTTCTTTTATTCTTTTTTCTTCCTCCTTCCGCTTTTCCTCCTCCAGCTCTTCCAGGCTCTCCATGGCTTTTAAGCCAGCCGGCGTAGCCGCCCATCCCAATCCAAACACATTTGCAATAAAATTTTCCGCAATATACTGATTCGCCGAATGACCTTTCGGTATCCTCGGAAATAAAATTCTCAGAATCGGCTTCATGCACCTGACAGCACTTGAAATAATGCCGGATTTTTCCGCAATCCTCATCAAACCCATCCACAAGGCCATCACCCCGGTCATGGTCACACATAAAGTAACCGCTTCTTTAGAAGAATCGATTGCCGCCTGCGTAACATCAGGCAATGATCCTGTCAATGCCGCATAAACAATACCGGCAACGATCATACATCCCCATAAATAATTCATACTCTCACCAGAAATATATCTTTCTTCCATATATATGTGTATCCTTCGCAATCCAGACACAAAACTAAAAATTCATGGTCGCCGCGATCAACTGCTGCATCCTTTCTTCAAATGTCCTTCACTCAAATATCCTCCGCCCAAATATCCTGCCTTCAAACATCCTTTCCCTGATCGATTACATCTTGACTTTTCTTTATCCTAATGTTAACTTCATTAGAACAGCACACATGTCAAGGAGGAATCACATGCAGCACCCGCAATCTCCCACTCTGAAGGAACCCCGTCACCATGGCACGAAATCATTTCCTTTTGCAGCTTACAAAACCTGTTTTTTTTCAAAAGGTACTATGGTAAAACATCACTGGCATGAAGAAATAGAAATCATCTATTTTTTTGAAGGAGATTTCCGACTTGAGATTAACATGGAACCATTTTATATTCGTTCTGAATGCATTTATTTCATTAATCCTGGAGAACTACATAGTATTGTCATCGAAAAAAATAAAAGTTCAGAAGAAGAAGCGATCGTTTTTTCACCAGATATTTTAAGTTTTGACTGTTATGACGCAGTTCAGGTGCAGCTGATCCAGCCGATACAAAATGGGAAAATGCTGTTTCCCCGTTGTCTCAGGCCGGAGCATCCTGATTTTACATCTGTTCGGGATATATTTTTAAATATCATACGCAAAAGCAGGCAGCCCTTTGAAGACCACACGTTATCGAATGATCTGACCAGTCAGTTATTTATAAAGTCCTCTCTGCTGCACATCTTTGCGCTGCTATCTGCCGGCAGACTTTTTATTCCCTCAGAAAAAAATTATGACAAGCGCGTAGAAGAAATAAAAAAAATTATTACATATATTATGGAAAACTATAAAGAAAAAATATATATTCGTGATCTGGCAGAATTGGTAAATATGAACGAACAATATTTTTGCCGCTTTTTTAAAAAGGCTATCGGTCGTTCTCCCATAGCATATATCAACGATTACCGGATAAAACAGGCCGTTCATCTGTTAAAAGAAACAGAACTTCCGGTAATGGAAGTCTGCCTGGAATGCGGGTACAATAATCTTGGAAACTTTTTGAGGGAATTTAGAAACTGTACCAACACTACCCCATTACAATATCGTAAAAATTATCACTCCAAAAATGCCGAAGAAATGCCTGATCTTTCAGAAAACAGGAGTCATAAAGACTAATATTTTTGTAAAAGTCAAAATATTGTATTTTTTAATCAAATAAACGTAAGACATTTTCAAAATATACCATTATAATGTAAAAAAACAGATCCGAACACCTGCAACCTACAGTACAATCATTCAAAGAATAATATCTTACGGAGGTATATTTATGACAAAAAAATGGTGGCATGACAAAGTGGCATACCAAATTTATCCAAAGAGTTTTTGTGATTCCAATGGGGACGGAATTGGCGATATTCCCGGTATTATCAGCAAACTGGATTATCTTCATGATCTCGGTATTGATATTATCTGGTTGTCTCCATGTTACTGTTCTCCATTAGCTGACGAAGGTTATGACATTTCAGACTATTACAGGATCGATCCTCGTTTCGGTACGATGGATGATATGGACCGCTTAATCGCTGAGGCAAAAAAACGCGACATGTATCTGCTGATGGACCTCGTAGTCAATCACTGTTCCGACGAACACGAATGGTTTCAAAAAGCCTGCAAGGACCCTGAAGGCAAATACGGCAATTTCTTTTACCTTGAGGATAAAAAAGAAGACACGCTCCCAACCAACTGGCGTTCTTACTTTGGCGGGCCCGTTTGGGAAGACCTTCCAGGTACAAAGAAACAATATCTGCATGTTTTTCACAAGAAACAGCCAGACTTAAACTGGGAGAATCCGCAGCTTCGCGAAGAAATATATAAAAATATTAACTGGTGGCTGGAAAAAGGAATCGGCGGTTTTCGTATTGACGCTATTATTAATATCAAAAAAGCGCTTCCATTTCGCAACTATGAACCGGATCGTGCCGATGGACTGTCCAGTATTAATAATATGTTAAAAGAAGCACAGGGAATCGGACAGTTTTTAGGAGAAATGCGTGATCGTACATTTAAAAATTACGATGCATTTACGGTTGGAGAAGTGTTCAATGAAAAACCTGAAGAGATTTCCGACTTTATAGGAGAAAACGGTTATTTCTCAAGCATGTTCGATTTCAATGAAACCATTTGCGGCGGCAGTGAAAAAGGATGGTACGACGCCAGACAAATTACGCCTGAAGAATACAAAACCTGTTGTTTTGAAGCGCAAAAAAAGGCCGGACAGATCGGATTTTTGTCAAATATTATAGAAAATCACGATGAACCAAGAGGTGTCAGCCGATATCTTCCACAGGGCGACTGCACGGTAAAAAGTAAAAAAATGCTTGCCGCATTAAATTTTATGCTGCGCGGGATTCCTTTTATCTATCAGGGACAGGAACTCGGAATGGAAAATGTGCCGTTTGCTTCTATCGATGAAATAGACGATATTTCCACACTGGATGAATACCAGACAGCCTTAAATGCCGGACTCTCACCAGAAGAAGCCTTAAATGCTGTATCCAGATTCAGTCGTGATAATGCCAGAACGCCAATGCAGTGGTCTGCGGATAAACATGCCGGATTTACGACCGGTACGCCGTGGCTCAAAGTAAATCCAAATTATACGACAATTAACGCTGCTTCACAGCAAAACGACAAAGGCTCCGTAAAAAATTTTTACAAACAATTGATCGCGCTGCGCAAACATCCGGAATATAAAAATACAATCGTATACGGTACGTTAGAACCGGTCTGGGAAGATCAGAAAAACTTAATGGCTTATTACCGCAAGGAAGATAAGACACTGCTCGTAATTGGTAATTATCAGAAAGAAGAACAGGCTGTGCATCTTCCTCAAACCTATAAACGTATTTTATTAAACAATGATTCGACGCTGAGACAAACAGACAACATACTTTACTTAAGCGGTTATCAGGTTGTGATATTAGAATTTTAAAGAATGAGAAAGGAACGGAAAGCGATGAAAAAAACATGGTGGAAAGAATCAGTTATTTATCAGATCTACCCGCGCAGTTTTATGGACAGCAACGGGGATGGAATCGGAGATATCAAAGGAATCACAGGCAAACTGGATTACCTGAAATATCTTGGTATCGACATCATATGGTTATCTCCTGTGTATCAGTCCCCGAATGATGATAATGGGTACGACATCAGCGATTACCGATCCATTATGAGCGAATTTGGTACCATGGATGATTTTGATGAAATGCTTGAAGAAGCTCATAAAAGAAATATCCGGATCGTGATGGATCTCGTTGTCAATCATACTTCCGATGAGCATGAATGGTTTATTGAAAGCCGCAAATCAAAAGAAAACCCGTATCGGGATTACTATATCTGGCGTGAGGGCAAAGATGCTGCAGCTCCTCCAAATAACTGGGGATCCTGTTTCGGCGGCCCTGCCTGGGAATACGATGCAGCGACAGATATGTACTATCTGCATCTTTTTTCCAAAAAGCAGCCGGATTTAAACTGGGATCATCCTATGGTGCGCAAAGAAGTATTTGATATGATGACCTGGTGGTGTGAAAAAGGCATCGACGGATTCCGCATGGATGTGATTAGTATGATATCCAAGACAAAAGATATGCCAGACGGTGAAGTACACGATCTGTATGGAGATTTTGCACCTTACTGCGTACATGGGCCAAATGTTCACAAATATCTGCAGGAGATGAACGAGCAGGTATTATCCAAATACGATATTATGACTGTTGGAGAAACGTCCGGCGTAACTCCGGAACAGGCAAAGCTATACGCCGGCGAAGATACAAACGAATTAAATATGGTATTTCAGTTTGAACATGTAGAAAGCGATGGTAAATATGGAAAATGGACGGATGAGCAAATTCCTCTGACGACGTTAAAGAAATTATTGTCGCGCTGGCAGACTGAATTGTATGGCAAAGCCTGGAATAGTCTGTTTTGGGATAATCACGATCAGCCAAGAGCTGTTTCACGGTTCGGAAATGACAGTCCGCAATACCGCGAAGTTTCTGCAAAAATGCTGGCAACCTGTCTGCACATGATGCAGGGTACTCCTTACATCTACCAGGGAGAAGAACTTGGAATGACCAATTATCCATTCAGCGATCGAAAGGAATTTCGAGATATCGAAAGTATTCATGCATATGAAGAATGGTGCGAAAGCGGCCGCCTTTCTCATGAAGCATTCTGGCCATGCCTTATATTTAAAAGTCGTGACAATGCCAGAACTCCTATGCAATGGGACGATACCGCCTATGCCGGATTTTCATCAGCACAGCCATGGATCGCCGTAAATCCAAATTATACAGAAATAAATGCAAAAGCGCAGACTTCTGATCCTGATTCTGTGTTCCATTACTATAAAAAACTGATTACGCTTCGTAAACAGTATCCGGTCATCGTATATGGTAAATACGAATTACTTTTAGAAAACAGCGAAGATCTGTTCGTTTACACAAGAACTCTGGAAGATGAAAAAATACTCGTCGTTTGCAATTTTTCTCAAAAAGAAGCCGATTTTCAGATACCGGAATCCTTCCAAAACGCCGTTTGTCTGATATCAAATACCTCGTCTTCATATAAAGAAGAAACGATTACTTTAAAACCTTACGAAGCATTTGTATTATTAAAAAAATAATACCTGTGAGAAAAAGAAACGCTTTAAAACCAGCTTATCAGTGATAAGCTGGTTTTTCAGACTGCATGCAATTTCATGGACGTTCTATTTTTCTAAAACAATCATATATTATACAAATTCAATCATTCAGGTAAATATTTGGCAGCTTTCTAATATCATCCACAGCACACCTGATTTTTCAGGTTATTATACACAACCTCCCTAAGATATCCACAAGATAGAAAATACGATATCCTTCTATTAAAAATAACTCATTAGAAATCTGCCGCATATTAACAATGAGGTATTATGAAACGTTTTAGTTTTTCGAACAAATCAGACAAAAAGAAAATACCTTCCCCGCTCCTGTTTCCAATCTATGCACTGATTGGTCTTTTGCTCGTAATTTGGTTATATCGATTCCATGCTGCATCTACACAGACGGATTCTTCTTATATAAGTACACAATCCACAGCAAAAAACCAGGAAGCCGCCTTTCAATCTTACCTAAAGAAATTGTTTCAGGCACAAATAACTGAAAATACTTTAAATCTTCATTATACGCTCGCAGATCCTTCTTCAGCTGATATCAGGGAATATCCTGTTACATTTGGAATCGTTTCTTCAAAACAGGAATCTTCTCAGCTTGCAGCGTTAGAAAATATGCAAAATGAGCTGAAAAAATATGATTCTTCCAGGATGTCGCTTTCTTCACAAATTACATATGACATCTTGCAGGATTCTATCTCACGAAGCATGGAGCTGGCGCCTTACTACTATTATAATGAATTACTAAGCTCTACGGGAGGCGTTCAGTCCGAATATCCGATTTTGCTTGCTGAATATTCCTTCCGCACAAAGAAAGATATCGACGATTATCTCACTCTGCTCTCCCAATACGATACGCTGTTTCAACAAGTTTGCGCTTTTGAAAAAGAAAAAGCCAAACAGGATCTTTTTATGAACCAGAGAGCAGTAGATAATCTGATTTCACAATGCCAGGCATTTATTCCGGAAAACTCAAAAGATTCCTTTTGGGAAATAACATTTAAAGAACGTCTGGATCAGATAAAATCATTAAGTAAAAAAGAGAAGAACGATTATATTCGCCAGAATCAGGAAATGCTGCAGGAACATGTCTATCCTGCCTACCACAATCTGATCGCCATATTAAAAGCTCTTCGAAAAGAAGGTAAAAATGAGCAGGGCCTCTGTTACTTCAAAAATGGAAAAAAATATTATGAACTGCTTGTAAAAACTACAACAGGTTCCGATCGTTCCATTTCTCAGCTTCAGAAAATGACAGAAGAACAACGCGATAAAAACCTGGAAGAATTTACTGAAATAACAACTAATTTAACGAAAAACGCCTATCATCAGTCTTCCGGACTACTGCCTTATCAGACGCCTGAAGAAATGCTGGAACATTTAAAAACACAGATTCAGACCTCGTTTCCAGCAGCCCCTTCAGCTCATTACACTGTGAAAAACGTCAATGAAAAGCTGCAGGAATTTTTATCCCCTGCCTTTTATCTGACAGCACCTATGGATCAGTTTACTGAAAATTGTATTTATATCAATCCGGGAAATAATTATAATGAGATAGAATTATTTACAACTTTGGCACACGAAGGATATCCCGGTCATTTATATCAGACCATTTATTCTTACTCTAAAAATCTGTCTCCGATCCGCTATCTGTTATATCATGGCGGTTATACTGAAGGATGGGCTACTTATGTAGAAATGCTTTCCTATCAGTATGCCGGACTGGATCCCCTGATTTCCCGCGCACTTATGTTAAATCAGGATGCAACATTAAGTCTTTATGCTACTGTTGATATGAGCGTACATTATGACGGATGGACTTTGGCTGACACTGCTGACTTCTTAGGCAAATATGGGATTACAGAAACTTCTGTAATATCCAAAATATATCAGGCCGTAATTGAAAATCCGGCAAACTATCTGAAATATTATATCGGATATCTGGAATTTCTGGAACTCAAAGAGCAGGCGAAAACTTACTATGCAAATGATTATTCAGAGTTAACGTTCCATACTGCTGTTCTGAATATGGGTTCCGCGCCATTTTATATATTAGAAAAATACTTCGTGAAATACTACAAAGCGGCAAATTAAGTACAATTTAAAGTTTCAGCCCCCGGGAGCATTTCTGCCGAACCCGGGGGCTGAACAAAATCTGATCGATCAGTGATTCAATAACTGATGATAGACGTCCCGCTTTGAAATCCCGCGATCTTTAGCGACCTGTTTCATAGCCTCTTTCCTTGAAATACCTTTTGATTCATACAGATTCATATGTTCCTGCAGGTCCATCGTTGTCCATTTCTGCCTGTTCTCCTCTTCAATATCGTCATAAGATTTTCCTTCCACTACAAGAACAAACTCTCCGCGCGCTTCCTGCACTTTATAATAATCAACTGCTTCTTCCAAAGACATACGCAATATCTCTTCATGCTTTTTTGTTAACTCTCTGCACACCGATATCTTACGATTTCCAAGAACCTGATACAATTCCTCTAACGTATGCAGCAGGTGATGCGGCGCCTCGTAGATAACAATCGTCCTTGTTTCATTCTTTAATTCTTGCAATATATTTCCTCGTTTTTTCTTATCGCGCGGCAAAAATGCTTCAAATGCAAATCTTCTGGTACTTAATGCCGATACCGTTAAAGCAGTCACGCACGCAGCGGCTCCTGGCAAAGCGTTCACTTCAATGCCTGCTTCGCAGCAAATCCTGACCAGCTCTTCTCCAGGGTCAGAGATCCCCGGAGTTCCGGCATCTGTAATCAGAGCGATATTTTTCCCTTCCTGAAGTTTTTGCAATAACTGATATGCTTTCTCTATTTTATTAAATTCATGATAACTGGTCATAGGTACCCGGATATCAAAATGATTCAGTAGCTTAATGGAATTTCTCGTATCTTCAGCTGCAATCAGATCTGCTTCTTTTAACGTACGTAACACCCGTAAAGTAATATCCTCCAGATTTCCAATGGGAGTGGCGCACAAATATAATTTTCCTGCCATAAATAATCTCCTTGATGTCTGTACTGTCTAATAGCCATAAGTATCATATATTTCATCCGTATACGTTCCGTTTTCCCGATAAACGATCAGCGGTTTTTCTACGGTCAGTCTTGGTTTTCCTCCGCGCAGTCCTTCGATCAGCACCATATTGGGCTCACGATCGACATATGGATACACCAGCTTCATACGTTTTGGTTCTATCCCATAATTTGTCATCTTACACATAATCTCTGAAAGACGAAACGGACGATGTACCATATAAAATCTGCCCTTTGGAGGCAGTATCTTTGCGCTTTCCCTTAATATATCTTCCAATGTACATAATACTTCATGACGTGCGATCGTTTTTGCATCCTGTAAATTTTTAAGACCGTGCTGTCCTATCATATACGGAGGATTCACTGTAATAACAGCAAAAGAAGATGCTCCAAACAGCCTGGAAGCATCTTTAATATCTCCGGTTACAATATCTATTTTGTTTTCCAAATGATTCAGCATCACGCTTCTTCTTGCCATATCTGCACTTTCCGGCTGAATTTCCAGTCCCGTAAAATGATTGCCGTCCGTCTTTGCCTCTAATAATAGCGGTATAATTCCAGTCCCGGTTCCTAAATCTAACGCACATTCGTTAGCTTTTACCTGTGCAAATCCAGATAACAATACCGCATCCATTCCAAAACAGAACCGTTTTGGATTCTGAATAATTACATAGCCGTTTCTTTGCAGATCATCGATGCGTTCTCCCTGATGAAGATTATTTTGCGTCATCTAATTTTGATTTTCCTTCCCTGTCTTCCAGTACCGACAGTTTTTTTATCTCTTCAGCCGATACTTTTACTTTATGTTTCTTTTGTTTAAACTTCAGTTCGTTTACTTTATATTCTCTTAATTCTTTTTCTCCGTTCACATCCACTTTTACTTTTACAATCTGACGTAATACGCTGACACTTTGCACCTCGCCTCGTAATCCATCTTTTGTCGATACGTATTCGTTAATCTCCGGCAGCGTACTGTTTAAATATTCATATGTCTCCTGCTCATTTTTCAAACAACACATTAATCTTCCACAGACACCTGATATCTTTGTAGGATTTAATGATAAATTCTGCTCTTTTGCCATCTTAATCGATACCGGCACAAATTCAGATAAATAAGAAGAACAGCACAATTGACGTCCACAGATCCCAATTCCGCCCAAAATCTTCGTTTCATCCCTGACGCCAATCTGACGCAGCTCAATTCTCGTACGAAATACAGAGGCAAGATCTTTAACCAGTTCCCGAAAATCAATTCTTCCGTCGGCAGTAAAATAAAATAACAATTTATTATTATCAAATGTATATTCAGCCTGAACCAGTTTCATTTCAAGTCCATGCTTTTTTATTTTCTCCTGGCATATTTTATATGCCCCTTCCTGTTTATCTTTATTTTTCTGCTGCTGTTTCTCATCTTCGTCTGTCGCAATCCGGATCACCGGTTTTAAAGGCTGCGTTACTTTATCGTCTTCTACCTCTTTGGGCGGAATCATAACGACGCCAAATTCGACTCCTCTTGCCGTCTCCACGATCACATGCGTTCCGGTTTCCATTTCCATATCTATAGGATCAAAGTAATAGATTTTCCCCGCGTTTCGAAATCTGACTCCTACGATTTTTATCATATAACCTAATTCTCCTTCATTGTCAGCAATAATAATTCAATTACAATATCAAAATTTACATTTGCATTTAATCTTGTTTTGGCCCTTTCCAAAGCCTTTAATATTTCCTGTATTCCATGATAGGAACTTTTACTTGCCTGTTTTTTAATATCGTATATCTGTTCTTTAAATATCAGTCCGTTAATATCCATCGTCGCTTTATACATCAATACGTCGCGGTACCATACCATCATAATATCAAAATAATCATTGACGGATAACTTGTATTCTGCAATCTGCTTTACCGCTTCTCCCATTTCATATATATCAATATCTTTCACCCGCTTCATAAGCTGTACAGCGGAATCTTTTAACTCTTTAAAATTATCCGACCCAGCCAGCTGTATGGCTTTTCCAACGTTTCCCTGTGCAAAAGCGGTACTGATATCCGCCTGATAGTCCGGTATCTGTAAATTCTTCATCAGATAGCTTTTAATCTTTTCATTAGCTACCGGTTTTAAATTCAGACGAATACAGCGTGATAAAATCGTAGGAAGAAACATATCCGCATTGGTAGTCAGCAACAAAATAACGGCATAAGCCGGCGGTTCTTCCATTGTTTTTAGCAGCGCATTCTGTGCCTGCGGATTCATCTTCTCTGCTTCATCTACGATATAGATTTTATAAGGACTGGCATACGGCTTTACTACTATATCCTGATTTACCTGTCTGCGTATATCATCCACTGAAATTGTATTTGGTTTCTCATGCGATACGTATATAATATCCGGCTGGTTATGGCTGATTGCCTGTCTGCAGGAATGACATTCCATACATCCCTCAATCCCCTTTTTCTCGCACTGCAAAGCCATCGCAAATGCTTCTGCCAGCATTTTCTTTCCGGACTGATCCGGACCATTCAAAATATATGCATGTGAAACCTTATCCAGTTTAATCGCATTCTGAAAATGCTCTGTCATTTGTTCATGACCTATGATGTCTCTAAACCCTGCCATAACGACACCCCTTCCATCTGATTTATTTTATCATCCTGCTGTCAGGTAAAAATATCAAGCAATAAGCCTGCAATCTCTCCAATTTTGCTTAATATCTTAATATGATCTTTTTCCTCTTCGCACAGCTCCTGTGCAAGTTCGTCCAGATTCGTATCTACAAGCCTGATAATTCCATATACACGATGCCTGCCTCTGCGATCCAAAAAATTTTCTCTTGAAAACTTATGCGATCGGTTCACAACCTCATTTAAAAATTCCCTGATCTGCCCCCGATACTTTTTCATATCACGGATATCCATATGACGCGCAATTAATTCGCCCTGTTTTGTAATATCCTTTAACATTTTCTCCAGCTGCTGAGAAAGATCAGAATCTTCGATTGCACTTGTAAGAGCAAATTTAAATCCATCGTCGCCAGTCTCAACTGGCGTCATGCCCTCTGTCGGCATCGCTGCAGCCGCCTGATTTACTTTAATATCCATATTCCCGACCTGTTTCTTCCTAAATATTTATATCCTGCTATCTTACTATAACCGATCCATCGATTCGCATGCAACTGTAAGAATTTTCCGGCATGTTCTGTCTTTCATTCCTGCCAGCTGCAGCCGCATCTGACAACATTTTTCCAAAGTCTTTACAAATTCATCTGTTAGTTTCTCTCCCGGCACGATCATTGGTATTCCAGGCGGATACAGATAAATATATTCTGCACATATTTTTCCAGCGCAACAATGCAAATCCGTTTCTTCTATATTATAATGAACAATATCTGAAATTTCCAATACTTTTTCTCTGACTCCGTAAACTTTTTCCAGAAAATGTTCTGTTTGCGCTGTCTGTTCCTGATCATCCTCATCCAGTTGACGATCGATTTCCAGCAGCGCCCAGAAAAGCCGGTCAAACCCTTCCTGTGTATCCATAATACTTGTCATTGCCAGCACATAGCGGGCAGAATACATTTCCATCTGCAAATGATACGAATCTGCCAGCAGATGATATAATTGTCTTCCATCCAGTGACGTACTGTCTGTACGAATGAGTATTTTACCATGATCCGCTGCGGGTATTTGATACTCCTCATAATCTTTTTCGGTTAAAACATGCAGATGGATTAGTTTTTCGCATGCTTTATAAAAACGAATCAGATTTTTTTGATATTTTTCAAAGAGCTGAGAGCCAGATCTTTCAATCATGTCAACACAACGATCGATTCCAGCCATCAGTAAATAAGAAGGCGAACTGCTTTGAAAAATACGCAGCATCTCTTCCAGCTGTTCATATTGCTTTTCATCGATTCTGTTACTTGTTACATGCAGCGCAGCTGTCTGCGTAAAACCAGGAAGCGTCTTGTGCAGACTATGAATCACAAGATCCGCATTCTGACTGACCGCTGATTCCGGAAAATACTCACTCAGTGAAAAATGTGCGCCATGTGCTTCATCAACAATTAAATATGCATGATATTTATGTGTGATATCCGCTATTTTTCTAATATCTGATACAATTCCATCATAAGTAGGCGACGTAATCACAACCAGTCTTATATTTTTTTGTTTTTCCAATATCTGTTCGAGCTGTTCGGGTTCTATATTTCCCTGTATGCCGCAGTTCATAATTTTCGGATAAACATAGTCTGCCTTTAAATGGAATAATTTTACCGCATTATATACGGATTTGTGGCAATTACGTGCTATCAAAACATGATCTTCCGGCTTTGTAAGCGCCCCAATCGCACTTAAAATCCCGCAGGTGCTTCCGTTAATCAGATAATATGACTTCCTGCTATGATATATTTTTTCCAGCTTTTTTTGCGCCTTTAATAAAATATCTTCTGCAAAATGCAAATTATCAAACCCGTCGATCTCTGTCAGATCTATCTTATATGGATTTGTAAAATTCAGATCTGCACGTTTATGTCCAGGCATATGGAAAGGATAAACGTCCGTCCTGGCATACGCCGACAGCCGTTCATACAAATTATCATACTCGTCCAATTGATTCATCTGTTTCTTCATTTTCACTTTATTTTCCTGTTTTCCTTCCATGTCGCTGTCTAAGAATCTATACATCTGCCCAGTTCAGGCATCCAGTCTCCAAGATATATGATATTTTGGCACATATGCTCCCATAAGACTGAAAAAAAACGAAAAAGCAAATCTGTCATTTCATTCCAGCCGGGCTGCTGTCTCTTCTCACGCCGCAGATACGCCTTCCACTTTTTTTCCATATATCTGCTTGTCTGATAAGATTTTAACATATCAAATCTTTTTTCTTCGACCTGAATATTTCTATCTTTACACCCCTGATACAAAAGTTCCCATACTTTCCTGCCGGACAGTATTTCTTTTTTCATAATTTCATAAATATCCATATAACAGGATAAATCGTTAATCAATTCCAGCTTTTCGATAATTTCTAAAAACTTTTCTGTCACCACATACTCGCTTGGAAAACAATTTATTTTTATTTGACGGTTATTATTCGTAAATAATTGAAAATCCCTGACATAAGGCGTCAGTTTCTCATCCAATACGGGTTCCAGTTTTATTTTCACAGGCACTTTCACGGAAGAAAGCATTGCGAGAATGTCAATAAAAATTTTTCCATGATCCATGTATACGTTATAATTCCAATGAACCGCTTCTTTTTTATAATTACGAAAAAGCTCTGCTGCCAGACTGCTCACATCAGCTTTTTTAAATTGAAATTCCTTTGTATTTTTGATATAGAAAAATAAATTTAAATCTACTTTCTTCCTATAATATTCAAGTTTCAGATTCATACTGTTTTTCATCCAGAAACAGGCCGAACAGCCCGATTCTGCAATTCTTTGTACAATTTCTTCCAATATGGATGCTGCAAGCAGATTTTCAAACGGAATCTGAAGTTCTTCGCTCCGTTGTCTGATAAAATTTTCATTCAGCAGCCGATTCCCCATTACAACCACACCCCTACCTGATTACGAACTTTCGATAACACTTTTCTCTCTTTCGCATATTCCAGTAATTTTGCGATATCCTTATCTTTATCCATAATAAATGCACGCAGTGCCTGCTGGAGATCCTCTCGCTCCATCCGGTTTTCATATTTTAAAATATCACATATTAAGCGTTCTTTGCAATACACAGACATTTGTGAGTTTCCAAATGAAATTTTGATCGTACCCATTTGCAGTACTTCAGGTTCTGTATAATATGGCTGTACGAGAGGATAGTCTATTTTAAATCTCGACTTCGAAGTATTTTTATCAACCGCAATTGTCCATTTAAACGGTCTGTTTTTTAGATAATGGTAACAATATAAAGCGCTTTCCATACTCAGTACGCAATCCGGAAACATAGCCGCAAGAATATCTTCTTCACGCTTTTTATAATAATTCATAGCATAATATCCATTTTTCACCCGTTCGATTACGCCATCTTCTACAAAAGTCTGAATCCGCCGATAATCCATTCCCAATGTATAGAGCTGGGCCGTTTTTACAATACCGCCGTTTTGCTCCATCAGATCCTGGATTTCAGCAATCTGTCGTTCCTTTTTTTCCTGTCTGGTCATTTTTATTTCACTCATACTATTTTTTCCGCTCCATAAATATACTCAGAGTATTTAGTCACATTATATTCCTTTCCATACATATCTGTCAAACAAAACAACAATAAAAGTCTTGCACAATAAGATATGGTTATACTATTATTAATATATATGAGTCATTCAGCCGATATGAACGTTTTAGAAAAATATCATGATAGAAAGGACTTCTCAATATGCCAACTACGTATTTAAGTTCGTCACATAAAAATCCATCCAGAAAATCATGCGAACAAACGATAAAAAGAATACTGACGCGGGAATTTGAAGAGTATGGTGAAAATCACCATTTTAAACAGGCATCTGATTTCATGATTTATTTTGAATCTCTGCATCCGGCTTCTCCAGGACTGACCAAACAGGTACAGCGTGCCATTAACGCTCTCAATCTGCCTCGTGATGAAAACGGTTATTTTATTATCAATAAGACGGTTGAAGAATATAAAGCAGAACAGGAGCTTTCTCATCTGCTACAATCTTCCAGCCTTCTTAATTTAGAAAACTGCACACCTGTACTAATAAAAACAGAATTATGGAAACGGCAACACATTATGTATCTGATCCATTCAGCGCCGGAACTGCAGCAGCTTTGCGTTACCATGACTGAAACTGACCAGGGTGTATTACTCTATACGAGAAATGCGGATAAATTAATTTCCTTTTTTTCTGAATTTATTAAAATAAATATTGTAGAAGATACGGCACTGGAACTTTAATAAAATATTTAATCATTTTTATATAATGTCCTAACCGATAAAAACGACAATTTTTCAATAGAAAAATTGTCGTTTTTGTTAGTTAAGTCATATTTTATTTTTCTACCAATTATATCCAAAGAGTTACTTTAACGCCTTTTTCTTCTTCCACGTCTGGATCTCCTGGTATCTCTGATAATAATGTATTGCTTTTGTGCTCTCTTTCGATTCCGGTAATTTGCTATTTTCTGTCTGATCATATAAGATTTTTCATAGTATATCCTGAAAACAATTGCCAGTATCAGTATGGCTGCTATACATCCGCATATAATAATACTCTTCAATGAAAAATCAAATTTAAAATTATGAAACCAGTTTTTTATGTCTGCAAAAATATTCCCTATATCGATATTTTTTATTTTATTGACAAGATCCATATTTTTTACTTTATCAATAAAACTTACCTTTTCATCCTTCGGTTGCGATTTCTGATCTGACTGATTTTTCAATTCTTCATCGTTTGCCTCCGGCTTTTTCAAATCTTCTGTCTGTGCAGAATCATCCGTTTCACTATTTGTACCTGTCTGATTTTGATCATTCGCTGCTACATCTTTGATTATATCATTTTGAGTAGTTAAAGTACGTGTACGTATAACATCTGCAGTTCCTATACTACGCTTTCCATACGTATATTTTAATTGTGCCAGTACATCGTCTGGAAGATTTTCATAATTAATCTTCATTACCGCTTTATTAAAATTTACGGTTTTTGGAAGTATAATCCTGGCCTGCGGATCGATCTGCGCATAGGGATCATTCGTATTTAGCGTATCATACTTTTCTTCATCATAACTTTCATCCGCTTCAAAATATTCAGACACATTACAAAGATTAAAATTTTCAAATCCAAAATCAAACAGCGCCCTTGTCTCATTCCAGTACTGAGGGGAAGATCCGTTTAAAATAACGGCCAGTAACGTCATCCCGTCTTTTTGCGCATACGTCACAAGCGTATTGCCTGCAGCGTTTGTATACCCGGTTTTTCCTCCCATACAATAATCATACAAATATGCGTCTGTATCTTTCGGATAAAGCATTTTATGGTGATTTACCATATAAGTAGATTCACTATGCTTATTTGTTGGAGGTATCGTATAACGTTTTGTCCCACATATTGATCGGAATGTTTCGTTTTCGTATGCAGCTCTGGCAATCAAAGCCATGTCTTTTGCTGTTACAACATGTTTTTCATCCGGCAGACCATGTGGATTCATAAACTTTGAAGATGTACAGCCTATGGATTTTGCCCTTTCATTCATCAATTTGACAAACTTAGACATAGACCCGCTAATATGCTCTGCTACTGCATAAGCACACTCATTCGCAGATTCCAGCATTACGGCATACAAACACTGCTCCATTGTCATTACTTCTCCAACGTCTCTCCATATACCGGAACCTTCTGTTTTATAGACAGAATCTCTTGAAAAAGTGACTTTTTCATCCATGCGGCTATTTTCTACAGCAATCAGTGTGGTTAGTATTTTAGTAATACTTGCCGGATAATACGGCGTATTGATATTCTTTTTATAAAGAATCGTACCGGTATCCACATCCATCAAAATGGCTGCTCCTGCCGTAATTTCTTCTGACAGCCTGGGCCAGTAATTTTTACTCTTTTTTGCATGTACCGGTACCGTCGGTATCAATATTGAAACCAGCAATATCATACAGATAAACTTACTTCGCATAAATTTTTTTCTCTTCATTTTTTGCATATCCAATCTCTATTTATATTTCAGTATTCAAAATAACCTAATCTTATTATAGTGTGGATAAAAGTGATAAGCAACACTTTTTTTTACTTTTGCTAATACTTTCAAACAATGCTATAATAAGGATATGACACAATAAATTATATATCAAGGAGATAAATATGAGATTAAGAAATATTCCAAGTGCGGACCAGGAAATCGCTTCTAACCCAATTTGTATCCAGCATCCGGAAGATTATAAAAATGCATGGCAGCAAGTGTTTCAAAATAATTTCCCCATACACATAGAAATAGGAATGGGAAAAGGACGTTTCCTCCTCCAGCTTGCGCAAAATAATCCTCAGATTAACTACATCGGGATTGAAAAATATACAAGCGTTCTGCTGCGAGCCATTCAAAAACTAAATCGTGAACAGCCAGAACAAATTCCTTCTAATCTACGCTTCATTTGTATGAACGCGGAAAATCTTACAGATGTGTTTGCTCCAGACGAAATATCTAAAATATATTTGAACTTTTCCGATCCCTGGCCGAAAAAACGTCACGCAGGACGTCGTCTTACATCAGGCAAATTTTTACATCTCTACGCAGAAATCCTGGAAAAAGACGGTACGCTGGAATTCAAAACTGATAATCGTCCACTCTTTGACTTTTCTTTACAGGAGCTTCCAGAATCACACTGGCATATAGATGCCTGTACGTTTGACCTTCATCATAATTCTGAGATGAACCAAAACAATATTATGACAGAATATGAAGAGAAATTTTCTTCAATTGGAAACCCTATTTGTAAACTGATTGCAAGCAGAATAATTTAAACTGTCCATATAAACGCTCTTTCATATTCATCTGTCAAATCTCCTGCTTTGATTTATCTGCTTTCATTGATCTGACGAATGTAAGATATCAAGGCAGGCAATTAAAATACTTTGTACATGCAACGATCCTTGCATCTTTCATAAAATATAACTATAGACTTTATGATAAAAATATATATTTTTCAGGAGGCTGCCTATGTCATTTTCATTTAAAAGAAAAGCAATTATTTTTTCCTATCACCATCCTGCTATTTTTAAAAAGATTTCTGTTCTTCGTTCTTCCTTTTTAGACATAAAAAAATATTTGAAATAAATAAAAAAGCACCGACCCCAAGTCTTCCACTTGAAACCGATACTTTAATGCGCCACCAGGGGTTCGAACCCTGGACACCCTGATTAAGAGTCAGGTGCTCTGCCAGCTGAGCTAGTGGCGCTTTTCTCTGTGTTCCCCTGAACACAAGAATTATTATATAACAGAATTATAAAAAAAGCAAGTACTTTTTTAAATTTTTTTAAAATTTTTTTATATTGATGATCCGCTCAGAGAGAACATAACTCTGTTTGCATATCCAGCCATTAAAAATCTCTTCGCAGCAGGCGATATCTGAAAATACAATATTTTCATACCGGAGCGCAGTTAGTGTGCAAATCTGCCTGAACGATTATTATATTGATACTGTTCACACCTATGGTATGCACAGTATCAATCCTTTCAGTTACATATTCGCAATCAAAGCTGCTATCTCATCGGATGACATTACATGACCAGGATCTGATAAATCCATCATATCATCATTTTTAGAAGTCTCCGGTTCCGATAATAATTCCGTATTTGCAATTAAAGCTGCTATTTCTTCTGAACTCATTACCTGATTGCCGTTTCCTGCTTCGCTCTTCCCATTTGATACGGGAATCTCCAAAATCTTATCTATATCCAGATCTTCCAGTGAACTTTCCGTAATATCATTAATATCCAGAGCCTTCATAATTTGTTCCAGATCGTCATCTGCAGATTTCTGTTCAGTTATCTGCTTCGATTCTTTCTGTACTACTGGCTCCAAAGCCGGCTCAAATGTTTGTGCGATAAAAGATCCCTTTGCTGCATCTTTACTTTCTGTTTCCGGTTCTGGTTCAATTTTCATATCTGTTCCTAAATTTGCTACCATAGCAGCAAGCTGATCCGGAGTTATTTCCTGACCGGCACTTAGTGTTTCAGATATAGAACTTCTTTTCAAAGATTCCGACTCTTCAGCTTTTCCCGATTCTGTCTTATCCATCGATTGTATTTCTGGTTCTGCAGCTACAGTCTGCGAATCCGTCTCATCCATCATTGGTTGTACTGGTAATTCTGGCATTACTGGCTGCAGTTCCGGCTCATTTATTATCGATTGTAATTCTGGTTCATTCACCATCGATTGCAATTCCAATTCATTGATCATTGACTGTAATTCTGATTCAGTCTTTGCCGGCTGCGGTTCCGGTTCTGCTATCATTGGCTGTAACTCTGATTCTGACATTACTGGCTGCAATTCCGGTTCATTTATGATCGGCTGTAATTCCGGTTCTGCTACTGCTGGTTGTAATTCTGATTCATCTGTCACTGGCTGCAGTTCTGGTTCTATATTCACTGACTGCAATTCCGATTCATCTGTCACTGGCTGCAGCTCTGGTTCTATATTCACTGACTGCAATTCCAATTCATCTGTCACTGGCTGCAGCTCTGGTTCTGACATTATCGGCTGTAATTCAGGTTCTGCTGCTGATTGCAATTCTGATTCATTTATGATTGGCTGTAACTCTGGCTCTGCAGCCACTGCCTGTAATTCTGATTCATCTATAATTGGTTCTAATTCTGGCATTACCGGCTGTAATTCCGGTTCATCCATGATTGGCTGTAATTCCGGTTCATCCATGATTGGCTGTAATTCCGGCTCCGCAGCTACTGCCTGCAATTCTGATTCATCTATGATTGGCTGTAATTCCGGTTCCGCAGTTACTGCCTGTAATTCTGATTCATCTATGATTGGCTGTAATTCCGGTTCCGCAGCTACTGCCTGTAATTCTGATTCATCTATGATTGGCTGTAACTCTGGCACATCAATCGCCGATTCTAATACTGCACTTTCTGATTGACCCGATTCTTCTGCAATTGGCTGCAGCTCCACATCATCAGAAATAGAAGGTAATTCTGGTTCTAAAATCTCCGAAACATTCATTTGTTGTAACAATTCATCCAAAGTTGATTCTGAAGATTTTTCTACGATCTTTTTTGGTTTTTCAATACTGCCTAACGAAAAATCATCTTCCATATTCAATGGGAGTATTTCTTCTTCAGTTTCCTCTAACTGCATTTGAGGCTCTGGCATCGTTAAATCATCAATATCTAACGAAAGTATTTCATCCTCAGCTTCTTCTATCTGCATCTGCGATTTTGGTACAGTCATTTGTTGAGATTTTATAGATGCCAGTTTATCGGCTGATTCTAAAATTTCATTTCGAAGAGATGATTCTAACACTTTTAAGTTCTGCAAAATCTCCTGCTGTTTTTCCAGTACATTCTGATTTCCTTCCAGAAAAACTGCTTTATCCTGCTCACTAAGACCTGCTTTTATTTCATTATTATTTTCGCCTGCATTTGAACCTGTATTTGTAAGAATATCTGAAATATCATTATGAATACCTGTAAGTTTCTGCATCATTCTGTCATTTGAAATCAACAGCGCGTTTGTATTTTGCTTATTACGATTGATTTGTGCTTTAGCGAGAGCTTTTTGAGCTGCAATCAATTCTTTATACGGAATATTTGACAGATCTCCCAAACTATCCATCTTCTGTTCCATCTTGTCAAAATTTTTACGTATCAATAAATAAGAAGCCTTTTCCGAACGATAAACGTGATCAAAAGCTTCTTCCTGCTCCTGTGCCCGCGATTGCACTAATTTACTGATAAATAGCATCTCAACATAAACTGATACAAGCAAAAAAGCTCCCAATGAACCAATGACAACCATATTTGCCGGATCATTTATAATTTCATACATTTCAATCATAAATAGCAATACTACTAATAATGAAACGAATGAGATTTTCATCATCTGACTGTTTTTCTTTCCTGCTTTCTCTTTATTATCCTGCGTCATGATCCTAACCCCTCTCATTTAATAAATGCACCTAACTGGATTCGAACCAGCGGCCTACCGCTTAGGAGGCGGTCGCTCTATCCTGCTGAGCTATAGGTGCAAATTTTACGACAAATATTAATCAAGAAAGTTAATCTTTCCCTGCATCCAGATGTTTCCTTTAAATCTCCTTCCAACTTCAGGAATTCCAATTAAATCTTTAGTGTTAATACATAAATCAAATATCAGATCATTTGCATTAATTTTCATTAACGTAATTTTTTCATTCGTCATATGATTTTGCGTTTCCTTCAGATCCAAAATGGTTCCCATAATTGAATATTGATCACTTTCTATACCATACGGCATAAAATAGCTTTCAACTATACTGAACAGATCTTCTTTTTCTACACGCCTGGATATCATAGAATAAAGATCGATATCTTCCAAAGTCAGACTCTCAATCGCCTCTTCGTCTCCATCTCGGGCTGCCGCCATAAGATAGTTACGGTTCATTCTGTTTTTTTCATTATTCTTAATCTGTTCCTCATTTTTACCTATTGGAAGAATAATTTTTCCATTTAAAGCAAGCGCAGACAGGTTAGTCGTAACATTTTGAAACGGTGCATCGCATATCGTTTTCTGATTCAGATAATCAGCGACATTCTGCAAATAAAATATAAGCGTGACTCCCAGCCGCATTTCATCGCAAACACCAGCGTATGATTCATTACCAACATGACGCTCAATCTCGATTTGTTCATCTGTTGAAATCTCATTTCCGATAAAAAACGGATAGTAATATTCCATAGAAAACTTACCGTCTTCCTGATATTGTCCGCAAATAGCAATTCCGAGATTCTCATGAAACATTTTTGTGATTTCAATAAACTCAAATCCATTCGAATCAACTGCCATTTTTTCTGTATCAGAATTATGAATACAATCATTTATCAAATCATCTAATTGTCTTTTATTCGTAAGTTCACTAAATCCTATAGTTCGCAGGAAACGATGCATTCCACTTTTCCTCCTCTCTCCGCTTAATATTATTATTATATAATACTTTTCAAACTTTTGCAATATTTTCTACTTATAATTTAATGCCATATCCAACGCTTCTTTTTCTTCCGCTGCCAGTACAATTACAGATTTACCAGCAATAATTTCTTTAATATACGTATAACATCCTTCCCTGCTATGCATCGCATTGATTACAAATCCATCGTTTTTTTCATTTAATAATGCGAGTGAAAAACTGAGTTTGCCGCCCATTTCATTAAATGCGTCATATTTTACCAATCCAATTTTCTGGAATGTGACAGTCATCTGACTTTCTAATTTTTCAATTTTACTTTTATTTGTATAATGTGACTCTACCAGATCATCCAGCTGTTCCAAACGTTCTACTATTTTTTCTTCTAATGATTTTGCATCTGTATCGCCCATAAACTTTTTATACTTTTTCTTTAATTTTGCAATCATACAAAAGTTAATAAAAAGTATGAATAATAATACCACAACGCTGCCGGCCAGTCCCCAGACAATATATTCCAGATCGATGCCAAGGTAATCACTTATACTCATTTTTTCCCTCCCTGTTTCTTTTACGCTTAAAAACTTTTCAGACTACATTTTATTTTGAAATAAACAGCAATGTCACTTTTTCAATGACTGAAACATTTCCAATAAATGATCAAATTGATCCGAATCGTAATATTCTATTTCAATTTTCCCTTTATTTTTATCTTTAAAATTAATAATAACTTTTGTACCAAGTGCCTGTTTCATTTTTTCTTCTAATTCGTGATAAATTGTTTTTAATCTTTTCTTTTCTTCATCGTTCTCTGTCGTTTTTTCACTATTAGGAGAATTTCCTTTTAAAATATTTTTAACCAGCTTTTCTGTTTCTCTTACGCTTAGTTTCTCATCAAAAATTTTTTGTGCTGCCTGAAACTGAATCTCCTGGTCTTCAATTGCCAAAAGAGCACGTGCATGTCCGGTAGTTAACATTTCATCTATTACCATTTGCTGAACTTTTTCATTTAATTTTAGCAGACGCATAGAATTTGTAACAGTAGTTCTTGATTTTGCTACTCTTTCAGCCACTTCGTCCTGTTTTAGATTAAATTCAGTAAGAAGACGCTTATAAGCAATTGCCTCTTCAATCGGATTCAAATCTTCTCTCTGTATATTTTCAATCAAAGAAATTTCAACCATTTCCTGTGGCGTGAGACTTTTTACTATAATAGGTATTTCTTTAATCCCAGCCATCTTTGCTGCGCGCCATCTTCTTTCTCCAGCAATAATCTCATAGTATGTATTTTTATCCTGAACAATCAAAGGCTGTAATATGCCAAATTGTTTGATTGACTCAGATAATTCCAAAAGTGCGTCTTCATCAAAATTCTTTCTTGGCTGTTCTTTATTTGGTTCTACTTTATTAATATTAACCATAAATTCATCTTTTTTATCTTCTTCATCTGTTTCAACATTTCCGACTTTATCCGGAATCAATGAATCTAATCCTTTTCCCAGCCCTTTTCCCAGACCGCTCTTTTTTACAGGCATTTTATAAATCCTTTCTATTAATGATTTCCTTTGCCAACAAACGATAACTCTCCGCACCTGCTGATTTTTTATCATACAAATTAATTGGAAGCCCATGACTCGGCGCCTCTGCTAATTTCACATTTCTTGGAATAATTGTTTTGTAAATCATAGTATTTAAATTTTCTTTTACATTTTCAACAACCTGCATGGATAAATTCGTCCTGGCATCGTACATTGTAAAGACGACTCCTTCAATAATTACATTCGGATTCAAACGCTGTTGTACCAGATCAATTGTATGTATCAGCTGACTCAAACCTTCCAGGGCATAATACTCACATTGTATTGGAACAAGTATGGAATTTGCCGTAGTCATCGCATTCACAGTCAGCATATTCAAAGCAGGCGGGCAATCAATAATTACAAAATCAAAATCATCTCTAATATAATCTATTGCATTTTTTAATAAATATTCCTTATCGTTCACACCCAACAATTCTATCTCAGCTCCGGACAGATTTACATTGGATGGAATCACATATAATCGTTCGACCTGAGTTTCACAAATACTGGATTTTACAGTACACTCATCCAATAACAATTCATAAACTGTATTTTCCAATTCGCTTTTTTCCAGACCAATTCCACTCGTTGTATTTCCCTGAGGATCCAAATCTATAGTCAATACTTTTTTACCCAATTCTGCAAGACAAGAAGATAAATTAATTGCGGTAGTTGTCTTTCCTACTCCGCCTTTTTGATTTGCAATTGCAATGATTCTTCCCATTACTTTTCCTTTCTGAACTGCAAATATGCGGCTACTATTATATTTAACAAACTTTTGTTATTTTCACATCGTTTAAAATTCAGCTGCGTGATGATGATATATTTTTATGGTATTTATAACAGATGAAAAGTTCTGATGCAAACAGATAACAAATTTTCGCCAACCACTATGATAAACTATATTATATCATCTTCCCTTCTCATTTTCTATAGATTTTGAAAAAAATATAACTTTTAGCAAATTACACTACTTTTACATTATGAAAGAAATATATATATATGAAAAAAATCAAATTTTATTTTAAATATAATAACCTATATGTTTCACGTGAAACATATTCTATAAATTCTTTTTCTTAGTATCCGTATTAATAAATATTACTGCTTTATGAATTAGTTCATCTTGCTTTTATCTGATATGTGCAAACACTGAAATAATAAATCTAAGAGTTCTGGTTATTATATATGCAAAACTATTAAAAACCATATTATTTATAGCACGAAACGTAAAAATCCTAAAAGTGCACTTTAACTTTTATAAATTTCACAAATACTTCGCTTCTTTTTAAATAAAAGTATTTTCCAAATAATTCTTTTATTTAGGATATTGTCTTTGGTTATTATAGTTTTGAGGAATTTCAATTTTCACCAAGTTTCTTTTTGCGTACTCCTCCTTTTCATAATAGTTTTAATACTTTGATTTTATCTATTAATAGTTATTGCTTTTTACCTTTATGAATAAATCTTTAGATGAATCTCTGTCAATTTCTTTCCAAATAATTTTTATTACTTTTATTGATTGCTTCATTAATTTCAATTTTGAAACTTTTTACTTCGTTTAATCTTTTCAATGTATTCTTTTATTCTCACATCTGCAGTATCAGGGTTCGCAATTAACATTCTTATCCGTCTTATTTTTATTCAGAATTAATTTATTTTAAAGTTTTCTATTACATTTTTACTTATCTTATTCTTTCTCTTTTTTTTGCTTTCTATTATATTTTTTTCTTTATATCCTATTACATTTTATTCAATTCTTATTCTATTTTACTTCTTTTATTTCTATTTCATTTTGCTTCTTATCTTCCTGTTTCTTTTTGCTTCTTCTTTTCCTGTTCCTTTTTGCTTCTCTTTTCCTGTTTCTATTTCTTCTTTTCCTGTTTCTATTTCTTCTTTTCCTGTTTCTATTTCTTCTTTTCCTGTTTCTATTTCTTCTTTTCCTGTTTCTATTTCTTCTTTTCCTGTTTCTATTTCTTCTTTTCCTGTTT
>CAJTMV010000006.1 GCA_910577225.1 uncultured Eubacterium sp. | reverse complement strand
GCGCTGGATTTCACCTCCGCTAAAAGCGCCCTTCGGATGTCCTTTCAGTCCCCTGCCGCCGGTTCCCAGTTCCTGCCGGCGGTCACGCACACGTCCGCGCAGCCATATCGCACCGCCATTCAGTAAACGGCATTGGACGCATATCATAACCTGCCAGATTTTGGAAGGTAAAATTGATCATGGAATAGACTTTACACCGAAGATGCGATTTGTTATAATTTTTGTATCGAACGTACAGCGTATAAAATGATTTCCGTTACAACGGATGGATAGAATGACGCAGACTGTGTCAGGATGATATTCTCATTCAGGATTTTGTTTTAAGTAAAGATAGAAAGCAGCAGGGAAAAAATATGCAGGTAATGAAAATACAAAAAGGAAAACGCATCGCGAAACGAAAGGATATTGTAAAAGAGTGGTACCTGATTCAGTCTGGTTCCGTCATTCAGAAGCTGGGACTGGCGGAAGTTACGCTTGGACCTAACGCAATTATCGGTATTTTGGAAAGAGACTGGTTTATTTGCGATTATATTGCAGGAGAGGATACGGCAATTGCTGCGATACCTTGCGGAAACGCAGACGATTTAAAAAACATACTGGCAGCGAACGAACGCTATCGGATTGTATTTCTGCGAACCGCAATCGAGCAAAGACACCGCATTTTTGTGCTGTATTCTCAGATATATAAGCGAATGAGCCAGTTTCATGCGTTTGTCCAGACAGTGTATAATGATTATAAATCGTTTTGCGGCAATTATCAGCTGGATGAACAGCCTTTTCCGCAGATGGATTATTTTAACAGGCTGGAGATGAAGCACAAGGCGGAAGCATGGGAGGTCAATAACAGTACGAGTCTGATTAAAAATGTGCTGAAAGATTACATACAGATGATGGTGCGGGATGACAGTCTGTGTGTTGGCGTAATTATGGAAGCGTCTGCACAGATGCACCGTGCGATGCTTGGAATCGGAGAGATGGTGACCTACCTGTCAGACCGTAAGGAAATTCTTCTGGCGGAGTCGGAAAACGATATTTTCCATCTGTATTTTGATCTTGCAATCCGGGCCGGTAAAAGACATCTGGATATCGCTCCGGTCAGACAGGAGCTTACGTTTTTAAGCGAGTTTATACGCAAGATTCAGATCTATGAACCGGCGCTGATCCGAACCCGGATCAAACAGTATGAAGAGTATGATTTTGAAAACGTTGCGTCGGCACAGTTGTCAAAGAAGGTCGATGTGCTGACGGAAGACTGCTTAAAGCATATTTTGGAATTTGCGCAAACCGAGCCGGATGAGTCCGCGGCGTTTCTTGCACAGGTAGAGTCTTACCGCAGCCTGCCGGATATGACGTCGACAGACGCGGCTGCCTACAAGATACGAAAGCAGATAGCGCCGCTGTTTTATAATATTTATTTTAAAGTCTTTATGCAGGCAGTGGAGGATGAAGACGCGGCGTCTCCGATTATCGAAATGTTTTTGAACTTTGGATTTATGGACACAAAGCTGGCAGGAGAGGAAAATACCAAGGCGTTATATGATCTGACCGGCCGTTTGCGCCAGTTTAAATCGGAACGTGTCTATACGATATTTACATGGCTGAAAAGCATTTATTTTGGCAGAAACGAGCCGTCCAAAAACGAGTTTGAACTGGATTATCCGGCATATCTGCTGGAGCAGAAAAAGAATGGCGATCTGAACGAAGAGCAGGTTAAGAAAATGCAGAATGACCAGAAAGAGAAGGTACGATTTGAGATTCAGAATATGTTTAATTCTGCCAATCGTATTACGTATGGAAAAATTACGACGTTCTGCCCAATTTTGTGTGAATTTGACCTGATCAATACGATCGATAAGATGGCTGTTACAGTGGAGCGGCTGGAGGATGAGCTGAATAAAATACGTAAAATTGATTTTTCAGCGTTTTACCGTGAAGTGAATTTTACAAACGCGGCAAATGATATATTAAGTCATGAACTGCTGATGTCGGAAGTACTGCCGGATATCATACTGATGCCAAACGCGGGTACAAGAGCGATGATGTGGCAGGAGACAGCGGATAAACGGCGCGATACGCGGGCACGTTTTCTGTTCCCGATCTTTACCGCCGCCAATCTTGAGGAAATGATGATAGAGACGGTCGGCAGATATCGATGGGAAATGTGCAGAAAGATTCAGGGCGTGCGCTGGAACGATATCCGTGAAAAATCTCTCACATCGGAATATTGCGATTATCTGCAGTTTTACCGCAAAAACAGAGACCTTTCGGCGGATGCAAAAGATAAGCTAAAGACAGCGATTCAGCGTGCGAAAAATAATTACAGAGAAGTGTTTGTCAAGGATTATCAGAGCTGGATTAATTACGAATCCAAAGGCAGTTTCCGGCTGAATAAAGTAGCCAGAGAGATATTGATCGTTTACTGTCCGTTTGCAAAAGATATCCGAGCGGCGCTCAAGGTGAATCCGATGTATCAGCTGTCGATTCCAAAGTTTGAACGGGATAACGCGAAAAAGGCGCAGAGACTGACTGCGTTATATGAAAAGTATCAGAAAGCTGGCGGAGAGATTACCGAGGAGCTGCAGCAGAATCTGTTGTATTGTCAGCTGTAAATACAATCTGGAAATCAAAGAAAAACAGACCGGCAGGCAGTTCCGGTCTGTTTTTTAGTCGGTAGAAGAGGCTGGTTAGGATTCGACCGCCTTTTCAAATTCAGATATGACAGAAGCATCCGGCTTTTCTGTGGCCAGCGATACAACAATGTTGCACACCAGGGCAATCAGGAATGCCGGAAGCAGTTCGTAAATATCCCATGCCCCGCCCATTGGCCGGACCAGATATTTCCATACAAAAATCATAATGCCGCCGCTTAACATACTTACAAAAGCTCCGTATTTGTTGCTGCGTTTCCAAAACAGCGCACAGAGCATAACAGGACCAAAAGCAGCTCCAAAACCAGCCCATGCAAAACTGACGATACCGAAGACGCTGCTGGACGGATCTCTTGCCAGAAAAACGGCAATTACGCTGATCAGTAAAACGGTGATTCTGGCTGCGAACAGAGACGCTTTCTTGCTGAGGTTAATGCCAAACGTATCGTGCAGCAGGTTTTGAGATACGCTGGAAGAAGCTGCCAGGAGCTGACTGTCTGCAGTAGACATGGTAGCGGCCAGAATACCAGCCAGAATAATGCCGGCCAGGATGGCAGCGACAGCTCCATGTGAGCTTAACAAATCTGCAATTTTAACGATGATTGTTTCAGAATCGCTGCCGGAAAGCGTATCGATCCAGCCGGCTTTGCTGACAGCCAGTCCGCAGATACCGATAAATATCGCGACAGCCATTGAGATCACCACCCATACCGAGGCGATTCTGCGGGAAGTCGTTAATTTGTTTTCATCTTCGATGGCCATAAATCGCAGCAATACATGAGGCATACCAAAGTAACCCAGTCCCCACGCAAGCATTGAAAAAATAGTAATGATGCCGTAAGGCTTTGCTGCGTTGGCAGTTACATCGTATGTATTGGTCATGGATAAATAACCGGGAAGAGCTTTTGCGTTCTCAATGACAACGTCGAAGCCGCCAGCCATCGATCCGCTGTAGCATACAACGGTAATCAGTGCGATCGTCATTACGATACTCTGAATCAGGTCGGTGGTGGAAGCTGCCAGAAAGCCGCCCAGAGCGGTATAAGCTACGATAATAACAGCGCAGATAATCATTGCAGCCATATAGTCCACGCCGAATAAAGTAGAAAACAGTTTGCCGCAGGCTGCAAAACCGCTTGCCGTATAAGGGATGAAAAATACGACAATTACAATCGCAGCGATGCAGTTGAGCATATTTTTATCGTGATATCTTTTGGAAAAGAAATCGGGAATGGTAATGGCTCCGATCTGATGGCTGTAGCGTCGGATTTTTTTAGAGATAAAAAACCAGTTCAGCCAGGTGCCGAGTACGAGTCCGATCGCCGTCCAGGCCGCATCGCAGATACCAGACAGATAAGCCACGCCCGGCAGACCCATCAGCAGCCAGCTCGACATGTCGCTGGCTTCCGCGCTCATTGCCGTTACAAACGGTCCGAGTTTGCGGCCGCCCAGATAAAAATCATCGGTAGACGTATTTGTTTTGGAAAAATGAAAACCGATTACGAGCATCAGGCCAAGGTAGCAGATAATTGCCGCCATAATTAAGATAGATGAAACATTCATAAGATAACTCCATTCTGCCAGATTCTGGCGTTTTTTTTCTGTCCGCTTTCGCCTGATACATTGCTAAACAGACAGAATCCACAGTAGTATATCACGAAATCATTCAAAATGGAATATAAAATTGCAGTTTATTCGTCAAAAAAGCTGTCGGCATCAAAGGTATCCATTTTTTTGGCGCCTTCGTCAAGTGCCCGAAGATTGGTATCCTGCATGAATTTCCTGCTGTTGTACATGACAAGAACATCCGTGATTTCTTCGTGTGCAGCGAGAATATCCCGTACGTTTTCTTTTCCATAACGACAGTCGATCATAAGAATTTCTTTGTAATCTCCGGCCAGAAACGGCAGGAAGCAGTTTGCAAAGGAATCTTTGACGACAAGCAGGCATCTGTCCGTATCCGCGGCGGTTTGAATATGAATGCGGGCTGTATTTTTGGAAAAGAAGACATTGTATCTGTTAAATCCTTCGGCGGCCTCTTTTGGAAAATAAAAGGAATCTGAAAGCAGATCGCCGTCATCGGCGTTTATAACGACGCCGTTTTCCGCCGGGTGATGGAACAGCTCGACCTCATCTGCAGGCACTTTGATATGCACTTTGTTGTAAGTAGTTCCATAAAAGTCGTCAAAAATGGTTTCTCTGCTGAAATCCTCCAGAGCTTTGGCAGGATGGCCGGTATGCCTGGCCCATGCGCGGTAGGCATACCAGGCTCCCAAGGTGGTCCAGTGGTGATCTGTTCGATAATAAATATATTCGTCCTGGTGATCGCGAAGTATCGGACCTGCATCCAGTACAATCTCCGGTTCACTGAGACGGCTTTTTAAGGCCGTCAGGACAGAATTGTCTTTCTCGATGCCGGCATTTGCGTATGCCGGCAGTTTGTCAGGCAGAGCCGCTGCTTTATCCGGTATTATCAGAAAAGTCGTACGTTTTTTCCCATAGCGTGTAGCCGCGTCGTTGAGAAAAGAGGAAAGGATACGGATATTTTCTTCGATCTGAACGTCTTCCAGATCGGAATCATCATATTTTTCCAGCAGATAGCCGTCTTTGCCGATATATACGCCGTTGATTTCTTTTTTTCCAGCCAGTCGTTCCAGCGTTACGGCCAGGCTGACCCAGCGGTCGCGCTGAAACATCTGATCATTCAGGTAAGTTTCGTAATGTTCCTGATAATCGCCGTTCAATAGATCTGACAGACGAAATTCTGGCCGGGTCTCCAGAGAGCGGTTTTCCAATACGGAAAATTCCTTTTGCGGTACGATATGATAAATAAAGGTATAGCCGGCAAGCATGGCGCTGAATAGCAAAATACCGATCAGTCTGATTTTACGCATATGTATGTCACCTGTTTTTACTTTCTATTTACATGTGCTATGATTTATAATGCCTGACGCTTCGTTAGGACAGTCGTTTCGTATTGCAGACGGACGTTAAAATCTGAAATACAAAAACGGATTATACGAAGAGTTCACAAGCATTCCAAGGCAAGCCGCAAAGATGGCGGCAGTGTAGCAGATCGCTGCCGCGTCTCTTATGGCAGCGCCTTTTTTTGTACTGGCAGGAAGGCATTTTTTAAGTGTCAGACGTTTCATCAGAGAGGTACATCCAACGGCAGCGATGAAAAACAATCCGATATTCGACACAGCCAGCCAGAGCGTCTGCTGATCGTACCATCCGGCCTTTCCCTGAAAATACAGAGCCTGCAGATAGCCGGGGCCGTCCGCCATATCCTGATAGGAAAACAGACTCATGCCGATCAGCGTACAAAGTATGGTATAAATATGTCCGCACCAGGCAGGGAGCTTTTGCAAAATGCGCAGCAGAAAAAATTTTTCCAAAACAAGCAAAACGCCGTAATAGACGCCCCAGAGTACGAAATTCCAATATGCGCCGTGCCATAAACCGGTCAGAAACCATACGATGGCAATGTTGATCATCTGACGGCCGGTTCCTTTTTGATTGCCCCCAAGCGGAATATAAACGTACTCCCGAAACCAGACGCCGAGAGAAATATGCCAGCGCCGCCAGAATTCGGTCACGGTTTTGGATTCGTAAGGATAATCGAAATTTTCCGGAAACGAAAAACCAAACATCGAACCAAGACCGATCGCCATGTCGGAATAGCCGGAAAAATCAAAATAAATCTGCAATGCATAGGCCGCAATACCGATCCAGGCAGTCAGGACAGTCAGATGGTCTGTATGGATGGCCGCAATTTCGCTCCATACGGCTCCGATCTGGTTTGCAATCAGCACTTTTTTACCAAGTCCCGCGGTAAAACGGACAATACCGTAAAAAAAAGAATCCACAGATTCTTTCCGGTGGTCGAGCTGCTCGCAGACAGATTTGAAGCGAACGATGGGGCCTGCGATTAATTGCGGAAACAAAGATACATAAGCGCCGAACGTGATCAGATTTTTCTGTACTTTTGCGTCGCCCCGGTATACGTCGATCGTATATGACATCGTCTGAAACGTATAAAAAGAAATACCGATCGGAAGCGCCACGCCAGGCGCAGGCAGATCGACGGCGCATACCGAATGGAGCGTCTGTACAAAAAAATCTGCGTACTTGAAAAAAGCAAGCAGCGCCAGATTTGTAAATGCTGAGACAAATACGGCAAGGCGCGCTTTGTTCATCTGTCCTGTGGCGCGGCAGTAACCGGCAATCCTTCCGGTCATATAATCTAACAACGTTGAAAAAAGGATCAGGACCACATATACAGGTTCGCCCCATGCATAAAAAATAAGACTCGATAGAAACAAAATAAGATTCCGCAGTTTCTTTGGCGCCAGATAGTAAGCGGCAAGCGCCAAAGGAAGAAAGCGGAACAAAAATAGTAAACTGCTGAAAACCATTGTTATCCCCGATCATAGACGCAGATGCGTCAGGCAAATGCGATTTTTATAATGCTTTCTTTAATGCGGTCTGTCCTTTTTTGTTTACAGACTTATCCGAAGACAGGGCAATGTACCAGACATATTTGCCTTTTTTGCCGCAGAGAGCGTTTTTGAATACTTTCTGTTCGGTGGAAGAATAGTCGCTGAGATAATCGCTGCCGCTGTTGCGTTTTTTATAAGATTTCAGGCTTTTTAACAGTTTGGAAGCGTCTGAATTGCTGGATGCTTTGGCAACGCAGAGGCTGTAGACTTCTTTTTCATCGCACAGATAAACGATCGAAGATACTTTGGCAGCTTCCGATATGGTCAGTGCGCCAAATTCATCCGCGCTTGTCGTCTGATATTTTAATAATTTTTCACTGCCATCGGACGCATCCAGAACCGCTTTGGCAAGCGATTTGCAGGTTGTGCCTGCCGCGGCGGCAGGAAGCGACATCTGTAAAATAATTCCAAGACATAAGACAGCGGCCGTAAAAATTACCGCGAACCGATTTTTAGCTGTTTGGTTGGAACGAACTGATTGTTTCATTTTTGATCTCCTTTTTGATTTTTGTTTTGAATAATTGTCAGTCAGCTGTTTTCATCCAGCGATTTGTCATACGCTTCCAGAAATCCGGCATATTCATGATAAGCGGCGGCCTTCCAGTGTATGCCGTCTCCCGCGTCATAAGCGCTTTTCAGACAACCGTTTGAATCCTTTAAGAAGGCGGTACAGTCATAATATTTTGCGCCTGTGCGTTCGGCAAGCGCTTTCAGACCCTGATTATAAGCAGGTATCTGCGCAAATCCTTTTCGCTTTGCGACCTGAGCGCTCGTCACCGGAGTCGCAGCCAGTACGACGATATCCGTTTCCGGAGATCCGGTGCGGATACCCTTTAAGATGGCCTCATAAGCAGCCAGCACATCTTCTTTGCGCCGGTAGTGGATATCGTTATCGCCAAGCATCAGATACACCCGGTAAGGTTTGGAAGAAACGATACTTTCCAGACCGGATTTTCCGTCAAATACCCGTCTGGTGCGGAACGTCGTGGTGTTGAGCCCGACTGCGGCCACCACTCTTTTGTTTCCGCCGATCGCTATCTCATTTAATACGTTGTAGGTACGAAATCCTACGGTCAGAGAGTCTCCGGCAAATATGGTCGTCCGCTGATATGGTTTTGTTCGTATCGATACGGTCTTTGATAAATCGCTGTCCAGAGGCGAGGTTTTGGAAGTCGCGCACGCCCTGACCCGAAAATTATAATCCTGGTTGTTTTTCAGCGATTTTACGCGATACCAGGTATTTTTGGTTGTTCCGGCAAGTTTATACTGATCGGAGCTGCCTTTGGCATAGTATACTTTGTAGTATTCCGCCTGTTTCTCACGACTTTTTTCCCAGAAGACTTTCACAGACGAGGTCGAGTACCTGACAAGTCTCACATCATTGACAGCAGAAAGCGGCCGGGTAAAAGAAAGGACTTTACTGTAACAGGCGCCGCCGCTTTTCAGCTTTGCGGCAATCCGATAAAAATAGCTGAACCCTCGTTTGACGGAATTGTCAGTATAAGTGGATCCGTCCTCTCCCAAAGATGCGATATTTGTATATTTTCCATCTTTGTTTTTACTGCGCTGTACTTTGTATGCATAAGCTCCGGCGACAGGTTTCCAGCGTATGAGCGCCGTCTGTGAACTTTTGAGCGGCCGGACCGAAGCGGCGACAGATGTTGGGACTGCATCCGGCTTTTGCGGGTCGTTTTTTTCATCTGGGTCAGACGGTTCTGTCGAAACCGGAGTATCGTCGCCGGAAGAAGGAGGGTCGTTTTCAGAGGTTCCGTGATTTGGAGTGTCGCTGTCCGTATCTTCGTCCTCAGAATCATTCCAGTCGGAATCATCCTGGTCGAAGCTGCCCCAGTCTGCGTCCGGATCGTCCTGGTCAGAAAAATCGCTGTCTGCGTCGTCATTCTCAGAGTTGTTGTCGTCAGAGCCGTCGTTATCAAAGTCGTTGTTTTCTGAGTCATCGGCATCAGAGTCATCGTCGTCAGGCTCGTCTGAAACCGGTTCGTTGTGATCAGAAGCATTCTTCCAGAAACTGGAAAAACTTTCCTGCGCGTCAGTGTCCGCCGCATCTGCCAGCACAGTGATCGCCGGTACTGAATGTACTGCGGATAACACGAAAGAAAAGGCGGTCAGAATCAGGATCCTGATGGGTATTTTCAGAGTATGTTTCATTGTTTGCTTTTCAGAGTCTCCTTTCTTTATTTTTATTTGTCCATATATTTTCTCACAATGCGAAAATTATGTCAATACCGGCAAAATTACGCAGAAACATCAGCCAGTTATAACCAGATGAGAAAGAAACTGGTTGTATTAGTAAAATTTTTTTAGGAGATAATTCCCAAAACTGCTTGCGGTATGAAGTAAAATTTGTAATAATAGACGTAACAGATTTGGATAAGGAAAAGGAGTAGGTATCTGCATGGAAAAAACAGCGGTTGTAACGGACAGCAATTCGGGGATTTCTCAGGAAAAAGCAAAAAAATATGGCGTCTATGTATTGCCGATGCCATTTTATGTAGATGATGAGCTTTATTTGGAAGGTCAGACAATTACACATGAAGATTTTTTCAGAAAACAAAAAAACGGCAGCGTAATCTATACGTCGCAGCCCAATCCTTCCGACGTCACAGGACTTTGGGAGGAGGCGCTCAAAAAATATGAAGAGCTGATCTATATACCAATGTCAGGCGGACTCAGCGGTTCCTGTGATACGGCAATGGCTTTGTCGCGGCAGTATCATGGAAAAGTTGTCGTCGCTGATCTTGGGCGTATTTCTGTAACGCAAAAATACGCGGTAATGGAAGCGCGTAAAATGGCGCAGCAGGGACTTGGCGCGTTAGAAATTGCAGCCAGGCTGCAGTTTGTAAAAAACGAGTGCATGATTTATCTGACGGTCGATACTTTGAAATACTTAAAACAGGGCGGACGTATTTCCGCCAGCTCTGCAATGATTGGAAATGTACTGAATATTAAGCCGCTGTTATATCTTCAGGGAGAAAAGATCGAACTGGCAGAAAAAGTACGCGGAGATAAAGCAGTGCGAAAAAAAATGATGCAGGCGGCAGAGCGCGATATTACAGAGCGCTTTCATGCAGGCGGTATCGAAGAGTTTTATCTTGCCGCGGCAGCGAGTATGACAGCGGCAGATGCAAAAAAATTAAAAGACAGCTTTGAGGATTATTTTCAGGTGTCCTGCAGTATGGCATCCATTCCTCTTAGCATTGCGACGCATCTTGGATACGGAGCGTATGGACTGGCTCTGATTCGAAAAATGGACAAACAGGCAGGTAATACATGACATCGATGACAAAGAGGTACGAATGATTATGGAAAATAAATTTTGCTATTTAAAGGGGCTTGTGGATTGTGATTCAGGAAGGATTCAGGATTGCAACAATAAGCGGACTGTGTCCTGTCCTCTGGAAGAAGAAAAGCTGAAGAACGGCGGCATAAAAAAGGAGGAAAAGCGGCAGGGATTTTGTTATTTAAAAGGTATGGTGGACTGCGGACAAGGCCGTGTGCAGGACTGTAATATTAAACGGGTAGAGAGATGTCCGCTCGATGAATGTCCGCTCGAATATAAGTAAGATAGGGGAGAGAAAATGTCATATAAAGTAAAGAACCTGTTTGCGGCAACTGTAATTTTTTTCTGTATATCTGCAGCCGGCACGCGTCAGATATCAGCTGCGGCAACGATGCAGCAGACCAAAGAGCCGCAGCAGGAAATTGCGCCTGAGAAGGAAGAGCCGTCTTTACACATGCGTGCAAAGGACAGCGGGATATTGCCGGCGCCGGAAACACTTGTGCAGGAAAAGACGACCTATCAATCGGTGACGCTTGGCTGGAGCGCGGTCCAGGGAGCGACAGGATATCAGGTCGAATATGGACAGAAAGACGGAGATTTTACGGTAGCGGGAATGACGATGGCTGACGCCTCGTCGTTTCAGTGTAAGGGACTTGTGACCGGGGTAACCTATCAGTTTCGTGTCTGTGCGCTGGATGCTGCCGGCAAAGCGGGAAAATATGCGACTGTGGAGGCGCAGCCTTGTTTAAAAAAGACAAAATTCACAAGTGTTAAGATGCCGAAGAAGCAGACCGTCTCTCTGGAATGGAAAAAAGTCGCCGGAGCAATGAATTACGAGCTGTATCGAAAAAGCGCCGGGCAGGAAGAGTTTGAACTGCTGGCAGTGACAGCGGAAACGTCTTATACAGATGAGACGGTTACGTCTGGCGTAAAATATTTTTACCAGGTACGTGCCATTCGGGATGTCAATGGAAATATCGCCGCGGCACAATTTTCTGAGCAGGCAGAAGCGGCGCCGGCATCTGCGGCTATGCAGTTTGAAAGCTGCGAGGCGGTAAACGCCAGTTCGGTAAAACTGACCTGGCAGGCGGATCCGGCAGCGTCGGGATATTATATCTGGCGGAGCGTGAAAGAGAACGGAACTTTTCGTAAAATTAAAACGATTACGAAAAATACGATTGTAAGTTATACCGACACCAAAATCGTACCGGGCAAGAAGTTTTTTTATAAAATCTGCACCTGGCAGCAAAAAGCGGATCGATCGATCACGACGGGCGATCAGTCGCCGGCTGTGCAGGCAATGACACAGGCAGAAGCGCCGAAGCTGACGGCGGTCAATACGAATACAGGCAACCGGAGTATCTCTCTTGTATGGGAAAAGTCCCAGAACGCGGCAGGATACCGGATTTACCGGAGTATGTATCCGGACAAAGCGTTTGCAAAGATCAAAGATTTAAACAGCGGGACGTTTGTCGGGTATGAAGATCGCTCTGTTATTCCGGGAGGAACCTATTATTATCGGATCAAAGCGATTTATGTGAACGGTACATATAAAGGACTCAGCGCGCCGTGCGTTTCCATGGAAGGAAGCGTGGCGCCGGCGGCGCCGATCGGACTTACGATCGGTCAGACGGCGGAAGATACGTTTCAGATCAGCTGGAATCTGTCCATAGGAGCGTCTGGCTACAATCTCTATCGGGCTTATACGGCGGATAAAGAGTTTGTCTGCATTGCAAAAGGCCTTACGGAGACGACGTATACGGATACCGGGATTTTGGATGGACGGACCTGTTACTATCGGGTATCTGCAGTGGGAGCTGCAGGTGAAGGTATGAAATGTCACGCGGTCAGTTATCGGGCGGGCGGCGTTTCTCTGAATACGCGGACGCTCAAGCTGTGTGTGGGAGCGACAAAACCGCTAAAAGCGTCTGTATTTCCGGAAACGGAAGTAGAATGGACGTCTGAAAATACAGATATTGCGCAGGTGGACGAGGAAGGAAACGTAACCGGAATCGCTTATGGGACAGTCACTGTGACAGCCTCTGCAGGAGGGCAGAGCGCATCGGCAACCGTTTCCGTAACGCCCGGCAGCAAAAACGGGATCGACGTATCCCGCTGGCAGGAAGATATTGACTGGGTTCGCGTAAAAAACTCTGGCGTAGAGTTTGCTTTTTTGCGCATCAGCAACCATAATCTGGCCGATTATACATTTGAAACCAAATATCAGAACGCGTTTTCGGTAGGAATGCCGATGGGCGTATACTGTTACAGTCGTGCAAAGACTGTGCAGGAAGCAGAGGAAGAAGCGCGCGTTGTACTGGAAATACTTAACGGAAGAAAGCTGGATTATCCGATTGCTTTCGATATGGAAGATGCGGTACACAAAGTGAAAACGATGAAAAAGGAAACGCTGCATCAGATGATTCATGCTTTTAAAAAGATTGTGGAAGATGCGGGTTATGAATTTGTGTTATACAGTTATGTGACCTTTTTAAATTCTAATCTGGACCGGACAAAACTGGATGGGATCGATTTGTGGGTGGCACGTTACCGAAACGTATCTCTTGGAACCGGTTATACCGGAACCGGAAATATCAGATACTGGCAGTATAACAGCGGTCAGTACAAAGGCTCTGACTCACGGGTGGACGGAATTACGAAAGAAACGGGAGAGCTGGTATCTGTCGATGTAAATGTAGAATATGAAAATTAGATGATATATTTGACACAGGGGATAACGGATGGGAAATGCAAAGTGTGATCAGCCGGTCGGAGTATTTGATTCCGGAGTGGGCGGGATCAGCGTATTAAAAGAACTGTATCAGGTTATGCCGCAGGAACATTATATTTATTTTGGCGATTCCAAAAACGCGCCTTATGGAACGAGACCGGTGGAAGAAATACGCAGCCTGACGATAGCGAATGTAAAATTTCTGCTGGAACAGGGGGTCAAGGGAATTGTCGTTGCTTGTAATACGGCAACAGCGGCAGCGGTACGCACTTTACGCGGAATGTATCCGGACATTCCGCTGGTCGGTATCGAGCCGGCAGTGAAACCGGCCGCGCTGCAGGCGGGGCATCCGACGATTCTTGTGATGGCAACGCCGATGACGATTTCCGGGGATAAGTACAAAACGCTGATGATGCGTTACGAACAAAAAGCAGATATTATCGGACTGCCCTGTCCGGGCCTGGTAGAATTTGTAGAGACAGGCAATACGGATGGAGCGGATCTGAAAGTGTTTTTGGAAAATCTTCTGGCGCCGTATTTACGGGAGATCGATTCCATTGTACTCGGATGTACCCACTATCCGTTCGTACGCAGGCTGATTCAGGAAATCGCCGGAGAACGGGTCCGTATTTTTGACGGCGGTAACGGTACGGCCAGGGAGATGCGGCGAAGGCTGAAAGAGGCCGGACTGCTGTCTGCACATGAGGGACTCGGAACCGTGACGTTTGAAAACAGTCTTGCCTCAGAGGAAGAAATTGAATTAAGCAGAACATTATTCCAAAAAAATCTGTTTTAATTTCGTATTAGATACTTATGGAAGGTCTTTAGATCAGAAATATTTAAATCAGAATCAGAAAGGGAATTGTTCGATGAATACAAAGCAGCTGATTGCCAAAAGTATGGCAGCGCTCCTGCTGGCAGGAGCCGTATTGGGAAATCCTGTGCATACGCAGGCAGGAACGCGCCAGGATGCAAATTACAATCAGAACGCAAATTATAATCAGAATGTAAATTTTAATCAGATACAAATGCAGACGGAGTTTTATGAATCCGACGATCTGGTATACCGCGCGGGAAGATTATCGCTTAGAAGCATACAGACAGACGATTCGTATAGTCTGTCAGGCAGCGTCTGGGCGGATAATGGCAGCGATTATTATTTCAGTCTGCTGAATACTGAAGAAAAGAAATTATATCTGAACCTGAAAAAGCAGGCCGACCGGTATCTGACAGGGACAGAGCAGTTTCAGACCACACAGGTCAATCGAAACGGAGAACCCGTATCGGTCTGCATTTTGCCTCTGGTGTCTTATGAGGGCCTGTCCGCGGCGCAGATGAAGAGAGTATTCTGCTGTTTTTTGTTTGAAAATCCGCAGTACTATTTTATTCGAAATTCCGTCGTATACTCAGAAAATACAAATATGATGACGGCAGGACTCTATCAGATTTTTTCAGATGGAAATACGCGGGCAGCGTATACAGACAGATTTGTACAGCAGCTGGAAGAATGGGACGCACAGATTCGTACGGTGCAGACGCCGCTGGAAAAAGAACGGATGATACATCAGATCGTCTGTGATTATGTAGAATATGATACGGAGATGGCAGTCGATGATCCGGATGACAGGCAGATGAGCCAGAGCTGCATCAGCGCGGTGTTGTTTGAAAGAAGCACCGTCTGCGCCGGATATGCGCAGCTGTTTGCACTATTGTGCGGACGTGCGGGAATAGAATGCGTGACAGTTACCAGTCCGGGGCATGCGTGGAATAAAGTGCGAATCGGAAATGTCTGGTATAATGTAGACTGTACCTGGAATGACTGCCGCGGCGACGATACCTTTTTCAATGTTACGGATGAACAGCTGCTGGCAGCAGATTCACAGCTGCAGGAGCATGTTCTTTCAGAAGAATGGAACGAAATGGCTCCGGCATGTACGACGATATTCGATCCAAATATCACGAGCGTTGAAAATGCACTGCAAAATATATCGGTACCCGAAACGACAACGAACCAGATATTGCTGGATAATTCGCAGCCGGGAAAGCTCGCAGTCAGTTTTGAGCCAGTCGCAGCCTGCGACGGCTATATGATACAGTATGCGTCTAACGGAGCCATGCTGCCGGCGGATAAAATGGATATTGAGACAACATCCTTTGTGATTGACGGATTAAAAAGCGGGAAGACTTACTATGTCAGAGTACGGCCTTACCGATGGAACAGCAGAGGAGAAAAGCTGTACGGGACTTTTTCGGGAAAAGTGAAGGAGACAGTTTTGTAATGGCAAAGAAGAAGAAAAAACAGGAAGTGATCCTGACTCCGGAACAGCAGCGGGAAGCAGATTATCAAAAAGCGGTCAGACGTATGGAAGGCGCGGAAAAAATGCTTCAGCCTGAAGACCGGGTCCATATGTATAAAGAGGCGTTAGCGATGTTTGAAGCGCTGGGGGACTATGAGGACAGCGAGGCACGCAGAAAACGCTGTAAAAAGAAACTTCCCCTTGCGCGGCGGGAACACCGGGAAGAAGTATATCAGACCGGTATGAGAATGAAAGAAGAGGCAAAAAGCGCGGCTGATTATGAAGCTGTCATCGCACAATTTCATCGTCTGAGAAGGGAATATAAAGACATTCCCGATCAGATCGAAGCGTGCAGGCGCTTAAAACAACAGGCATATAAAAATGAGCGTAGAAAAAATGTCGCAGGAAAACTGGCAGCGGCGGCTATACTGGCCGCCGTTGTTAGTCTGGGCATTTTTCTTTGCTCACCGGCGGCATTTTATCTGGAAGGCAGCTTTTTAATGAGCATTCAGGATTATGAGCGGGCCAATACGATATTTGCAAAAAGTAAAGGCTACAAAGATACCAGGGAACGTGTGCGGGAATGCAATTATCAAAGAGCGCTGCAGGCTGCGCAGCAGGGAAAATATCAAAAGGCAGTCAGTCTGCTGCATGATAAAGTCGGAGATTATAAAGACGCGCTGCAAAAAAAGGCGGATTTTGAAATGAAACTGCTCGCGCAGGCATGGGTTGGCGATACGGTGACTTATGGGTCGGCAAAGTGGCTTGTGGCAGAAAGAGAAGCGGACGGTACGCAAAAGAAACTTTTGATGGTTCGTAAAAAGCCGGTACAGGCGCAGACGGTATACCAGACAGGCGGACAGGACGCCATATGGGAGAGCTCCAGCATGCGTGACTGGCTGAACCGGACATTTTATGAAAATTGTTTTTCTGAATATGAACAAAAAAAGGTGCTGCCCACGGATATTGTCACACCTGCAAACAGCGTGTATGGCACACAGGGAGGCGGTCAGACAACGGATCGTGTATTTTTGCTCGATGAGACAGAAGCCGAGCGTTATAAAACGCTGCTGTTATTGAAAAATAATCAGAAATCCTGGTGGCTGCGTACGCCGGGAAAGGCGGCTGACAGCGCGGCATTTGTGTCGGCAGACGGAACTGTGATGCGTTATGGGTACACGGCCGATTCGATGGACATCGCGGTGCGCCCTGCGGTCTGGGTTACTTTTAACTGACTATATGAAAAGGAGATACAGAATGAGTACTTATTTACGTAAAATCCATGCAGTTTTGCTGACAGGAGCAATGTGTCTGACCATTTTGGGAGGATGCGCGGCCTCAGATTCCGGTCAGAAACCGCAGCAGAATCCTTCTGAAAATAATACGGAAACTGCAGATGATTCCGCTCAGAAAGAGAATGATTCGCAAACGGACAGTCTGGGAGGGTTTTCCCTACAGGATATTACGGGCAATACTTTTACCGATCAGATCTTTCAGGAATATGAGCTTACGATGGTAAACATATTTACGACCTGGTGTACGCCATGCATCAATGAGATACCGGATCTGGAGAAGCTGCATGTGCAGATGGCGGACAAAAATGTAAATATTATAGGTATTGTGCTGGACGCTTTGGGTGAAGATGGAAAGGTCAGTGAAGAAGCGGTGGAAAAAGCGAAACTTCTGGCAGAGCGTACAGGAGCGACGTATCCGTTTCTGATTCCGGATGCAGATGGGCTCAACGGCAGACTGAAAGGAATCGAAGCGGTTCCGGAAACTTTTTTTGTAGATCAGAATGGCAATCTGACCGGCGAAAGCTACCTGGGGAGCCATAGCCTGGAAGACTGGCAGGAAATCGTAGAAAAAGAGCTCGCCAGAAGCAAAGGAGAGCAGCCATGAGGCGCCCGGCCCGTTTTGACTGGCGCGGAATCTGCGCAGCGGGCGCAGGACTTTTGATGATGGGATACGGAATCTATCGCGGCGAGATGAAGGTCGTATTCGATAAGGCCGTAAATATTTGTATGGAGTGTATTGGACTTGGATAAAAAGAAAAAAACAACGGAATGGCGCCGGCACAGAATCCAGGCATTGTGGGCGCTGCTTACGAATAGCTATCTGGCCGGATTTGTACAGGGAAAGATTTACAGAGGACCGCTCAAAAAGCTGTGCGTTCCGGGATTAAACTGCTATTCCTGCCCCGGTGCGCTTGGTTCCTGTCCGATTGGAGCAATGCAGGCGGTAATTGGAAGCTGGAATTTTAAATTTGCGTTTTATGTGGCTGGTTTTTTAATGTTTATCGGGGCTTTGACCGGACGCTTTGTCTGCGGGTGGCTCTGCCCGTTTGGTCTGATTCAGGATCTGCTGCATAAAATTCCTTTTCCGAAAAAAATCGGAACATTCAAAGGCGACAGGCTGCTGCGTAAGCTCAAATACGTAATTTTAGTACTGTTTGTCGTATTATTGCCGCTGTGTCTGACCGATGTACTGGGGCAGGGAGTGCCATATTTTTGTAAGCTGATCTGTCCGGCAGGAACGCTGGAGGGAGGTATTCCGCTTGCGTTTATGAATTCGTCGATGCACAGTGCTCTTGGGTGGCTGTACGTATGGAAAAATGTGCTGCTTGTTATTGTCGTCGCAGCTGCGGTAATTATTTATCGGCCGTTTTGCAAATACATATGTCCGCTGGGAGCCGTCTATTCGGTATTTAATCCGATCTCCGTTTTTCGTTACCGCGTGGATCACGATAAATGCACCGGATGCGGCGCCTGCAGAAAAGTCTGCAAAATGAACGTCGATCCGGTACGGGAAGCGAACCACCCGGAATGCATCCACTGCGGGCAGTGTAAAAATGTATGCAGTCAGGATGCGATTAAAATTTAAGAAATAACTTGCTTTTCTTTATCCGAATATGATACAATTTAGAAGTCAAACAAAAACAAAAAGAAGCAGTATGTTTGATATCGGATTTCTGGTGCTTTCTTGGATTTATCCTTCACCATATACAAAATAGAAAAGCAGGCGCTGGGCGCCTGCTTTTCAAATACCAAAAACAGCGGGAAAATGTGCAAAAATGTATGAAAAATATTGATTTTGGGCAGATTGTCCGATATAATGAATTCAGTTTATGTCGAACATGGCGGATAAGAAAGCGAGGAAGATCAAATGGGATTTTGGAAAAACCTGAAATATGTATTATCGGATGAATGTAACGGATTGCTTCGTCTGCTCGTTGATCATTATAATAGAAGGTCAGAAAAAAATGAAAAAAGTATACGGGATATTCTTGTAAAAGTACAGCAGACGCTGGATACGCAGGAAGTTCTGGATAATAATATGAGCGATTCTTATCAGGAACTGCGGGAGAATAAAGACGCGATTGAAAAAGTGTCCGCACAGTGCGAATCCGTCTTCTCCCAGTGCGAGACAATTGTTTCTCAGATCAGTCAGATGGAAACAGACGAAGTGTCCAGGGGAGAGGAAATCAGTCAGCTGGTTGTGCAGGAATTTGAGAAACAAAAAGAGGAGATGAAAAAAGGCAATCAGATGCTGGCAGCAAGAATTCGGGAGGTCTATGCTTATCTGGAGGCAGTGAACGAGCCGGATCCGGATGCGCCGAATGTGAATGATCTGCTGGCGCGTATCGATGTGCTGGAGCAGAAAAACGCAGAATATGAAAGCCGCCTGTCTGCCATGAGTAAAGAGCTGGATGAGACGAAGCAGGCATATGACGTCATAGATAAAAACTTTCAGGAGGAAAAGCGAAAAACATTTCATCTGTCCAAAAAACTTGTGCAGGCGAACGATAAGATTACTGATCTGCTGGATCGTATGAAAGACCGTTCACTTGAAAACATGCTGCAGAAGGATGAGACGGAAAATCCTTTCATAATTACAGAAAATAAAGAAAAATATACGATTACAGCTGCAAATATACAGATTATGGTAACGAGATTTGCCAATACAGCCGTACTGGACCGGTTTTTTGAGTCTGTGCCGGATTACGATCCGTATAAAAAAATGTATAACCGTTATCAAAAAGATATCCGCACAACGGCCAGACAGTTTACGCCAAAGTCTGAGCTGGAGGATGTGCTGCAGGCGTTTGTTCACGTGGTACAGGAAGATCTGATCGGGAAGATGATAGAAGCGCTGTACCGTCGGATGAAGTCTGGGAAAGCGCAGATGGAAGAAAAGCTGCTGACAGCGCTGAATCAGTATCTGGAAGCAATTGGTTTTTACTGCAGGGACGAGCTGAAAGTGGGTGAGATTTTCAGTGAGAAAGATCTGGACGATATGGAATGTGTGAAAGATAACCAGGCAAAGGGAAAAGATCAGGGCGAGATACTGGAGATTGAGACATATCCATATTATATTAACTATATTGACAAAAATGGAAGAAGAAAAAAACTGCATACAAAAGGCGTAATGACAATTGCGGTATAGCAGGAGTTGTCATTTCAGACAGATATATCAATGAAATATAGGTGCAAAGGCAATGCCGGTAAACTTGTGAAAACATGGTTTACCGGCTTTTTTTGTTTTTGCTTAAGAAAGAACCTATTAATGGGTGACCCAATAATTTGTAATTATGCACAAAAAAAGAAAGAAAAAATCATGAAATATGCTGGTAATTTAAATAATACTTGATGTTTGAAAAAAAGGTGCTATAATAAAATCATAAATTGGGTGACCCAATAAAAACAAAAATATTTATTATAGCATATAAATACATAATATATTACGGTTTTTTAATTTCTTACGTTTATTTCAATTTGATTGGGTCACCCAATAAGAAAGGCGGGAGAGGCATTGCTACTATTAAAATTTTTGCTTGCGATGCTGCCGATCATCTGGCTGGTCGCAGCATTAAGCGGTTTAAAGATGGCGGGGCACAAAGCGTGTGTCATAGCGCTTTTGCTGACGATGGCATTAGCGTTTGGTTACTGGAAACTGAGCGCTGCATGTACCATAACGGCTGCATTGGAGGGGGTGCTGAATGCGCTTTGGCCGATTTGTCTGGTGATTCTTGCAGCTTTGTTTACATACAATCTGACGTTAAAAACCGGGGCGATGGAACTGATCAAAAAAATGCTGGCGGGCGTTTCAAAAGATCAGAGAGTACTGGCCTTAATTATCGGATGGGGGTTCGGTAATTTTATGGAGGGGATGGCGGGATTCGGCACGGCAGTTGCCATACCGGCGTCGATGCTCGTAGGAATCGGGCTGGATCCTATGTGTGCCGTATTGGGCTGCCTGGTTGTAAATTCGACGCCGACAGCTTTTGGTTCCGTAGGGGTACCGACTGTTACGCTTGCTTCTGTAACAGGTACGGATGTGTTGTCACTGTCGGGAAACGTTGTACTGATTCAGTGTATTTTGACATTTCTTTCACCGTTTTTCATGGTTTGTATCTGTGGAAAAGGCATTCGGGCACTAAAAGGTATGATGGGAATCACATTAACGGCAGCGCTTTCATTTACGGTTCCATGGTTTTTAACAGCAAAATTTATCGGACCAGAGCTGCCGGATATCATCGGATCGATTTGCTGCATGGGCTGCATGATTGCGGCAATTAAAATATTTCGGCCAAAACCGGAGGCGGCGTACGCCATTGCTGTTTTGAACAGTAACGAAGGCAAAAACAGGATCAGCGTTCGCGAAGGCGTACGGGCATGGAGTTCATTTATTCTCATATTTTTGCTGTTAATAGTTACTTCGAATCTGTGTCCGCCAATACATCAGGCAATTGCATGGATGAAAAGTTCAGTTGTGGTTTATGCCGGAGAAGGCGCTAATACGCTGGTTTTTAGCTGGATCAATACGCCCGGAGTCATGATTTTTATTGCTGCGGTGCTCGGAGGCCTGTTTCAAAAAGCGACGGCAGGAGAAATGGCAGAAGTATTTGCGCAGACGTTAAAAAAATACTGGAAGACGATTCTTACTATTTGTGCGGTTATGGCAGTGGCAAAGATTATGAGCTACAGCGGTATGATTTCTGACATAGCGAAGTTTCTCGTTGCCGCGGCAGGCCCGTTTTATCCATTCATCGCACCGTTTATCGGGGCAATCGGAGCATTCGTCACCGGTTCTGGCACATCTACGTGTGTGCTGTTCGGCGGTCTGCAGAGCGAGACGGCGGCAGCGCTCGGATTTCAGGCGGAGTGGATGGCAGCAGCAAATGTAATGGGCGCAGGTATCGGCAAGATGGTCTGTCCGCAGGGAATCGCAATTGGAGCCGGAGCAATGAATGCGGTGGGTTCAGAAAGTAAAATCTTAAGTGCAGTATTGAAATATTTCCTGCTCTATGCAGTACTGGCGGGAGTCATCTGTTATGTGGGCACAAGGATGAGATGATAAATAGAAAATGGGTCTGGCGGTATCTAATCCGGTACAGACCGCAATTAAAGGAGGAAACATCATGTACAATCAACTGACACCAGAAGTGATCGATCAGATCAAAGCAGTATCTGAAGCAGTCTTTTTAGGAGAAGACATCAATCCGGACTATGCAAAAGACGAAATGCCGATCTATGGCACACATATGCCGGATCTGGCAGTACAGCCGCGTTCCACGCAGGAAGTAGCCGCCGTTATGAAAATCTGCTATGACAACAATATTCCGGTAACGCCAAGAGGCGCAGGAACAGGACTTGCTGGCGGAGCGGTTCCATTATATGGAGGCGTGCTGATGGATCTTACAAAGATGAATAAGATTAAATCTTACGACATGGAAAACTTTGTTGTGGAGATAGAGGCGGGCGTGTTGTTAAACGATCTGGCGGAAGACTGTCAGTCAAAAGGAATGCTCTATCCGCCGGATCCGGGTGAAAAATTTGCCTGCGTAGGAGGAAATGTGGCGACAAATGCAGGCGGTATGCGTGCAGTGAAATATGGAGCAACCCGTGATTATGTCCGCGCAATGACTGTCGTACTTCCAACGGGTGAGATTACACATCTGGGAGCTACCGTATCCAAGACATCATCCGGCTATTCTTTGCTGAATCTGATGATTGGTTCAGAAGGTACGCTTGGTATTATTACAGAGCTGACGTTAAAAATTATTCCGGCGCCAAAAGCAGCAGCATCGCTGATTATACCGTTTGAAGACCTGCATACCGCGCTTGCGACGGTTCCGAAATTTAAGATGGCGCATATGGAGCCGCAGGCAATCGAGTTTATGGAGCGGGAAATTGTACTGGCATCGGAACGTTATGTCGGCAAATCCGTATTTCCACAGGAACTGGAAGGCACGCAGATCGGCGCATATCTGCTTGTAACACTGGACGGTAATTCCGAAGACGAAGTAGACGCTCTCGTAGAGCAGGCGGCAGAGCTGGTCGTGGAAGAAGGAGCGATCGACGTTCTGGTAGCGGATACGCCGTCAAAAATGAAAGATGCCTGGGCGGCACGTTCTTCGTTTCTGGAAGCGATTATGGAAGAGACAAAGCTGCTGGACGAATGCGATGTTGTCGTACCGGTCAATAAAATTGCAGACTATCTGGAATTTGTAAACAAGACCGGAGACGAATGCGGACTGACCATTAAATCATTTGGACACGCAGGAGACGGCAATCTTCATATTTATCAGTGCTCGAATGATCTGGAGGAAGAAGAGTTTAAAAATCGTGTGGAAAAGTTCTTTGATATTATTTACAAAGAAGCGACAGACTGCGGCGGACTTGTGTCAGGTGAACATGGGATCGGCTCCGGCAAGGTCAGATATCTGGTCGATTCGGCAGGCGAGACGAATATGGCAATTATGGAAGGCATCAAACGTGTTTTTGATCCGAAGATGATCTTAAATCCGGGTAAAGTCTGCTATCGTTTATAACAGTACGGATTTGCGCGCAGGTGAAAGATGAATGAATAAAGCGCCTGAATGCTTCAGGTAAGTGAAAATTGAATGAATAAAGTGCCTGAATGATCCAGAATGGATACTTTAAAGAAATGAGGAGGAAATTATCTATGAATATTTGTGTTTGCATGAAACAGGTGCCGGATACGAACGAGATCCGGATCGATCCGGAAACGCATACGCTGATCCGCCAGGGCGTACCGAGTATCGTCAATCCGTTTGATACGTATGCACAGGAGGCAGGAGTAAGATTAAAAGAAAAAGCTGGAGGGAAACTGGTTGTAATTTCTATGGGACCGGAACAGGCAAAGGAAGCGATTAAATCATGTCTGGCAGTAGGGGCTGACGCCGGTTATCTGATTTCCAGCAGATGTTTCGGCGGTTCCGATACGCTTGCCACAAGTTATATTCTTTCCGAAGCGATTAAAGCGGTAGAAGAAAAAGAAGGACTTAAATTTGACCTGATTCTTTGTGGAAAACAGGCGACAGACGGAGATACTGCACAGGTTGGACCGGAAATCGCGGAGCATCTGAACCTGCCGCAGATTACCTATGCACTGGATATTCTGGAAAACGACGGAGAAGTACAGGTGAAGCGGGAACATGATTCCGGATACGATATGATCTCTGTAAAACTGCCGGCTGTTATCACGGTTGTAAAACTGCCATATGAACCACGTTATCCTACGATTAAGAGCAAAATGGCCGCAAAGAAAAAAGAGATTCCGGTTCTGACCGAAGCAGATATTCCTGCGATTCGTCTGGAAGAATGCGGTCTGAAAGGTTCTCCGACAAGGGTGAAAAAGACGTTTACACCAGTGCGTGAGAAAAACGGGGTAAAACTGACAGGCATGGAGCCGGAGGATGCGGCAAAAGAAGTCGTAAAACTGTTAGACGATGCAAAGTTATTATAGGAGGGGCAGGATATGAGTCAACTGAACGATTATAAAAATATATGGGTATTCATTGAAACGGAATGCGGGAAAGCAAAGAATGTCGGTTACGAATTGTTAAACGCAGCAAAACCGTTAGCCGCTCAGAAAGGATGTTCGCTGGTAGCCGTTGTTATTGGCAAAGATATTGAAGGAGTCGCAAAGGATGCGATCTGTTATGGAGCAGATTCGGCGATTATCGTAGACGGACCAGAATATGAATATTATACAACCGATGCTTTTGCAAAGGCAATGACTGCGCTCGTGGAAAAATATAAACCGGAAACTCTGATGCTTGGAGCGACAAATAACGGACGGGATCTGGGACCGAGAGTTTCCTGCCGGCTCAAAACCGGTCTGACAGCAGATTGTACGGCAATCGATATCGATGAAGAAAGCGGACATGTGGCATGGACACGGCCGACGTTCGGCGGTAATTTAATGGCGGTTATTATGTGTCCGCAGCATCGTCCGCAGATGGGTACAGTACGACCCGGCGTATTCAAAAAAGGCGCTTATGACGAGAGCCGCACAGGAGAAATTATAAAAGAAGAGATACATACATCTGAGGAAGAGATCCGTACAAAGATTGTAGAACGGGTAAATGAAGTGGCAGAAGCAGTCAATCTGGAAGAAGCAGAAATTATTGTGTCGGGCGGTCGTGGCGTTGGTTCGGCAGAGAACTTTAAGCTGCTGGAAGAGCTGGCAGGAGTATTGGGCGCAACGGTAGGATGCAGCCGCGCGGTTGTAGACGCAGGATGGATGCCTCATGCGCATCAGGTTGGACAGTCTGGAAAGACGGTTGCGCCGAAGCTGTACTTTGCATTTGGTATTTCCGGCGCGATTCAGCATCTGGCGGGAATTTCGGGGTCAGATACGGTCGTCGCAGTGAATAAAGACCCGGACGCTCCGATCTTTGATGTGGCAGATTATGGGATTGTCGGCAATCTGAATGAAGTAGTTCCGGCAATGACAGAGGCATTCAGGGCTGGTAAATTAAAATAGAAACGGAGGATGTAAGGATGGATTTTAAGCAGGATGAGTTTCATCAGGATATACTTGAGATGGTACATGAGTTTGCGGTGAACGAGGTAAAGCCGCTGGCGGCAGAGATCGATAAGACGGAAGAATTTCCGATGGCAAATGTAAAACAGATGGCGGAAATGGGACTTTTAGGCATTCCGTTTCCGGAAGAATACGGCGGTTCCGGAATGGATACGCTGGCATATATTCAGACGGTGGAGGAGCTGAGTAAATATTGCGCGACTACAGGAGTGATTGTCTCGGCGCATACGTCTCTGTGCTGCACGCCGATTTATCAGTTTGGTTCTGAAGAACAAAAGAAAAAGTATCTGCCCAAATTATGCTCCGGGGAGTGGCTTGGCGCATTTGCCCTGACGGAACCAAATGCCGGGACGGACGCTTCCGGACAGCAGACTGTAGCGACAGACGCCGGCGATCACTGGGTATTAAACGGATCAAAAATCTTTATCACGAACGCGGGAGCGGCAGACGTATTTTTTGTACTCGCAATGACAGATAAATCACAGGGAACAAAAGGAATTTCAGCGTTTATCGTAGAAAAAGGCTTTCAGGGATTTTCTATTGGAAAAAAGGAAGATAAGATGGGGATTCGGGCGTCTTCTACATGTGAACTGATATTTGAAGACTGTATCGTACCAAAGGAAAATCTTGTGGGAGAGCCTGGCAAAGGATTTAAATACGCCATGATGACGCTGGACGGCGGACGGGTAGGTATTGCAGCGCAGGCAGTCGGTATTGCAGAAGGGGCGATTGAAGAAACCGTAAAATATGTGCAGGAAAGAAAGCAGTTTGGCCGTCGTCTTTCACAGTTCCAGAATACGCAGTTTGAACTGGCACAGATGAAAGCGAATACAGAGGCGGCAAAACTACTGCTGTATCAGGCAGCATGTGCAAAAGACGATCATGAACCATTTTCACACAAAGCTGCAATGGCAAAGCTGGTAGCTTCCAGAAACGCATCGGACGTTACGCGTCGTTGTCTGCAGCTGTACGGCGGATATGGCTATTCGAGAGAATATCCGATAGAAAGAATGATGCGCGACGCTAAAATAACAGAAATCTACGAAGGCACTTCAGAAGTACAGATGATGGTAATTGCCGGATGGATGGGCGTGAAATAACAGGATTTTTGGAATACCAGTACAGTTGCAGAGACATATAGTACTGGCGAGAGGTAGATCATATGGATATAAAATTGCCATATTCCAGAGACGGTATGATGCTGCATCTGGATGATACACTGGATTATGAGATATTAGAGTCATCGATTTCGTCGATGCCGAAAACGAATCAGAGCGAGGATGCGCTTGTGCGGGAAGCAATGGCACATCCGATCGATTCCCCAAAGCTGTCAGAGCTTTCCGCAGGCAGACAAAATGTAGTCATTATATGTTCCGATCATACCAGGCCGGTGCCGAGCAGACATATCATACCGTTTATGCTGCAGGAAATTCGCGAAGGAAATCCACAGGCCAATATTACGCTTTTAATTGCAACCGGATTTCACAGAGCAACGACAAGAGAAGAGCTTGTAAATAAATTTGGGGAAGAGATTGTCTGTCATGAAAATATTGTGATACATGACAGTTCGGACAAAAACGCAATGACCAGCCTTGGCACGCTGCCTTCCGGCGCGCCGCTGCTGATTAATAAAATTGCTGCAGACGCTGATTTACTCGTCAGTGAAGGATTTATTGAGACACATTTTTTTGCAGGATTTTCCGGCGGACGTAAAAGTGTGCTGCCAGGTGTATCCAGCAGGGTAACGGTACTGGGTAACCATTGTTCTGCATTTATTGATTCCCCGTACAGCCGCACCGGGATACTGGAAAATAACCCGATTCACCGGGATATGCTCGCGGCTGCACAGATGGCAAAACTGGCTTATATTGTAAACGTAGTCATAGATTCCGATAAAAAGGTCGTCCATGCCGTGGCCGGCAGCGCTGTAAAGGCGCATGCAGCCGGCTGCCGGTTCCTCCGGCAATACTGTCAGGTGATACCAGAAAAGCCGGCGGATATTGCAATATCCACAAACGGCGGATATCCTCTGGATCAGAATATGTACCAGTCAGTAAAAGGAATGACGGCAGCAGAAGCAGCTTCTGCAGACGATGGTATTCTTATTATGGTATCAGACTGCGGAGACGGTCACGGCGGCGAGGGATTTTATCATGCGCTCAAAGAGTGTGAGAGTCCACAGGCGCTTATGGAAGAGATTTTAAAAGTACCGCAGGATGAAACAAAGCCAGATCAGTGGGAATATCAGATACAAAGCCGTATTTTAATCCATCATAAGGTCATCTACGTTATGTGTGAAAAATACCGCAGTATGGCTCGTGAGATGGGATTTCAGACAGCTGCAGATGTGAATGAGGCTTTGGAAGCAGCTCTGCAGGAAAAAGGTCACAACGCGCATATCGCGATTATTCCGGACGGTGTTTCGGTTATGGTACAAAAACCGAAATAGGAGTGACCTGCCAGACACAGATATATAGAATAAGCTCCCAGATGGCAGTTTATCTGTATATACATACAACCAAACATGATTCAACTCCGAAAAGCATCAGACCAGCCGGGAATGCGGCTGGTCTGATGCTTTAAACAGATATTTTATATGCTTGCAAATTGTCTTTGGTTGTAATAAAATGTTCCTAACGTTACAATTCAGCTTTCAATGTCATCTCGTTAAGATTTTACGGGATAATCACGGAATTCGGGAATAAATTATATAAAGATAATTTTGCAGCAAATCAGACCTTGTCGCGCAGTCATATAAAAATGCAGCGCATTGTCTGATTTGCTGCCGGTTTATCACCTGACCTGTATGTAAAAGTTTCGCGCCTCTGTTAAGTAAATGACATTGATTTAGCCTCCATGGGGAAGGTGGAAAGTGATAGAAGAATGGATAATTCAAAATTAAATGGGAAAAAAACATATGAATATGTTTTTCATTATTTTTCGGAACAGATCATGTCCGGACAACTAAAGTTAAACGATAAGATACCGACAGAGCGGGAAATTGCTGAAAAGCTGGGCGTCAGCCGTAATTCTATCCGGGAAGTGATGCATATGCTGGAAATTACAGGGCTGATCGAGTGTATGCAGGGAAGCGGTAACTATGTCCGGTGCGACCCGATGGAGTATATGTTAAAATCTGTCAATATGGTAATGGCGCTGATGGAAATCGAGTCTTCGGAGATTTTCCATATCAGAATCGGTTATGAGTACGCCGCTGTCCGACTGGCGATTGAAACGGCGCAGCCTCAGGAGCTGGAAGAGATGCGTCAGATTTTGCTAAAGATGGACGAGCCTATGAGCTCTAAAGAAAGTGCAAAGCTGGACGCGGAATTTCACCATAAGCTGGTGAGCGCGTCGCATAACCGGATGCTGATTCTGTATAATTCCATGCTGTATAACCTGATGGATCAGTTTATTGAAAATTTTCGTACGAAAATACTGATGAATAAAATGCGGGCAGAATTGTTAAGGCGTTCACACTGGGCGCTTTATCATGCATTGATCGAAAAAGACCTGCAGGCGGCAATGAAAGCGTTCGACAAGCATTACCGGATTGTACAGGATCAGCTGGATAAAATGATGCAGAAGGAGTAATGATTCATGGATTTTAGACATGAGCTTGTGCTACCGAATGAAGATCTGCCGTTCCGGTTGTTTGTATTTGAAGGAAAAGACGGCGGCTACAAAGTCTCCAGGCACTGGCACCGTTCGATTGAGATCTTTCTTGTGCTGGAAGGAAGTATTGATTTTTATATTAATTCCCAGCTGTTCCGGCTCGGGCAGAGGCAGTTTATTTTGGTCAATTCTAACGAAGTTCACAGTATCGACTGTCCGGATCCCAATTTTACGCTGGTCCTGCAGATTCCAAAAGGATTGTTTGAAACTTATCTCGGGGATACGGATCATTTGTGGTTTGCCCGCTCCGGGGAAAAAGACAGGGAGCTGGCCGGTCTGATCCAACGGATGCAGGCAGCGTATGAGGACAGGCGGCCCGGATATTTGTTTCGGATTCTCAGCGATTTTTATGAGCTGATGTATCTGCTGGTGACAGACTACCGGATGATGGAAGTCGATGAGGAGCGAAGAAAACAAAACAGAAATCTGGACCGGCTTTCCCGTATTACCAACTATATTCAGGTAAATTACAGAGAAGATCTGACATTGGAAGGCGTAGCGCATATTTTTGGGTTTTCACCTGCGTATTTATCCAGGATGTTTCAAAAATATGCCGGCATTAATTATAAGACTTACGTATCCGAACTGCGTACTGAAGCCGGATATCGTCTGCTTATGAATACGGATCTGCCAGTGGGAGAAATCGCAATGGAGTGCGGGTTTCCGGACAGCCGCAGCTTTGCGAAATCATTTCGCAGGCGCTACGGAATGCCGCCGGCAGAGTATCGGAAAAAGCGGCTGGAAAAATAAAGACAAGAAAGTGCCATAACTGCGACAAGTTTTCGATTGCGCATCCTTCTTTGGCTTTCTATAATGTAGATAACAAATACATGTCAGAAAGCGAAGGAGGATTTTTTTATGTTTCAAAACATTCCAAAAGTGAAAATCGGCATCGTAGCCGTCAGCCGTGACTGTTTTCCGGAGAGTTTGTCAGTAAACAGACGTAAAGCGCTGGTAGAGGCGTACCGCACAAAATACGACGGGGCGGATATTTATGAATGCCCGATCTGCATCGTGGAGAGTGAAATACATATGCAGCAGGCATTGGAAGATGTGAAAAAGGCAGACTGTAATGCGCTCGTGGTGTATCTGGGTAATTTTGGGCCGGAAATCTCAGAAACGCTGCTTGCAAAGCATTTCGACGGACCGAAAATGTTTGTGGCGGCTGCAGAGGAGTCCGGAGACAGCCTGATCGGCGGGCGCGGGGATGCGTACTGCGGTATGCTCAATGCAAGCTATAATCTGAAACTGCGTAATATACATGCTTATATTCCGGAATATCCGGTAGGTACGGCTGACGAATGTGCAGATATGATTCATGAATTCCTGCCGGTTGCACGGGCGGTTGTGGGACTTGGCAGCTTAAAAATTATCAGCTTTGGGCCGCGTCCTACGAATTTCCTTGCCTGCAACGCACCGATCAAACAATTGTATAACCTGGGCGTTGAAATTGAAGAAAATTCAGAGCTGGATTTGTTTGAAGCGTTTCACAAACATAAAGACGATGCAAGAATACCGGAAGTCGTTGCCGATATGGAAAAAGAACTGGGCGCAGGAAATCAGAAGCCGGAAATTCTTCCGAAACTGGCACAGTATGAGCTGACGCTGCTGGACTGGATCGAAGAGCATAAAGGATATCGGGAATATGTATGTATCGCGGGAAAATGCTGGCCGGCATTCCAGACACAGTTTGGATTTGTACCATGTTATGTAAACAGCCGTCTGACCGGAAGAGGAATACCGGTATCCTGCGAAGTAGATATCTATGGCGCGCTGAGCGAATTTATCGGAACATGTGTCAGCGAGGATGCGGTAACGCTTTTGGATATCAACAATACGGTTCCTGCGGACATGTATGAAGAAAGTATTAAGGGTAAATTTAATTACACACAAAAAGATACGTTTATGGGATTCCATTGCGGAAATACATGCTCCAGCAAACTTTCTGCATGTTCGATGAAGTATCAGATGATTATGGCCCGTACATTGCCGGAAGAAGTGACGCAGGGTACGCTGGAAGGCGATATTATTCCTGGGGATATTACGTTTTTCAGACTGCAGAGTACGGCGGATGCAAAGCTGCGCGCTTACGTGGCACAGGGAGAAGTGCTTCCGGTTGCGACAAAATCGTTTGGTTCGATCGGCGTATTTGCGATTCCACAGATGGGCAGATTTTACCGTCACGTACTGATCGAGGGCAACTATCCGCATCACGGCGCTGTCGCATTCGGGCATTTTGGCAGGAGTCTGTATGAAGTATTTAAGCTGATCGGGGTAGATCCGGAGGAGATTGGATTTAATCAGCCGAAGGAAATACGTTACAAGACAGAGAATCCATTTGAATAAATATCCGAAAGGATTTTAAGGAGAATGATATGTTATATATAGGCATCGATCTTGGTACGTCAGCCGTTAAGCTGCTGCTGATGCGCACAGATGGAACGATAGAAAAAATTGTATCCAAAGAATATCCGATTAGTTTTCCGCATCCAGGCTGGTCGGAGCAGAATCCGTCCGACTGGTGGGAGGCCTGCGTGGCAGGCATCAGAGAGCTGACGGCAGACGCGGATAAAAGTCAGGTGGCAGGCATCAGCTTTGGAGGCCAGATGCATGGGCTGGTAGCGCTGGATGAAAAAGACGAGGTGTTACGTCCTGCGATCTTGTGGAACGACGGCAGGACCATGGAAGAAACAGAATATCTGAATGAGACAATCGGAAAAGAAAAGTTGTCACAATATACGGCGAATATTGCGTTTGCAGGTTTTACCGCTCCAAAACTGCTGTGGATGAAAAAGCATGAACCGGAACTGTTTGCCCGGATATCCAAAATCATGCTTCCGAAAGATTATATTGCATACAGGCTGACAGGCGTACACTGCACAGACGTATCGGATGCTTCCGGTATGCTTCTGATGGATGTGGAAAAGAAATGCTGGTCAAAAGAAATGATCGAAATATGCGGAATACAGGAACAGCAGCTGGCACACATATACGAAAGCTATGAAGCGGTCGGAACGCTGCTGCCGGAAACAGCCAGGATGCTGGCGCTGCCGGAGACGGTAATCGTTGCTGCCGGAGCAGGAGATAACGCTGCGGCGGCTGTAGGAACCGGAACAGTTGGAGATGGCAGCTGCAACATTTCTCTTGGAACGAGCGGAACGGTATTTATCGCCAGCGGGCAGTTTGCGGTAGACAGCCATAATGCGCTGCATGCGTTCGCGCACGCAGATGGGCATTATCATCTGATGGGCTGTATGCTCAGCGCGGCATCCTGCAATAAATGGTGGATGGAAGATATTTTAGAAACGAAAGATTTTGCTGCGCAGCAGGAAGGAATTACAAAACTCGGAGAGAACCATGTGTATTTCCTGCCATATTTAATGGGAGAGCGTTCTCCGCATAATGATCCAAAAGCAAGGGGAACCTTTATTGGCATGACCATGGACACGACCCGCACCGATCTGACCCAGGCAGTACTGGAAGGCGTCGCGTTTGCATTGCGGGATTCTTTTGAAGTCGCGAAGCTGCTCGGTATTCAGATCGAGCGAACAAAGATTTGCGGCGGCGGAGCGAAGAGCTCTTTATGGAAAAAGATGATCGCGAATATTTTAAATATGAAAGTAGATACCCTGGAGAACGAAGAAGGACCGGCGCTCGGCGGAGCAATGCTGGCAGCAGTGGCCAATGGAGAATACGAAAGCGTAGCGCAGGCAGCAGAGGCGATTGTAAAAGTGACGGATACGATAGAACCGGACGCAGAACTGGCAGCGCTATATGAACAGCGTTACCAGACGTTTCGGAGCATTTATCCGAAGCTGAAGGAATTGTTTCGGGAAATGTAAGTAATGTGAAATTGTTAAATTAAGATTTATTTAGATAAAAGGTCTGAAAACGATGGTTTTCAGACCTTTTTTAGTATCTGGATAAGAGATTTTCTCATGTGCAGCTTTACACTGCCTTAAATGGCGATTCATAGATTAGGACATGTATCTGCTTTTTAAAGTATATTGCAAAAGGATTAAAATTAATATCAATAAAGATACAATTCCAAGTACCAGCCATTGTACAGGTATCATTGGCGAAGATGCAAACATAAAAGCAGAAGCGTCCTGATTATCGTTAATAAACTTTAATACTGCAATCTGTTTGGAAAAAAGATGAAAACAGATGCCTGCCGCTAATGTGCATAAGATGTAGATGCAATACAAACAGGATTTATATGCGGTTAATATTTTTCTGCTGATAAATAAATTTTTTTCAGATAAATACGCATTCATTTCATTACTCACCTCCTCCGGATCTCCAATGGTATCTATAATTTCTGCCATACTCATACCTTTTTCTTTTTTTTCGGTTATCATTTGTATAAGAGTATCATGAAACTGTTTTCGTGTTTTTGAAGAGCAGTTGAGATTGCGAAGGATAGCTTTTACATAATTTTTTTCGGTCATTACTAATTTCCCCTTTCTAATATTCTGGTCATATCTTCTATAAAATGATCCCAAATGTTTAATAATTGTTCTAACTGGTTCCTTCCGTCTTCGGTGATACTATATACTTTCTTTAATCTGGATTTATCATCGCTTAATTCGCGTTGGCATGTTAAGTAATGACGGTCAGACAGTTTGTAAAGTCTGGGATAAAGAGTACCTTCTTTCAAAGATTTAAAAATTGTCGAGCAGGATCTGATTTCCAGCAATAATTCATATCCATAATAAGATTTTTTCATCAGCATATTTAAAATAATGACATCCAGCATACCGCGTTTTATCTGTTTATCAAATTCATCTATCATTTTTTATTTTCCTTACAATATATATTTAGTCTGACAATATACTATCATGAGAATAGTATATTGTCAACAATAAATGCAATTGTAATTCCTGAACAGCCGTTAAGTAAATGTATGCACGTTTGGCATTTCGGAGTAATGCTGGCAGGATAAATCAGGAGGCAGCATGAAACGAAATGTTCATATTACGGAAGTAAATGGAAATGGCATCAATGCTATGCGGTTTAAAGGCAGGCATCTGGAAAGAAATTTGAGCAGAAGACGGAGAGGTGGAAAGATAGGAATATAAGCTGGCAGAAGGTTAGTTTGAGGATAGTGATAGAATATGTGAACAAATCTGGCACGTAAGACAGCTCTGACGTTCAAAAAATTTTTTGCAAATAACCTCCCATTTTATGGGAAAATACGCGTTAATAAAATTAACCACAAAACTATTTTTTCGCACACCCATAAGCATCTGTACAGCAGGAATTATCAGGCGTTGAAAAACCATTATTACCTGCTCCGGATCGGGCATATGATTATAGTTATCAGTATTATAGATTTTCTGTTGTTTGAATGTGAAGAATAGCATTCTTTCTTCCAGCTGCTGGAGGTCACACGTCATACGCTGTTGTCGGATAAAAGGATTCCATTTCTTTGAACTTCCCAAATTGCCGTCAGATGTGGGTGAGGATGATATGTTACTGCTGTGGCTTTCGTTGTTCAGGGCAGAGACTGAAGAGGAACTGGAGAAGATGAAAGAGATGGAGGTGCCAGTTATAGAGTTATATTATCTGTCCAAATGTCATACTCCTTATGACTCGTATTCTTTCTTTTATATCAACAGTATGAGAAAAACAAGCTGGAAATTTAATTCTGAAACGGTAATTCAAAATATCTGGGAACTGTGCGGGGAGCAGGCGCCAGAAGATGAGATCCAATACTGGGAAACCATAAACACGGCTGCAGATAAATACGGCAGACTGAAAAAGGCAGAGAAAAACTGCCGGAAACAGGAACTCAGTGACGGCGCCTGCCGGTATGATTTTGTAACAGACACTGATGATAACAGGTATAAAGTAAACATTGCAGAATATAGGGAAGAACGGGATGTGGAAATAAGGAAGGGAAACAGGAAAGGGGGGATGCAAAACATGACACATTCAATGACAAACACTTTTCGAATGTAACAGGGGATTTTGGGTTCAAAATTCTGAGTATCAGTAGCTGCTATTCCATCAAAATTAAACGTATAGTCAAATATGAAAAGATAAAATTTATTCGTCAGAGCTGCACGTAAGAAATGGAAATCGGCTTAATTATATTTATATATTATAATATCCAAAAGCGATGATAGGAAATAGCAGGTATCCGGACATAGCAGAGAGAAGGCGGCTGGTGTGAGCCTTTCACGAAAGAGTACTGAACCGGTCTTTGAGCAGTGAGCCGAACGATGGCTATCAGGTAAGTGTCACCGGGATGCTCCCGTTATAGAGAAAGAGCATCAGATCGTGCGTAGCGCAGTATCCTATGCTTAACAGTGCGGAAGTTATTCCGAAATTAGGTGGTACCGCGGATGGATGAATTCGCCCTAAGCAAGTGTTTGCCTGGGGCGTTTTTTTACTGGATTGAAAATCCTGTCCGAATAATCAGGAATCATTTTTAGAAGAAACAGGATACATGTTTATAAACAATGTGAAAGAGGAGGAATATTTAATGAAACTGGAAAAATTAGTAGGAGATCGTTTCAGGGAGAGACCGTCGGACGATATGACTGACAGCCATGCGCTGATGGTGCGCGGCGGATATATGAAATATGTGGCAAATGGCATATATTTTTCTTATTTTGCGGCTGCGCCGTATTACACGTAAGATCGGGCAGATCATTCGGGAGGAAATTTCACGCTTGACATTTCATTCGTACTGTGATATTTTATTCAAAATTCAAATTAGTCAGACAACTGTTTTATTTTTACAGAAAAACGAAGAAACAGGAGAGAAAAAATGACAAAAATAAATAATATCTTCCAAAGTTCCATAATTTATCTGTTTATTATTATTATGCAGATTTTTCAACATACGGTCAGCAAATAAATCCGGCGCTTTGCCAGGAGACTGCATGGCCGTAAGATGAAAGGTCTTATTTGGCTATGCGGTAATCGCTAATCAGAATCCTGGCAAAATTTTCCAGTCCGGAATTTCATGATAGGAAGATCAGAAGTAAGAACCGCATTGCATGTATGTATTAACATACAAAAGCAAGGCGGTTCTTTTTTATCCGGCAACCGATACGACAGTATCTGAAAGAATCGTTCATTCAGGGAGGGAGAAGTTTATGGAAGTGGTAAAGGTCAAAGACTTATCCAAAACATTTCGGGTAAGACAGAAAGAAAAGGGAATGAGAGGCAGTATCAAAGCGATGTTTCATCCAAAAATAACTGAGATTAAGGCTGTCGACGGAGTCTCATTTACAGTGGAACAGGGAGAGATGCTCGCGTTTATCGGACCAAACGGAGCAGGAAAGAGTACGACGATCAAGATGATGACAGGGATTCTTTATCCGGACAGCGGTAATGTGGAAGTGCTCGGCATGAATCCGACCAGAAAAAGAAAGCGTCTTGCCTATGAAATCGGAACTGTATTTGGACAGAAAGAGCAGCTTTGGACACATCTGACGCCATATGATAATTTTCGGTTTTTTGGCGCGATTTATGATCTGTCAGATCGGGAAACAGAATCACGTATCCGTGAGCTCTCGGCAGTCTTTGATCTTGGTTCATTTTTGAATACGCCGGTTCGCAACCTTTCGCTCGGGCAGCGTATTCGCTGTGAGATTGTGGCTGCGTTTATTCATAAACCCCAGATTTTGTTTCTGGATGAACCTACCATCGGTCTGGATCCGGTGGTAAAAGAAAATATCCGTTCACTGATTCAGCAAATGAACCAGGAGCTGCATACGACGATTTTTCTGACCAGCCATGATACGCTGGATATCGAGAAACTTTGCAGACGCATGATTATTGTAAATCGGGGGCAGATTATGCTCGACGACTCGATGGAGCATATCAAATGCCGGTATTTAAGCGGTCAGACAGGACAGGGCGGCGAACCGTCGCTGGAAACAATCATTACGGAAATATACAGATCAGAAGGGCGGGTGACCCGGGAAACATGAAAAAATATATGGTTATTTATCGGTCCGTATGGATGGAAAATCTGCAGTATGCGGTACAGATTGCCACGGGATATATTAGTTATTTTATTTACATATTTGTTATGATTCAGCTGTGGAACGCGATATATGCCGTTCCGGGTGAACGGATTGCGGGATATTCGAAAGAGCAGATGATCTGGTATGTCATAATTACCGAGATGATCTGGTTTGGCGCAGGTTCTGCTACAGTGACAAGACAGGTGTCCATGGATATTCGGGGAGGAAATATCGCATATCAGATGAACAAGCCATATCATTATACGCTGTATATTCTGGCAAAGTATATGGGGGAATGGAATGTAAAGCTCCCGATGTATGCAGGATTTGCAGTGGCGCTTGGTATGGTGATGGTCGGTCGTCTGGCGGAATTTCGTCTGACGGCGCTGCTTGTATCCATACCATGTATTTTTCTGGGAATTATGATTCACGGAGTTTTTAAGATATGCATCAGTCTGTTTTCATTTTGGATCGAAGATGCCAATCCGTTTCAATGGCTGTACGATAAGGCGATTCTGGTAGTGGGAGCGATATTTCCGATTGAAATATTTCCAGAGGGAATGCAGTCGGTCATTAAATTCACGCCGATTTATACCGTTTGCTATGGGCCGGCCAAGCTGACGACAGATTTTAGCATTCGAAAATGTGTGGAAATTTTACTGGCTCAGACTGCATATCTGGCGGTCGGACTGGGAGCGATGTTTTTTATTTATGCAAAGGGGGTAAAAAAACTGTATGTTAACGGCGGTTAAAAATCAATGGCGTGTTTGTCTGCTTTCATTGAAATACAATATGATGCGTCAGATGTTGAATAAAGTTACGTTTCTTTCAAATATCGCTTTTATGATGATCAATAACGCGGCCTTTATTGTACAATGGGTTATTTTATTTCGTTTGGAAAAACAGATCGGAGGATATACGTTTCAGGAAGTGATGCTTTTATGGGGACTTTCAGCTTCCAGCTATGGATTATCAAAGATCGTATGCGCCAGGGCGTTCGCATTGCCGGAACTGATTATCGGCGGGAAACTGGATGCGTATCTGGTGATCCCGAAAAATGTGCTGCTGAGTGTGATTACATCGGAAACAAATACGTCAGCAATTGGAGATCTGCTGTATGGAATCGTGGTTTTTTGCGTTGTTTGTTTTCGAATCGACCGGCTGTTTCTGTTTTTGCTGTTTACGATTACCGGAGCAGTCATTATTGCGTCGTTTGCTTTACTGATGGGAAGTCTGACCTTTTGGTTTGTGCGTGCGAATGTATTTGGAGATCATATGACAATGGGGATGATTAGTTTTGGAACTTATCCGGACGGTCTTTTTCACGGCGGCGTCAGATTTTTGATTTATTTTGTGATTCCGGCAGGTATGGCGATCTATCATCCTGTGCATATGATGATGCGGTTTGATATGGGCGGACTGCTGACAGTGGCAGGTTATGCAGCAGGGATTCTGACAGCGGCTGTATTTGTATTTTATCGCGGACTGCGCCGGTATGCTTCGGGAAGTCTGATGGAGGCGCGCATGTAACAGCGATAAATCTTTCCGCTATAAAAACAGCAGGACAGCAGCTGTAAATGTTCCGTTGTTCACAGTTGTTTCCAGGTTTCCGCCGTATTTATCTGCTGTTTTGCGGACATTTTCGAGTCCGATGCCATGGTGCAGAGGGTTGGATTTGGTAGAAAAAAATCTTCCGAATCGTTTTTTGCGAGGTTCGGTGCAGGGGTTTTGCACTTTAATTATCAGAAACTGTTCGATCTTGCGAATGGATACGAGAATCACAGACGTTTCGGCGTCTGCAGATGCATTCTCAAGAGCGTTATCCAGCAGGTTAAATAAAATGATGCAGATATCATCGGCGGCAATCGTGCATTCGTTTGGAAATTCCACATTAATATCCATGGTAATGCCTCTGGCACGGGCCAGGGTCAGCGTATGATTTAAGATGGCGTCTACCAGATCGACGCCGCTCCATATCACGTCCGGCAGCTGATGGATGGGTTCGCTGATGGAACTGACATAATTTACGATCTCTGTATTTTCCGCTTTTTGCGCCAGGTAAGAAATAATCTGGAAATGATGATTCATATCGTGATACAGCCTGGCGTTTTCTTTATAAATCTGATGGATACGCTGATGGTTTTCTTCCAAAAGCGCAATTTTAAGCTCCAGAAAACGGATCCTGGAACGCAGATTTTTCGTTAGGAATGAATGTTTCATAATATCAAAAGCTCCAAATGAAAAGGGGACGTATGGTTTACGCAGGGGTGTCCGTGATGGAACGATTCGGAACAGTTACCGAAACATTTCTGCTGCTATTTGTAAATAAAATGTATCATAAACAAGATGCAAAATTAGTTAGTCTTAGATTTTACTACTCCAGAACAGATTCAGCCTGCGTTTTAGCCCTGAAAGTCTGCTTTGCGCAACCGGCAGACGGCTGGAATCGGTCAGGATACAGTCTGAGTGTACGATGCTGGAAATATGACGCAGATTTACAATATATCCACGGTCGATAAATACAAATTCGTCTTTCGGCAGGTCTGCATGGATTTCTGCCAACGGTTTACGCAGGCGAACAGTTTCGTTTTGTCCACGTATATGAAATACGCCGTTTTTTCCTTCTCTGGAAATATAAAGAATATTTTTTAAAGGGATTCGTTCCATGCGGTTCTGGCTGCTGATCAGGTAAGACTGCGCGGATTGTGTTTCCAGCACAGCGGCGGCATCTGTGACGGCATGGGTCAGACGGTCGGACAGCTGATTTTTGGGAATGTAACGAAAGATGTCCAGTTCATAGGCGTCCACCGCATATTTAAAATGAGCGGTAACAAAAATGATCAGTGCATCCGGCAGTTTTTGATGAATCTGTCTGGCAAGCTCCATTCCGGATATTTGCGGCATCTCGATATCTAAAAGCAGCAAATCAAAAAAGGCGCCGTCTTCCAGTGCAAAAAGTAGCTGCTCTCCGTTTGTAAACACAGAGAGCAGAGGAAAAATGTTCTGTTGTCTGAGGCATTGTTTCGTTTCTGCTTCGATTTTTTGCAGTGATGCAGGTTCGTCATCACAGACAGCGATTTGCAGCATGGCTGGGTTCCTTTCCTGTTGTAAAACATTTCTGTTATTATCTGCAAATAAATATATCACAAAGCCGATCTAAAGTCTATTCCTTTTCAGGCAGGGCGATGCTGCACATATAACCGCCGTCGATCCGTACGTTCTTTCCCGCGAATGCAAATCCGTAAATTCTGATTTTGTCTTTGGAAATACCGTTTGCTTCCAGTTTGGCAGCGTATCGTTGATCCAGTATTTGCCGAATAGCGGTTTTGGCAGTGGATGCCAGGTCCTTTTCTTTTCGGGGATCGCATACTTTAAATTCAAAAATGATACCGTCGTCTTCCCGATTGAGCGGTTCCAGCAAAACGTCGTATCTTCCGAATCCGCTTTCCCGGTTAGAAGTTATGATATATCTTTGATCCAAAGCCAGCATCATTCCTAAAACAAATCCATGATAAAACCGTTCCGGTTCTGTTTTTCCGGATAATTTACTTCCGGAATCAAAGTTGCTGATGACAGCGACTGTTAGCTGGTTCATAAATGTGTTCATATTTTCAAGATCGTTTATAAGCAGTGCCTTGATAAAATTATGATAACCGTAGCATTTATTCGAGAACCACCCGTATATCATTTTTCTGAACACGGACATGGTTTCGAGATTTGTAACGGCCAGCTCGTATTGCAGACAGGTTAGTCCAAATTCGCCGCTTGTTTCCTGGCATTTGACAATTTTTAAGTATCCGCCTGCAACGAGAAAACTCCATACGGCTTCATCGCTTTGATCCAGCTGATCGAATATGGTCTGTTCATCCATGGTTGTATGAAAAGTATGTCCGTTTAAAAGATCTTCCATGATGATTTTTAAATCCGGACTGCCTTTTTGTATCAGCTCTCCGACTAATTTATTTGAACTGGTATTTGCCCAGTATTCTGCAAATTTTCCTTTATCAAGGAACTGAGTGATAGACCACGGATTAAAGATGTTATCGCAGCTGCCAAAACGAAAACCGTCGTACCAGCGTTTTACTCCGGCACTCTTATCCTGTAGTTGAAATTCGTGTAACGACTCAGTGACTTCTTCCAGTGTGAAACCAAAACAGGATCTGTATTTTTCAGATGTAGTTGTTACCACTTCCAGATTATTTAAATCTGAAAAAACAGATTCTTTGCTAACACGGGTGATGCCTGTCATCAGGCCGCGTTCCAAATAAGGATTTGTCTTAAAAGTAGAATGAAACAGTCTTTTTATAAAAGCAGTTAATTCGTTCCAGTAGCCGTTTATATAGGCTTCCTGCATAGGCGTGTCGTATTCATCCAGTAATATAATGGTTTTTTTTCTATAATATTGGTACAGATATTCACAGAGCTGATTGATTGATGAGCATATGTCACTGACATTTGCATTACCGTTTAAAATCCGGTAAAACTGATTTCGGTCAGAAGGTATGAAACAGTCTGCGTTCAATTTAAAGAAATGCTTACGGTATTCCCGCGCGATAATTCTGCATATAGAATAATAAGTATCTTCATAGCTGTTGCATTTTACATCTGCGAAACTTAAAAAAATAACCGGATAGGCGCCTTGCAGATCATGGTATCTGGATTCGTTCCAAATGTGAAGGTTTTCAAACAAAAAGCGGTTTTCTGACTGGTCGACCGAAAAGAAATAATACAACATGCTCATGGTCAGAGTTTTGCCAAATCTGCGCGGCCGGGTAATCAGAGTTACCGCGTCTGCGTTTTCCCACCATTCTTTTATAAAGCAGGTCTTATCCGTGTAAAAATAATTGTTTTGCACGATTTCACGAAAATCCTGTTCTCCAATTGCTACGGTTCTTGCCATGTGCGGACTCCTGTTCTTTCTTATGATTTGCGATCTTGTTGCGCTGGATGCTGATGATAAAAGTTGCATGAGGCTATTGTGAAAATTGTATAATTATTTTACAAAATATGCTGTCTGTATTTTAACCACTCTGGCAGCGGCTGTCAACCGGAGATGAGAGAATGGATTTTGTTTTTGCGCTTATTTATGTAATCTGATCATATAGATGTCTAAGCGATTGGATGATAGGGTAAATATGTTTTCTTTACTTTGTAGAATCTGTTACAAAAGATTTGCTTTATAATTACAAAAACAGTCTGTATGGTATTGAAAAGTAAGCGTATTTCTGATAAAATAGGATAATAATGTAATTATATACAGAATTTGGAGCGCGGTCAGAGATATGATAACCATGTTTAACGAAATCTTCGATAGAGATCCGGAACTAAAAAAATTGCGACCGTAAGCATTGCAAATAACACAATTGTTCTTAGCTGGGCAAAACATACAGCGAAAAATGTCAGAAATACGGAAAGAAATCTCAGTCGTTTTGTCTGAAGCTGACTATAAGATTCTGAATAAGGATTATTTTCCGTGCCTTTTGGTATATGTATAAAAAATAACAGGTTAGTTATTAAGCAAAGGAGCAGACATACCGGCAGGCTGATTTGAATGATCTGCGATGCTTTTCCTTCAGTGATGATAATAAAGGAGGTCGCAGTAATACATTTTAAAATATGATCAAAATGGAAACCGCCGGCGATGATGCGAAGCAGTCCAAATATGCAGAATAAAAGTAAAGTCTCCTGAAAAGTATCAATCAGGAAAGGTATGAATAAAATAACAAAAGCGGTCAGCAAATTATAAGAGATTGTTTCAAGGGCATAAAGCATCTGAAGTTTTTCCAGTTCACCGTATGGATTTTCCGGATCAGGAAATGCGGTCAGTTTTTCAACGATTTTTTTAAAATAAGATTCCATAGAGCTCATCCACCTGTCTGTGAAGTATATTTTTAGTATAAGACAAGATCAGGAAAAGTTAGAAAAATTTCTTAAACGTAGTAAAAAAGTACGTAAACGTAAGGAGCGGACATACCAATGATAGACGTATATATTTGTGAAGATCATCCGGAACAAAGAAAGGTCATTTCGCAATATATCCGATCAGCGATTCTGATTGAGGAATATGATATGAAGATTGGAATGGAGACGGAAGATCCTGAAAAGATTTTGGAGGCAGTCAGAAATTCTGAAAATATGGGACTTTATTTTCTGGATATTGAACTAAATACAAATATGAACGGCCTGGTTCTTGCAGACAGAATTCGGGAGTATGATCCCAGAGGGTTTATTGTGTTTATTACATCTCATTCAGAAATGTCATTTTTAACTTTTCAATATAAAGTAGAAGCGCTGGATTTTATACTCAAAGATCATCCGCAGAAGATGCAGCGGCAAATCTGTGAATGTATGAAACATGTGATGCAAAAATACAGTAAAATTACGCGCGGGAGTGGGAAAACGATTTCAATTACCAGAGGCGGACGAAGAATTACACTGGAATATCAGGAGATTATTTTTTTTGAGACGTCATCAAATGAACATAAACTTATCGTACATACAAAAAATAAAAGTATTGAGTTTTTCGGAAAGATGAAGGAAATAGAAAATGAAGTGGGGGAAGAATTCATACGATGCCACAGAGCGTATCTCGTAAATAAAGCGAATATACAGGAAGTGAATTATGAGGACAAATGTATTATCATGAAAACGCAGGAACGCTGTCCGATCTCGCATCGAATGCTCGGGCAGATAAAAAAGAAAATATAACGACTGGCTCTGAGTTTCTTTTGTACGTAAATAGCTATAAATATGCTTACAGATTCGGACGAATAAGAACGGATAGATACGTTTAAGAAATAAAATGAACTTTTAGGAAAAAATGTGTCAGTAGGAAAGTTTTATGGTAGAGTAATTTCATCAGAAACAATTGTTACAGGAGAGATGAGATGAAAAAGATAAAGAAAATGGTCGTTAATATTTTATGTGAAGTAGGAAAGAATGGGGTTGGGAAATCGACTTTTATGGGAATGTATGATATTAAAGTCCCAGATGAATTGAAAAATATGAAAAAATCAAATGGGATAAATGAGGTAAAATCTGGAAATTATAGTTAGCTGCAATCATATATGACAGATGTAGTTGTTAACTTAGGATATTAAAAAATAAATAATGAATCATACTGCCTGAATCTTCGAGTGTATATAGTAAAAATAATCAATAATATTTCCCTCCAGTGTATTTTTGGTAATTACTATGTGTGCCCGGAGATTTTTATATCTATTGGAATTTATATGTAGTCAGATAGTTGCGAAGATGATATTTTTGTTAAAATAAGAATAAATAAAAAGATAAGATATTTATATGATAAGCAGGAGTATAGAAAATGGATATAATGATTATAGGTATGAGTATATTTGCGTATTTGTTAATTTTTAACAGGTGTCTGACATTTAAACTGACAATTATGAATAACCTTATTATTGCGGCAATTATGGCATTTTATATGATAGTTATTGATGAGATAACAGGCGCTTTGTTCGTGTTACCGATGTTCCTGACACTGATATGTTATATTTACTGGTTAAAAAAAGAAGATGTACTGTGGAATATTTTCCTGTTGTTGTTTTCTTATATGTTAGTTGTAATTGTGGATAACGTATCTCATTTTTTCTGGAAACTGGCGGGAATTGAACCGGCTGACCTCTGGATAACTTATTTTTGTTATTCGATAATGGAGTTTCCCGTAATTTTCATCATATGCGGATGGATATCAAAAAAAGCAAGGGAAATAAAAAAGAAACAAATTCTGTTTCTGTCACCTAAGATTGCCGCAGTGGTAGGAACCGACTTGTTATTATGCATGATTGTTTTTGCGATTCATATAACCATAACCAATCAGGCGGGTTCTCCGCCGCAGCTGCTGGCTGTTAGTATTGGTTTATATGTCGCTTATTTTGCGCTGACGTTTGTTATGGTTACGATGATTATCAGAGAATACGAAATAAATGCCAAAATCACGATGAAACAAAATTCTTATGATAATTTGCAGGAATATATGTCTCAGATTGAAGAGTTATATCAGAATATTCGGGTATTCCGGCATGATTATGCCAATATAATGGCCAGTATGGCTGTCTATCTGACGGATAACGATATCGAAGGACTGAAAACATATTATGAGAAACATATTTTTCCGGTAAGCGCTTTGTTAAACAAAGAAAAAGATGTGATAAGCAGGCTGAACAGGCTGGACCTGGTTGAGCTAAAAGGACTGACAGCCGTCAAAATAAACTATGCTTTGGAGATGCATATCAAAGTCAGTCTGGAAATAACAGAGCGCATTGAAAAAATAAATATGGATAGTCTTGATCTGGTAAGAATTGCCGGTATACTGCTGGATAATGCAATCGAAGCATGTCAGGAATGTGAGGAACCCTGTATGGATTTGGCCATGATTAAAACGCCGCAGGGGGTTACGATAATTATCCGGAATAATTATATCAAAAAAGAGATGGATTATAGCAGACTGGGTAATCTGGGAATTACATCCAAGGGAGAGCGCAGGGGCGTCGGTCTTTATAATATGAAATCTCTGATTGGAAAATATGACAATGTGGTCATGGATACGGAATATGCGGATCAGTATTTTACGCAGCTGATTGAAATTTATGAAGGAAACCAGGTGTAATGACAGACATTACACCTTTTTTGCTGTGAATCAGGCAGGCAATACAAAATTCAGAGACAAAATCCCCGAATTTGCAGACAAAACTCCCATGTTTCTTTCCTTTGTGTTATGATGATATCGCTTTCCCAAAGCGTGTCTGAAGATAGTTGTCTGTAAACCGGCTGTTTTCAGACATGCTTTCCTAAAACAGGTTTTTAATGGAAGAAAACGGGGAATAGTGAACGTATACGAATGGTACAAAAAGGAAAGGGATCGTAAACATGAAATCAGACAATTCTTTTCGCCAGGTTGTTCATGCACATCTGTTTGTGTTAAAACTTGTCTGGCAGATTGATAAAAAACGGATTTTGCTGGAATTTACGGAACGGTTTTGCGCATTATATGAATATCTGGTTTATGGAGCGTTATTTGTACAGATCATCCTTGGTCTGGCGGAGCAAAAGATGGAGTTTTACAATGTGATGATCATACTGTGGACAGCGATCGTGCCGCTGCTGCTTACGCATCTGTATACCCAGTATTATACATATATTGCGGGACCGATATCGGATGAGCGGTTTTATCAGGGAATGAACGATCTGTTATACCAAAAGGCCTGTCAGGCAGATCTGGCCTGTTATGAGAACAGTGAATTTTATAATCAGTATATGATGGCTGTTCGGGAGGCAAAGACACGGGCGCCCAGGCTGCTGCATGAATTTTGTGATATGATAGTATCGTTTCTTATGGCGCTGGTGGGATTTTATCTGATATTCCTGCAGGATCGGTTTGCGCTTTTGTTTATCCTGCTTCCGGTTCTGGGCAATTTTGTATTTAACGGGATCCTAAGCCGGCGCGTGTTTCAGAGAGAACGGGAAACAATGGTATTTGTGCGGATTGCAGATTATGTCAATCGTACGATACATCTTGCGGATTATGCGAAGGAAATACGCATGAGCAATGTGTTTTCTTTGCTGCGGCATAAGTACGACGGGGCGGTACAGTCCACACAGAAAGTGGCGGAACGGTATGCGCTTAAAAATATCTTTTATTTTTTCTGTTTTCAGTATTTTACATTTACGCTGCTGATCAACGGTTCGCTGCTGTATGCAGGCTACCGTACGCTTGTCAGCGGTACGATGGTGTTTGCGGAAATGGCGGTATTTCAAAATTTTATGCGCAGTAATACGTGGAATTTTTTGTACAGTGCCGAAGCTGCGGTGGAAAATGTGAAAAACAGCTATTATATGACTCAGATCGAAGGATTTTTAAATTATGAGCCGGGAGTACCGGAAGATGCGGATGGTAAAATCCCGCAGCTGCCGATTCAGACAATTACTTTTTCCCACGTATCGTTTGGCTACCGTAAGGATCGGCAGGTATTAAAGGATGTCTGCCTGGAATTAAAAGCGGGTGAACATGCCGCGATCGTAGGATTTAACGGTTCGGGAAAAAGTACGCTGATCCGGCTGCTGCTGCGTCTGTATGATCCGGATCAGGGAGCCGTTTTGGTCAATGGGACCGATATTCGGGAGTACAACCTTCGTGCGTATCGCAGTCTGTTTACCGCGGCATTTCAGGACGGTAAGATTTTTGCGGACACGGTTGCAGAAAATATTCTGATGGGTGCGCATCGAACGCCGCGGCAGGATGCGGAAACGATATGGAAAGCACTGGATCTGGCCGGCATGGAACAGGAAATACGTTCCTGGGAGAAACAGGAACAAACCATGCTGACCAGAGAGTTTTCCAGTGAGGGGCGCGTGCTTTCGGGCGGGCAGAGTCAGAAGCTGCTGGCAGCGCGTGCTTTTGCAAAAGACTGTCCGGTTGCGATTTTTGACGAACCAGGCAGTGCACTTGATCCGATTGCAGAATATCAGTTGTTTAAAAATATACTGCAGTATAGCGAGAACCGGACGCTGCTGTTTATTTCACACAGACTGTCTTCGGTGCAGGGCGCAGATACCGTGTTTTTTCTGGAAAACGGCCGGATTGTGGAACAGGGAAGTCACAGGGCGCTCATGGAGCAGAATGGAAAATATGCCAGACTGTATCGTATACAGGCAAAAAATTATCAGGCCTGTGTAACCGAAGATGCCGAATGAAGAAACAAACAATCGCATCGGAACGATTGTCTGAATGACTGCAGAATATGAGGGGATAAAAATGGATCAGATGAAAATGGGGAAAAAAGCGGGGACAAAAGATGCCATGCAGAAAATGACGATGAAGGAAATACTGGCAGAGCAAAAGTTTCTGACCAGACTTTGTTTTAACGCTTCGCCAAAGGGAATGATTTTGCATATATTTGAAAGCGTCAAGCTGCAGGTGTCGATTTTTTTTGAAGGCGTCTGGATCATGAATTATGTGCTGGGAATTGCAGAGCGTGGCGGAGAAGGAGCCTGGAGCCGGGTGTTGTGGTGTATGCTTCTGTTTATGGCCATCCTTACGGTTTCGACGGTGACGTTTGCGTATTACAAGCATTCCATGCTGCCAAAACTATTACCTGTTTTGCACAGGGAATTTCGGATGTATCTTTATGAAAGGACGAAAGATCTGGATCTGGCCTGTTATGACGAGACGGATTTTTATCAGAAGTTTATACTGGCAACGGAAGAGTCAGATGCATGTATCGATCGATATCTGGATACGGTGGAGCTTTATTGTGCGTATACGACGAGGTTTGTGCTGTCGATCGGATTTTGTATAATGGTTAATCCGTTGATACTGGCCGTGTCCGTGGCGGCTCTGATCGTGGAATTGTGGCTGGCGGACAGGGAAAACAGACTGAACGTGGCGTCCCGTATGGAACGTGTCCCGTATGAGCAGAAACGGGAATATCAAAACCGCGTGTTTTATCTGTCCGAATATGCAAAGGACCTTCGCCTGTATCCAGACATGCAGGAAAAATGCAGACAGGATTTTTCCGGTTCGCAGGAAAAAATTCGCGGAATTCATTGCAGATATGGGAAAAAACTGTTTTTCTTTGCCGGAATCAGGGATGCGCTGGTCGGTTCCTATTTATGGCAGGGAATATCCTGGTCGCTGTTACTGTATCAGCTGCTCGTACAGCATACGTTGTCCTATGCGGGCGCGTTAAGCAGTCTGAAAGCGGTCGATTATGTTTCTTTGAGCGTAAACAGTATGATAGCAGGCTGGAAAAAGGTGATGGAGAATTCGGCTTATATGCATCATATACGCAGTCTTGTGCAGATACAGTCAACCGTCGTATCGCGGCTCAATCTGCCAGTCGATACTGAAAAACCGGTAGAATTTGATATTCGCGACGTTACATTTTCCTACCAGTCTGGAAGGCCGGTGTTAAAAAATATCAGTTTAAAGATTCATCCAAAACAGAAAATTGCACTTGTTGGATATAATGGTTCCGGAAAGACGACGCTCGTAAAGCTGCTGCTGCGTTTGTATGATCCGGACAGCGGGGTGATCTGCCGCAATGGAACAGATATCAGAGATTATGAGGTAACAGCCTACCGGCATTCGATCGGTTCGGTATTTCAGGATTTTAAGATCTATGCAGCTTCTCTGAAAGAAAATGTACTGATGGATATTGGCAAAAATACAAAAAAAGAAAGCTACGATGTGGAACAGGCGTTGTATGAAGCACATTTTACATTGCAGGATCAGCGGCTCGTTTATCAGATTGAAACGCCGCTTATGACAGAGTTTGAAAAAGACGGTGTCAGCCTTTCCGGCGGCGAGATGCAGAAAGTAGCAATCGCGCGTACGCTGTATCGCAGACAGCAGCTGATTATTATGGACGAACCAGGCAGCGCGCTGGATCCGCTGGCGGAATATCAGCTGAATCAGGAAATGAATGAAATTGCAAAAGATAAAACGGTAGTGTTTATCTCTCACCGGCTGTCAACGGCACGGGATGCAGACTGTATCTATATGATGGAGCAGGGACGGATCATAGAAGCAGGGACGCATGAACAGCTGCTCGCGGCAAACGGAAAATATGCGCAGATGTGGAAGGTACAGGCAGGATTGTATCTGGATCAGACGTAAGGAAAGCGGAAAAACGGCGAACGTTTTCTGAATGCATAGAAGACGCTGCACCTGGAGGATGATAATCGCAGGTGCAGCGGCTGAAAGCGTATAGATTAATGTTTTAGCCGGAACCTTTGTACGGATACTTTTAGTTCTTCGGCCTGCTGCTGCAGTTCTTTTGCAGACTGCGCGGATTCCTGAGCGGTAGATGCATTTGTCTGAACGACCTCGGCAATCTGTTCCATTCCCTGTGTCAGCTGTCTGAGTGACTGGGACTGGTATTGTGCAGACTCGGCAATCCGGTCTACCAGTTCGGTAGATTTCTGGGCGCTGGATACAACGGTTGAAATAGCGTTCGTAGTATCGGTGGTCAGCGAAGAGCCATATCGTACCAGCTGCATGGAATTTTCAATCAGTTCTGCGATATCCTGCGCAGATACGGAGCTCTTATTTGCAAGATCCTGTACTTCGTCTGCGACTATCGCGAAACCTTTTCCTGCTTCTCCGGCGCGGGCTGCTTCTACGGCCGCATTCAGAGCGAGGATATTTGTCTGGAAAGAAATATCTTCAATCGTTTTAATAATACCGCCGATCTGGTTGGAGGCTTTGGAAATATCGTTCATGGCAGACGATAATGCTTCCATCTTCTGACTGCAGATCTGCAGCTGGCTGGCCGCATCTGCGGAGGCCTGTCTGGCATCGTCGGCATCCGAAGAGGTGCGGTCAACCTGTCCGGATATTTCCTGAATGCTGGCGGACAGCTCCTGTACGGCAGATGCCTGGCGAACAGTACCGTTGGACAGGCTTTCTGCTCCGGATGCCATATGTTCGGATTCGGCGGACACATGCTCGGCTGTCGTACGAATCTGTGACAACGCATGGTTCAAAGAATCTATAATCTGACGCATGGCATTTTGAATCGGCAGAAATTCGCCGCGATAGTCGTTGCCGATCGAAAGATCCATGGATCCCTGTGCCATTTGCGATAATGTATGATCGATATCCTGAATGTATTTTTTTAATTCCTGCTTTGTCTCATGGATGGATGCGACAAGCATTCCGATTTCAGAAGTATCTGGTTCCAGAGAAAACGCAGCGGACAGATTCCCGTTTGAGATTTCTCCCATCTGATCACGGACGGCTACAACAGGCCGCATTACCCGTTTGTTTGTAACGAACATAATCATCAGCTGAATGATTGCAATCAGAAACAGGGTAGCGGACATTACCACCCGAATGAAAGCAGCCTGCCCGTTCAGGTCATCCAGGCGAGCCTTTGTTCTTGTATCCAGCGCGGTCAGAAATTGTTCTTTCAGGGCGCTGATCTGTGCAATGGCACTGTTGTAATCGGTTCCGTTTACATAATTGATGGCACTTTCCCGATCGCCGGCAGTTACCTGATTCATGGCTTTTTCTTCCAATGGAACAAGTTCGTTGGACAAGGCGAACATATCGTCGATCATGTGCTGTTCGTCTTCAGTAATTCCGATTTCCTGCATGGCCGCAACGCCAAGGTCCCGATTTTTTAACTCGTTGACTTCTTTCCAGTAGTTATCATAGTGTTCCTGTATGCCGGTTGCTGCAAAAGCACGGACTTCATTGGTCAGGTATGCGGAACCGTTCATAAAACGGTTGGCATTATAAGTCAGGTTAAACCGTTCTTCATTCGCGCTGTTTAACAAGGTACGTATGTGGCTGTTTGAAAACAGAGCGAAACCCATAAAGATCAGGGCGAGAATAGATATCCCGTTTAGAATCATGGTCAGTGTGGATTGGTTCATTGCTTTTTTCATGTTTGTCTGCTCCTTCCGGTATACCCTGTCTGCTCCTGACCGGGGAAGGCAGAGTAAAATATCTCATGGTGATATTACATAGTTTACAGGATATTCGCGGAAATTTCAATTTATTTTGAGACTTTTTTGTTTATCTTTGGCCTGAGCGCAGCCGATGAATAAGGTCTTCTTTTTTATTCATTGTGTAAAATATGAAACACGGCACACATAGCGCTGTCAGACATCCGATCAGCCCAGGTATCAGAAATATCTGCGGATAAAACCGGTAGTGAAAATACCGGATGTCAGACAGAGAGACCATCATATAATATGCGACTGGCAGACTGAAAAGGATGCCGCAAATCCATGCTGTCAGCATATAATAACCGCCTTCTGCGATCAGCATTCCATATACCTGACGGGTTCCCATTCCCATGCTCTGCATAACAGCCAGCTCATGACGTCTGTCATAAATGCTGCTGTACAGGACATTTATGAAATTCATAAGTCCTATGACGCCAAGAATGGTGCTGACGGCAATGCCAAGCAAAAGAAATCCTTCTGAAAATCCCTGAAATTGTTTTCGAAAGGTCGATTTGGACTGATAGGCAAATTCACGTCCGCTGTCTGCCAGATCGGATAACTGATTTTCCCATTGCGGCTGGCACTCTTTTGTGACATCGAAGGCATACATATAGTAATCCTGTGACTGCATCTGCATCATCCATTCCTGTGACGGCAGATATAGTTCGACGCTGTCTGCGTAGCGATGCCGGACTGTGTAGTCGTATGGCAGTTCACTGACAGCCATTACGGTATATTCCACAATCCTGCCGCCGACAGGCAGTTTCAGTTTGTCGCCGGGTTCATAGCAGCTTTCGTTGTCGGGACTTTGAAAGAAACCGCTGACTACGATATAATTACCTGTCTGAAATTTTTCCGGATCCAGAGTACCGTTTGTGGCAGTCATCTGGCTGAAAATATAATCGTCCAGTCCGTAAACGAGCGTGTTGTGCATTACGCCGTCCTCATAAAAATAATCTTCTCCTGCGATCTCCAGAAGTTTTTGATATGCTTTGTCGTCCAGAGGAACATCCAGCTCACACATACATGCGCCGCCGGACTGGGTAATACCGTCGGCCTGTTTTAATGTCTGCAACAGGACTGCGTCGATTGCCGATGGATCAGGTTCCATCCGGTTAAAATAGCTGCTTCCTCCTACAATGAAATCATTACGGATTGCATTTTGTAAATAGATATCCATATCCAATCCCCTGGACATGGTGTAGAAAAAAGATGCCAGTACGATGCAAATCATAACAGAGCAGATAATGCAAACGCTTTTCAGGCGTTCCCTTGTAACATTTTTCCATGCCATCACCCATATTTTGTGGCCATTTCTGGAAAATTTTTTCTTTCCGGATGTTACCGATACATATCTTTTGGCCTGAATCGGAGACATTTCCGCTGCCATACGGGCAGGTTTCCGGCAGCTGATGCGTACGGTGACGTAAGCAAATACCGCGGCGGAGACAAACATCAGAGGACCCGGGATATCCCGGATGTCTATGGTGATAAACGGCTGCATGATTTTTGGGAGAAAACTTCTGACAAGCAAAAAACCGGATGCTAATCCGACAGGGATGGAAAACAGGCACAAAACATCTGATTTTATGCGAATCATCCGGCGTATCTCTTTTTTCGTAAACCCCAGCGTTGACAGAGAGCCGTAAAACCGGGTATCCTGCATTACGGAAATATAAAAAATATTGCTGATAATAAAATAAGCGCAGCACATAATTAAAAACAATACGAATACTATGGCAGCGGCAATACCTGGATCTGTTTGCGAATTGTCAGCATAAGCAGGATTTAGGAACCATGTATGGTCCTGTACGCCTGTTTGTGTGACAAATTGTTCCATTTTTTTATCTATATGGGAAGTGTCTGGAAACATGACTTCCACAACTCTTTTTCCGAGCATGGAATCCCTGTTTTCCTCGCCGGATACCTGTAAAAGCTCCTCTTCAAAAAATGCCTGTGATACAAACAACACTTCATTGGAAGTCGGCTTTTTTTCATAGGCGCCGCTTACGATAAAATCGCCTTCTTTGCGCGTTCCATTTATTTCGTACCGCAAATGAATGGGTGTTCCTTCTGCGGAAGAATCCGAAGGCATGTTTTTGCTGGTCAGAAGCTGCTGTGAAAGCGCTACTTCGTATTTTTCCGAAGGCATCCTGCCCCAGGACAGACCAAAATTCATCCATTTGGCAATGGTATCTTCACTATACTCTATTTCGACCACTTCATCCTGCGTTTCTTCTTTTAAAAACCCCAGATGCTGATAGCAGCTGATATCAGAAATGTCGGGATTTTGCTTCATTGTCTCATATTGTTCGTCCGTTACTTCGGCAACTGCTCCATGCGCAGTCCAGGAAGCGTTTTCCATCACGACTTTTCTTATGCTGTCTTTAAAATAGAAAATAGCAGAAAATGCCGTCGTAAATAAAACGGTAGTCAAAATGACGGACACAATCATGCAGATTGTCTGCGCTTTGCTTTCCAACAGTTTTTTTACAGCCAGTTTTCTGCATAAATACTGTATATTTTGTTTCATCGCATTCACCTTTCCTGTCTTATGCTGCCGTCTTTGATAATAATTCTTCGATCGCATAGTTTTGCAATTTGCATGTTATGTGTGACAAGGACTGTGGTATGCTGAAACTGCCTGCAAAGCGCAGCAAGCAGCTTTACGACGATGACAGTGTTTTTGCTGTCCAGATTACCGGTCGGCTCGTCTGCCAGAATCAGGTCCGGTTGATGTATCAGCGCGCGGATAATTGCGACACGTTGTTGTTCTCCTCCGGATAATTGCGAAGGAAGACAATATTTTTTTTCTGTTAAATGTAATTTATCCAGCAAAAAGTTGATGGTTTTCTCATTCGCCGGTTTATGCCCCAGTTGTAACGGCAGCATAATATTTTCGTAAACATTTAATACCTGAATCAGGTTGTAATCCTGAAAAATGAAGCCGATATGTTCTCTGCGGTACAGGGTACGCTGTTCTGCTTTCATATTTGAGATCTCTTTGTTATGTATAAAAATTCGTCCGCTGTCCGGCGAATCCAGCGCTCCAAGAAGATTCATCAGCGTGGTTTTACCGCTTCCGGAATCTCCGGTTATTGCGGCGAGTTCTCCTTTTTCAACGGTAAAACTGATGTGATTGAATACCTGGCTGGTTATTTCTCCATTATGGTATGATTTTGACACGTCATCGACATAAATCATCGGTTTGTCTGCCATATGTTCCACCTGCTTTCTTTATTATTTGTTGTTTTTAAAAGAGTTGCCTATAGCGTTAGTCACGATGTGTTCTTGTGGTGAGATAAGATAATAGATTTTTCCGGATTCTTTCCTCAAGGTCGCAAAACGCAGTTTAAATAAATCAATAATCAGATCCATTGACACTATTATATAAAAATTATCATTACATTTAATTTTTTTATGTTATTTGGGTATGAAATTTATTTTCATTGTAGCTGCCTTTTCTGTATAGTTTTTGATAATAAGCATTTGAGTTTATTAAATCCTGATGTTTGCCTTTGTCAATACATTTTCCGTTATTCAATACAAAAATACAATCTGCATCCGTAATGGAATTTAATCTGTGCGTAATAAGAATAATTGTTTTAGTACATGACAGTTTCTTTATATTGTCCCAAATCTTTTTTTCTATAAAAGAGTCTAAAGCAGATGTTGCTTCGTCTAAAATCAATATAGGCGTATCTCGAAGAAACGCTCTTGCGAGACAGATTCGCTGTTTTTCACCTCCGGATAATTTCATACCTTTTTCTCCAATTAGCGTATCATATCCAGCTGGTAAAGACAATATAAAATCATGTATACAGGCTGCATTTGCAGCTTTCATGACAGCGCTATTATCCTTAGCAGATCCCAGTGCAATGTTGTTGAATATGGTATCATTAAATAAATACATATCCTGGCTTACGACAGTAATTTGCTCTCGAAGATATTCAATATCATATTCCTCAATGTTTGTATCATTTATTTTTATAACACCATTTTGAACATTCCAAAAGCGGTAAAGTAGTGATACAATCGTAGATTTTCCAGTGCCACTTTCTCCGACTACTACATTTATGCTATTTGGCGAAAAATTTAAATTGGTTTCTTTCAACACATGATTTTTTTTATATGAAAAATCTACCTGCTGAAATGAAATATTGTTGCAATTTTCTCTAATTCCTATTTCCCTTTTGTCTTTTTGTTTTAATCCAGGAAAATCCAGAAATTGATATACTTTTTGCAACGATACTTTTCTTGTCTGGAATTCTATAAGAACAGCAGATACTTCGAATAATGGTATTGCTAATTTAGATGAATACATATTAAAAGCCATAAATCCACCTATTGTCAGATTTCCTGTGACAATCTTTATTCCACCATACAAAAGAACTATGATATTAATCAAAGCGGATAAAAATTTTAATATACCATCATTTTTAGCGTATACTAATTCAATTTCCAAGTCATTTTGGGTAAATTCTTTTATATGATGGTAGTATTTTTTTGCGAAAAAATGTTCTCCTTTGCTATACAGCATAGCCATTGTATTTGATACCATATCTTCAAGTAATCCGGTAATTCTTCCATAACTCTCCCTATACTTTGTGACTTTCTTTTTCTGAATATCTTGAAAGTATTTTTGAGAAAAGTAGACAGATGGAAGGACAATAACCATAATTAACAGGAGATCCCATTGAAGATATAATAAAAAACAAAACATGCATATAGCCAGAATAATGTCTGATATGAATTGAAATACTGTTTTTGAGACAAATCCTTTAATATTTGAAATATCCTGAAAAAGGGTAGTAAACATTTCTCCATTAGAAGTATTACTATAATATGTTCCACTCATTTCCAATAAATGGTGGATACATTTTTTCTGAAAATAAGTATAAATATGATTACCAAATTTGCAATATAATTTATTTAAAAAATAATTCAGGATAGAATCAAGTAAAGTAAATAATAGTATTCCTAATCCTAAATAAAATATGTAATCTATTTTATGAGCTGGTATGGCATAGTCCAGTACTTTGATCATAAGAATGGGCGGCACCAATTCAACAATGATCTTTAATAAAGACAAAAAGACTATAATTAGAATAGTTTTTCTGTTTTCTTTAATCAAAAGATCTTTATAAAATCGTTGTACATATTTATATTTTAGGGTTTGCCCGTTATGTATTTTTGTAGGTTTGTATATTAAAAACATTTTATTTTCTCCATATAGGTGTTATCTTTTTTAATAATTGTTATTTTATATCAGATTTCGTTTAACAAACTGTTTAAACATTTCGTAATTATAAAAATCTTCAAGATAAATATGTTTCAGATCAAATTTACATAGAAATATATCTTCTAAGAGGTGAATAATCCTAATCGCTTTCATTGCGTTTAATAATAAAGGAGCAGATAGCCAGTCTTGCTTGTATAAAATAGATTTATCCTGAATCTTGAATACCTCAGTCAATGCATTATCTACTTTATTTGCATTACAATAAAACTTTTCATCCAGCTCTTTCGAATTCTGAATGTCTGATTCCCTTTTAAGAGACGTATTGATTTCCTGTATTTTTTTATCTGCATGATATTTGAGTAACTCCATATCAAATTTTTGTGTATTATCATTATAACAGTGAATTAAATGACTTGTAAAAAGTGCTGCCGCTTTACTATTGCCATCAAAAAAACGGTACCACTTATCACCGCATTGAACTAACATTGGAGAATTATCTGCAATTCCTTGCATTAATTTGTCATTAAAACGGTAAAAGCTGCTATTTCTAAAAAATTGGCCACGTACAACTATCACACCATTTACCTGTTCTAACGCCGTTGTATTGAATTTGTTTGAATATGAAGTAACTATTTTTATTCCCTTTTTTAATAATTTATTACAAATATTTCTTAATTGATCATGAATAATGTTGGTTGAAACACTAAGACTCATATGAATGACACTTAAATCAAAGGTATCAAGAAATTCTAAAGCACTGATTAGTGTTTTTGTGTTTGCAGCAAGAGTTTGGTCGAATATTCTGGCTGAAATTATCTCAATTTCTCTTTCAGAAAAGTTTTCAATTGTCTTAGCAACCATGGTACCATGTCCATTTATATCTCCAGTGTAATGATTTGGACAGTTAGTAAAATTTTTTTGTTGAATTTGATTCTTTAGTGCAGTGCAGTTAATCCCACTATCAATAATTCCGATTCTCATGTATTTCTCCTTTTAACTATAAATGGGCAAATAATGTGATTAAAGTTCCGATTTGAATCATATACATCTTATGTATCATGAAATAGTATAAATTAAATAATGGTCAAATAATTATGTTTTGCCCATTTACAGTTAAATAGTTCTATGACGGATACTAATGGATAATAAAAATTATTTTATCGTTCTGGAGTTATCCATGCGTCATAATCAATTTTACATCCAAGATCTTTCATTCCTGGCAGTACCCAGGATACCTTATGTTTGCAGTCGTGCATGCAATCACCAGTAACTTCACCATTTACAACCAACTCTTCATCATTAATAAAATCTGTAATTTTTTGCATATCATTTTCCTCCTGATTTCTTAAATTATATTTAAAAGACTAAATACCAGTCATAGAACTGCATACTCTATATTTAACATTTTCAATCTGGCACATTAGTTCAGATGGCAAATGATAATCTCCAGAGTTCAATTTATTTAAGTATTTGCATCTTGTTGCCAGGCAATATTTTATATATGTGCATCCGTTACATGCTGAATTATTAGTAGAATATAGATTCTTCAATTGGTCTGTATTAATAGGGGATTTTTCACATATATTTCCAAGTCTGTATTGTTTTAAACCGCACACATATGAACAAGGATAAATATCTCCATTTGGCAGAATATCAAACTTTGTTATTCCTCCACTGCACAGACCTTTTTGCTTAATTTCTGATTTATTTGTCATAGCAATCATTACATCTGTTCGGCTGATATATCTGGACTTAACTTTCATGAGTTCGTTTTCCAAGAATTTTATTTTTTTGTTATCCCAGTTTTTATCCTCATATGCTATTCCAGGGACAATCATTCGAAACCCCAGTTCTACTATATGAGAAATACTATATGAGAGATTTTCTACATTTTTGGAATTTACAGTCATCCTTACTCTTATTTTATTTTTATCTATTTTACATTCATTTATATTTCTTATAATATCTGCATAAGTTCCATTTCCGTTAATATATTTTCGATTTAAATCATGCATATTAGCATTACCGTCTAAACTAATAGAAATGGAATTCATAAATTCATTTAGCCATTTAGCCTTTTCTGCGTCAAGTAAAGTTCCATTTGTTATTATATTATAAAGAACATTATAGTTTGCTAATTTTTGCCGGCTATGTTCCACAAAATATACTACTTTGTCAAAATCCAATAATGGTTCGCCACCATGAATATTAATTATTACTACATCTTTTGGTTGTTGCTTTGCTTTAGTCCAAATAAAATCTATTGTTTCGTTCAACATTTCTATAGACATGTGAAGAGCTCTGTCATTTTTCCCATTTTCGTAGCAATAACTGCATCTCATATTACAATTTTCAGTTATCCATACATTAAAACCGAACATAATTTAATCTCCCCAAACAATGGAATTTAAAAATTTCCATCGATCAATACATTCTTTTGATTCTTCTTTTCCGTCTGGAAATATTGAATAATATTCTTGTATACATCTCCAGCAGAAATCTTTTACATCACATTTGCTGCATTTACCTATTTTTTTTAAAGAAATATCTGTATAGTACTGGTATCCTTCCAATTCATCTTTTTTTGACATAAATTTATGAAAATCATCTATATTATTTATATTTCCCATTCTCATTTTTTCGTTTATCCCTGAAACAGGGCACGGATATATATCTCCATTAAATTGTATATACAAACGATCAATACCTGCGCCACACCTTGTTGTCATAACAAGTCTTTTTCTATATTCGGAAATCTCTTTAGTGCTTAAATGATTACCTGGATGGTGTGATTCTATGTTATTGAGAACTAATTGATCTCTGTTGGCATATCCTCTGCCTACAGACAAAAAATTTCTGATGGCTGGTTCCGTTTCAAGTTCTTTACATAAGTTTATAAATTGTTCTGTTTCATGCCGGTTTAACGCGGTTTCTGTAAATGATAAAGAAATATCTCTAAAATTCTTTTTCTGGAGTATTTTTATGGAGGATATTACTTTTTGGAAAACTCCTATTCCTCGCATCTTATCACACGTTGATTCCGACGCGGCATCAAGGCTGATAGCAACTCCGTCAAAATTATTAATAACTAAATCAACATTGTTTTCGGTAATCAGGGTGGCATTTGTCATTAACATCTTTTTTCCAGATACATTTTTTCCAATATACTCTGCAATTGATGGGAAATTTCTGTGAAACATAGGTTCTCCACCAGTTATTGCAAAAACATCTACGTCCTTTAATTTCGAGATTACTGTAATGATACTTTCTTTGCTTAATTCGTATTCATTATTTGGATCAGCTGAATATCCACAATGCATACATTGTAAATTGCAGCGATTTGTAATTGAAAAGGTTACAGAACGGAGTTTTTCTTCCGGATTATTGTCATAGTCGGTAATCACTTCAAGATCAGTTAATGTTTGAATCAACTTTTCGATTTCTTTAAAATCAATTTCCTTTTGTGAATTATTCAGATATAAAAATTTTTCAAATATGTTATATAATTTTTGACTAATTCTAATCCATTTTCCGGTATTGGTATTGCCCAGAATTACGTAGTTATTCTTTTTTCTTATAATCGCATGTTGGGAATATTTCATAAACTTTTCTCTTGATATGTTTGATTACATATCTTGCCTCTCTATAAATATTTTCATTTGTAGCTCTTTCAAATTGTTGGATGATATTGATAATTTAACATGGAGTTTATAATTTGGCATATTTTTTCTTAAAAGACTCATATTATTCTGTCAACGTATAAAATTATATTTATTTGCGACGTTAAAGAAATATAATATAGCTTAAAAGTACATCTGAGATTTATAAATATCAAATAAATAAAGCAATCTATACATGTTAATAAACAAAAAAGTGATTTACGATAATATCGCAAATCACTTTTTTGTTATTCAGCTGTTAAATGATTAAATTTGTGGTTATCTTGACGATAACAAAATTTGTGACAGAATTTCCAGTTTAATGTTATTATTTGGAAAATACAATCACATTCCAGGAACATTTTTTCATAACAGTATGGAACATTCCGTTTTCGAGAGTATAATCCGTACGTGTCTTAGGAACGACCGGACAGTTTTGCGCAGAGTTGGCAGCTTTCATATCGTCGCTTTCCATTACGATATACTCTTTCACCTGCCAGCCTTCGAAACCGCGGATATCTGCTTCAAATTCAATGTCAGATTCGGTATTGCGGTTTACGGCAAATATGGTTACTTCGCCCTTTTCTTCGTTGTACACAGCTGCGGATTCGATATCTGTTACGTTGCAGTGCTGTGTCGTATCGTGCGTGCCGGTAGATATAACCGGTGTCAGCGATACGCCGCGGCCGTATTTGGATGCATGTAAAAACGGATAGAAAATTGTCTGGCGCCATGCTGGTCCGTCGGTTTCTGTCATAATCGGAGCAATTACGTTGACCAGCTGTGCAAGACAGGCAATTTTTACACGGTCCGCATGTTTTAAGAAAGTAATCAGGATCAGTCCGTTTAATACCGCGTCCTCAAAGTTGTAAATATCTTCCAGCAGATGCGGCGCGGTCTGCCATGGCTTTCTGGCCATTTCGTCGTTGTCGGCGTCCATGGTATGATACCATACGTTCCATTCGTCAAAGCTCAGGCAGATATCTTTTTTGCTGCGTTTTTTCGCTTTGACAAAATCGCAGGTAGAAATAACGCTGTGCAGGAATGTTTCCAGATCCTGTGTCTTTGCGAAAAAGTCGGCGGTATCGTTTTTGCGGTTTCCGTAATACTGATGCAGGGAGATATAGTCAACGTATTCATATGCTTCTTCCAGTGTGGATGCCTCCCATTGCGGGAATGTCGGCATTTCAACGTTGGAGCTGCCGCATACGACAAATTCCAGAGAATCGTCCATGGTTTTCATCGCTTTGGCTGTTTCCGCTGCCAGATGGCCGTATTCGGTCGCTGTTTTATGACCCATCTGCCACGGACCGTCCATTTCATTGCCGAGACACCAGGTTTTAATGCCGTATGGCTTGTCGATGCCGTGCTGTCTTCTTAAGTCTGCGTAATAAGTATTGGTGTCCAGATTGCAGTATTCCAGCAGATTCAGAGCGTCTGCGGTTCCTCTTGTGCCGAGATTCACAGCCATCATAATTTCGGAATTGACTTTTTTGCACCAGTTTGCAAATTCACCCAGTCCGACTTCGTTGCTTTCCATCGTACGCCATGCCAGATCCAGTCTTTTTTTGCGCTGTTCCTTTGGACCTACGCTGTCTTCCCAGAAAAAGTTAGACACAAAGTTGCCGCCCGGATAACGAATAATAGGTACGTTCAGTTCCTTTACAAGATCGATCACATCCTTGCGGAACCCTTCTTCATCTGCGCTGGCATGTCCAGGCTGATAGATGCCGGTATAAACGGCTCTGCCCAGATGCTCGATAAACGAACCGTACAGCCGGTCGTCGATATCGGCCAGTTTGAAATCTTTGTCAACGATCATTTTGGTTTTCTGTCCCATAATCAAATACCTCTCTTTCCCTTTTTAAACATTACATAGATTAAAAGTTGGATGATTTGCATAAACAGGCAAACGAATTGTGTCGGTAAATCATTCAGATTTAAAATATGATTGTGATTATCATACTCAATAATTTGTAGAAAAGCAACATATTTTTAGAAATTTCTAAAATATTTTTATTGTTTCAAAAAAGTGTGAAATATCGAAAGAGGATCAGCGACGGATGAGATTAAAAAACAGGATTTTTCAGAAACGGCATTTCCTGAAAATCCTGTTTTTTTATGCTTATAAAGTTTTATTTACCTGTCAGTTCGGCAATTATCTTTTCCACTTCTTCCACGCATGCGCCGCAGACCGTACCGACGCTGGTCGCATCCTGTACCTCTTCGAGCGTTTTGGCTCCGTTATGGACAGCTTCCTGTATCATGCCTCTTGTAACGTTCAGACAGCTGCAAATGACTTCATCTGGGTTCATAATAAAATCTCCTTTCTGAAAACTAACCTATTGACCTTATCCAGTATGCAGCAAATTAGAAAAAATATACAAATCTATATAGAAAATTTGTTATCTATTGAATTTCCATACAACGCGCGATATAATATGTCCCAGATCAAGGTAACAGAAGATGGTATTTGTAAACTTGTAAACAGATATCGGAACAGGAACGAGGAGGAGAATATGCAGTTACTACAGGAAGCAGGGTATGAATATGTAGAGGGAGGCGTCTGCGCGGCTTTGGGATTTGCAGCAAACGGCTGTCATTGCGGTCTGGACCACAATCCCGAAAAGAATGATCTGGGGATTATTTACAGCGAGAATCTCTGTCATGCAGCGGCCGTATATACGACGAATAAAGTAAAGGGAGCGCCGATTCTGGTGACAAAGAAAAATCTGGACGCGACCGGCGGGAAGGCCAGAGCTGTTATTGTAAATAGTAAAAATGCGAATACGTGCAATCCGGACGGAGAGCAAAAAGCGTGGAATATGTGCGAGCTTACCGCACACCAGCTGAAAATTACGCCGGAAGAAGTGCTTGTGGCATCTACGGGTGTGATTGGGCAGACGCTTGCGATCGAACCGATTGCGGATCATATCGGGCAGCTGGTATCCGGTATGTCGCCGCAAAATCATGGTGAAGCAGCGACTGCGATTATGACGACGGATACAGTAAAAAAAGAAGTGGCAGTATCGTTTCAGCTGGACGGAAAGGTGTGCCGGCTTGGGGGCATGGCAAAGGGAAGCGGGATGATTCATCCAAATATGGCCACGACACTGAACTTTATAACGACAGACGCGGCAGTTTCAGTGCCATTGCTGCAAAAAGCGCTGCAGGATATCGTGAAAGTTACATACAACTGTCTGAGTATCGACGGGGATACTTCCACAAATGATATGGTATGTATTCTCGCGAATGGGCAGGCCGGGAATTCGGAAATTACAGAAGAAAACGAAGATTATGATGCGTTTCACAAAGCGCTTTATCTGGTGATGCTGCATCTGACCAAAATGCTTGCAAAAGACGGAGAAGGAGCTGAAAAATTGCTGGAGTGTACCTGTACGGGCGCGCCGGATCTGGATACGGGGATTGCCGCTGCAAAGAGTGTGATCGGTTCTTCGCTTGTAAAAAGCGCGATGTTTGGCGCTGATGCGAACTGCGGACGTATTTTATGTGCGCTTGGCTATTCGCAGACAGATCTGGATGTCAGCAGAGTCGACGTGGAGCTGGCCTCGGCAAAGGGCAGCGTCATGGTTTGTCAAAATGGAAACGGACTGGCATTTGATGAAGCGGCGGCGGCAGAGGTTCTTTCTGAAGATGAGATAAATATTAACATAAATCTGAATCAGGGCAGCGTTTCGGCAAAAGCATGGGGATGTGACCTGACGTATGATTATGTGAAAATAAATGCAGATTACCGGAGTTAACAGACATATGAAAAAAAGGGTAGTTTTATTATGTATCGTATTGGGGATGGGAATGTGCGCCTGTAATCCGGGTCCGCCAGCAGATGAGGCTGTACAGACATCTGCGGATACGGAAACCGACCGTACGGAGCAAAAAGCGGAGACAGCAGAGACGGCGGCTGATCCGGCAGACGGGCAGACGGAGCAGAAAGCGGAACTAAAGCAGTATGAAGACGCGGTGCCTGTCGTATATATGACAGAGGAAATTTCGCCGTCTTCCATGCTGCGGCTGTATCAGTCCGCTGACAGGGAAGTAGAAGGCAGCCGTACGGCTGTTGCGGTTGCGATGAAAGAACTGACGGACAAAAAATGTCTGGAACCGGCGCTGCTTCGGGATCTGGTACAATATGTAAACGGTACGCTGGTAGAATGCAGCGCGGATATTCCGCAGGATACAAAGACCGATTCCGGATTCGCAGACATTGCAAAGGTGCTGCAGATGGATGAAGACGGTTCGTTAGCGCTTCCGGTAAATGAAGGCGTGCATTTGAAGGAAAATTATGTGGGGGCGCATTTTTCCGAATTTGACGGTTTTTTGGTCATTTCACATTTTCACAGAAATGAAGTGACCGGTTTTGGAGGAGCAGTAAAAAATATTTCGATCGATATGAGTTCCGGCGAAGGAAAATGTCTGATTTATTCGGCAGGAAACAGTCATGATAAGATTCAGATCGCAGAGCTGGACGCGATTTTAGAATCGATGGCAGAAGCTGGAAAATCCGTGGCTGACGCGTTAAACGAAAATCTTTTATATATGAATGTGATGAATCGTTTTTCGGCGGAATGCAGCTGTGACGGAGATCCCGGACAACCAGATGTGCATGACATTGGAATATTGGCATCAGCGGATCCGGTTGCGCTCGATCAGGCCTGTGTGGATCTTGTTTATATGACAGACGGTTATGAGCTGTTTATCGATCAGATTGAATTGCGAAACGGAGAATATGCGTTGGAATATGCAGAAGAAATCGGACTTGGCAGCAGCGCTTATACACTGCTGTCTGTAGATAACTGGTAAAAGGGAACCTGACAATGGGTCAGAACAATTATTTAGAAAAAGGGGAGAGAGATGGCAAAAAAAATGTTTGGTATCCTGTTTTGCGCGGCAGTAACCGTATGCGGGCTGCAGTCGGATCTGGTTTCAGTATCAGGGGCGCTGCAGGACGATATGGCTCTTATGCAGCAGGAAAACGATGCGGAGACAGAAGGGCTTGTCAGGGAAGACGGGCGTTATCGTTATTACGAAAACGATCAGCCGGTGACTGACAGCTGGATTACAACAGAGGAAGGTACGTTTTATTTCGATGAAGACGGAATGGCATCTGTTTGCAGCTGCAGGATCGACGGTACGTATTATGTATTCGATGAAGAAGGCAGACTGCTGCAGCCGTCCGAAGCAAAAATTGTTAAAATCGAAGCAGAAGACGGAACGCTTCGCAGATTTTATGTGGATGAGGACGGAAAAGCAGTCAGCGGCTGGTCAGACGATAAAAAATATTATTTTGACAAGACCGGAGAAATGGTCACAGGTATCGTCGTCCTGAAAGAGAAGTTCTATTGTTTTCAGGCAGGCGGGAAATATAACAAAGCAAAGACACAAAAAATTCGTAAGACCGCAAAATATGAAAAACCTTTTTCTGATCTGAAAAAATATATCGGCAGTCCGAAAAAGGCCAGATATTATGCAAGCTGTTATGGCAAAGGCAGGGATGGTATTCTGACATACGAAAATTTTATCGTTTACACGTTTAAACCCGACAGCGGTATCGAAATTTTTATGGGAGCAGAATCAGGGAGGAGCGAAAAATGAAAAAGACACGAAATTACTTAAAAAAACTGGCCGTATTCGTACTGGCCGTATGTATGGTATCAGGCGTATGGGCGCAGGCGGCAAAGGCAGCTTCGGCAGGCGACGATCTGAAAGAGAAAACGGCAAAGATCGTAGAAAAGCAGGTAAAATCAGATGACAGTGCAAAAAAGAAACTAAAAAAGCTGTTTACCTATATCCAAAAAGAATATGACTATGGTCGAAAAGTGGGATTTGAAGCATATAGCGGATGGGAAAAAGATTATGCCCTTGAAATGTTCAAAGAGGAGAAGGGAAGCTGTTATCATTATGCGGCGGCTTATGCATTCCTCGCGAATAAAGCGACCGGCTATCAGACGCGCATCGGTATCGGCCAGACGAACGGGTTTAGCGGCGATCTTCAGAAACATGCGTGGGTGGAGATTAAAATCGGCGGCAAATGGTATGTCTGCGATCCGAATATGGATAAATACGCTGCCCAATCTTCCGGAAAATATTATTTAAAGAAAAGAAACAGCCTGAAAAGCGTTTATAACAAGTTCAAAGATGCGAAATATTATACGGCGTCGATTTGAAGTTTTAAATCGATGTTCTTTTAGAGGAAGTTCAGATGGTTTTCAGTTCACTTGTATTTATTAGTATCTTTCTTCCGGTTGTATTGCTGACTTACTGGCTGCTGCCATCCGTTACAGGCAGAAATGTTCTGCTTTTGGCAGTCAGCCTGCTTTTTTATGCATATGGAGAGCCGGTTTATGTGTTTTTGATGATAGCGTCGTCACTGTTTCATTACATATGCGCATTATGGATCTGCCGGTGCAGAACGCATGGCAGAACGATACTTGCTGTTGTCGTACTGACCAATCTGGCGCTGCTTTGCATCTTTAAATACGCGGCGTTTCTGACGAGCCTGATCAATGATATAACCGGACTGGGCCTGCCGGTTCCGCATGTGGCGCTTCCGGTCGGCATTTCCTTTTTTACGTTTCAGGCAATGTCGTATGTGATAGACGTGTACCGCAACGAAGCGGCTGCGCAGAAAAACTTTGGAATCGTGTTATTGTATATCTCGCTGTTTCCGCAGCTGATCGCGGGGCCAATCGTAAAATATCATGACGTTGAACAAGAACTGGTAAGCCGCAGCTGCCACGCGGATGAGATAGCGGGAGGAATCCGCCGATGGATTGCCGGATTGGGAAAAAAGGTGCTGATTGCCGATTATATGGGCGTCATCGCCGATACGTTATTTTCGGCGCCGATGGAACAGATAAACATCTTTGCAGCCTGGCTGGGTGCGGCTGCCTATATGCTGCAGATTTATTTTGACTTTAGCGGATACAGTGATATGGCAATCGGGCTGGGTCATATGTTCGGATTCCATTTCAGGGAGAATTTTCGTTATCCTTACGGAGCGTCGTCTATCCGGGATTTTTGGAGAAGATGGCATATTTCCTTATCCGGATGGTTTCGGGACTATTTGTATATACCTCTTGGCGGCAGCCGGAAAGGTCGGGCGCGCACCTGCGTCAACAAACTGATTGTATTTGCCTGTACCGGTATCTGGCATGGCGCGAATATCACGTTTTTATTCTGGGGTCTGTTTCATGGGTGTTTATTGATGATGGAGGAATTTTTGCCGTTTTTCCGGAAAGAAACCAAAGGTTTTCGAAAGATAGCCGCGCATATTTATGTGATTGTGGCAGTGATGACAGGGTTTGTGTTTTTCCGTGCGGACAGCATGAGTCAGGGAGCGGGCTGGGTGTTGAAGATGTTTGCGGGAATGCAGGTTGACAATGTTTCCATGTGTCTGGTACGATCGTTGCTGACACCGCTGCATCTGACGGCATTTGCGGCTGGGATCGTAGCGTCTTTGCCGGTTATGGAGCAGGCTGGACAGGCAAAAAGACTGCAGAAGATACTCTGGCCATGTTCGCTGGCTGTACTGATTCTCTGTATGCTGAATCTTGCCGGAAGTACCTATCATCCGTTTATTTATTTTCGGTTTTAGGCTCCGGACTATTGTATGAGGGAAGGTCGAATATGAAAAATAAATATCGGATTTATATAGCATTGTTTATTCTTATCTGCCTGTTCCCATCGGCCGGACTGTTGCTTTCAGGCGTGGAACAATCGTCGGAAAACAGGGAAACGGCCAAAGCGCCGGTTCTGATGAATGTAGAAGGAATCAACGTGCATGTCCTAAGCGATGCCGGAGCATGGTTTGAAGATCATTTTGCATTTCGAAACGAATGTGTGACCGGATATGCGCTGCTTTTAGGAAAGCTGTTTGGCGTGTCCGCACAGACAGGAGTGATTACCGGAACGGACGGATGGCTGTTTTATAAAGATTCTCTGGAGGATTTTCAGGGAACCGGCCAAATGACGCAAAGACAGCTGTTTGACGTGGCGCATACGATGGCGATGATCCAGGAATATGCAAATAACAACGGCGCGGAGTTTGCGTTTATGATAGCGCCGAATAAAAATTCATTATACAGAGAGTATATGCCATACTACTATCAGCCGTTCCGTACAAACAAGAGTAATATGGAGCGTTTAAAACCATATCTGCAGGCGGAACGCGTGAACTATATTGACTTATATGAGAGGCTGCGCAGTGAAAATGAGATCCTTTATCATAAAAGGGATTCTCACTGGAACAACGAAGGCGCGGCAATGGCGGCGGATGAGATTCTGACATGCATGGGACTGGAACATCCGTCGTATGCGGACAGAAGCTGTACGGTCAGAAAAGATTTTCAGGGCGATCTGGATCGTATGTTATATCCTGCGGCAATTGAAAATGAGGAAGAGATTTATTATGAACCGTCTCCGCAGTTTGCGTATTGTGAAAAAACGCAAAGTAATTTTGACCCGAAAATCAGCACCCGTTCGAACGGAACCGGCAGCCTTGTGATGTATCGGGACTCGTTTGGGAACGCTTTGCTGCCTTATCTTGCCGAAGTTTTTGAACAAGCGTATTTTTCACGGGCGCTGCCTTATCAGATGCAGGACCTGACAACGCGTCAGGCGGATACGCTGCTGATCGAACGGGCGGAACGTTTTTTGCCGGATATGGCAAAAGAAGCTCCTTATATGGAAGCGCCGGCAGTGAAACCTGCCGTTGACGGCACGATCGTGGAGCCGGTGGATTTACAGATCGTGAACCAGGGGGAATATACAAAAGTAACAGGGAACATACCTGCCAGTCAGCTGACTACGAATTCCAGAATTTTTGTAAAGATCGGGGAAGACCTTTGCTATGAAGCGTTTCCGGTGTCCCCTGCGGATGATCAGGAAGGATTTTCCCTGCTGCTGCCTGCGGATATCTGTCCGACGCAGGGCAGTGCAATTACGATAATTTTGTCAGAATCATAGTTTGCCGGATGGCGGCTGACAGAAAAATAGCGGTGCGGTTACGATAATTTTGTCAGAATCACAGTTTGCCGGACGGCGGACGACAGAAGAATAATGGAGATACAAAATGATGATAAATAACAGAGTTATGAAAAATGTTGTATGCGGTCTGATTACAATTTTTATCCTGTGCAGCGCCAGATCTGTCGTTTCAGGCGCCGATTTGCCGGGAGCGTATCAAAAGGAACAGACATATGCCCAAACTGTCGGTCAGACAGCCGGCTGGCGGGAGATCGGGGGACGCAGATATTATGTTTCGGCAGAGACAGGCGCCGTACTTACCGGCTGGCAGGAGATCGACGGCAAATCTTATTACTTTGAGCCAGAGACCGGAGAAATGCTCACCGGCCGGCAGGAGCTGGAAGATGGGATATATTATTTTTCTCCTCAGACGGGAGAAATGCTTACGGGCTGGCAGCAGATCGGAGAGGAAAAGCGTTATTTTTCTCCTTCCAGCGGCCGGATGACAGCCGGCTGGCAGGAAATGGAAGATCAGACCTATTATATTTCAAAACAAAGCGGAGAGACGCTGACCGGACTGCAAAAGATCGATGGTAACAGATATTATTTTGACAGGGACGGAGTCCTGCTGACAGAACAATGGATCAATCAGGGCAGTAAAAGGTATTACAGCGATTCGGAAGGAGTACTGCTGTCTGACTGGCAGGAAATCGACGGAGCAACGTATTATTTTCTGCCGGAAAATAACCGTATGGCTACAGGTTCGCAGGAAATCGATGGAGAGTATTATATTTTTCACCGCAACGGACGGCTTGCCAGATCAAAACGTACAGGCATCGTTACCGTTGGAAATAAGAACTACTGTGCGGATCGTCAGGGAAAAGCGGCAGAGGGCTGGCAGATCATCGGTAAGAAACTGTATTATGCCACCCATACCGGAAAGGTTAAGAGCGGTACTACCTGGCAGGGAATTACATTTCGCGCGAACGGAGCGGCAAAGGATAATGAGCAATCCAGATTAAAGATAAAAGTAATGCAGACAGTGGCATCTGTGACAAACGACCGCATGACAAAGTCCCAGAAACTGAATGCATGCTGGTCGTATGTGTCAGGCGGCAGCTTTCGTTATGCAGTAAAATACCCGAATCTGAATGCGTCCGGCTGGCAGAGACAGACAGCATACGATATGCTTTCTTCGAAATCCGGCAACTGTTATGGATTTGCATGTGCGTTTGCAGCGCTGGCAGAAGAGATCGGCTATCAGCCTTATATTATATGCGGACGGGTACGCGGTTCCAGGGATCGGGCCGCGGATGGATACACCCGTCATGCATGGGTGAGGATTAACGGGCGCAATTACGATCCTGAAGCGCAGTATGCCGGATGGCGCAGAGGCATCTATGGGAATACGAATTATCCGGTATCACATGCGGTGCAGAAGATTGTGGCTTATTAAAGAATGATGGGCAGGGGATGGTGACGGTGACAATACCGCCTTTGCATACAAAAAGGACGGCTTTCGAGAAATCGAAAGCCGTCGTATGGCAGGCCAATTCTTTTATTCAACCGCTTCGATAGAATCCACGATACTCATTTTGCTGATTCTTCTTAATGGAATACACGTTGCCAGCAGGCAGGCTCCGAGCGCAAGTATGGCTGCCTCAGCGATTGGGATAACGGGAATGGCAACCAACTGAATGGTATCCGTATTTGCGGCCTCTACGAAAATCGTGCATATATATCCGGCCAAACTTCCGATTCCTGCTGCGAACAAACCATAATAGGCTCCTTCCCACAAGAATACTTTGAACAGACTTCCTGCGCTCATGCCAATAGCCCGTTGCATACCAATTTCTGCAACGCGGGTATGGATGTTTGTATAGACGGTATTGATGATATTCAGTAAACCGATCAGCGCTATAAACAAAATCAAACCCCAGGCTAGAAATTGAATCTGCTGGAAACTCTCTGCCAACTGCCGGTCTGTATCCTCGTAGGACAGCCAAAGTGTGCCGGGAATCCGTCCAGCCAGAGCTTCCACAGTATCGTCAAATCCTTTTCGGTCAACTCCTTCCGCTAAATCTGGCAGCAGCCAGTTATACGTCGTTTTTCCGGTGAGAGCAGCATACAGATGTTCATTCACAACGACCTGAATACCGTTTACAAATCCATTGTTTCCCACGCTCAAATAAGTATCATAGCCATTCAGGGTAGTCAGCACTTCCAGTTCCTGACCTGCCACGGTGATGACATCCCCTGTCTGTATGCTGGTGCGGGGAATCTCCTGGCCTTCAAAGACCAATGGCAGAGGGTTACGAACCATACAGCCCTTCCCGGATTTCAGCTTTTCGAGAATCTCCGATGGCAGAGTGGAAAAAGCCTTATCCCAGTAAGCCTCGTTCAGCCCTAACACCTGGAAGGTCTCCGCTGGCTGGAGAGGGAATCCAAATCCGATCCCGACCGGATAGCCGTCTGCTCCCTGGTCATAAAGGGAAAACTGCATAGCGGTCAGTTCCTCTACCTGTGTGTTATCCCTTAGTTCCTGGTACTCCTTTGGAGAAAATCCCGCAGATTCGTTGGTGATGGAGTAGTCTCCGTAATGTTCCGTCACACCGTCCCCGGCGGTATCCAGCAGCCCCACAGCCCCCTGGAGCGCGATGAAAACCGTGATGCTCATAACCAGGGACAGGACGGTGATGGCTGTACGACCCCGGCTGCGCTTCAAATTAAGCCGGGCGTAAAATGCCTCAAAATTGTGGATTTTCTTTTTCTTTCGGCTCCGACGTTTGATTTTCACTTTACTGCCTGCCATCGCAACAGTGGGAGTTACCCGCGCTGCGTACAGTGCCGCGGGCAGGGCGGCAATCAGGGCAAAGAGCAGCGTAATGCCGGCGCTGGTCAGCAGGAACAGGACCTTGCCGCCGCTATTTTCTACAATCAGGCGGTTCAGCTCTGCGGCATCACGGGCCAAAAAAATTTTCGGGGACAACAGACCTGTGGCAGCGGTGAGAATGCCCTTTGCCGACAGAGTTCCCAACAGCAGGCCCAGGGGGATACCTACCGCACACAGAAGAAGAACCTGGGCGGATACCAGAAAGCAGAGCTGGCTCCTGTCTGCGCCTATGGCCCGGAGAACGCCGTATTGGGCCGTACGCCGGGTGACGGCGATTTTCAGGATATTGTAGATCACCAGTCCCGCTGCCAGCAGAAGCAGTGCCCCCAACAGGATACCCGCCGCCAGCATCAGGGAGAAGCCTGAGTCGGAAGTGTCCGCCGCATCAGCCGCCCCGGCACTGTATCGGATGCCCAAAGCCTCCAAATATGGGACATTGTATGTGGTATCCAGCTCATGGACATTCAGTGCCGTTACCAAATCGTCAATCGTAGCCTGAAATACCCTTTTGTCCGTCACGCGAACGTCTACGTTGTAATAAAAATATTTTTTCGGAAGCAGCATTTCCGCTGTCCCAGGCCCTGCAATGCCATTGACAACTCCGGCGGAATAGTTGAGGTAATTGCTTTTGGCGATACCCACCAGGGTAAATGCGGCAGTGAAGTCATAAGACTGGGTCATGACCCCATGGCGCAGAGCCTTGGAGAGGGAGAGGGATATGGTGTCCCCCAGCCCGCCGGAGAAGCCCAGATAGCCCAGTACATCTTCGGGCAAAGCGATTTCCATAGGCGCTTCGGGCAGACGGCCCTCTTTGATGGCGGATATAGACGGATAGATGGCCCGTACATCTTCGTGAAACTCGCTAAGGCCCAGAATCAGGGTGTTGTCCAGCTTTGCGCTCCCCACCACAACGGAGCTGCCCACAAAGGACAGGCGCGGGTCGTTTTCCAGCACTGTCAGTTGTTCTTCGTCCATCTGAACAAAGCTCACGTGACGGTTTCCGCCGATGGCGATGGCCTGTTGCTGCCGCATGGCGGACAGGATACCGATGGACTGGCCGATCACCGCCGTCAGCATGGTGGATAACAGGATTGCCAGGAGAATCAAAACCGAAGTGACCCGCTGGGCCAGCAGTTCTTTTAGTGTCAGAGTATGGTATCGTTTCATTTCGCCGCCACCTCCGAAAGAACGCCATCCACGATCATAAACTGTCGGTCAGCCGTCTGCGCTATCCGGCTGTCATGGGTAATGACAACCAGCTTTGTTCCCAGCTTTTTCCAAATATTTTGCAGCAGCTCCATGACCTCGCCCCCGCTTTTGCTGTCCAGATTTCCCGTCGGCTCGTCCGCAAAGACAATGTCAGGCCGGGCAATCAGCGCACGCGCAATCGCGACACGCTGCTGCTGTCCGCCGGAAAGTTCATGGGGCAAATGGGTCAGGCGGTCATAAATCCCCAGCATCTGGGAAAGCTCCCGCAGATACTCCTCGTCTGGCTGTTTCCTGTCCAGAAGCAGGGGCATGATAATGTTCTCTCGTGCCGTCAGAACAGGAAGAAGATTAAACTGCTGGAAGATGAAACCAATACGCCGGCGGCGAAAGTCGGACAGCTCCTGATCGCTAAAGCTGTAAATGTTCCTGCCGTCATAGGTCAGAGTGCCGGAGGTCGGCCTGTCCAGCCCGGACAAAAGATGGAGAAGTGTACTTTTGCCGCTGCCCGATGGCCCTATGATAGAAATAAAATCATTCACATCAATTTTCAGATTGACCTTATCTAAGGCAACAATCCGGTTCTCGCCGCTGCCATACACTTTAGATAAATCATTTGCTTCAATTTTCATTAAAAAGCCCTCCTTATTGTTGATAAGGAGAGCTTACAATACAAATCTCAAGAAACGTTCAAAGTTTGGAATTTATCTGAATGGATGCTGTGGTGACTGCACCGTCTGGACGGTTCTCCAGCCGGAGGTTTCCTCCATGCTTTAGGCAGAGAAGGCTGCTGCTGTACAGTCCCATGCCAAAATGTTCAGAACCTGTTTCTATCCTCCCAAAAGGCTGCGGTCCGCTTTTGATTAGTTCAACAGGAAAGCCGGGGCCATCGTCTGTAACTGAAAGGAGCAGAATGTCTTTCTCTATGGCAAGTGTGATTCTTATTTTTGTATGAGCAAAGCGCGCCGCGTTTCCAATCAGATTTTCTGCAACATTCAGGAACACTCCATGGTCAATTCGGAGTACCCCCAGGTCCGGCACGGAAACTTCAATATGTAAAGCGGGCGCGAATAATCCGGCGGTTTCCTCTAACTCTGTCCGCAAAACAGAGGCGTTCACTTCACCGATTCGCACCGGCATCTGTTCAATGCGCTGGATACTGCTCATGGACTCTACATACTGTTCTATTCTCAAAGTATAGCTTTCCAGGCGGTTCATGGCCAGTTCATCCGCCGTATCGTTTCGCAGCAATTTCAGGTTGCCCTTTAAGACGGTAATAGGATTTCGCAGATCATGGGCAAATGCAGCATTAAGCCGTTTGCGTTCCTCGGCTTGCCGCCATAATTCCCGGTTGGTTTTCAATAGTTCCAGCCGCATATTCTCAAACGCGGCGCAAATCTGTCCCAGTTCATCCGCAGAGGGGGTTGGGAGCGTAAAGTCCAGGTCGTGGTCCTGAATGCGCCTTGTCCCCTCCATCAAAATGCGAATCGGTTCTGTCAGTTTCCAGCGGTAAAAGAGCGCCCCGGCCATTCCCAGCCCCGCTACCGGAAACACGACCCAGCCCAGCAGCGAGACAATATTTAACATCGATAGTACCCGTAGCTGTTCCGGTGTGGGCTGGGGCAGTGGGGTTATTGTGCCGTTAGGGCTGATGCTCACACCGCCCAATGGATATTGGGACGAAATCCATCTGCAGCCTGTCCACAGTAGAGCGGCCAGCGTCACCGCCGTCAGCAGCCCCAAAAAGGTCAGCAGAAAAAACGCCCGCTGCAGGCTCATATTTTTCAGCCGTTCCATTTATACCCGCACCCCCAGACCGTTTCAATGTAGCTGTGAGGCGTGTGTGCCGCCAGCTTTGTCCGGATTTTTCGGATATGCTCCATGACGGTATCGCTGTAGCCATCCGCGTCAAGCCCCCATATGGTTTCATAAATGCGCTCCCGGTCAAATACCTGCCCTGCGTTCAAAGAAAGCAGTTCCAGTATGTCAAATTCCCGCCTGGACAGTGCGATCGATGCATTAGCAACCGACACAGTCCGGGCAGAGTAGTCAACCGCAAGTTCTCCAAAGAAGCGCACTATAGACTGGCTGTGCCGCCGCTGCTCCCTGCGCAGATGGGCAGCGATCCTTGCCGACAGCTCGTCCAAATCAAAGGGCTTTACGATATAATCATCAGCCCCAGCCTGAAAGCCTGTAATCTTATCAGCAGATGCAATACGAGCCGTCAGAAACAGAATTGGACAGGCAACGTGTTTCCGTATGGTCTGACAGACGGTTAGACCGTCCATTCCCGGCATATTGATGTCCAGTAAGATCAAATCCGGCTGACTTTCCGCTTTTTGTATCGCTTCTTCTCCGCTGTAAGCGGTCAAAACTTCATATTGTGGAAAAAAGCAGGCTTTCATCGTGTCAACAATGCCGCGTTCATCATCCACAATTAATATTCTTTCTTTCAGCTTTGATACCTCCCCTGTGTATAGTGCGCTTATCATACCATACAAATCTCAAGAAATTCTCAAGAACAGTGTGTTGCTTTTTCTTTCTTATGGGTCATCGTCCGGTACAGGTGCAATTACATTGGAAATTTCGGTTTTTATTTTACATTTCTATCCTGATCTTTTGCAATGAATCAGAATTTAAAGCGGTTTCTGCACTAAATACAACGGTATTGTATCTGTAATGATAATTTCATTTCCTGCCTCCATAATTGCGTTTCTAATACCTGCGTAAAAATTCGATTTATATGGCTCCTCTAAAGTTATGTGGTCACAGTGAGTGCTGATGTAACAAATATATTCATCTGCATTCAGTTTCCGCACACTTTTCCATTCTTTGTATTTCATGTTCTCAAATCCATAATTAAGAACATTTTCATAATCTATTTTACAATGATATCTTTCCTTTACATGGAAGTATTTATGATACACTTTGTCAATTTCAGTTCTTAACGACGGATTTGCGCTTGTTTCATCCGAACGAGTCATAAACATGGCAAAATAGCCGCCCGGCTTTAATATCTTATATGTTTTAGCAAATGCTGTTTCTTCAGGAATCCACTGGATCGTCGCTGCCGAATAAACGAAATCAAATATATTTTTGTTAAAACTATAATTCTCAAAATCCGCATTCACAATATGAAAATTCTGATAGCAGCCAAACTTGTCTTTCATCAAAGCAGTGAAATTTTCTCCAAGCTCGATTGCAGTATAATCACACCCTGTTTTTAATACAGGCTCTGTTGCCTGACCCGTTCCTGGTCCGATTTCAAGTACTTTTTTCCCCAATTTTAATCCACATACCATTTCCAGTTCCTGAAATAACTCCTTACAATATCTGGGTCTATACTTGTCAAAGCGTTCTGGTATTTTATCAAATGTTTTACGAAAATCCATCGTCTTGCCTCCTCATTAAAATTCAGGATTTGTTAAAATGTTCAACGCCGTTATTTTACCACAAGTATACACACAATTCTATTAAATTTTGCCTGATCGCCCTTTGCTTTATTCTTTTCCATCATCATCTGCCCTGTCTGGTTCCTCTGCTCTGTGCTGCCTGCCCTCGGCTTATGATAGCTGATATATGACTTCGGATGTTCAAAAAAGGACGAAGTATAAAAGAAAGTTTGTCAGGAGAAAATAATTTTGATATAGCGGATGATTGTACAGAGTTAGCGTGGATTTGTGTATACCAGGAAAAGTATGAGAAAGCACTATGAATTTGATAAAAGCATATAAAATATTACTATCATAAGAGATCAGGATATACAGCGTTTTATAAAATCTGTATATGAATTTATGGAACATACATATTCGAAATGGAATCCAGAAGAAAATTGCAAGCAGTGCCAGAGAATCAGATGAAAGGTTAGTCCTGTATATGTCGATTGGAAGTAAATGCATAGAAAATTACATAGTTGAAATAAAAGGCATGTGCAGCAGTAGCACATGCCTTTTTCTTTTGCCTATATGCCGAACAGATCAGCATGAGTGCCAGTGCGGACAAGGTACAGCTCTTTATCATTTATACGATATATGAGCAGCCAGTCTGGTGTAATATGACATTCCCGTTCTCCGGCATGGTTTCCAGAAAGAGGGTGATCTTTGTTTTTTGGTTGCAATGGAGCGGGAATACGAAGAGTATTGACTGCTGCCTGCAATAAATTCAGGTTATAACCTCTTTTGATACATAGTTTATAATCTTTTTTGAATTTGCTCGACTGGCTTAAATTTAGCATGGTTATTCCCTCTCAAGTGCTGCAAAAAAGGCCGCAGTTGATCCCGAGAAATGCTCTCCGGAACCAGTACGAATCATTTCATCAACCTCTGCCATAGCCTCTAGTGTTTCAGCATTTGGTGTTTCGTCTGGGACTGCTGCCCCCTGTAAATATAAAATGACATAATATAAGCGGCTTTCTGGTATTTGGTCTATAAGGCTGTGGGCAAGTTCTTTGTAACTCATGGTGAACACTTCCTTTCCTATCTGTTTTTGGTTTTCGGCAGTTTGGTTCATGACGGAAAAAGACTTTATCGATTTAGCATGTTCAGAGAAGGGTTCAATTGTTTTTGCATATTCAGAGAATGGCCTGGCTGGTTCGGCAAAGGCAGAGTAACCCGTCAGCTCAGCAATCAGGGTATGCAGGCAGTATAGCACGACTGCGGCCCTTTGTCAAAAAATTATGAAGATGGAGGAATAGAAAATTGCAGAGCATGGAAATGAAACCGCAAAACGGAACCGCGGGGATAGGGGAGAGAAGCAGGGAAGGATATGTATGAAAACATACACATAACAAAATAAATGCAAAAAAGGATTGCATATTCAGAATAAATGTGTTAATATAATTTCTGCAGATAACAGCAACTGCCGCTGTGGCGGAATTGGCAGACGCATACGACTCAAAATCGTACGGGAAACCATATGGGTTCAAGTCCCATCAGCGGCATTTTCAAAATTTCATCTATAACAAATAAGGCCGGGATTTCCAGAAGATGGGAGTATCCGGTTTCGTATATTATTTCCAATTCATCGGATTATCCAAATAAATAACAAATCAGGCAGTCGATTTCGTGTGCCTGTAATTACGCAGAGAGGAAAAAAGAAGGTGTAAAGCGCCTCTTTTCAGGTGGTTTATGGACAAATATGGCATATTAAAGAAATATTTTGGCTATCCGGATTTTCGGGAAGGCCAGGAGCTTTTAATTGATAGTATTTTGCAAGGGCGGGATGTGCTTGGCATTATGCCGACCGGAGCTGGTAAATCGATCTGTTATCAGGTGCCGGCGCTGCTTTTGCCCGGAATTACGCTGGTTATTTCCCCGCTGATTTCTCTGATGAAAGATCAGGTGCAGGCATTAAATCAGGCTGGCGTTCATGCTGCCTATATCAACAGCTCACTGAGCGAATCGCAAATATCCAGGGCATTGCGGCTGGCTGCTGCAGGACAATATAAGATAATTTATGTCGCGCCGGAAAGACTGGAGACGTATGAGTTTTTGCAGTTTGCACTACAGGTTGATATTTCCATGCTTACTGTCGACGAGGCGCACTGCATTTCACAATGGGGCCAGGATTTTCGTCCGGGCTATTTAAAGATTATACAGTTTATCCGCAGACTGAAGCGCAGACCTGTCATAAGCGCGTTTACCGCGACAGCGACTGAAAAGGTAAAAGAAGATATTGCCTGTGTGCTGGGACTGATACAACCGCAGGTACTGGTCACTGGGTTTGATCGTAAAAATCTGTATTTTGCAGTAGAAACGCCTCCGAAAAAAGATGTGTTTGTCATGCAGTATGTGAAAGAGCATCAGGAAGACAGCGGTATTATCTATTGCGCGACAAGAAAAAATGTGGAAACGGTCTGTGAAAAGCTGCGGGCGCAGGGAATCGCTGCAGTAAAATATCATGCCGGTCTGGGGAATGAGGAACGCAGACAGAATCAGGAGGATTTTATTTATGATGTCTGTCCGGTTATGGTAGCTACGAATGCATTTGGTATGGGAATCGACAAATCAAACGTCCGTTATGTCATTCATTATAATATGCCGCAGAGTATGGAAAATTATTATCAGGAAGCAGGCAGGGCCGGTCGGGATGCAGAGCGGTCGGAGTGTATCCTGCTTTACAGTGCGCAGGATGTCGCGGTGAATCGTTATCTGATCGAAAATAAGGAACAGAATCCGGAGCATACGTGGGAAGAAATCGAACAGATTCGGGAGAGAGATGAAGAACGGCTGCGCGCCATGACGTATTATTGCATGACAACCGGATGTCTTCGCGAATATATTTTGCGCTATTTTGGGGAAATCGGACATGGACGATGTGAAAACTGTCGGAATTGCGCCAGAGAGTATGAAGAAACAGATGTCACACAGGCAGCGGGAAAGATTATTTCCGGTATTATAGAATGCAGACAAAGATATGGCATCAATGTAACAGCCGGAATGCTGGCTGGAGAAAGCCGTGCCAAACTGCGGGAATATGGTGTGTCAGAGTATGAGTCATATGGCAGTCTGAAAGAACTGCGGGAGACAGAGATTAAGACCATTATCCAACAGATGCTGACAGAAGGTCTGCTTACAACATCAAACGATAAGTACGCGATTTTAAAAGTGACAGCAGAGGCGGATGCGGTGCTGAGAGGAAACAGACCGGTCATTTGGAAACGGCCAAAAGCGCAGATGAATCAAAACACAGAAAGACGTACATCGTCTGCCAGACTGCGAAAGTCTGATATATTGAATTCCAAAGGACTGGAATTGTTCGACCGGCTGCGCGCCCTTCGCACGGAGATCGCAAGAGAAGAAAGCATGCCGCCTTACATTATTTTTTCGGATAAAACGCTTGTGGATATGTGTGTCAGGGCGCCTTTGGAAAAGCGGGAAATGATGCAGGTGACAGGAGTCGGTGAAAACAAATATAAGCGGTATGGAGAACGGTTTTTGGCGGTGATTGCGGATTATACAGGAGGAGTACGGCAAAAATACTACTTTGGAGACGAAGCGGCTGCTGTGGCACAGACAGCGGCAGGACAAAAGAATCGCGTGCAAAAAGGGAAAGAAGCGGATTTTTATCTTACAAACGAGCAGGCACAGGCATTTCCATTTGCAGAAAAATATCTGGTTGTCGAACTGGCGGAGAAACTGAATGAGCTGCGTGACGCTGATATGGTAAAAAAGATTTCCGGCGCGGAAATATTCCGCAGGGTACAGGAAAAGGGCTATGCGGGGGAAAAGATGGAAGATGGAATACGAAAAAAATATGTCACGCGAACAGGACAGGAGTCGGGATTGTTTCTGGGTATGCGTCTGAGTAAAAAGGGGACGGAATACGAAGATATTTATTATAATGAAAAAGCGCAGGAGATGATTGTGGCATGGATGAAAAAAGAGTAAGACAGCTGCGGTAGTGGGAAGAAAAAGTCTGATGTATGGGATGGACTTTGCACAGGCGGCAAAGTCCATCCGGCTCAGTAAGATTTAAATGAGGAGGACGGTTGAAAGCAGCAGTTAGTTTACTGGTTTTGCAGGTATCTGATCAATGTCTGCATAAACTGTTTCGCCGTCAAAATTCTGATTTGTCTGAATCATCATCTTACGATCATTGTCTGCACAAATGAATTGTATTTTTTCATAGGGAGAATCCAGACGATAAAGCTGATCCGTTTGCGGATTTAATGTCCATATTTTCCCACTATCTCTGGAGAAGAAAATCACATTCTTCTGATCGCCGGAAACGGATATGTCTAATTCTGTTTTGTTTATGATCTTTGCGGAGGCAGTATCGGAAGTAATTTCAAAAATCATACCGTGACCGCTAAAATCTCGCGTAAATCCATATTTTCCAAATATATTAAATTCACATATGGTTTGATTAGACAGGAATGCCGCCATATTTTTTCCGAGTCTGAGATCACCGATATAGTTGCCAAAGCTGTCATATTTTTCAATCCGTATGGCTGTTGGACGCCTCGGGTTATATTCATTTACCAGTACATAAACAACGGAGTCCCAGACTGCAAAATTGCTGATTACTTCCCCTTTTTTTGTGTCGTAATGATATTTTTTTGTAAGAAAAGCAGTAAAATCTTTATGATTCGCATGACTCGGATCAAATAGATCCAGATAAGTAATACCATTATCACCGTCCACTATCCCTTTAAAGGATATGATTTTATGATCCAGCATATCTACATAGATCAGCGTCTGATATGAAGCGTCATCGGCACATTTTTTGAGGTTATTGTTATCCATATCTATGACATATAACGGACTTATGATCTGTTCGTCGGGATTCGACCCGGCAGTTATGAGTTGATTGCAGGTAAAAAATATTTTGTGTCCGTTTACCGTATAATCCGCGGAAAATGTATATGGATTTGGAATTTCGCCAATAGGATAAGTCTTGTTGAGACGAATATCGTATTTATAAAAAGTCAGTACGGTTTCTTCTGGTTTCGGATATTCATAGTTGAAATACAGAATCATACCATCAATCATGCAAAAAATACTAAACACAGAATCTGCATCAATTTCCAGAGTATCCAGAATATATTCAGCATCAGATATCGATGAAACTTTTGAAATATGGTTTTCGGTCAAAGCAGTACTTTTGCAGGCAGACAGGAAACCGCATAAAAACAAAACTGACAGAATAGAGGGTATCTTTTTCATAATGATTACCTGTTCATTGCGTTGAAAGATTGAGTGGATCCATGTTACAGGATAAGATTAATAAATATATCCATTTCCTCTTTGTGAAATAGCTTTATGGATGACACTGGCTGGTTTGTCATATACCATGGACGCATTGGGATTTACCCATTTGATGTAAGGATCCCCAACCATAAAATATGCCAGATCATTTCTGTATCCTGATATACACATGGTATGTCCGTCTGTACTGTATGTCCAGCCTTCATCTTTTTTAAAGGCTGTGCTAATTAAAGGCGGCGCATCGTAAGTATGAATGGATGTGTAAAAATTGTTTTTCATTGTCGATAAATCTGTGCTTGCTGGTTTGCTGATATATAAATTTTTTGATTGATGACTGTTTAAGTAGGTTCGGGCATTTAAAAAGATTGTTCCTTTTGGGATAATTTCTCTGGAAGTTGTTCCCAGGGCATTTGCGATTTCGGACTGAGTTGCAGAAGAACCTGTTAAACATTGCATTGCTGCTTTACAACAGGCTGGAACACAATAGTAACTCGTTTCCTGTTTATACATTATAAACCTAGGTACATAATTCCATGTTGTATCGGCGAAAGGCATAATTTGTGAATTATCATCTGCATCTTGTAGTTTTTCGATAGCAATGGCGCGTTTTTCCTCAGGTAATGCCATAAGCTGCTCTTCAATGGATTCAGCTGGAGAATAGAGATCTCCTGTATGGACGACTGGCTCTTCTATAGAATGTCTTTCTGTATGGAAAGAATGATTAGCAGTAGCTGTTTCGGCAGCTTTAGGTGAGATAGAAGCTGATGCAATCATTATAAGACTGATCAGGAATGTGTAAATATTTTTTTTCATAAATGATTTCCTCCTGTTTATAATATTGTAGCTGCATGCATATATATTTGTTATCCGGATGCTTTAAGTGTAATACAAATTACGAAAATAGTCAATAATGAATTCATTGAATGTCGGAGGTGATTTGTTTGACGGGCTTTCTATACTGGAGAGAGGAAATCCATACCTTGAGCGTGCCATTATGACCGGAATTACCAGGGTAAGCAAAGAATCCATTTTTTCTGATTTAAATAATCTGGAGGTGGTTGCCGTAAGCGCTAAGAAATATCAGACTGTTTTTGGCTTCACCGAAGAGGAGGCATTCAAAGCATTAGAGGAGTCTGCACTGGAAAGTAAAAAAGCTGATGTGAAAAGATGGTATGATGGGTTTTGTTTTGGTGAGTGTGGCAGTATTTATCATCCATGGTCTGTCACAAAGTTTTGATTGACGACGGATATATGAATGATCTGGAGAGAAATGGTATTTTCGCTGAACCAGCTTAAGGCATTCCAGAGTAACAGTTCAGTCAGGTCTGCGCATTTACTGCGCTGACCGTATGAAAGAGTAGTGGCTGCAGGTATTCAGCCCATCGCGAAGCGATTTCAAATGGCTGAATACGTAACAGTTCCATGGGTTATCTGAACTGTTACATTCCAGATAGAAAAACAGCATCTTTTCTGCATTTTCCTATTGACAGATTGCTTTTAAAGGTATATGATAGCAGCATCTGAGAAAGGAAGTATAGATATATGTTACGCTTAATTGTAATGGAGAATGGTGCAAACTAAATAGTTGCAGAGGAACAGCCTGTCTGCCGTCTTTGTGGCAGAATACGAGTTACGGCTGATCCTGTTCCGGCTGTATTTTTGCTGGTGCATTTGCCTTACAAAGTGCTTACATATATTTTCATTTTTTGCGTGATCATAAAAAGCATGGCGTTTTGTCATGTTATTTTTTTACATTGATACCAGAATCTGGAGTTTAACCATAGGTATGTTTACGGATAACCATGGAGTGTCTGCATAAGAAGGCGGCACTGCATGGTTTTTTATATTATGGGAAAACGGAAAAAGGGAGGAAGACTATGAGAAGAATACGCGTCTACATTGGAAAAAACTGGTATCTTTATCTGTTTGCGATCAGCTGCATGATCTGCGCCATCGTGCTGGATATGCTGTATCCGAAAATAACGCAAAGTATCGTCGACGATGTGATTCTAAACGGCAGGCAGCAGCTGCTTACAAAACTGCTGGCAGGTATTGTGCTGGTCGGAATAGGGCGCAGTGTATGCGGGTATCTGAAGGAATTTTTGTTTGACGTACTGGCGTCGAAGATCGCATCTTTGCTGCGCAAGGATTTGTTTGGACATATTCAGACGCTGTCTGCAGGATATTTTGACAATGCCAATACCGGAGAATTGATGGCACGGGTAAAGGATGATGTGGATAAGATCTGGAATGCGCTTGGATTTGTCGGAATGCTGACGATTGAGGTGACGATTCACGTATCATTTGTCCTGTACTGTATGTTTCATCTGAGCTATCAGCTGGCTTTGATTCCGCTGGCTGCCATGGCGATATGCGGAATTACGGCAGTGATTATGGAGCGCAGACTGGATGGGGTATATGAGGAAATTAGTGAGGAAAATGCGGCGCTGACGACGGTTGCAGAAGAAAATCTGGCTGGTGTGCGTACAGTCAAGGCATTTGCAAGAGAAAAGCATGAGATTGCAAAGTTTTTATCGCACAACGAAAGGTATTATGAACTGAATATTACGCAGTCAAAAATTATGGTACGTTATTATCCGTATTTTCAGTTTATTGGGAAAGCGCTGCCGGTATTTATGGCAGTGCTGGGCGGCAGTTTTGTGATAAAGAACAGGCTGACGCTTGGCGCGCTTGTGGCGTTTATCGAGTATAGCCGTAACTGTACCTGGCCAATGGAAATGATGGGGTGGCTGACGAACGATTTATCGGCGGCAGTCGCGTCGTATAAAAAACTGCAGAAGATTTTTGACGAAGAACCGGAAATCAAAGATCAGGCAGAGGCCAGAGTGCTGGAGCGGATTGAGGGAGAAGTAGCGTTTGAGCATGTGTCGTTTGGACTGGATGGAAAGCAGATCTTATCAGATATTGATTTTAAAATTCCGGCAGGTCATACGCTTGGGATTATGGGAGCGACAGGATCCGGAAAATCTTCTCTGATTTCGCTGCTTCAGAGGTTTTATGACGCAGATGAGGGAGTCGTAAGGCTGGATGGGGCAGATGTCCGGACGCTGACGCTGCGGCAGCTGCGTGGCAGTATTAACGTCGTGCTGCAGGATGTGTTTTTGTTCTCGGATACGATAGAGGAAAATATAAAAATGGGCAAACGCCGGCAGCTTGCTATGAAAGAAGTGCGAAAAGCCGCACAGGACGCGCAGGCCAGCGGATTTATTGAAAAAATGGATGAACAGTATCAGACAGTCATCGGTGAGCGCGGCGTCGGTCTGTCGGGAGGACAGAAACAGCGTATCAGCATTGCCAGAGCATTGTCCAAACAAAGTCCGGTGCTTGTCATGGACGATTCGACTTCCGCGCTGGATATGGAGACAGAGCATGAGATTCAGAAAATGCTGCAGGAACTCGGGCACACAACGAAGATTATTATTGCACACCGTATTTCTGCAGTCTGTCACGCGGATGAGATTCTCTATCTGGAAAACGGATGTATCGCAGAACGGGGAACGCATCAGGAGCTGATGGAGAAACGCGGATTGTATTTTCAGACATTTGAAGCACAGTACGGCGCTTATGACAGGGAGCTGGCTGAGCTTTAACGGGAAAGGAGGCTGTTATGGCAGTAAATTCTTATCGGGATGACGAGCAGATGGATCATACAGGCAGGAAAAAGATACTGCGTCGTCTGCTTGGCTATTTATTTGAATTTAAAGGAGCGGTTTTGGGGGTGATGGCGCTGATGGCAGGAGCAATCGCGATCTCTTTGCTGAATCCGCTGTTTATTGAAGAAGCGCTCGATCACTATATCGCAAGTCAGGATTTTCAGGGGCTGGTCAGACTTGGAATCGTTGCGGCGGCGTTAAATCTGATATTTATTGTGCTGGTGAAGCTGCGTATGTATGCGATGTCGGTCGTTTCCAATAAAATACTTTTAAGAATCCGCCAGGATTTGTATGAACATATCCAGACGCTTTCATTTTCGTTTTTTGACAGCAGGCCGACCGGGAAAATTCTGGCAAGGATTATCGGAGACGTCAATGCGTTAAAAGATGTATTTGTGAATTCGGTAACGACGCTGATACCGGAATTTGTTACCGTCGCCGGCGTCGTGCTTATTATGGTAGTAAAAGACTGGCGGCTGGCACTGGCGTCGCTGAGTACGATTCCGATTATGGCGGCTGGCGTATGGATGGTGCAAAAAGCGTCGCATAAGCGCTGGCAGATCTTTCGAAAAAAAGCGTCCAATCTGAATGCTTACGTGCATGAGGATATTGCCGGCATGCGTGTGGTACAGAGTTTTCGGGCACAGGATGAAACGAGTGAGATTTTTGGAAATCTGACAGATGAGCACAGAGATTCCTTTCAGGATGCGTGCAGGTATGCAGATTTATTCGGGCCTGTAGTTGATTTTTGCTGGGGGATTGGGGCGATGATGCTGTATCTGATCGGCATTCGCGTACTTGGCATCGGGCAGGCATCGGTCGGACTTTTGGTAGCGTTTGGCAGCTATATCAATATGTTCTGGAACCCGATTTTAAATCTTAGCAATTTTTACAACAGCCTGATTACCAATCTGACAGCCGCAGAGCGTATTTTTGATATTCTCGATACGGAGCCGGATATTACAGACCGCGAGTTTGTGCAGGAGCTGCCGCCGATACGGGGAAGCGTGGAGTTTTCTCATGTCAGCTTTACGTACGATAAAGGCACGCCGGCGGAGACAAATGTGCTGTCTGATGTCAGCTTCAAAGTGCAGCCGGGGGAGACCATTGCGCTGGTCGGCCCGACCGGAGCCGGAAAGACGACGATTGTAAATCTGATCAGCCGTTTTTACGATATCGAAGAGGGCGTGATATCCGTGGACGGCTATGATCTGACCAAAGTTTCCATCGAGAGCTTTCGACGGCAGATGGGGGTAATGACGCAGGACAATTTTATTTTTCATGGAACGATACGCGACAATATTTTATACGGCAGACTAAACGCTACGGAAGAAGAGATGATCCAGGCGGCAAAGGCAGTACATGCGCATGAGTTTATTATGAAAATGGAGCATGGCTACGATACCGAATTAAAAGAACACGGAGCCGGACTTTCCATCGGACAAAGACAGCTGATTGCGTTTGCACGTACCATGGTTTCCGTGCCGAAAATACTAATCCTGGATGAGGCTACTTCGAGTATCGATACACATACGGAACTGCTTGTGCAGGAAGGCATCGAGGCGCTGCTTGCAGGAAGGACCAGTTTTGTGATCGCACACCGGCTGTCTACGATTCAGAACGCAGACCGTATTTTTGTAATCGATCAGGGCGGTATTTTAGAACAGGGAAGTCCGAAAGAGCTGATGAAAAAGAAAGGCGCTTATTATCAGCTGTATATGGCGCAGTTTGCGGGGATTGTGCGTTAATATTTTAAACGTTCAGGGTTATTATCCTGCCTTTTGACAGCCGGTTAAGCAGTCAGCAAAAACGGCTGATATACCGAAAGGAATACCAATACAGACACAATAACTGCTAATTTGTCAAACGCTTTCCATTTTGTATTTTACCACAAACGCCTGCTTGATACCAATGAAAATATTTTTCATTTTCTTACGTATTTTTGACATCCTTTTTGTGAAAAATATCTTGCAATATACCCGCAGGGGGTATATAATAATCAATGAAGCCAAAAGACTAAAACAGAAAGAGGAAATAGAATGTCAGAAGATAACAGGGATATAAAGGCAGATATAACAGCATCCGCGGACAGCGGATGTTGTGGCAAACATGCAGACGCCGGCTGCGGCGGAGAACAAGCGGGTACCGGAAAGACAAAAGAACGCACGCAGCAGGAGTACAAAGATCTGATTCACCGGCTGAACCGGATAGAAGGCCAGGTACGCGGTATCCGCGGCATGGTAGAAAGAGACGCCTACTGTACGGATATTCTCGTGCAGGTTGCGGCAGTAAACGCGGCGCTGAACAGTTTTAATAAAGTGCTGCTGGCCAGTCACATAAAAACGTGTGTGACAAGAGATATTCGCGATGGAAAAGAAGAAACCGTAGACGAGCTTGTAGCGGTTTTGCAGAAATTAATGAAATAAGGAGGCAGTCAGAATATGGAACAGTACACGGTTACCGGAATGAGCTGCGCTGCCTGCAGTGCGCGGGTGGAAAAGGCGGTGGCTAAAGTGCCTGGCGTTACCGCCTGTTCGGTCAGTCTGCTGACCAATTCCATGGGAGTGGAAGGGACAGCGGATGCAGGAGAAATCATTCGCGCGGTAGAAGGCGCCGGTTATGGAGCAGCGCAAAAACATGCGTCGGCGTCCGAACAGAGCGGATCGCGGCAGGAAGAGGAGATGCTTGCGGATCATGATACGCCTGTTTTGAAAAAACGGCTGTATGCTTCGCTGGGGTTTTTAATCGTGCTGATGTATCTTTCAATGGGGCATATGATGTGGAGCTGGCCGGTTCCGGCAGTTTTAGAGAAAAATCATGTGGCTATGGGGTTGATACAGCTGCTGTTAACCGTTATAATTATGGTGGTGAATCAGAAGTTTTTTATTAACGGTTTTCAGAGTCTGTGGCATGGGGCGCCAAATATGGATACACTTGTGGCGCTTGGCTCTACGGCGGCTTTTGTCTACAGTACGTATGCGCTGTTTGCGATGACAGACGCGCAGCTGCGCGCGGATATGGACGGCGTTATGGCGTATATGCATGAGTTTTACTTTGAATCGGCCGCAATGATTTTAACGCTGATTACCGTAGGGAAAATGCTGGAAGCCCGTTCCAAAGGAAAGACGACAGATGCGTTAAAAGGACTGATGAAGCTGGCGCCAAAGACCGCGACCGTCATCAGAGACGGCGAACAGGCGCAGGTATCGATCGAACAGGTACAAAAAGGCGACACTTTTGTCGTACGTCCGGGGGAAAATATTCCGGTGGACGGAGTCGTGCTGGAAGGAAGCAGCGCGGTAAACGAAGCGGCGCTGACAGGAGAAAGCATTCCTGTGGATAAAGCGCCGGGAGATGCCGTGTCTGCGGCAACGGTGAACCAGTCCGGATTTTTAACATGCGAGGCAGTCCGCGTCGGCGAAGATACGACGCTGTCGCAGATTATTCGAATGGTGAGTGATGCGGCGGCTACAAAAGCGCCGATTGCAAAAGTTGCAGACCGTGTGTCCGGCGTATTTGTTCCTGTCGTGATTGCGATTGCGGCAGTTACGATTCTGGTCTGGCTGTTTGCGGGAGAGAGCATCGGTTTTGCGCTTGCAAGAGGGATTTCTGTGCTGGTAATCAGCTGTCCGTGTGCGCTCGGACTGGCCACGCCGGTTGCGATTATGGTCGGCAGCGGCGTAGGCGCAAAAAGCGGTATTATGTTTAAGACGGCTGTTTCGCTGGAAGAAACAGGGAGAACAGAAATCGTTGCATTGGATAAAACGGGAACAATTACCAATGGAACGCCAAAGGTTACAGATCTGATACCGGCGGAGGGTATCACAGAGCAGGAGCTGCTACGGCTGGCGAACGCGCTGGAGCAAAAAAGTGAACATCCGCTGGCTGCCGCTGTGCGGGAATATGCGCAGGAACAGGGAATTGCAGCGGAGGAAGTGCAGGATTTTACCGCGCTGCCAGGAAATGGACTGACAGCCATATATCAGGGCGACAGACTGGCTGGCGGGAACGGCAGGTTTATCAGCTCCCATGCACAGATACCGTCACAAATGATGCAACTGTCGGAACAGCTTGCCGGAGTTGGGAAAACGCCGTTATTTTTTGCGAAAGAAGGACAGATACTTGGAATGATCGCGGTAGCGGATGTGATCAAACAGGATAGCCCGCAGGCAGTGCGTGAATTGCAGAATATGGGCATTCGTGTTGTAATGCTGACCGGAGATCATGAGCGTACGGCAAAAGCCATTGGCGCGCAGGCCGGTGTCGATGAAGTCATCGCAGGAGTACTTCCGGATGGGAAGGAAAGCGTCATTCGTTCTTTGAAAGAACAGGGACGTACGGCGATGGTCGGCGATGGTATGAACGATGCGCCGGCACTGACAAGAGCGGATATTGGAATTGCGATCGGAGCAGGCACAGATATTGCTATCGATGCGGCGGATGTGGTATTGATGAAAAGCAGTCTGCTGGATGTGCCGGCAGCGATCCGGTTAAGCAGGGCAACGCTGCGTAACATTCATGAGAATCTGTTTTGGGCCTTTATTTATAATATGATCGGGATTCCACTGGCGGCAGGAGTCTTTATTCCGCTGCTGCACTGGCAGTTAAATCCAATGTTTGGAGCAGCAGCGATGAGTCTGTCCAGCTTTTGCGTGGTCACAAACGCGCTGCGCCTGAATCTCGTATCTGTTCATAATGCAGCAAAAGACAAAGTCGTGAAAAAAAAGCAGACTTCTAAAACGAATCAGAATATGGCGAATCAAAACAAGGAGGAAATGAGAATGGAAAAGACAATGAATATCGAAGGTATGATGTGCGCACACTGTGAGGCAAGAGTAAAGAAATGTCTGGAGGCGCTGGCAGAGGTGGATGAGGCCGTAGTCAGCCACGAGGCCGGAACAGCGGTAGTAAAGCTGCATGCAGAGCTGGCGGATGAGGTACTGCGTAAAACGGTAGAAGATCAGGATTATAAGGTGACAGGTATACAGTAATCAGCAGACAGGGGGATACGGCTGCCGCATCAGAGCGGCAGCATGCCTGTTGTCAGCTCATAAACTGACGATGTACGACAGGCGTGCCGGAAAAGGAAAAGAGGAATCGTATGCATGACAAAATGACCAGAAGAGATATTGCACGGATGGAAGAAGAGATCGAATACCGCAGACTCGTAGTGCGTAAAGAAGCGCTGGAAGCTGTCAAAGAGGCTCGTGCACAGGGGGATCTGAGCGAAAACTTTGAGTACCATGCGGCGAAAAAGGATAAAAACCAGAACGAAAGCAGAATTCGTTATCTGGAAAGAATGATTAAAACGGCGCAGATTATCGACGATGAGTCCAATGCCGACGAAGCAGGGCTCGATAATACAGTGACGGTTTATTTTGAAGAAGATGACGAGACCGAAACGTTCCGCCTTGTGACGACTGTCAGGGGCAATTCGCTCAAAGGGATGATCAGTATCGATTCGCCAATGGGCAAAGCAATTTTGGGACACAAGGTCGGAGACCGGGTAACGGTAAAAGTAAATCCGGATTATAGTTATGATGTGATTATAAAATCCATTGAGAATACCGTAGACGACGGGACGGACAGGCTGCGCAGGTTTTAAAAAATGACAGCCTGTCCATTCAGAATATCGATGGTTCAAAGGAGCGTGCGAAATATGAAAAAAAGAAAAAGCATCTGTATCGCGGCGATCTGCTTTTTGTTTCTTCTGACAGGCACATTTTTGCATCTGCCGCGTCAGACAGGCGTCTGTGCGTCCAAAGCCCTGAATCTGGAGCAGATTGAGCAGACATTTGCGCAGGCGCTGAAAAATAACAGACAGACGGTAACCTTTACCGCTTCTGCGAGCTGTACGACGACACAGATTCGCAATGCGCTGGATCGCGCGGCGAAAAGTCAGAATCGTATTTTGACAGGCAGCGTTCGTTTTCAGAAACGCACAAATAGCGCAAGTCCCAACGCAACCTATACGGTGGAACTGTCAGACAGCGCGTTTGTCAAAATCAAACGTCTGAAATCAGAATCTGCGGCAGTGAAAGCGGCGGCAAAGGCATTAAAAAACAGGAAATATTCGACGAATTATTACAGCGATACTTCGTATTATCACATATTTGTAAAAATACTCCAGCAGCATCCGGAATACAATTATAATACGGTAGTATGGAGAAATACTAACGGGACATATGGCTATCACAGAGGCGACTCCTTATCGAAAAAAGAGCAGGATCAAAAAATAAAAGCGGCAGACAAGGCGGCAGATCAGGCGGTAAAAGCATGTATCAGGCCGGGAATGTCTGTGAAGCAAAAAGCAAAAGCGATACACGATTACCTGATTCAGACTTGCAGCTATAACCAGCAGGCTGCATCGGCAGGGAATCAGTATGACGACGCGTTTACCGCGTATGGCGCGCTGGCAGACGGTTCTGCGGTCTGTCAGGGATATGCCGCGGCATTTAATCTGATGGCGCAAAAATGCGGCGTGCAGTCGATGGCAGTATGTGGAAGAGCCGGCGGCGTGGCACATGCGTGGAATTATGTAAAGATTGGAAATAAAAATCGCTATATTGACTGTACCTGGGATGATACGGATACGGAAAAGATCCGTTACGATTACTTTGACGCAACAGAAGAAAAGATGCGGGAGCAGCATGTGTGGACAGCTGCAGATTTTCCGGCAGGAGATATCGGATATTCCAAATATTTTAAATAACCGTTCCGGCAGAAAATACGCCGGCTCTAAATCATGTATGGATGATTGGGGCCGGCGTTTGTATTTCATGGAACAGAGATTTTTCGGAAAACGGCGTCGAAATATCAGGCGGAGAGGCGCAGAAAATCGCACTGGCAAGAGCTATGTATAATCATCCTGTAAATTCAGAAAGATATTGTCAAGTGTGTTTGTAAACTTTTCTTTATAATATATATAATAAAAAAACCTAAAAGCAAAAATTTGAAGTAAATTTAAAAATTTACAACTTATGCTGAGAAAACCGTACTTATATATTGAAAGCAGCTTTCAAAAAGATACAGGGGAGGAAAATTCATGTGGAAGATAATAGGATTGTAGAATTATACTGGGAGCGAAATGAACAGGCAATTAAAGAAACCTCTTTAAAATATGGTGGATTATGCACACATATTGCTCAAAATATTCTATCCAGCTACGAAGATAGCGAGGAATGCGTGAATGATACATTTTTTGCTGTATGGAATGCGATTCCAGATGAGCGTCCAAATAAATTTTCAGCTTTTGTGAGCAGAATTACAAGAAATTTGGCATTAAAAAAATATGAATATCTTTCTGCGGCAAAGAGAAATCCTGCTGCAATTACATCTTTAGATGAATTAGGGGATTGTGTATCTGGAACAAACAGTGTCGAATCTGAAATTGAAAAACGGCATATAGAACGCACAATTGATAAATTCCTTTGGAGGCAGAGTGAGGAAAAGAGAAATGTTTTCATTAGGCGTTACTGGTATTTTGATTCCATTGAAAATATTTGTAAAAGCACGGGTTTTTCACAAAGTAAAGTAAAATCCACACTATATGGAATGCGTCAAAAGTTAAGAGGTTACTTAGAAAGCGAGGGATTTGAGGTATGAATAAAAAGCAGCTTTCAGAGCATATTGGAAACATTGATGACAAACTTGTTCAACAAGCAGAGCAGATTCCTAATTATGTCATGCGGAATCGGAAAAAGAGAATAAAACAACTTTTAGCAACTGCGGCTGTTCTGATAATAATGTTTTCCAGTTTTAGTGTTGGCGCAATGGCTTTTTCCCGCAAAATCATTGTAGAAGTGCCAGTAGCACAAGAAATTATAGAATTAGAGGGAATCAATCTTTCACTAATACTTCCCGATAGTTGGAAAGGTCAATATGTGGTAGAAAAGAATGGGCAGAACTATATTGTTTATCATTTGCAGAGCAAAAAAAATGTCAGTGATAGAATAAGCCCGTGGGACGGCGGTGTCCTTTTTACGATTGTCTGCTACGAAGAAGCTATGACAGAAGAACAATTCATAGAAAATGGTCTTGATTTCACGGCGTATCGATATATTTTAGCGACAAGTAACAAGACATATGTTCTTCATTATGCGAGTGATGTACAGTATGATCCAGAGAATGAAGAACAGAAAATAGCATATAGCAAAATGATGTCTGAAATTAAAGATATTCAATTTGTGGTTGACTTCTCATAGCTTTTTCTCCAATAGCACCAGGCAAAAATCAGTTACATAGTCCGAATCATTAAAAAATTATCGTTCATTTCTTTATTGTTCAGCTGCAAATTATTACTGCGAAAATTTGTTTTTCATCAAATCCTGTTCAGGAAGGATTTCTCTGCAAAAATTTCTGTCTGTACTTTTAAATGTGGCCTGAATGAAAGCGGATATCTGTATATACAAATGGAATAGTTCCAGGAGGTGTGCCCAGTTATATAATGATAGAAAAAATTAAGGGAGGATGAAGTATGGGAAACATCTATGGATATGTGCGTGTAAGCACACGGGAGCAGAAGGAAGACAGGCAGATGATTGCGCTGGAGGAAATGAAAGTCCCGGAAAAAAACATTTATGTGGATAAACAGTCTGGCAAGGATTTTGAACGTCCAAAGTATAAACGGCTGCTGCGTAAGCTGAAACAGGATGATCTGATTTACATAAAAAGCATCGATCGGCTTGGCAGGAATTATAAGGAGATACTGGAACAATGGAGGGTTATTACAAAAGAAAAAAGAGCGGATATTGTTGTGCTGGATATGCCCCTTTTGGATACCAGGCGTGGAAAGGACCTGGTAGGCACATTTTTGAGTGATATTGTGCTGCAGACGCTTTCTTTTGTGGCAGAAAATGAGCGCGGGAACATCAGGCAGAGGCAGAAAGAAGGGATAGAAGCGGCGAGAAAGAGGGGCGTACAGTTTGGCAGGCCGCCAAAGCCGGTTCCGGAGAATTTTGTCCAGGTATATAACCAGTGGATAAAGAAAGAAATTAACGGGAAGGCTGCGGCTGGACTGTGCGGGCTTAGCATGTCTACGTTTTACCGGAGGGCAAATGTGTGTAAAGAACAACAAAAAAAAACAGAGCAGACATGAAAGATAGTTTTTCAAAACGTGTACCTTTTGAGACCCCTGTATTTCTTCTTAAATTTACCATATTAACAACGTAGATGCAAGTTTTTTTGACAATTTTGCTTCATAATATTTGAAAATGTATGCAATTTTTTCAAAAATTATCAGAATAGATGTTCTTTGTAAGTCGAATCTTGTCTGTAAAAATGATTTCAAAAGGTACGCTTTTTGAGAATGCCGATACCTGACAGCACTTATATTGCAGGAAGCGGGGTATGGGCAGGTATGAGATGATAGTTGTCATTAAGGTAAGGTGAACAGGATGCGATTTTTATATTGTCCCAATTGTTTTCGCGCAGGTTATGATGGTATGCGCTGTCCATCCTGTAATTATGAAAATAAGGATGCAGACGGGCATTTTAGTCTTGCGCCGGGAATACAGTTAAAGCAAAGATACTGGATTGGCAGGGTGCTGGGAAAAGGAGGGTTTGGCATTACATACCTGGCATTGGATGGCAGGTCGCATCAAAGGTGCGCAGTTAAGGAATATTTTCCGGCAGAATTTTCTGTCCGTGGGCGCGACGATGTCAGTGTGACTGCAGTTACTTTGTCTCAGAAGGAAGCGTACCAGCATGGAATTGAGAAGTTCATGGAAGAAGCCAGGTGTCTGCGGAATATGTCAAATATTAAAAGTATCGTTAATATCTGGGATTATTTTAAAGAAAATGGAACTGCTTATTTTGTTATGGACTTTCTGGATGGGTGTACGCTTAAGCAGGAGTTTAAAGCAAATGGGAACAGGATCCCTTATGAAAAGGCAACGGCTGTCCTGATATCAGCCATTAAGACGCTGATGTACGTTCATGAAAAGGGTATTATTCACAGAGACATCAGCCCGGAAAACATCTTTTTGACAAAGGACGGGCAGGTGGTACTGATTGATTTTGGGGCAGCCAGGGAATATCTGCAAAAGGAAAGGAATGCAAAGGGCGAATTCTCAGTGCTGATTAAGCATGGGTTCGCACCTCCGGAACAGTATTATACAACAGGGAATCAGGGAACCTGGACAGATGTATATGCGCTGGCGGCGACCTATTATTATATGGTTTCCGGCGAACGCGTACCGCAGGCAATGGAGCGTATGAGAAAGGGAAGCAGGATGGCAGAACTTTCCTCCATCTGCCAGGCGCCTCCAAAAGTGTCAGGAGTCATCCGAAAAGCATTGGAAGTGGATCTGAAAAAAAGGATTCCGAATATGGAACAGTTTTACAATGAGATGCGTAAAGCAATTATGAAAGGCGGTGGCAAGGCACCGTCTTTACCTGAAGCAAGGGCTGTTCAGGGGTACTTAAGCCGTATTGACGCTGGCAGAAGAAGAGAGCGATGGCTGCTGCCGCCATATCAGCCAATGCTGATGGGGAGGACATTGTCGGACAAGTGCGATATTATCATCGACCGGACAGACCGCAATGTCAGCAGAGAACATTGTTATGTTACTTATCTGCCGGATGCAAATGCGTTTCAGGTGTATGATAATTCAGAGCATGGGACATATGGACCACAAGGCAGGATGGAAAAGCATAAAAATGTTTTATTTCCGGCAGGAACCATGTTTTATGCAGTTTCAAAAAAGTATCAGTTTTTGCTGGAGGTAGAATAATGTGGTTTCGCAGAAAAAAAGAGGAAGATGAGGCGCAGGCGGAAAGTACACATGTCATGCCGGAATCCGCAGATGCAGGCGGACAAAAGCAGAGGAATGTCCGGATACCGGCGCTGCGTCTGTTCCAGTATATGGAGCAGGGAAACCGAAAGTATCAGCAGGACGCAATCTATGCGTCTGCAACCGGTACAGTTCCTTTATCCGGCAATAAGATGGTAAGAGTGCTTGCAGTGGTGTGCGATGGTATGGGCGGTATGGAAGATGGAGGAAAAGCCAGCCGGACGGCTGTGCAGATGCTGAGGAAAGATTTTGACAAAATTAAGGATAACCCGGATATTCCGCTTCCGGCATTTTTGTTGTCAGAAGTACAGCGCATCGACCATCTGATTTACTATTATTCCAAAGGCGCTTCCGGCACCACGATTGTTGCGGCGGCTGTGGAAAATGACAGGCTTTACTGGATATCGGCTGGTGACAGTCGTATGTATCTGCTGCGGCAGGGCAGACTGGAGCGGCAGACGCAGGATCATAATCTGATGCTCCATCTGATGCAGATGGGGATGACAGCTGGGGAGGCCAGAGCACAGAAAGGGAGTCAGGCACTTACGAGTTTTCTTGGAATTGGCAACATTAGCAGCGCCGGACTTATTGGACGCAATATTCAGCCAATCCGGCTGCAGGTGAATGATATACTTCTTTTGTGCAGCGATGGGATTACCAAGACAATACCGGATGGGCAGATACGGGAAATCCTGATGAGCCAGGGAGGGGACGCTGAGCAAAAAGCCCGGATGCTTGTACAGACGGCAACGCATAAAAATACACGATCACAGGATAATACGTCAGCTCTGGTTTTGGAGTATACAATGGAAAGTATGCAAGAGTCTGGCAGGTAAAAAAGTGGCAGCAGCCATACATAAAAAAAGGGAAGGACAGGGCAGAGTATGAAAATAAAAAAATGTGAAAAATGTGGGAGTACTTATGACGCGCAATATCCGGCCTGCCCACATTGTTCTGCGGGCATTACAGAAGAATGCGACATTACGCAGTCCTATGCGTCATATGGATCAAATATGCCATCTGCTGCAGATACAGAAAGCGGATCAGAAGCTGATGTGACATGGGGAGCAGACCTGTATGGAGGGGGTGTGTTTCCGGACACCTATGCGGATAACCTGATACAGCCTTCCGGATCCAGATCGATGGCAGGTACGGAATCGGAGCTTATGGGAACACAGGATGATGACAATGACAGGACACAAAGCATTTACAGTATAAAAAACGCTGAAAATGCATTTTTATGGGAACCGGCTGTTGGCTGGCTGGTGTGTCTGAAAGGCAAAAATATGGGACGGGATTATCGGCTGTGTACCGGAAAAAACTATATCGGCCGCTCGGATTACATGGATGTCGCCTTAGAGGGTGAACCGACCGTATCGCGGGACAGGCATGTGACACTGTTATTTGAACCAAAGAAGAGCATTTTTCTGGTGCAGCCTGGCGAATCCAGGGAACTGGCCTATTTAAATGACGAACTTATTTTGCAGCCACAGGTGTTAAAGCAGGGAGATGTCATCACGGTCGGAGAAGTGGATTTGCTGTTTGTGCCGCTTTGCTCAAAAGACGGCTTTCAGTGGGGACAGCTGTAAAAAGCGGATAGAACAGGAGAAGAACACAGTGAAAGGATTTAAGATAACCGCATGTATTTGTATGGCACTTGCTGCTGCGATGCTGCTGCTTCCGTTTTACCATGTGAGATTTCCGTCATACTTTGAACGGGCTGACCTTACGGTAAGCGGTCTGGATTTGGCAAAGACAGGGTTTGGAACAACGGAAAAAAAGATGGAGGATGCGGTAGAAAATATACGCAGCCTTATAAAAGACAGTGAGAGCCTGGAAGATCTGTATCAGTCGCTTGGAAAGGCAGGGGCTCTTGTGACAAAGATAAGGATATGGGTATTTCTGACTCTGTGTCTGCCCTGCATCCTTCTTGTGTCCGCGATCGCCGCGGGCATTGCCATCAAAGGGAAGAAAGGCGCAGTCCTGGCACTGGCGCTGGATTCGCTGGCTTTTTTGGTAATGGGCGCCGCGGGTATTGTGTCAATGATTTTATTTTCGCAATGGAAAGAAAAACTGGTGGATGGTATCAAAGATATGAAATCCGTTTCCACCGGTATTAGCTTCCTGGATACGGTACTGGATACCGCATCTGATGTTGTGGCAAAAAATATAGATAAAATAAAGCTGGATTTGCGGCCCGGATGGTATGCGTTTCTCGTGCTGACGGTTGCAGCGGCTGTATGCTGGTCTGTATTTTTGTATATGCATAAGGTGTCTGTGCAGAATCTGCGGTCTGCGCAAGGAACACAGCCATATCAGCCATACCGGGACAAAGGAGATCTTGCGCCCGTGGGAAGCATTATCAATCATGGCCCAATGGGTGTGCGGCAGGATGCAGGTATCCGCGAATCTGGAAATATGGCCCATGCGGGCAGTGCGAGGGATATGGATGACGCAGGTATGGACAGTTATGCAGGCGGACAGATAGACGATCCGCCGACCTATAAGAGCGATGTGCGTATACCGGATGTGAATGGTTATCAGGGGCTGCGTGCCATAGATCCGGCCAGGCCATTCGGCGTTCTCAGAGGTCTGGAAGGCATCTACAAGAATAAGGAAATTAATGTACGCCAGCGCAGGCTGATTATGGGCAGGAATCCGCAGGCTGCAACGCTTGTGTTTGACCCATCGTCACGCAAGGTCAGCAGGGTGCACTGCACGCTTGCTTTTGACGCGGAGCGTGGAAAATACTGCATTAAGGATCATTCTGCCAATGGCGTGTTCATTTACACGTGCGAGAACGGACGTTATGTGCCGCGGGGCAGACTGCCGAAAGATAAGAGCTGTCTGCTGCAGCCAGGGACGATTATTGATATCGGAAGCTATGCGAATCGCTTTCGATTAGAGTAAGATACACGAAGGAGAAAGCGAAAATGGCAGGAAAACAGGAAGGCGGGCAGGGCGGCGGACATATGCAGCCAGGGCAGAACGCAGGGGATACCGTGTACATGCAGCCGCCCCATAAGAGCGGCTTTCGGGGAACTGGGAAGCTGATTATTATCGATGAGGGTGAATTTCATGAAATTGATCTGGCTTCATTTGGAAAGGACAGACTGAATATCGGGCGTGATCCGGCAAAAAATGATATCGTGCTGCGTTCGCCAATTGTTTCTGGCGTGCATGGCAGACTAAAGCTGGAAGGCGGCAGGATGTTTCTGGCTGACGTGGGAAGCAAAAACGGGATTTACCAGAAAAAGGCGAATCGTTTTCAGAAAATAGACCCAATGAAATATCACTGGCTTTCGGCGGCAGAGAACATTTTCCGGATCGACATGCCGGAAGCTGACCAGAATCAGAAGCATACAGTCGTTTTGTTTTTTACGTCCGGTGAATCCCAGGGCAGCTGGAAACAGGTGGAGATGGATAAACCGCAGATGACAATTGGACGTGCGCAGGGCAATGATATTGTGCTGGGACAGGCATCTGTCACACGGTGCCACGCGGTTTTAAGGCGGCTGGCAGGCGGCATGGCAATTACGGACAACAACAGCAGGAATGGCGTGTTCATTAATGGCATTCGTCTTTCGGGTACGTATCAGCTCTGCGATAAGGATATTATACAAATCGCGAGTACGACAATGTTTGTTGTCGGAAACCGGCTCATATACAAAGCGCGTGGAAGCGGCATCAGCCTGGAGACACGGGACCTGTGCAAGACGGTTGGAAAGGGCAAAAAGGCGCATATGATTTTGGATCATGTGGACTGCCGTATCGACAACAATGAATTTGTGGCAATTATTGGCGGTTCGGGAGCGGGCAAAACGACGCTTATGACGGCGCTGAGCGGGTTTGACGACAAGGTATCGGGGACCGTGTTATGTAATGGCATTCGTTTGCATGAAAATTTTTCTTCACTGAAAAATATTATTGGATTTGTACCGCAGCAGGACATTATTTATGAAAATCTGACACTCAGGAAAATGCTGTCATATACAGCGAAGATGAAAATGCCGGAAGATACGACAAAAGAAGAAATGGCGGAGCGCATTGATAAAGTACTTGCGATGGTAGAGCTGACAGAGCATCAGGATAAGTTTATCCGAAAACTCAGCGGCGGACAGAAAAAAAGGGCAAGCATTGCTGTAGAGCTTCTGGCAGATCCGGGACTGTTTTTTCTGGATGAACCAACGTCTGGGCTGGATCCTGGCACGGAACAAAAGCTGATGCAGACGCTAAGCAGGCTATCCAAACAGGAGGAAAAGACGATTGTGATGGTGACGCATACGACGCAGAGCCTGCATCTGTGCGATAAAATCATCATTATGGGCAGCGGCGGCAGGCTTTGCTTTAGCGGTACACCGCAGCAGGCAAAACGTTTTTTCCATACTGAAGACCTGGTAGACATCTATAATTTCGTTACGGATGATTCTCAAAAGTGGTCTGGCCGGTTCAGGCAGCTGCAGGCCGCAGCGCCGCAGCCAGAGCCGCCTGCGGCGGGCAGGAAGATACCGGAAAAAAGAACATCCATGCTGCGGCAGTTATCTGTACTTACATTGCGGTATATGGAGCTTATTCGCAATGATAAGCAAAGACTTTTGCTGCTGTTGCTTCAGCCATTTCTGGTTGCGCTGCTGTTAAATGTCGTGGCTGGGAAAGAAATATTCAGACAGTATGAACAGACAAAGTCCATTATGTTTGCGCTGGCCTGTTCCGGTATCTGGATTGGCATGTTTAATACCATTCAGGAAATCTGTAAGGAACGTGTGATTTTAAAACGGGAATACATGGGAAATCTGCGTCTTGGCATGTACATACTCTCAAAATATATCGTGCAGTCTCTGATCTGTCTGGTGCAGGGGGCGATTTTGTCAGGCGTATTTTTGGCATTGTGTAAAAATGAACTGAAAAAAGGATTGTTTTTTGAAGCTGCTGAGATCGAAGTATTCCTTACCATGTTTTTTACAATACTGGCCTCGGCGGCAATCGGCCTGATTATATCTGCGTTTGTAAGAAATGCGGACAGAGCAATGGCGGTTGCGCCGTTTGTACTTATCGTACAGCTCTTATTTTCAGGGATTTTATTTGAACTCAAAGGAATGTCAAAAAAAATATCCATACTGACGATCAGCCGCTGGTCAGTAGAGAGTCTTGGAAATATTGCGCGGTTAAATAAGCTGACGCTGAAAATGCAGGAGCAGTACCCGATTGAGCATAAGGCGGAGGCGATTTTTAAACATACGAGGGAACACCTGGGAGAGACATGGATGATTATGCTTTTTATGGCAGTCGGATGTGCGTTTATCAGCATGATAGTGCTGCGAAATCTCAGGAATGACCAAAGATAGAATTACTGCAGCGATTCCGGAGTGTCTGAGCTGTTACAGATACAAAGCTGTAAGGGAGGATGAAAATGCTGATGACACGATTGGCCAGCTATGATCTGTGGTTTTATGGCGGGATATGTATGATGGGGGTTGCGGGTATTTTATTTGCGGCACAGGCAGTTTTTTATCTTGTGAAAAAAGGAAAGATCCATAAAGAGCTGGATCAGGAATATGGCCAGCCGCAGAAATACCATGTGAGAGAGAAAGGGTAAAGGAAGACAGGATGGGCTCGGTAATCATTGCGGGTATGTATGAATTAGGTCAAAAGATTGGAGCCGGAGGCGGTGGCGTCGTTTACCTGGGCCGTCATATCCGTCTGGACAAACGGGTGGTGTTAAAAGCGGACAAGCGGAAGCTGAGTACCGGGGAAGAAAAATTAAGAAATGAAGTAGATCTGTTAAAAGGACTGAGCCATACCTATATCCCCCAGGTATATGATTTTGTACAGGCAGGAGATACCGTATATACCGTGATGGATTATGTGGAAGGAGAAAGTCTGGATAAGCTGGTAAAGCGCAGACAGGCAGTACCTCAGCGGACGATTGTGAAATGGGCCTGCCAGCTGCTGGAAGCATTGGACTATCTGCACAGTCAAAAGCCACATGGCATACTGCATGGCGATATCAAGCCTGCAAATATTATGCTGCGTCCGGATGGAGATATTTGTCTGATCGATTTTAATATTGCGCTGGCGCTGGGGGAAGAAGGCGCCGTACGGGTCGGATACAGCATGGGATACGCGTCTCCGGAGCAGTATATCTCAGATCCGGTCTTTTATAACCAGCTGATGCAGACACGCAATGCAGCCAGAGTTCACTCGCGCACAGGGCGAAGGATAAAGTCAGACGCATCCGCCGGGCCGGACAGTCAGAGCAGCAGATCTTCGAAAAAAAAGGTCTATATGGACGTTCGTTCGGATATTTACAGCCTGGGAGCAACCTTGTATCGTCTGCTGACAGGACAGACTGCATCTAAGTGGAAAGTGGATACCGATCTGCTGAGCAGGTGCTGCAGCCCGCGGGTAGCGGCCATTATCCAAAAGTCAATGGCTGCAAATCCTGACGGGCGTTACCAGTCGGCAGAAGAAATGCTGGATGCTTTTTTACGGCTGCGTTCTGATGACAGCAGGGTTAGAGGAAATCAGAGACGGTTTACAATCCTTACAGCTCTTTCTGCGGGTTTATTTTTGATGGGAGGCGCTTTTACATTTGTCGGGATGAAACAGACAGAAAATTATCAGACATCGCTAAAGCTGGCCAGTTATGCGCAGGCTTCTTTTGCGGATGGCAATCTGTCTGCGGCAGTGAATCAGGCGATGCAGGCGCTTGATACAGGCAAAGGGCTGTTTCATGCACCGATTCCCGCAGAGGTGCACAAAGCGCTGGCAGATGCCCTGGGCGTTTACGATCTGACGGATGGATTTAAAGCGGATGCGATCGTGCAGCTGCCGGCAGTTCCGTTTGGACTGGAAATATCACCGGAGGGAAAGCATTATGCGGCTATGTATGCGTATGAGACCGCGGTTTATCCGACAGGCGAAGAAGAGCCTGTGGCCGTACGCAGCATGCGGGAATCGGCACAATCAGCCTGTTTTTTTATAGACGAGGATACGATTTTGTATACGGGTGAGCAGGGTGTGGAAGCATACAGTCTGGCATCCAATGAAGTACTCTGGACAGGCGGACCGGCAGAGCAGCTGGCGATTTCCGGCAACCGGAAGGTGGCGGCTGCGCTCAATCAGAAAGGCGGTCATGTGGACTTATATCATACGGCAGATGGGTCAAAAATCGGGGAGCTTTCCTTCCAGGGGCAGCGTATCCCTGCGTCGGATGATATTTATATCAGCCGTTTTGGTCGTATTTTTGCGCTGGATGATGGCGGGCAGTGGCTTGCGGCCAGTTTTTCGGATGGTGGTCTGCGTGTCATATCCATACAGGATCCGGAAAAAGAGCTGATTTTATATGATACATCCGCGTATGATACGTTTAGCGGCGGATTCAGCGGAGGGTTGTTTGCGTATACGGCACAGGGCAGTGAGCAGAATTTTTTCGGAATACTGGATATGGAAGAAGCAGAACTGATTGGAAGTATGGAATCCAGAAACAGAATGATGGTTCGTACAGACCAGGATGGAATCTGCCTGTCGGATGGAAATCTGCTGGCACGGTTTGACGCAGATACGCTGGAAGAGACAGAGCTTGCTTATACTGAAGGGGAGGTTATCCGGGATTATGATGCCAGAGGGCAGTTCTCTATGGTTTTGACAGAGAATGGTATCCTGTCGTTTTATGACAGCGGAGCAAATCTGATCAGCCGGTTTGACTATGGAGAGCCGGGAGATTTTGTAAAACTTGCGCATGGATATGCGCTGGCCGCAAACAGCAAAGAGCCAGGGGTACGTATTTTTCGGCTGGATGGTCATCCGGATGCGCAGATATTTTCCTATGACGCGGATTACGTACATCAGGAAGCGAGGGTAAGCGGGGATAAAAAACTGCTGATGGTGTTTGGTTATCAGGGGTTTCGGATTTATGACCGTAATGGAACGATAACAGCAGAGTATGTGTTTGAGGATAAGGAAGAGATTTATGATCAGCAGTATATTCGCAGACAGGATACTTCTTATCTGGAAGTCATCTGGAAGGACGGCACAGTACGCCAATATGGGATGGATGGCGCAGTGATTCAGGAAAAAAGAGGCGAAGCGCCCGATCAGAAAATGAAGGAAGAGTTTGTTACGGATCATTATCGTATCGTTTCCCGGCTGAATGAGCCGCTAAAGGTATACAGTCGAAAGACGGAACAGCTGGCTGCACAACTGGAGGAAGATGCGAATCTTACCTATGTGACGCAGCTGGACGGGTGCATTCTGATGGAATATGTCAGTACTCAGCTGGAACGGTATGGAATACTGCTGGATGAAAATCTGCAGAAGCTGGCGGAGCTGCCGGGGCTGTGTGATGTATATGAGGATACGGTGGTATTTGATTATCAGGATGGCACCATTCGTTCCTGCAGCCTTTATTCCCTGGATGAGCTGGTTGCGGCAGCCAATGGGCTGGAGCAGACAGCTGATCCGTGAGAGGAATAAAGAGGAACATCGGAAAATTTGGGATAAATGCTTAGTTGGGGAGGTATCAAAGGATATGAGAAGTAAAATTTTAATAATTGGAATGGCAGTGTTCTTAATTGGATTTTTATTTGTTTCGACAGAAAATACGCAGGCAGCAACCAAAAAATCAGAACAGGCATTGAAAGCATATCGCTCTTACCTGCTGTCTTCACAGGCCGAAGCAGATAGTATAGGCTGGAATCAGGGGCAGTTTGCACTCATTGATTTAAATCAGGATGGCATATCAGAACTTATTGTGACAGGTGATGGGATGTACCGGTTTCATATTTATGCATATGTGAATGGAAAAGTGAAAATTATTGGAAGCGGTTATTCCGGAGATTATTCATTTTATCCAAATAAGAAATTAATCTGTCTGACACGTGTACATGGCGGAGACGATGTGCAGACATACTATAGATTTGATGGTAAAAAAATGAGTATGAAAGCCGAAAAACATGGCTGCGATTATATGAATCTGGTAACTGGGGAATTGAAAGATACGGAAAATGAACCTTATGGGTATGAGCCGTATATTTATAAGGTGAAAGGCAAATCAGTTTCAGCTTCAAAATATAAAGCATATGTAAACAGGCTGAAAAAAGGCGCCAGAAAAAAGAAACTGAAGCTGATGGATATTACACAAAAGAACCTGAATAAGTATTTATGATATGTAAATATAAAAAGTATCGTTTTATACTGTAGTGTCAGGCTGATTGTTCATTTAAAAGTGATGGAATGATACATCAGACAACAGGGATTTATATATGGATGGGAACAATATTTCTGCGTTGAATCCTGACGGTCGGGGGGGGGGAGCCACGCCATGGCTTTACGCTGATACGGCCTACACGGGCAAAATCAGCAATGAAAAAGGAATCAATCCCGTCATTTTTATCCAGGGAGTTGAAGGATTTCTTATATCCTTTTATATCCTTCGGGTTCAGGCAGTACACATGGGTGGAGAAAGCAGCCAGCTTTTCACAGGTGGAAAGGTAGTTTGCAATATGTACGCCGTAAAAACCAGTGGATTCCATAGCAATGATGAGATATTTCAAAGAATGATCTTTCATCTATAGTTATTTGAAAAAATTAGGAACTATTAACCGTATGAATGAGAGAAGGCGGGAGGAGATTCCCTCAAAGAATTACCGTACATTCATACAAAAAAGAAAAAGTCCATAGCCTGTTTTATTTGGCTATAAACTTATTATACGAGGGGGATAGCGGAATGAATAAAAAGATTATATGTTTATTATTATTTGTAATTGGAATCGTTTTATTTGATAAAAGAGTTGATGCGGCTATAGATTTTGATAACATTGTGGGAAAATACGAATTTGATGTAGAACGTTATATTGAAGTTAATGAAAGTGGTCCGAGCATAGATTTTGGTTCTGGGTTCTCATTGTTTCAACCATATTTAAAAATTTCATCGAAAAAGAAAATTGAGTGTTTTTATGGGTTTGAAGGTGGAAAAGGAAAGTGTTCATTAAAAGGTAAGACATTGAAAGTTACAATAACCCAAAGTAATCGCGGCGATAAAATAAAGGAGAAGATGAAGGTAAAAAAAATGGGAGACAGATTATATTTGATACAGTCTGACATAGGTTCCGGCAAGAAAATTTACTGGAGAAAAATAAAAAAAATATAGAAATTTTTGTAATGAACTTTGTGTTTGATAGGAAATTTAATGAACACTCAGGTTTTGTAACAGATTGTGATGATTGAATCCGGACGATCGGAGGAAGGGGGTGAGACAGCTGGATATGTGAAGATGACAGCCGGATAGTAACAGTCATTTATTAAGGAAGGAGAAAAGAGTATGAAAAAAGAAAACTACAAATTTTTACGTAAAGGGCTGGCATGGATAGTGACGCTTGTTTTATGCATGCAGATGGGAGTGGTCTCTGCGTCTGCGGACAGTAAGCCATCGGTAGAGTATTCCCTGCATATACAGGATAAGGGATGGCTGGATTATGTAAGAAACGGTGCAACAGGCGGAACAACAGGAAAATCCGTACGGGCAGAGGCAATTAAAATCCGGATCACCGGCATGGCAGGCGGTATTACCTATCGCACGCATATACAGGATGACGGATGGACTTCATGGAAGAGCGACAATGCACAGTCTGGAAGTACTGGCAGGAATCTGCGTATGGAAGCGATTGAGATGAAACTGACAGGAGAGATTGCAACAAAATATGATGTGTATTACCGCGCACATGTTGGAGAGGTGGGCTGGCTGGGATGGACTAAAAATGGAGGTCTTGCAGGTTCGACCGGATGCGGCTTACGTATGGAAGCAATTGAGATCAAACTGTCTTTGAAGACAAAACGGCTGCGTACGTCGCAGAGCTCTGTCAGTAAGCCGGTTTTGAAAGTGAAAGCACATGTCCAGGATGATGGGTGGCTAAAAGAGGTCGGGGAAGAACAGACCGCGGGTACAACGGGAAAAGGGTACCGGATGGAGGCTCTGCAGATTCAGTGTCCGGATTTTCTTGGTGGAAACGGAATTCTGTATCGTGCACATATGGAAGACGAAGGCTGGCAGGATTGGAAAACAACGGGTAAGACAGCAGGGACTTATGGTAAGTCAAAAAGGATGGAAGCAGTAGAAATCAAACTGACAGGGGCGATTTCGGGTGTGTATGACGTATATTACCGTGCGCACTGTGCGGATTACGGATGGCTTGGCTGGGCCCGCAACGGAGAAACGGCGGGTACGACTGGCGGTTCGAAGCAGATGGAAGCGATAGAAATCAAGCTGGTTGAAAAGACAAAGTCTGTGGATAAAGGCGGAAAGGCTTATCATGACCTGACAGGGACTGCAAATAATAATCAAAGTAATCAGAGACCTATCAAGGTGTTTAGTCAGACTGACAGAGACTGGGCGGATGTTTCCTATGGAAAAGGGCCAGACGGCGAAAGGACGACAGTCTCAAAGGCTGGTTGTGGGATATTATCTTATGTAAATGCGGTATATTATATGACAGGAAATTTTATACAGCCATCCGAACTGGCGGAATGGTCTGTAAATCACGGATACAGAGTTAACGGAGTAGGTACATCATGGGGATTGTATCAGGCATATGCAAATGCGAATGGAGAAGCATATGGGTTCAGGTATTCTGGTAAGGTAAGCAGTGTAGGGGCTGCACGTTCTCATTTACAGGGTGGGGGTACGGCGGTTATCAGCCTGCCAGACCATTTGATGGCTCTGGTGGCGTATGATAATGGAAAGTATCTGGTTTTGGATTCTTTAAAATCTTCTAACCGGGGAACCTACCAGACAGGATACAGATGGATGACAGAATCACAATTCACTGGAAGATTAAGGGTTTCAGCTGTCTTTTTGCTATCTAAAAGATAAAGATCAGGAAAAAATATATAGGCAGAACAGAATAATAATTTTGTAGAGGAAACAGAAGATGAATAGAATCAGAAAAGCAATGGCGCTTTTTTTAGCTGCAGTAATATGCATACCTGCATTGCCAGCAACGGCGGTTGCACAGAAACCAAAAGAAGCCGCTGATGAAGTAAAGTACAATACGGGCAGTTATGAATACCGCATGACACTGGAAAAGGATATGGAAGAACGTCTCAGAGACTTTTCTGATAAATATGGGGTATCTGCGATGGAACCGGAACGCTATCAGGGAAATAAAGAGGCGGAAGCAGAAGCCGCGGATTTAAAGCATTATGCGGTGTATGAACCAGATGGAAGCTATGAGATTGTGGTGGAGGAAAATGCTTTCTTTCCATACGAGGTGCAGTTTTCTTATGGCGGCGAAACATTTTGTAAGTGGTTTATGGAAAACGGAGACAGCGTCACGGTCGGCGGACACCAGTTTCGTGTGAAATCACAGGCAGACGGGAAAGCTGTGACGAAAATGAGTATGGCAGTCGGCGGGGATACGATAAGGGTGTTTCCGGAGGCAAAAGTATTTGAGAATCAGGAGGACAGTCTGACACAGGGAACTTCTTTACTGCCGTTAAAGGAAATAAATCTTTGTGTGGATCTGGAAAATTATACACCGGTAGAACTGACGAAACTTACTTTCGCGGATGTGTTTCAGGGAGAAACGCAACTGCCAGAAGATACTTCCATCATGTGGAAACGGCTGGGAAATACATCTGAGGACGATTATCATATAGGATCTTTCCAGGATTATTGTGACCTGTATAACAATGATCTGGAGATGATAACAGGCAAACCGGATCAGCTTGCTGCAGATAATATTCGGTATATTATGCGTTCCGTATCCAAACCTGCCAGCGAAAGGTGGCTTCTGTCTGATGTGTATACAAGAGATGACGACAGAAAGGAAATCACAAGCGACTGCTGCTACACCGATTCCTTCCAGCCAGACGGGACTGTGAAGAAGGTTTTATATGTGAAATTTACAGGACCGAAAAAAGATGGTGAGTACCTGGTGAACCTGCGCTTAAACCCGCAGTATTTTGCGTTTGATGCATTAAGATTTTCGGATATGAAAGTCTATGACGGAAAATGCACGGAAAATGAACTGGGTACAGAAATTACAGGAGACATCTGGGGAGATGGCAAAGAGATACCAGGCAGAGGATATCCGGTAACGATGGAAGATAACAAAGCAAACAGGTGGATTACATTTGTATCTTATCAGGATGGCAGGATTACCGGGTGTCTGCCGGTAGAATTGCGCATGGTTGATGAATTTTATTCCGGTGTGGAAGTAAAAGGACTTAAGAAGGAGACAGAAAACGGAGATGTTTTTATCGGTGATTATTCCAGCACGGTGAAGGACGGTGTCTGGGAATATACATACGAACTGGAGGAAGATCCGGCAGACGGGCAGTACAGGCTGCTGTTTGATTACCGCAGAAAGAGTGACGGACAGACTGACAATACCAGCGATGAATTTCAGGCATATAGAGGTATTTATGATTCCATCCAGGCAGCGCAGGATGCAGGAGCGGAAAACGTAAAAGCCACATTGTTTGGAGAAGGCTATCGGGCTGTTTACAGTGGCGAGGGTATTGCGTTTAGTGTTTTTATTGGACCGGATAATGGTCAGCAGATAAAGAAATATTACCGTGTAAAGATAAAAGAACCGGATAAAGATGAGAAAGGTTTTGTGGAGCCGGATGACCTGAAAGCGCAGGATGGCTCAGCGATATCTTATACACGCGGGATGTCGCGGCAGCAGGATGGTACGCAAAATTATACGTATCAGTTAAAGAAACCACATCCGATCGAAGAACCCTATACCCTGCAGTTTGTCTACAGGAAAGGAGGCAGCCGGACGGAACCAGGCGAGGATGTCATGGCATTTCAGGGCAGATATGCTTCCTGTCAGGAAGCGCAGGCTGCGGGTGCGGCGAATATTAAAAATACGTTGTTTGCGGATGGTTATACAGCGGATTATAGCAAAGGGATTTCTTTCAGCATTTTTATTGGCCCGGACAGTGATGCAGACCAGAAGAAGTACCACTTTATGGTGCAGACAGAAAGGTATGTAAACTCCGGCGCTTATGCGACATTTACAGGCGTTCTGACAGCAGACGGTACAGAAGTGCCTTCTTATATATTAACGCCGCAGCTCCATGATTCTTATGATGGGCAAAATTATACTATATTTGTGAGCGGACAAGCGGGCGAACCGGAACTGCCCGTAGATCTTTCGGCACTTGTTCTGCAGTATCGGATAGCAGATGGCGCCAAAATGTATGTGAATGGTGTACAGGAAGGAAATGAACAAAGCCATCCGATTGATTTTTCTGATAAAAGTGTGCAGTTTACGGTTGCATCCGAAGATGGGAAGACACAGACCAACTATTATGTCCGGATCTTTCAAACGGGATCACCGCAAGAGACTGCACGTCCGGCAGAGCTATATCTTACAAGCCTTGACCATGAAAAGTCACAGACAAAGCGGGGAGAGATTGTTGAGTCTGTAAGAGAAGTGTTTCTGGATTCCTGGCATAATGACCGGCATGATATTTTAGTGACGAATGTTGGATGTACGTCAATGTCGGCTCTGCGTGCGGAGCTTAAGTCTGACAGTATCGTAATGGATGATTACTGGAAGCTGAACGGTCAGTATGATCTGGCAGGACTTACGACTGTGGAGCGTACCGGGCAGGAAGGGATATTGCCAAATCTGGCGAAAATACGTCTCAAAGCCAAAGATGGAGAACTTGATCCAAAGGATTATGGAGATCTGGGAACACTTACGTTTACCTCACAGGAACCATCCGGCCAAAAGACCAGGATGATTTTAAAACTGACAGGAGTCGTCGGAGATCCGCGCATGACAACGACGAAAATTAAAAATCCAACCAAATATGTTCCTTATGGAATACTGATTACAAACAATAATACCTACCAGTGGAATCATCCGCAGTACACGGTTATAAAAGGAGAACTGCCGCGGGGACTGGAACTGATGCCGAATGGAGAACTGTATGGCGTTCCGATGGAAGCAGGCAAATTTGAGATTACAGTCCGTATGGATAATAGCAACGGACTGCGGGCGGATGAACGCACCTTTCAGTTTGAGGTATTAGATAATTCTGACGATAATGTTGCAAATGCCGAAGATGCGGGCTATGAGCTGGAAAAGAAAATCAGGGGTATTGATGATAAAACTGCAGATGGGAATTATCTGATCATTTCCAAAGGGGTATTTGATGAATATACAGACCTTTATATCGATGGAAAAAAACTGAAGCTGCATGATGATTATGAGGCGGAATCGGGCAGTACCCGTATTACAATTATAGCAAAGGCACTTCCGAAGTCAGAAGGAACCCATACGCTTGGAGTGGAATTTCGAAAGAATAAGAACCAGCGGGTAGTCAAAGCTGCCGCGCAGAATTACCGGGTTGAGAAGAAACAGTCGAATAACCGGCCTGTACACGGAGGAGGCAGCAGTGGGGGAAGCAGTTATGGGGGCAGCCAGGCAGATGCAACGCCGCCAAAACCAGCAGTGAAACCGTCACAAAAACCAGATCCCGCGCCAACGCCGGCGCCATCACAAAAACCAGATCCTGTGCCAGAGCCGAAACCGGCGCCAGTTAGAAAGGATCTGGCAAATGCGGTTAACTATACAGTGAAAGCCGGTGATACCCTTAAGAGCATTGCAAAAAAGTTTTATGGCAGATCTGCGAAGTGGCAAAAGATTTATGAAGCGAACAAGAAGCGGATTCCTGCGTCTAAAAAGCTGAAAAAAGGCATGAAGCTGCAGATTCCGGCACTTAATTATACAGTGAAAAAAGGTGACGATATCAAAAGTATCGCCAGCAAATACTTTGGCGCCAGAAGCAAATGGAAAATCGTTTATCAGGTGAACAAAGATGTCATTCCCGTTTCTTTGCAACTGAAGGCAGGTACACAGCTTGTTTTGCCGGTCCCGGTTGTCTGTACCGTATATACGGTCAGAAAAGGAGATAATCTTGGAAAGATTGCGCAGAAATATTACGGAAAAACAGGCAAATGGAAGAAGATTTTTGAGGCTAACAGAAACAAGATCTATCGTTCCTATCGGATGAAGGTCGGGTCGCAGCTGCATATTCCGGCAATGACCTGCACGGCAAAGAAAAAGGATGATCTAAAAAGCCTTGCGAAAAAGTACTATGGCTCTGAAAGCAAATGGCGTCAGATTTATGAAGCGAACAGGGATGTGATTCCAAAGTCAAAAAAAATAAAAACCGGAGTGACGCTGGTAATTCCGGTGCCGGTTGATATCAGCTGAATACAGGCAAAGCTGCGTCGATCTGTTTATCGGTAAGATGAACGATTCAGAGTAATATGGAGAAATGAAAATAATGAAAGAAGAATATGCAGGTGTTTGAAAATGGATGGCTCCTGCAATATTCCTGCAGGAGGAAAAAATGGGAAAAAGAAAAAAGATTTTGATTCGTATGGCGGCAGTCTTTCTGATTCCTTGTTTTATGCAATGTCAGCTGGCATTTGCAGCAGCATTGCAACAGCAGTCAGCTGATTTGGCGACAGCTTCAGAAAATGAAGCTGCCAGTGCAGGCGAGTCGGGTGCAGATTTATCAGATACAGAAAGCCAGCAGTCAGAAGTAGCAGATCAGAGCGATCAGTCCTCAGATACGTCTGATCCGAATGGAGGCGAACAGTCAGATGAAATAACAGAAGTGAAGGAAGACGGGAATGCAGGCGATTCTTCAGGCGGATCCGCCGATCAGAAAGAGGACGGTTCTTTGGATGGATCCTCTGACCAGGAGGAAGGCAGCCAGCCCGCGGATGTGTCTGATCAAAACATGGATGAGCAGATTTTAGACGGGTCACAGGGGAATGATGAGTATCAGGAAGATATAGAAGATGACGACGATTGGGCAGATGGAGATGACGAATGGACGGATGCATGGACAGCAGCAGACGACGATAGGTATGATGGTGATGGCGAATGGGCAGACGACAGAGATAAAATGAATGAGGCTGAGATATCCGGTGCAGATAGTGAACCATATGCTGGAGAGAGCGTTTATACAGCAAAAAGTATTGCATCGGGAACAACCTCGAATGATAATTATGAACAATTAGATCAAAATTATCAGACAGGAGCAGGAGTAGGAAATGATATTTTTCTGATTCTTGCTGTCTTGTTCGGGATAATGGCTATTGGTCTGGCAGCAGGTAAGAGTATACGTAAAAAATAGAAAAAAGCAGTTTGATACTGACATGCAGTTTTAGGACGGGTGCAGCCGGTTATGGCATGAAAAACTGCTAAGACTGCATATACGGGAAAGGAGCGGACATGCCGTTAGATTGGACGACAGAAGAAAAAGTGTTAACTGATATAAAAAGAATCGCTGCCGTGGTCTGGCGCATGAATAGTGATCAAATGCAGTCTTACCGCCAAAAACTGCAGAAAAATCAATTAAAAATACTTCCCGGTTATCTGGGAAGCACATTTCTTAAAATACTGGAACAGATTGCCAATGCGCAGACAGACGATGCAGGAAAGATCTGGTCAGCCCTGGTAAAAGATATTGTACATTTGCAGGATTTCATTCATGCAAATAAAAACAGAGACCAGAAAGCGTGGTTTCATGCTCTGATCCGATTAGAAGCAGAGCAAAGCAGATATTTTAGAACAGAATTGGGCAAAGCATTTATTCTCTTATTAAAAGAAAAGCTGCATGTGCAGCAAAAGGAAAATAAGCAGCAGGATTTATCGCAGAAAAGAATCCATCGTAAGACCACAGTATGCTGCCAGGAGCATCAAAAAGAACTGGAAAAGCTCGCCTTCTGGCTGATGAATGATTCAGAATGTGATTTTGAGAAAGGTAAGAGACAGAAAAACGATTTTTTCTCAATATTCATAAAGCGGGCTGCGATTCCTGTCTTTGCAGGTCTGTCAGCCTGTTTTATGGTTGTATGGCTGCATACGCAGGTGGAAAGAAATCTGGAACAATGGAATTTAAAGCAGATGAAAGTGTCCGCATCCTGGCAGGCGGATATTTACGCAGAGGATTTGCAGCCAGAGCAGCGAAAAAAAACTGTTCCATCACTGCAAAGGATTAAACTTAAGAAAATAAAGAAAAAAACGGAGGAACTGGTTGTTCCGCAAAAACTGACGCAGTACAAAAAAATGTCTGAACAATATCCGGAGCTTTTTGGCTGGCTGCAGATACCAGATACCCGGATTGACCTGCCGGTTATGCAGCCGCGGAAAGAAAAGGATTTTTATCTGGATCACGATTTTACAGGCAAAGCATCTGCTGAAGGAGCTTTGTTTGCGGATCCTGAAAATAACTGCTGGCCGCAGGATGGCAACACGATTATTTATGGTCATAATATGAAAAACGGGCATATATTCGGAACACTGGATCTTTATGAGAATCCGGTTTATTTTAAATCGCACAGAGAGATTCATTTTGATACGATTTATGAAACAGGAATCTACGAAGCAGTAGCGGTACTAAAGACAAGAATTTTAAATGAAACGGAGCAGGGATTCCGTTATTACCAGTTTTTTCAATATAGTAACAAAAAGCAGTTTCGCCAGTGCGTGGATTTTGTAGCGGCAAATCAGCTGTTTGATTCAGGCAGCAGTCTGCAGTACGGGGATCGGATTTTGATGCTGTCTACCTGCGAATATTCACAGAAAAACGGGAGACTTGTAATTGTGGCAAGAAAAAGCGAGATGATGTGAGATTACAAAAATTCACGAAAAATGCAGTTTTTAAAAGAGTGTGCCAGATGTATCATATAATCAGTAAAAGGAGGACTGCATTCACCACAAATGAGCCAGCCGCATATGTTGCATTTTATCAGATGGCCATTTCCGCTAAAATACTGCGTTTGCTGGAAATGTTCAGTCCCCGATATGAATATTATATGGTTACAGGAATATCGTTTGTCGGCGGCAGGCAGGTGCAGTCTTTGCAAACATAATAGGTTGTCCGATCATGGAGCAGACGGTAACTGTCGGTTTCTTTTTGCAAAATAGTAAGGCTGGCATAGAGCGGAAGCGCAGGAAGTACATGCGCGGCGTCTTCTTCTTCGGACAATACGATTGTGATGTGCTGTGGCGGATATGTGTGAAAAAGCAGCGCAATCAGATAGAAACAGTATCCAGCCGGATGATGTGCGGCCTCCTTGGAGAGAAAGGCAAGCTGTGCTTCGCTTTGCTGTTTCAAAAGGGTGCTTTCCGTAAGCTGACTGAGACGTACCAGTGCGTATGCCATCATGGAGTTGCCGCCTGGCAGAGCGCCGTCGTAGCTTTCTTTGGGCCGTGTGATCAGCGGATCGTTATGGGCGCCGTATAGAAAATAGCCGCCTTTTGACGGATCTGCGAACTGACGGTGGGCTTCCTGGCAGACGGAGAGGGCACGCTTCAGATAGCCGGTATTTCCGGATACTTCATACAAGGACAGCAGAGCGACAGACTGGCAGGCATAATCATCCAAAAAACCATGGGAGGAATGGCGTCCGTTCCGGCAGCTTGTATACAGCAATGTCCGGTCAGTCAGATGCTTTTCCAGAAAGGACTGCGCGTTTTGCGCGGCCATCAGGAACCGTGACTGTCCGCTGACCCGGTACAGAATCGCCATAGCGCAGATCATAAGAGAATTCCAGGATGTGAGTACTTTATCATCCAGATGCAGAATCCTGCGGGATTTGCGGTACTGATACAGCTGTTTTCTCTCCTCCTGAAACATCTCATTGCCGCAGTCATCTGCCGAAAGCAGATTTGGGATATTCTGACCTTCGAAATTCCCCTCTTTTGTAATGTCATAATGGCGGCAGAATGAGCTGCCTTTTTGGGAACCAAGAATACGGCAGATTTCGTCGCAGGCAAAGGTATAGTATTTTCCTTCCTCACCTTCGCTGTCCGCGTCCTGTGCGGAATAAAACGCACCGTCGGGGCTGGTCATTTCGCGTAAAATATAGTCGGCGGTTTCGATGGCAGTATTTAAAAAGCGGTCCGTTTTGGACGCTTTGTATGCGGCGGCGTATGCGATGATAAGCAGAGCATTGTCGTAAAGCATCTTTTCAAAGTGTGGAGCCAGATAGCGTTCGTCAGTGGAATAGCGGGAAAAACCGCCGCCAATCTGGTCAAATATACCGCCTTTTCGCATTTGGTTCAGAGTAAAAAGCGCCTGCTCTCGTGGCGTGTCTTCCTGAAACAGCGCTGCGTAAAGCATCAGAAACATGAGGTTATGTGGCAGCGGGAACTTTGGGGCAGGGCCAAAACCACCGTGGACCGGATCAAAACTTTGGGAAAAAGCAGCGGCAGCCTGCGCCGGTAAACGGAGAGCCTCGGATTCGGAGAAGTCTGCGGGAGCACAAGAGCGGGCATAATCCTGCAGCAGTGCGGATAAGACCTGGTCGGCAGACGCAAGCAGTCCGGTTCTCTGATGGGTCCATCGGTCTGCGATGGTCAGCAGAAGCTCCTGAAATCCGATTCTGCCGTGCCCGGATACCGGAGGGAAATAAGTGCCTGCGAAAAAGGGTTTCTGCTGCGCGGTCATAAAAATGCTCATCGGCCAGCCGCCGTTTCCGGTGTATGCCTGACAAACGGACATATACACACTGTCAATATCCGGACGCTCTTCACGGTCCACTTTTATGGAAATAAAATATTTATTTAATATTTCTGCAGTTTTCTGATTCTCAAAACTTTCATGTGCCATTACGTGACACCAGTGACAGGTGCTGTATCCGACGCTTAAAAATACCGGTTTGTCTTCTGCCGCCGCTTTTTCAAACGCTTCGCCGCACCACGGGAACCAGTCGACCGGATTCTGTGCGTGCTGTAACAGATAGGGGCTGGTCTGGTTGTTTAATCTGTTTTTCATTTATTTATCTCCTTTTGGCAAATGGCTGATTTTTTTGGGAGGAGTGCGGTACAGTACTGGAGGCTGTAGTGGTGAAAATATGTGGTGTGGATATAGTTTATGGAGCGGAGTTATAAATTATACAGAGACTTTTCAGATAAATGGGGTAAGGACGGGAACTGGGTGATTCACATTAAAGAGGTGTTTTAGCTTATTTCATGAAGTGCCTTATTCCAAATACGCTAAAATGACAACGACTAATCCAAAAGGATGTATGCTTGTGAAGTAAATAAATAGTCTGACATTGGGATTTCTATTGTTTCAGTTAGAAAATAAAATAATCGTTTATATATTATTTACGTATGTACAGTTATTTGATATTATAGACGTATGAAATAAGTCGTTATATATGTCTGTAAAGGTAAAAAGGTATGATATTTGTAAGCTATTCGTGGATAAATAATGAGCCTGATATGGATGTTTTAAATTTTGTTGCGTATTTGCGTAAAAAAGGGTTTCCTGCGACGTGTGATGTGATGTATATGCAGGAGGAGACAGCAATTAGTTTTCCTAAAATGATGGCTCAAAAACTCAAAGAGGCCGATAAAGTAATTATTATTTTATCAAAGGAATATAAGGAAAAGGCAGACTCCTTTCAAGGCGGAGTGGGTGCAGAGTATAATTACATACTCAGCGACATAGAAAAAAATATTAAAAAATATATTTTAGTTACGTTTGATACCGATATTCAAAAGGTTACTCCTGATTTTATAAAAGAGCGTGAAGTCGTTCCTCTCATTAAAGATGTCGAGCAGACATATGAAAAAGTTTTTTATAAACTCCAGGATAAACCGGAATTTATTTTTCCAGAAATCAGTCAAAGTGTATCAGAGTTAAAACAAAAAACAGTAGCGTATGAGGAGGAAATAAATTTTTCAGTCGCTTATGAGAGTTCGCATAGAACGTTTGAATATAAGGGAGAATCGTTCGAACTTACAGAAGAAGATTTCTTGTTAATAGAAAATTTTCTTTCTGAAGATTGTTTTTCACATGATGATTATAATGTACCCTATAGGGTGGACAAATTTAAAAGTTCATTCCCTGAAATCAGACAGGTAAAAGTACCCATACCCAGTGAAATGGACAGATGACATTTCAAGTCCCTAATCTGTGGACATCGGCATATTCCATGCCCCGACATCTGGACAGTCTGCTTGTGATAACAGTACATCCATGGTAAGCTTAATCTAAGAAAGGAGACATGCCATGGAAGTAAAAAGATTCACAGGCGAGGAAATGGATGCATTACGCAGCAATCCATACACATATAAAGTAACACAGTGCCAGCTCAGCTTTACCACCGAATTCAAGGAGCTGTTCTGGAAACACTATAACGAGGGAATGACACCCCGGGACATCCTGCTCAGCTTTGGGTATGATCCGGACATGATCGGGGATAACCGGGTAAATGGTATCCGGATGCATATAAAGAAAGAGTTTGAAAAGCAGGGCATGTTCCACAGCGGCCGCAGACTGCGCAGTACATCTTCCAGTGATAATGCCGGTGTTCCGGCGGATCCGGCTGATGAGGTCAGGCAGCTGAGGAACGAGGTGGAATACCTCAGGCAGGAAGTGGAGTTCTTAAAAAAAATTTCATCAATAAAGACATCCGGAAAGCAGGTGAAATCCTGATGAACGATCCGTCCGCCATATTTGAGATCATCCATTCCCTCGTCAGCCAGCCGGAAAGCCGCCTGTCCGTATCAGAGATGTGCCGAACAGCCGGTGTCTCCAGGAGCGGGTATTATGCATGGGTTAAAGCCGCACCTATGCGTGAAGCGCAGGAAGAACAGGACAGAAAGGATTTTGACATTATTCCGGAAGCTTATCAGTGGCGCGGGTATTCAAAAGGTGCAAAAGGAATTTACATGAGACTCCTGCACATGGACCCTCCTGTTGTGATGAATGTCAAGAAAATCCGCCGCCTTATGGATAAATATAACCTCAGCTGCCCGATCAGGAAGGCAAACCCGTACCGCAGGATTGCCAGGGCACTTAAGACCAGCAATGCCGCAGATAACCTCATCCAGCGGGAATTCGAGTGTTACGGGCCAAGATGTCTTCATATCCCATCTCATTTAATTCCCGAACCACGCAGCTCCCGATAAAGCCTGCTCCTCCGGTGACAATTATCATTTCGCCTCTCCTCCTGTTCCATCGCTATTGTCCTTCGTACGCCGTATTTTTTCCAAAAGACCCGTTGTCGAACGTCCTTCTTCCATCTGCACATATTCCGTCCGGCCGCCATATTCATGTACCGCATCCATCTCCGGTATCTGCTTTCCCTCATAATCTCCGCCTTTTACGACAATGTCCGGCCGAAGCGTCCGAATCAGGCCGCATGGCGTATCCTCGTCGAACAGGCACAGATAATCTACGGATTCCAGACCTGCAGCCACTGCCGCGCGATCCAGCTGATTCACAATCGGGCGCTGCGCTCCTTTGAGCCGTTTCGGAGATGATGATGCCGGCAGATGGATACGGGCTTATTTATCTGAAACGGGAATCTGCGTGGATGGAATGATGACAGAATCAGGCAGAATGACAACGCTGAAACGCAGATTTGCGACCAAAAGCCAGCAGCTGCTGCGGGTAGATATGGAAACGACGGCAGCCATTTGCGATGGATCCAAACAGGCGGTCATCGATTATATCAGGGAAAGAATCAGCCATATCGATGCGGTTATTTTATCTGATTACTGCAAAGGGGTGCTGACGGATGCGGATTTTGTTAAGAGCGTGATTCATATCTGCAGAGCATGTGGGGTCGTTGTAACGGTAGATTCCAAAAGCAGCCATATCGAGGCGTTTGCAGGTGCATCCTTTGTAAAGCCGAACAATCTGGAACTGGAGCAGGCATCTGGCGTAGTGATTACGGACGATGCCTCTTTGGATGAGGCAGGAAAAACATATCTTGACCGTTCCGGGGCAGATGCGCTGCTTGTCACACGCGGCGCTATGGGAATCTCCGTGTATGAGCCTTTAAAAGCGCGCAGAGATTATCCGTCCAAAGCGGCGCAGGTCTTCGATGTGACAGGCGCTGGAGATACGGTGATCAGTATGGCTACAATGGCTCTGGCGGCTGGGATCCCGCTTTCCGATGCCGTGGCGCTTGGAAATCTGGCGGCTGGGATCGTAATCAGTAAGACAGGGACGGTTCCGATCACGATCGGAGAGCTGGAGAAAGCGGCGGGTGAGAACGAACGATGAGACATTTGTCAGATAAAATTGTGGATGATGCTTCGCTTAAGAATATCTGCCGGCAGGCAAAGGCAGAGGGAAAAACGATTGTGTCTACAAGCGGATGCTTTGATCTTTTGCATGCGGGACATGTAAAATATCTTGAGCAGGCAAAAGAAAAAGGTGATCTTTTGATTTTGCTGCTTAATTCCGATGCGTCGAAGTGGTTTAAAATATCAAAAGATAACATTTTATTACAAAAAGTTATCTATAAGAACAAATTCGATCAGAAAAAATTTGATTAGAAAAAACAGATAATCTGCCGATTGAAAATCAGAAAAGCTGCCATCCGGCAGCTTTTCTATTGGGGGAGGATAAAGTATTTATCGTATCTTTTGCATGCAATCCGAAGACAGCTTTGGGGGTCAATCATCTTCGGATTAATGATAGTATAGACACTTTGCGCCGAAGTATTCATAAGTATTTCATTTTTTTTATTTTTTTCATCTTCCTGCCTTTCTGCGACTCGTTAGCATTCAGATATCATTCACATAGAACATCAGGGCGAAAAGGAAATGATGTGGGCACTGCGCTTTACTCTGTGCGAATTAGAGAGTGTGTTGTATTTTATATGGCTGCGCGGACGCATCCGCGCAGCCACTCACAAAAACCTGATTCAAAGGCACAGTGCAATATTCATTTCGTGGAATCCCTGATCCTTCTATTGACTTCATTTTGCTGAACTGCTATTATAATGAAGTGCCAAAAAAAGATTTTCACTTTTTGCGGCATATCATCTTATTTTACACACTTATAATAAGGAAAAAGGAGACTTACTATGAAAAAATTAATCGCTTTGTCACTGACCATGATGTTATCTTTTTCACTCGCTGCATGCGGCAACGCAGATAGTTCTGACAAAAAGACCGATACTCCGTCAAATGACACGGCTGATACTGTTTCTGACGGAAACGGAACGACCGCGTCTGATAATGACGCAGATGACAATACCGCTGCATCGGACAATACAGATACCGGTTCAGCTTCAGACAGTGATATGGCTTACGTCAAAGACAAAGGCACATTGATCGTCGGTATTACAAATTTTGAGCCGATGGATTATCAGGATGCGGACGGCAACTGGATTGGATTCGACGCGGATATGGCAAAAGCGTTTGCTGAAAGCATCGGCGTTACAGCTGAATTCGTAGAAATCGACTGGGATAATAAAGTCATGGAGCTGGACGGTAAAACGATCGACTGCGTATGGAACGGTATGACACTGGTCGATGAGGTCACAAGCACTATGGAATGTTCCAACGCATACTGCAACAATGCGCAGGTCGTAATCGTTCCATCCGATCAGGCTGATCTTTATCAGGATGTAGACAGTCTGAAAGAATTAAACTTTGCCGTAGAAGCCGGAAGTGCTGGCGAAGCGCAGGCAAAAGCAAACAATTTCAGCTACACGCCGGTACAGCAGCAGTCTTCTGCTTTGATGGAAGTTGCTGCAGGTACCGCAGACGCTGCCATTATTGACTCCCTGATGGCTGCTGCCATGGTTGGCGATGGTACTGGTTACGCAAATCTTACTTATACCATCGGGTTAAATAACGAGGAATACGGCGTAGGATTCCGCAAAGGCTCCGATCTTGCCGCATCCTTAAACGACTTTTTTGCCGCATCCTATGCAGACGGCAGTCTGACCCGCTGTGCAGAGACTTATGGTGTACAGGCGGCTGTAATCGAACAGTAACATGACACGTGCAGCATACCAGACGGCTGCCATTTTTAGAGAAAGCAGGATACGTAAATGGAACTTTTTATGGAACAATTTCCAATCGTTGTCAAAGCGCTGAATACCGGATTTTTACAGACACTCAAACTTTTTTTTGTAACGCTTGTCGGCGCGTTTCCGCTTGGACTGCTCATTGCTTTTGGCTCGATGAGCCGTTTTGCCCCGCTGCGATATCTGACCCGGTTACTTGTCTGGATCATACGTGGTACGCCGCTTATGATTCAGCTTTTAATCATTTTTTATTTTCCAAGCCTTGCATTACATACGCCGATCTGGGGCGGCAGCCAGTCTGGTCGTTTTCTTGCCGCCTCAGTTTCCTTTATTTTGAATTATGCGTGTTATTTTTCAGAAATATACCGCGGCGGTATCCAGGGAATTCCGATCGGGCAGACCGAAGCCGGACTCGTTCTCGGTATGACAAGAAGCCAGATTTTTTTCAAAGTCACCTTGCTTCAGATGATCAAGCGGATTGTTCCTCCGATGTCAAACGAGATTATTACGCTCGTAAAAGATACCTCTCTGGCGCAGATTATTGCCATGCAGGAACTGATCTGGGCCGGAGAAGCCTTTATGAAAGGATCTCACGGAATATCCGGCGCTATCTGGCCGATGTTTTTTACCGCCGTATATTATCTGCTGTTTAACGGTATCCTGACCGTACTGCTTGGCCGGCTGGAAAAGAAGCTAAACTATTTCCGATAAATCCAAACGGTAACGATCAGACAAATCGCAGGAGGAAATTCATGTCAATTTTAGAAGTAGAACATATCCGTAAAACTTTTGAACACACACAGGTACTGCAGGATATCAGCTTTTCTCTGGAACAGGGACAGGTTGTTTCTATTATTGGTTCTTCAGGCAGCGGCAAAACCACGCTGCTGCGCTGTCTGAACTTTTTAGAACGGCCGGATGACGGCATCATCCGGGTCCGGGGCGAGACTTTATTTGACGCCGGACAGGTCTTAACCCAGAACGAACGGGAAATCCGAAAGAAACGTCTGCATTTCGGACTTGTATTTCAATCGTTTCATCTGTTTCCGCAGTATACCGCGCTGCAAAACGTTATGCTCGCCAAAGAGCTGCTTGCAAAAGATGAACCGGATTATAAATCGAGAAAAAAAGAAATTCACCAGGCAATCGAAAAACAGGCCGAAGATCTGCTGATACAAATGGGATTAAAAGACCGGATGACGAATTATCCGCATCAGCTCTCCGGCGGCCAGTGCCAGCGGGTCGCTATCGCGCGCGCCCTTGCGCTGACACCGGACATTCTCTGCTTTGATGAGCCAACATCTGCTCTGGATCCGGAATTAACCGGAGAAGTATTAAAAGTTATACGGGAGCTTGCTGACAGACAGACTACGATGATTATCGTAACACACGAAATGGCTTTTGCCAGAGATGTGGCAAATCATGTTATATTTATGGATGGCGGATGTATTCTGGAACAGGGTGATCCTTATGAAGTGATGGAACACCCGAAGGAAGAGCGTACAAAACAGTTTTTATCACGCTTTACGCAGGGATAAACGCGCAGCAGCAGGAATCCAACATCTGAAACCGCCGGTTTCATACCGCAGAAAGGATATTTTATGAAACAGATCAGACGCATACTTGCCATACTTGGTATAGTACTGTTAGTTTCCATGTACCTGATAACTTTGTTTTGCGCCGTTTTTGATACCGGAAACGACATGGCAATGTTCAAAGCCTCCGTCACCTGCACGATTCTCGTCCCGATTCTGATCTGGGGATATACCGTTATTTACCGACTGGCCAAAGGCAGGCAGGAAAAGGAGCTGCAGGAGACGCTGCGGCAGATGGAAAAAGAAAAAAATCAGCAATAACAGCACTTATTGTCAGATTTTATTTCCCCAGAACCAAAAAGTTCACGGACAAATAAAATCTGACAAAACATAAACGTCTGTTGCTCCTGTCCCCCTGTTCTTTTCACTTCTAATCCGTTTCCATCTGTTTAGCTGGCCTCGTTTTCTTCCTCTGCCTCTGTTTCTTTATCTGCCTCCGTTTCTTTATCTGCGTCAGTCTGTGTCTCTTCCTGTTCAAAATCCTCCGGCGTCTTATCAAATATTGTATAGGCAGATGCATCCGTCAGATAAACTCTGCTGTTTTCACTTGTTTTTACATAATACTGTCCCAGCATCTCATTTTTCATTCCAAAGATCAGCGAAGACGTTCCTTTCTCTGTAGTGATCGTTACCGTACGCGCGGGCTCAGTAAATCCATAGTCTTCTTCTTCCTGTGTCTGTACCTCCATTGTGGACGTAATGTCTCCTGCCTGTTTTAAAAAATCGGAAAATTTCTCTGAATTCATTACAAGATCATCCTGGTCTGACGCCTTCCAGGTTTCTCCATCTCTTTCAAAGGTATATACCGTTCCGTCCATATCATAACGAATGGCAGTGACGCTGTCTGGTTCAAAAGCCGTCAGCGGAACGACCGCTTCGGCTTCTTTTTTACTTTTTTCTGCTTCCTGTTTTGCGGAATAGGACCGGATACCCGCATATGTTCCAGCCAGAGCGAGTATCAGTACAAGCAGAACCCCAAACTGTATCATCTGTTTTTTTTGCATTTGATGATTCTCCCTTCTATACTTTTCTTCTATGCTTTTCTTCTGCGCATCCAAATCAGTACTCCGACTGCGATCAGTAACACTGGTATTGCAAGAACACTGAAAAAACCTGCTGTAAGAATCGTTCCCTGCGAGAGAACCAGAGATTCCTGCGTATAAGGTTTAACCGGTATCACAATCAGGCTGGAAGATTCTGACTGCGCGGCCAGGCTCCGGATCGAAGAGGCGAACAATGTCGAATTATTGCCGGATACCTGTTGATCTGCACTATCGCTGAACAACATGGCAGACGTATATACGAGCAGCTGTGCTTCGGACTGCGAGTCGATAACAGATACTCCAATCGTAAATGGCCCCTGTAAATCTCCCTCTTCTTTATCAAAATTTGTCATGTTCTGCACATCCGCCTTTAAAAATGCCTGTTCAGAGGTGGTAAGAAGCTCTGTATAAGATCTGACATCCTGCTCCTGTTCCTGAATGGCCAGCCCCTGTGCATACGGCGCAAAAATATATTCATTCGCGACTTTTTCAGTCAGAGTATCATAAGATATTTCCGGTAACAGATACATCGGATTCTGATAATATCGTTCCTGATTTTGCTCGATCACCATCCCGTTGTTTAACTGCAGGCCATACGCTTCTAAGATACTTTTAAAATTTTGCATTGCGTCAGTCGTATACTGCGTGGTAATAAGCGCTTTTCCGCCGTCGGCAAGATAGTTCCGTACCTTATCTGCATCGTCTTTGGAAAAATCGGTTGACGGCCCCAGGATCATCAGTGCCTTGCAGTCCTGCGGCACAGCGTCTGTCTCCAGAAGGTTCAGTTCCTTTAATCCAAGATTCATTTTTTCAATCAATTCTTTAAAACGGGTACTTACAGATATTTCTCCATGACCCGTCACCGTATAAACGGTCGGCATATCTTCATTGGTCACATACTGAATCGCACTCGTAAGCTGACCTTCTGCATCGTATCCGGTCGTTTTAGACGAATAGGTCTGATAATCCACTTCCGTTTCGTAAATATTACTGTAATCGATTACTTTTGACCGTTCCCCACATACAGCAATCAGACTGTTTTGAGAAATCTGATCCTGCGTATATTTCTGATAAAAATTCGGCGATACTGCCGGATCTACATAAGTAACCTGAATATCAGAAGACAATTCTTCATATTTTTGCAGCGTTGCGGCCAGCTGTTCATCTCTGGAACTCTCAGAGGCAAGCACGTACAGATCGACCTGCTGATTCAGCGCTGAAAGAATGCGCTTCGTATCATCGGTAACAGAATACAGTTTTGCCGCTGTGCAGTCGATATTCGTGAGCGTTGCAGGCAGCACATCCACGGTCAGATTTAATATCACGACAGCCGCTGCCGCAGCGATACAAAATCCGGCATTAAAAATCCCGATTCCCATTTTTTTCAGGCTGGCAGACCATCGGCGTTTCTGTATCGACTGTGTCGTCAGAAACAAAAATAAAACGATCATACTCAGATAATAAATAACCGCAGTGATATCCAGCTGCCCGTTCGTTAACCGTTCCATACCTGCCGTCAGATTATAGCATCCTAATAACCGGGTCAGCAGATTTCCTGCAGAAGAGATCATCTGTGTAATCCCATCCATCATATATCCAAGAAACAATAATACAAATGTCAGTACGGCTGCAATGACCTGACTCTCTGTCAGTGACGAAACAAACGTACCTATCGCAATACAGGTAAGGCCGTACAGCCAGAATCCTAATATCGCCGCGTAGCTTTCCGCGTATGGAACCGATCCAAAACGGCCGAGAAAAAGCGGCGACAGGCTGATCAGCGCTACGGCAATCGAATACACAGCCGCAAGCGCCAGATATTTGCCAGTCACAATTTTCCCAACGCTGACCGGAGCCGTTAAAATCAGCTGATCTGTTTTTGCATGACGTTCTTCCGCCAGAACACGCATTGTAAGAACCGGCACGGTAACCAAAAATATAAACGCGATTGCATTTAACGAATAAGAAATGTACGGATACCCGTAATTCAGATTATACACATAATAATACAAAAAATAAAATGCTAATGTAACAGACAGAAACAGCCATCCGATGACGGACTGAAAACATGCCTGAAACTCTCTTTTAAATATCGCTCTCATCTGTCTGCCTCCTGCAATATAGTGTCTGTTCTGCTCCCGCTATCCTGCTGTTTTCGACCTGGCGTACCGCTTTCGGTTTCCGCTGTCCTGCTGTTTTCGGCTTCCGCTGTCCTGCTGCTTTCCGCTCCTTGCATTCTGCTTTCAGCTTCTGCTGTCCTGCTGTTTTCGACTTCTGGCGTACCGCTTTCGGTTTCTGGCACACTGCTTTCGATTTCCGGTATACTGTTTTTTGTTTCCGCCATACTGTTTTCGGTTTCCGCCATACTGTTTTCGGTTTCCGCCATACTGTTTTCGGTTTCCGCCATACTGCTTTTTGTTTCCACTGTCATGCCGCTCTCTGCTTCTGTCACGGCGTTCCCGGTCTCTGCGGCGCTCTGATCCGTCAGCTCTAAAAATACCTGCTCCAAAGACTTTCCGGCAGCAGTCATCTCCAGAATCGGAATCCCTGCCTGCGCAAATAAGTAAAAAATATCCGCACGGATATCCGTACCCTGTTTTGCCCTTAGTACGGCCCGCTGGCATCCGGACTCGCTGGCTGCCTTTACGGATTGAGAGGCGATGCCATGTGCCTGAGACAGAATCTTAACTACCGCATCCTGTTGCCCTTTCACAAGCAGATGCAGCTCCTGCTCGCCCGACATTCTGGCAATCAGATTTTCGGTCGTATCACTGGCTGTCAGCCGCCCTTTGGAGATAATAAAAATATGCTCGCACACTTCCCTGACCTCTGACAATATATGTGAGCTTAATATGACCGTATGCTGCCTGCCAAGACTACGGATCAGACTGCGGATTTCGATCATCTGCTGCGGATCCAGCCCTACCGTCGGTTCATCCAGAATGATCACATCCGGATAACCTAAAACCGCCTGTGCAAATCCGACTCTCTGGCGATAGCCTTTGGAAAGATTGCGTATCAGACGGTTTTTTATATCAGTAATTTTCGTAAGCTCCATTGCCTCTTCGATATACTGACGCTTTTTATCTTTTGGGATTTTTTTCAGATTCGCTGTAAATCTCAGATATTCCGCTGTCGTCATATCCATATACAGCGGCGGCTGCTCCGGCAGATACCCGACGCACTTTCTGGCCTGTTCCGGCTGTTTTAAAATATCATATCCGTTGATCTTTACCGAACCATCCGTAGACGCTATGTATCCGGTGATCATATTCATCGTTGTAGACTTTCCGGCTCCGTTTGGCCCGAGAAACCCATAGATCTTTCCAGACTCCATCTGCAGCGTCAGATTGTCTACGGCTGTCTGATCTCCATACTTTTTTGTCAGATGACTGATTTCTATCACAATTTCCTCCCAGTATTATCCGAGCGCCTGAGATACAAAAGACGCTTCCATTTTTCAAACGAGTACATCTTTCTGGCAGGAACGCCCTGTCACTCGTTTTCTACGTTAAATAGTAAATAAAAAATGTGTATTATCCGCGTATTGTCTGTGTTTTTTTTGTGAAACCTGCCTGAAATTTCCAGACGGCATGCCGTATTACATGCAGACCGGCTAATGGATTCCACAAAATCTTATACAATCAATAACTGGAAAAACAAAATTTAATGTAAGTATTGGAGGAATCAATGATGTATCGTTCGACCATTGGGTTTTAAACAATGCGTTAACGTTGAAGCACAACGTAAATTTCGAGAAACGGCGGAAAAAGCCTTGGATCATCAGGTTGGAAAACAGAAAATTCAGGTACGGATTCAGATAAGTTCGTTTTTGAAGGCGCAGACGACAACTATGAATGTTTGGATTTAGCCATTGTCATAGAGATATTGGCATGTCCCAGAATCTTTTGTAATGTCTAAGACTTCATTCCTGATTCAATACATCTTGTAGCAAAAGTATGTCTTAACGTATACATGGATATTCTTTCAATACCGGCCTTATCACATAGCTTTTCTAACTATTTGTCATAGTTTGAATCTGGCAACAGCTTGCCATTACAGTTCAAAAAAACACAGTCTGCAAATTCAAATGAAATTATCTTCTGACCTTACGCCAGTTTAAACAATCCAAAGATTTTGACGGCAAATTTTCAAATGCGAAAATCATGAGGGAATATCTGCAAAGTGTAGCACGAAATACCTATTACAAATACAAACAGAAATTAAAAACAGATTTAGGTTAATCTGATTTTGGATGTAAATAATTAAAACACTCACCTGATTGTGGGTGTCTTTTCTGTATGTAGAGATTTCTATATAAAGTTAAATTGAAGTGGTAAACGAAAACTGGACACGGTAGTGCAAAAACCGGACACGATGATATCATCTATGTACAAAGGAAACATCATCTGCGGACAAGCAGCACCATCCAGGGAACCGGAGGTTTGCCAATGAAGTACGCCAGGGAATCCTCGCACATGCCCTCTCATCCAGGCGGGGCGGCCGGATGACATATCTGAACGGCCCAGATGACCTGATCGGATTAAAGAAACAATATCCGCAACATGAGATGGTCCTCCACAGCGACCGGGGCGCGGTCTATGCATCCAAAGCGTTCAACGGGCTGCTGCCAATGTACAGCATTACCCGGTCAATGTCAAGAGCCGGAACCCCAACGGACAATGCGGCCATGGAATCCATCAATGGATGGAGCAAAGCGGAAATCTTCATGGATTTTCATGTCACCGGGATAACATATACGAAACCTTACGCCATTTTAACAACAAGCGTTATACAGAAACATTCATCACGAATAGCAGCATATACCTCTCCGTTCATAGCCCCCATCAGCCTGCGGCATATGAAAAGTCCAAGTCCGTTGCCCTGCACCCTATCCGCATTATTTCCACGATGAAAGCTCTCGAATATCTGTGGCAGTTCTTTCGCTTCAAGAGTACAGCCTGTATTTGATACCGTGATAAGCTCACATCCGTCCATTTTATCAAAGCTAATCTCAATTCGTCTGCCGTCACCGTATTTAATCGCATTTTCAATCAAATTTTGCAGGCACTCTGCAAGGCGGTCGGGGTCGCAGGAAAGAATGCAGTCATCATATTTCTGAATCGCAAACTCCGTTCCCGACATAGCAAGCTGGGGATCATATCTCGCCTTTATTCTTGTGATGATAACGCTTAAGAACGTCTCCCCCTGTGTGACTTCAAAGCTCATAAAGTCCTCGCTTGCCGCCTTTGTGATCTCGCTGACAAAGCGCTCTATCTCATCTGCACGGGTATTAATACTCTCAGCAGCAGCACGTCGTTTTTTCTCGTCCTTGTATAATCCCCTGGCAAGAGCCTTTGCATTGAGCTTAATTGCCGCCAAAGGCGTTTTGATGTCGTGGGAAAGAGAAAGCAGCAGAAGTTTTTTATCCCTCTGCATCGTGATTTCTTTTTTACGGCTGTTCTCGATACTCTCGCGCAGGAGATTCACACCCCATGTGAATTTTCCGAAGAAACGGCTTTTTTCTTCGGATATCGGCACGGCAAGATTGCCCTTTGCAAGCTCCTTAGGAACATCACTCAGCCTGTCGAAAGGCGCGATGATATGTCTGCGAATATAATACAAAAGACCTGTCACCAACAGGAACAGCACACCCAATACACAGTTTACCGCAACAATGCCATATTGTTCGTTGCCGACGGTATATTCAACACGATAAAGCGTTTCGCCCGCTTCTATGATAAGATAATGCTCTTCGGAACGGTAGATGCCATCACCTGTAAACACGCCCGTAATATGGGGGTATTTATTAAGATCATAACTACCCGTCTCCGCTATCTCACCCGCAAGCCGCCTGGCTTCAACGCGATAAATACCTTCACTATTATCTTTCGATCCCCTGAGAAATATGTTTAATACCATCGTCAGTAAAAGAAATACGGTCATCACTGCGATGCACAGTTTTTTGTAGGCTTTCATACAAACTTATACCCCACGCCCCAGATAGTAAGCAAACGCTCTGCATTCTTAGGGTCATCACCGAGTTTTTGGCGAATGCGGTTGATATGAACATGAAGCGTTTGCATCTCCGAATCGCTGTCGCTGCCCCAGACAGTGCCAAACAGGTACTCTTTTTTTAGAACTTTGCCTTGATTTTCAATGAAAAGCGCCAGCAGATCAAACTCTTTTGAGGGCAGTTCCACGGGCTTTCCGTCAATGACCGCCGTTTTATCTGCAAGGTTGAGTGTCACACCATCCGCCGATAATATATCAATCTGATACCGCCGTTTGAATATGCCCTTGATTTTAGCGATAAGAACATCTATGTCATAGGGCTTTTCAATATAATCATCAGCACCGAGGTCATAGCCGTTCAGCTTATCTTCCCTGCCCGTCCTTGAACTAACGATCAATATGGGAGTATCCGTGTTTTCCCGGAGTTTTGAACATATCGCAAAGCCGTTCATATCGGGAAGATTGATGTCAAGCACCACAAGCCTTGCGCCATATCGTTCAAAAAGATGTATGGCACGTTCTCCGCTGTTCACGCTTGATACGACATATCCTTCCTCGCACAGGAAGTCGGTCAGCAAGTCCGCCAGTTCCTTATCGTCCTCCACAATCAGAATATCGGTCATAAAATCACCTCCTGCAAGTATTGTTTCAAGTATCACCAGCCCTGTTCTATAAGCCAGTTATTCAGTTCTCTTTCACGGTCGCGAAACTCCTTGCCGCTGCCGTCAAAATGTCCCATTTCCTTTTCACCCACGATACCGCCGTCCATGATATACAGCACCCTGCTACACTTGGCGGCTACCTTTGGATCATGGGTAACGCACATAACTGTAGTACCGTCACGGTTGAGGGATAACAGCTCGTTCATTACTTCATCGGAGGCTGAACGATTGAGAGCGCCTGTCGGCTCATCGGCAAAAATCATCCTGGGATTGTTTATCATACTGCGACAAATACAAGCCCTTTGCAGCTGTCCGCCAGACACCTCGTTGATGTCGTTGCCGCCTACGTCATCGATGCCGAGCCTGCGCATAAGAGCTCTGCCGCGCTCATCGGTCTGCCTGCGGCTTTCCGTATTCTTTTTTGATTGTGCCGCAGGAAGGATTATGTTGTCCAGAACGGTGAGGTTTTTCAGCATATACATCTGCTGGAAGATAAATCCCATTTCATCAAGACGCAGATCGGCAAGCTCTCTTTCTCCCATTGCAGTGATACTTTTTCCACAGAACAGGACTTCCCCCGATGTGATGCCGTCCATACCGGACACGGTGTAAAGCAGGGTGGATTTGCCCGAACCGGAGGGGCCCATAACTGCAGTCATTTCGCCTTCGGAAACAGTGAAATTTACGTTTTTCAGAACATTGTTCTGACGTTTGCTTACTATGTATGTTTTGCAGAGGTTCTTTACTTCTAAAATATTCATAATAAACTCCTTTCTTACTCGATACTTGCCGTGTCGGAGGATTTGATTTTTTTGGTGCAGAGTGAGGTCAAAAATGCGCTGACGACTGTGGCGGCAAGAGCGATAACGGGAAATATCACGTATATCTCCACGGGGTTTTGCATATATTCTACGCCCATTTCAAGACCCATCGATCTGAAAACAGGGTCGAAACAAATCTTTGTAAGGGGCATACCCAAAAGCTCCGCAATAAGGACAGCCGCTACTGCCGCAATAAAAAATCTTAACGTGTACTGTCCATATATCCTGGTGTTTCTTATGCCTATGGCTTTCATAAGGGCGATCTCCACCTGCTCCTTCGCGATAAAGGAACGCGCCATAAGCACGGTGATAAGCACGGCTAAAATTACCATAAGGATGGCGGACATTTTTTTCACCGCGTCTATGGCATCGCCGACTCCGGTGGTATCCTTTACAGTTTCGCCTGCTGTTTTAACGCTTGAAAATTCAGGGTAAAGCTCCTTGATCTTTTCAATTCTGCGTAATACTTCCTCATCGTCGGGGTCGTCGGTAAATTTTATCTGTGTACCAGGGGAGCCGCTTGCTGCGATATAGTTTATATCGCAGTCGGTATGAACCCTTACGGAAATACCCTGATTAACCATTGACTGATACAGAGCGGTTATGATGAACTCCGCCGTTTCACCTGTTAGGTAGGACACAATAACGGTATCGCCTATTTCCGCACCCAGCTTTTTTGCCAAAAGAGTCGTCACTGCAATTTCGTCGCTGTTTTGGGGAGGAGTACCCTCTAAATATTCGTACATATCCATTGTTGTTCCCGTACCCTGAAGTATAGCAGTCTTGCTTTCATATTCGCCGTATCTTATCATCGTATAAATATAATATTCCGTCATACATTCCGCGGGCATACCGTTTTCCGCAAGGGTCTGCTCCATATCATCAAGATATTTTTTAACCTTTTCATGTCCGTCCGCGGTTAAAAATGTCATAGTTTCGTCGCCGAGGTCCGTAACAGCGTGGCAGTCCGCCTCCCCGAAATATTTCAGCAGCTTTCCGCTTTTGAGAGACGCCGTGACATTGGAAAGCATTATCAGCAGCGACATACACAGAAAAAACGTAAAGGTAATGACAGAGTAGCGTTTGGGACTGCTTACAATATCGTTTGCAGCAAGGAAAGTCGCCCCGCCAAGCCGCGATCTTCCAAGGCTCATAACGCTCTTTTTGCGGAAACGTTCCCCCGTCTGCCCGTTTCTTACAGCATCGATCGGGGACATTTTGCTCACCCTGCCCGTACAGCCGAGACAGAACAGGAGAATTACAGCCGCTACCAGAACCGCGCAGGCAGCATTGACAAAACCATTATTGCTGATGTCTATGATAATAGACTCCGAGGAATAATTTATAAGCATTTTTCCGAACGGGTAGCTGAGTATCAAGCCAATGACCGTGCCGACAACGGAAATAGCAAAGTATTTTGTAAGGTACAATCCTCGAATTTTTATATTCCGTATGCCTATTGCTTTCATAACGCCTATCTCGCGGAATTCCTCGGAGAGGGTAAAGGCTATGGTAAACCGCAGCACCGCAAAGGATATGATTATAAGAATAATGCTCACCGCAAGGATAAGACCCATAATTATCATATCAAAAATATAGGCTTGATCCAGCATCTCCGCATCGCCCGAAAAGGTAAAGCCATCGGATATATCCGCTATCTGGGACAGGGTCTTGTCAAGGTCGGCGGTGTGTATATATAAGAATTTTCCGCCATACGTATTTTTTACCGTCTCATCGGACATATATTCGTCAAAGTCCTCGCCGTTCAGGATAAACCTTTTAATGCCCATCAATTCCGTGCCGCAAACAGCATCCCTGAAACTGCCCGCAAAGGTAAATTCACGGCTTACGCCCTCTATTTCGACAGTAATTTTGTCGCCTGCCTTAAGTCCCAAGTTTTTCTCTATGAAACGGGTAGCGTAAATTTCCCCTTTCGCTACACTTTTAAGAATACTTTCGTCGTCCAGAAAATAATTTATCCCCATATCCCTGTCGCTCTGTAATACTAATTTCTGACTGAGGCTGGAAGCGTTAAGCGGTTCGCCGACCCGCGTAATATTGGACTGGGACATCGAGACGACCTCCTCGATACGGAACTCGTCGATCGCAGAGGCGTTTTCAAGTGTCCCGCAAATATCCTGGTTGCTAGATTTGTTTTCGCTAAACGTGAAATAATCGGGCACGTCTGCCATCTCAAAATAGTTGTCCAGCGCAGTCGTCACGGTGATGATGTTGCTCACGCCGGAGGACATAAACATCGACGCGAGTATAATAAATACCAGCAGTATCACGTTCATTGCCCTTTTGCGTTTCAGATCTTTTTTCAATATCCTCCAAAACATAGTGTATACCTCTTTTCTTGCGTTTTATTTTCTTCATGTTCTGAATCATAGCATAAAAATTCTTAACAAGTCTTTAACTTTTGACAGAACATGAAAAAGTATAGTCAGACCCGGATAGAAAGCTGTGTCTGCATAACTGTTCCGATTGCCTTCATCCTTCCGATTTTCTTTCTGCATATCGGCTCTTGATTCCTTCATAGTCAGATGCTTCTGTTTAGGGTGTGGTGTGATACCTATGTAACATAATAAAAATTATCTGTTCCAAACAATATACCAAAAAATGGCTTCTATGTATCATTTCCATAATCTGATTTAGGTATTCTGCTTTCTTTACTTCTAAGATAATTCAAATATTTTTCATCAATAACAAGCCATTCCATTATCTTTTCTCCTGTGCAATACTATAAAAAAAGAGATAGTTTCCTATCTCTTTTATAATACGGTTTTAAAGGCTCCGTAACCTCTATTAAAATAGTTTAAAGGCTCTATAACCTCTATTAATACGATTTTATATGGATTCGTAACCATCTGCAGAAATCTCATCTATTTCTTATTTACTGTATATACAGTAAAAGAGAAAATGTCAATAGAAATTTTAGAGCGGCAGAGCCGCAGAAAACAACCTGACGCCGCTACAGGTTCACACCAAGCGTTTCCAGATCTTTTTGTACCTGCGTAAAATTCTGAAACTGAATCACACTCCATCCAATCTGCTTTGGATACACGAGATTGTCCGCATTATCGTCTATAAATACGCAGGTCTGCGCATCCAGTCCGTATCGATCCATAAGAAAGTGATAAATTTCCTTTTCCGGCTTAATATGACCGGTTTCGAAAGAAAATACCGCGCCGTCCGTAAGCGGTAAAAAGCTCAGGCCCTCTGCTTTTGTCAGTTCGTACGTACGTCTGGCATAATTTGACAAAATATATACGTGATAACCGGCTTCTTTCATCGAACGAATCCATGGTTTTGCGTATGGATACTGCACGATCATCCCTGCCATATGATCCCAGAATAACTGAATCTGATGCGCATACGCCGGTGCGTAAGACTGAAACTCCGCCAGCAGCTCTTCGTCAGACTGTACGCTGCGGTCATATTGATTCCACTTTGGAGTACGTACCGTAGCATCGGCAACCGCCTCCAGAGTCTCGCCGGATATCCCAATCTTCTCAAGCAGACTGGCCCAGCAGAAATCGACAAGTACCATACCTACATCTAAAATTATATTTTTAATCATTTAAGATCCTCTTTCACAAATCTGTCTGTTGCGAATACAAACTCTGCTGCCTGCATCCGGATGTTACCGGCCGGATGTACGACTGATAATATCCGTGCGGGAAGGCCCGTTGGAAACCATTGTAATCGGATATTCGATCTGCGATTCGATAAACTCTACATATTTCCGGCAATTTTCAGGAAGCTCCTCATAATTTTTTATACCTGTAATATCACACTTCCAGCCCGGCAGCATCTGATAGACCGCTTTTGCCCGATGTAGTCTGGCAGTCGTTGGAAACTCTGTCGTAACTTCGCCATCGATCTCATAACCTACGCATACCGGTATCTCATCCAGATATCCAAGCACATCCAGTACGGTAAACGCCACGTCCGTAGTGCCCTGCAGACGGCATCCGTATTTACTTGCCACGCAGTCAAACCACCCGACTCTGCGCGGACGACCAGTCGTAGCGCCATATTCGCCGCCGTCGCCGCCGCGGTTTCTTAGTTCGTCCGCCTCGTCGCCGAAAATCTCGCTGACAAACGCTCCGGCTCCTACCTGGCTGGAATATGCCTTGCAGACCGTAATCACCTGACGAATCTCGTACGGAGGCACACCGGCGCCGATCGCGCCATAGCCTGCCAGCGTCGGGGATGAGGTGACCATCGGATAGATGCCATGATCCGGATCTCTTAAAGTGCCAAGCTGTCCTTCCAGCAAAATGGTCTTTCCATCTTTTAACGCCTGATGCAGATATGCAGAGACATCCGTTACGTACGGCTCTGCCATCTTTTTATATTCCTGCAGCTCCGCCATAAGATCTTCGGCCTTGAGCAGCGGTTTATGATACAAATGCTCTAACTGCACATTTTTTATTTCACAAATTCGAGCGGTTTTTTCCAAAAGCAGCTCTTCATCGAACAGCTCGCTTACCTGAAAACCGATTTTGGCATATTTATCTGAGAAAAATGGTGCGATGCCCGATTTGGTCGAGCCAAACGATTTACTTCCCAGACGTTCTTCTTCATACTGATCGAACAGCACATGATAAGACATTACGATCTGCGCTCTGTCTGAGACAAGAATCTTCGGCATTGGAACTCCCTGCTCTGTAATGGTTTGGATCTCCTGAAATAATTTACGAACGTCTAGCGCCACGCCGTTTCCTATCACACTTGTCGTATGATCGTAAAAAACGCCGGATGGTAGCGTATGCAGCGAAAATTTGCCATAGTGATTTTTAATCGTATGTCCAGCGTTGGCTCCTCCCTGAAAGCGGACAATAATATCGGCATGCTCTGCCAGCATATCCGTAATCTTACCTTTTCCTTCATCTCCCCAGTTCGCACCTACAACTGCTTTTACCATAAATACTTACCTCCTGTAAATCAGTATTTTTCTTTACCGTTCCTGCCTTTATTGAAAGCCGGACGCGGTAACTTACCTGTAATTATGAAAGATGCCAAAAAAAATTATACACGACTCTGTATCAGAAGTAAAGCTCTATTCTGTAAACTTATGGGAACATGCAACGGCCAGCGCTCCCGGCCCAATATGACAGGATACGCTTAACGACAAAGGATTGATGCAGCACTGCTGTCCCTGAAATACTTCTTTTACTTCTTTTTCTAATATCAGAGCCGCGTCCCTGTCGTACGTATATGCAATATCGATATACAGATTGCCTCCGCTGGCATCTCCAAAACGATTCTTACTATCGTTTCGCATGGCTTCGATCATAATGCTTTTCGCCTGTTTTACCGTTCTCGCCTTTGCAAAAGCGTCCAGCTTCTCTCCCTGAATCTGCAGTACCGGTTTGATCCGCAGCAGCGTGCCAAGAGCAGCTGCGGTCGGCGTAATCCGTCCGCCTTTTTTCAGATATTTGAGCGTATCTACCATAATATAAATACTGGATTCAAATTTTTCGCGTTCCAGCAGTTCCTTTATTTCCAGCGCGCTTTTTCCTTTTTCCACAAGTCTTTTCGCATCCATAACCGAACGTCTCTGGGTAACCGAAATCCTCTGGTTATTGACCACCTGCACACGTCCCTCATAAGACTGCGCCAGCATATACGCCGTTTCACAGGAGCTGCTAAGTCCCGAAGACATTGGAATATGCACAATCTCGTCATATTCCTGCAGCAGCCTGTCCCAGAGATCCGTGACGTCTCCGACCGCCGGCATCGACGTCGAGATCTCCCCGCCCTCTGCCAGCATCTGATAAAACTGCTCCTGCGTCAGATTTACGTCTTCATAAAAAGTAGTTCCATTGATATAAAAAGGCATCGCTATGACTGTAATTCCCAGCTCTTTTGCCTCTGCCTGCGTAATTCCGCTGTTTGAATCAGTTACAACAGCTATTCTGCCCATAGTTTCCCGTCCTCTCTTTCCAAACATTTTTCAAACTCAATCCTGTTATAGTAACAGTCTGCCCTGCAATGCATTGTATCACACCTGAAAAATACTTACAAGCAAAAGCCGTCTGAAATCGTTCGATTTCAGACGGCTTTTATTCTCGTTTCAAACTATTGCTAAATATCCATGCTGCTCAGACAGGTCTTAAAGCATGTAACCAGTAAGGTTACGCGAACCGCCTGCAGACATCCGGACGATTTTTACATCATACCCATGCCTGGATTACCTGCCGGCATAGCCGGAGTATCTTCTTTAATATTTGCCACAACCGATTCTGTTGTCAGTAAAGTTGCCGCTACAGACGTCGCGTTCTGCAAAGCGCTTCTTGTAACCTTAACCGGATCCAGAATACCTGCTTTTACCATATCTACGTATTCTTCTGCTGTTGCGTCGAAGCCAACGCCTGTTTCAGAATCTTTTACCTTATTAATAATGACTGCGCCTTCCAGTCCTGCGTTTGCCGCAATGTAGAACAGCGGAGCTTCCAGTGCCTTTAAGATCACTTTTGCGCCTGTCTTTTCATCGCCTTCCAGCGAATCTGCAAGAGCAGATACTTTCTTGGATGCGTGAATATATGCAGAACCGCCGCCTGCGATAATTCCTTCTTCTACTGCTGCTCTTGTAGCGTTTAACGCGTCCTCCATACGCAGCTTGCTTTCTTTCATCTCTGTCTCTGTTGCAGCGCCTACACGGATAACTGCTACGCCGCCTGCCAGTTTTGCCAGTCTTTCCTGTAATTTTTCTTTGTCAAATTCTGATGTAGTCTCCTCGATCTGGCTCTTGATCTGGCTGATTCTTGCTTCAATTGCAGATTTTTCACCCATACCGTCTACGATGACTGTATTTTCTTTCTGTACTTTTACAGATTTTGCACGTCCTAACTGCTCTAACTCTGCGTCTTTTAATTCCAGACCCAGTTCTGAGGAAATGACCTGTCCGCCTGTCAGGATTGCGATATCTTCTAACATTGCTTTTCTTCTGTCGCCATAGCCCGGAGCTTTTACAGCTACTACGTTAAACGTACCGCGCAGTTTGTTTACGATCAGTGTGGTAAGCGCTTCGCCTTCTACATCTTCTGCGATAATGAGCAGCTTGGCGCCTGTCTTTACAACCTGTTCCAGTAATGGAAGAATCTCCTGAATATTGGAAATCTTTTTATCGGTAATTAAAATATAAGGATCTTCCAGAACAGCTTCCATCTTATCCATATCTGTTGCCATATACGCAGAAATATATCCGCGGTCAAACTGCATACCTTCTACCAGATCCAGCTCTGTCTGCATGGTCTTGGACTCTTCGATCGTAATAACGCCGTCTTTGGATACTTTTTCCATTGCGTCTGCAACCAGGTTGCCGACTTCTTCATCTCCGGCAGAAATAGCCGCTACTTTCGCGATATGGTTCTTGCCGTCTACTTTCTGGCTCATTTCCTGCAGCGCTTCTACCGCTACGTTTGTCGCTTTTTTCATACCTCTTCTTAAGCTGATCGGATTTGCCCCTGCAGCAAGATTTTTAATTCCTTCGGAAACCATTGCCTGTGCCAGTACGGTAGCGGTTGTCGTACCGTCGCCTGCCACGTCGTTCGTCTTGGTCGCAACTTCTTTTACAAGCTGTGCGCCCATGTTTTCAAACGGATCTTCAAGTTCGATTTCTTTTGCGATCGTAACGCCGTCGTTGGTAATTAACGGAGCGCCATAAGATTTATCTAAAACCACGTTTCTTCCTTTTGGTCCAAGTGTTACACATACTGTATCTGCCAGTTTATCTACGCCTGCTTCTAACGCAGCTCTTGCCTCTGCACCATATTTAATTTCCTTTGCCATTGTAATCTTCCTCTCTTCTTTCTTCTATTTTCATTTTATATGATAATTCTTTTAATCCTGCTTCGTTTCTCTTATTCTACCACAGCCAGAATATCGTTCTGACGAACGATGATATATTCTGTTCCGTCGATCTTTACTTCGGTTCCTGCATATTTGGAATAAATTACTTTCTGACCTTCTTTTACCTGCATGGTGATCTCTTTTCCATCTACCACGCCGCCAGGACCTACCGCAATTACCTCAGCCTGCTGCGGCTTTTCCTGAGAAGCGCTTGTTAAAATGATGCCTGACGCAGTTGTTTCCTCTGCTTCACACTGCTTTAATACGACTCTGTCTGATAATGGTACTAATTTCATGAATATTTCCTCCTTTTGACGACTCTTCTTTTCAATTCTTAATCCTGTTATCTGTTTATGTTATTAGCACTCGCTTGTTTTGAGTGCTAACTGATAGCTCCTATCATATGTTTTTATGTTCTGTTTCGCAAGTATAACATTTTACCAGTTTTATAATATTATGTCTTATATACTTATTATATCTCTTTTTTTCTCATTTTATCTCATTTTTGTCAATTAATTCTAAAAAAAACATGAACTCTATAAAAATACTTTTTATAATTTACGATCTGTTCGTTTCCCCAGAGCATGTCTGAAAAATGCTTTCCGTGAGATGGGCTTCACCATTTATGAATAATTTATCAGACACGCCCGAATGAAAAAAACAGTTCTGCCGTCAGAGACAGAACTGTTTTTTACTTCTTATGATATCAAATCCGGATTTACTTTAACATGCCTTCCAATACAACGGCCGCTTCTTTTAACGCTTCTTCGATACCTGCCGGATTTTTTCCTCCGGCCTGCGCCATATTCGCACGGCCGCCTCCGCCTCCGCCGACTTTTGCGGCTGCGGCCCTGATCAGGTTGCCGGCATGCGCGCCCGCCGCCATTGCTGCGTCTGTCGCCATCGCTGCCAGATTCACCTTTCCATCTGCGTCAGAAGCAAGCAAAATGACGCCCTCGCCTAACTTTGCTTTTAACTGGTCGCCCAGCTCGCGCAGACCGTTCATATCCACACCGGATACTTTTGCTGCAAGAAACCGGATTCCCTTTATCTGCTGTACCTGATCCATAACGTCGCCCAGCGCGTCTTTTGCAGCCTGCGACTTCAACGACTCATTTTCACTGGCAAGCGCCTTGAAATCAGCCATGAGATGTTCCAGCTTTTCTACCAGGCCTGCCGGAGACGCTTTGACCACTCTGGCTGCCTGCTCCAGCGTCTGTTCGATTCTGTCGTAGTACGCAAATACCGCGTCTGAGGTCAGTGCCTCTATCCGGCGCACACCCGCTGCCACACCGCCTTCAGAAATAATTTTAAACGCAGTAACCGCACTCGTATTAGCAACATGCGTGCCGCCGCACAGTTCCACGGAAAAATCTCCCATACGTACCACGCGCACCGTTTCGCCGTATTTTTCGCCAAACAGAGCCATTGCGCCAGTCTTTTTCGCCTCATCCAGCGTCATAATATCCGTCTCAACCGGAAGAGACGCCGCTATTTTTTCATTGACAAGCGCTTCTACACGACTGATCTCGTCTCTGGTCATTGCGGAAAAATGGGTAAAGTCAAACCGCAGCTTATCCGGCGTCACCTCGGAACCCGCCTGTTCCACATGTGTTCCAAGCACCTGGCGCAGCGCTTTTTGCAAAAGATGCGTCGCACTGTGATTCTTTTCGATTCCTGCCCTGCGGCTGCCATCGACCTCCAGCTGCACCTCATCGCCCGTTTTCAGCATGCCGCTGACACATGTTCCGATATGTCCGACTTTTCCTCCTGACAGCCGGATCGTATCTTCCACCTGAAACTCGCCGTTTTTCGTACGGATAAATCCGGTATCGCCGATCTGACCGCCCATTGCCGCATAAAACGGTGTTTTCGCTGTAATAATGGTACCCCGTCCGCCATCCGACAACGCTTCTGTAATCTCTGTATCTGTCGTCATAACTGTAATGACCGAAGTATCTGTCAGTCTGCCGTATCCTGTAAATGCAGTCGTTATGGCAGGATCTATAGACTCGTAGACCGTTACGTCCGCTCCCATATAATTCGTCGCTTTTCTGGCCTTTCTGGCCTTTGTCCGCTGTTCTTCCATACAGGAATAAAAACCTTCTTCATCGATCGAAAACCCTTTTTCCTCCAGAATCTCCTGCGTTAAATCCATTGGGAATCCATAGGTATCATATAACTTAAACGCATCTTCGCCCGACAGCGTTTTGCTTCCTTTTTCTTCCATCGCCTGCTGCATATCCGCAAGAATCTCAAGGCCCTGATCGATGGTCTTATGAAACTTTTCTTCTTCCTGTGTCAGTACTTTAAAAATAAACGCTTTCTTTTCTTCCAGCTCCGGATACCCGTCGCTGCTCTCGGTAATTACCGTACCGCTCAGGCTGGCCAGAAACGTTCCCTGTATGCCGAGCATCCGTCCATGTCTGGCTGCCCGCCGGATCAGCCGGCGCAGGACATAACCGCGCCCTTCGTTCGAAGGCATAATGCCGTCCGATACCATAAATGTAGCGGAACGGATATGATCTGTAATCAGCCGAATCGACACATCGTCCGGCTCGCTGGTCTGATAAGTCTTATGCGACAGTTCGCATACTTTATCACGAATCGCTTTCATCGTATCGATATCAAAGACCGAGTCCGCTTCCTGCATCACAACCGCAAGCCGCTCCAGCCCCATCCCTGTATCGATGTTTTTCTGCGCAAGCTCCTCGTAATTTCCTTTGCCGTCACCGTCAAACTGCGTAAATACATTATTCCATACTTCCATAAAACGATCGCAGTCACAGCCCGGCTTACAATCCGGGCGGCCGCAGCCATACGCTTCTCCGCGATCATAATAGATCTCGGAACACGGCCCGCACGGCCCTGCGCCATGCTCCCAGAAATTGTCGCATTTTCCGTCTTCATCCCGATAAAATCTTGTGATCTTCTCCTTTGCAACGCCGATCTCTTTGTTCCAGATTTCAAACGCTTCTTCGTCTTCGCCATAGATCGAAGGATACAGGCGGTCTTCGGAAAGACCGAGTACGTTTGTCAGAAACTCCCACGACCATGCGATGGCTTCTTTCTTAAAATAGTCGCCAAAAGAAAAATTGCCGAGCATCTCAAAAAAAGTCAGATGTCTTGCGGTCTTTCCCACATTTTCAATATCTCCGGTACGAATACATTTCTGACAGGTCGTAACGCGCTTTTTCGGCGGTATTTCCTGTCCTGTAAAATATGGTTTCAACGGAGCCATCCCTGCGTTAATCAGCAGCAGGCTGTTGTCGTTATGTGGTACTAAAGAAAAACTCTTCATTGCCAGATGTTCTTTGCTTTCAAAAAACTCCAGAAACATTCTGCGCAGCTCATTTACGCCATAACTCTTTTTCACGCTGTTTGTCCTCCAAAATGCTTTATCTGCGGCCGGTATTGTGAATCCGAACCGTCGATGTATTTTTTGCGTCTTTGTTTTCACGAAGCGCCTTCCCCGCCTTTACGCCGAGCAGGGCAAGCACCGCATAAATAACGGCTTTTAAGACATATTCTGCAAAACTTCCCAAAAATGCTGCCATAAGAAACTCCTCCTGTTCTATTTCTGTTTTCATTCTGACATCTTCCTGTATGATATCTTCTTTCCATTATGATATCTTCTTTCCATCAGATCTGAATCTAAGGAACGATGCATATGTGAACTATTATAATCTTCTTTGCAGGGGATTTCAACCGGTTTTGTGATTTTACGCAAATTCGGACAAACGCTCGTCTGTAGATATGGCTTTACGGCTGATTTACGATTCCTGTAAATAACGGCAGCCCGTCAGATCCGGTAACTACAAATAAAAACGGCCGGTCTAAAATAAAATCGATCTCATCATCCGCCAGCAGCAGGCCGGTCGCATCGGCGCTGATTACCGTATAAGCCGCTGCCTCCACCCCTTTTTCATCGACAGACACCCTGGCCGCATGATCTGTACGGGAGACAAAAAGTCCGTCGGTATCTGTCGTCATTGGTGAAAAATCAGACGCCTTCGCATCGAATACATCTGTAACGCCAAGCGCCATCAGTCCGTCTTTCAGCTCAAACATCGAAGAGACGTCAAATTTTGGCACAGCCAGATTTACCCAGACCTGTTTTTTATCCTGCCACTCGTATTTGTCTTTTGATACGAAAAACTTCACTGCCTGCGGATCGTTCAGCAGTTCATCCGGCGTCACTCCCTGATCCGGCAGTATCAGCCACATATCGCCTGTCCCTTCCAGACTTTGTGAAACCGCGCGGAAACGTTCCCCCTCATAACAGGTTCCTGCAAACTTATTCCGGTGCATAAATTCACAGGTAATATCCGCTGTATCCGCATGAAAAACATCTTCTTTTGTATCTGCATTTAAAAATTCGTCTTTCCATTTGGCACGGAAATAAATCGTTGTTGCCAGCGCCATAACGGTCTGCGGATTCAGTTCCATCTGTGAAGCCTGCTGTTTTAATAAACCGCCGGTCTGCTCATTCAGCCAGTTTTGCAGTTCTTTATTAAATGCTCCGGATCCCATCTTTCCCTGGTAAGAAGACGCATAATAATTTTTCGCCAGCGTCTGCAACGTGGACGGAAGATAATTCACATCCTGATCCATCCATAAAGAAGCTGCCAGAATACTGGTTGTTCTGCCGTCATTCACATAATTGGCGTTCCATAAGTCGGATACCTGACCGCGTAACGACTCCAGATCTTTACTTCCCAGCAGATCCAGAATCTGCTGTCTGCTGTTTCCATTGGTCAGCTCTGCCAGCATACCCAGCGCCATGTAGACGTTCAGCGGCGAATAAATCCGATTTTGGTTTTTGGCATCAGACAAAAACTGCTTTGCGCTTTTTTCCAAAAACGCATCCATACCGTCTGCATAACCGGTTCGTTCACTCCTGCTTCTTACCCCATCCCACCATGCGTCGTATGCTTTGGAATAACCCGCCTCGTCAAACTGTCCGTTCGCATTTGTAAAATGCGCCTCATCCGGATACTGTGCCGTCTTAGGATAGTCTGCCTTTGCAACCGCACCGGATGTCTGCGGCTCAAACATCTTTTCAATCTGAGCGACCGGATGATTTTTCAATATGAGAAACTCCTGACTGCCGGCACGCATCCGGTTCCCGTAAAACGTATATGTTTTTTTACTTCCGTTCTTTTTGTAAAGGATGACTGAAACTTCTTTCTGTTTCTGATTGGTTCCGGTATTCCTGTCTGCCTGAAGCTGCATGTTTGCCAGCAGTTTGTATACCTTTTTTACAGTCTGTGCATTGTCCGTCGTTCTGAGCCCGTCGGATTTAAATCCGATTTTTTTCGTATTCAAATACAGCTTTTTCGTAAACACCGTATTCAAATATGAAATGCTGTCCGTTTTCGCCTGTGCCGTACTGCCTGCATACGCGCCCGGAAGCAGCGGAACTAACATCGCAGCGATTAGCGCCGCACATATCGCTGATCTTACAACTCTTTTTTTTCGTTCCATACCTGTTCTCCTTTTCTTTGTTCTTATTTTAAAAAGTTTACGCTTAAAAACAATCTGCCGCTGCAGCGGATGTCTTTAGGCGGCTGTTTTCGTTCCTGTTCGCATTGTGGCGTCTGAGGAACTTATATCTATTAAGACGCAATCACATCCAAAATGATTCGCGCTTTTATTATTTTTTTCATTTTTTTCCATTCTTTTTCCGGACAGTTTCCAACGAACAGTTTCTGATTGCCTGCATATACTAATGAGAAAACATAAATCAGGTAATTACATGGATCATATCGACAATCTTTCTGCACCTGTAAGGCCGGACCGCAACATTCTGCGGGTATTTTCCGCGTTAATTGAAGATGTTGCCAGAGAACGCGGCACTGTTTTTGTAACTATTTCGTATACGAACTGCGCCGGATGCGGTACACCATCCGGTACCGTCCGCCTGGTCGTAAACCATGACACGGACATTTTCGATGAACAGGGACGGAATATCCGCCCCGGCGAACTGGAACGCGGCATGACCGTAGACGCCAGCTTTTCTTCTGCCATGACAAGAAGCATACCGCCCCAGTCGCAGGCATTCTTTATCCGAATCACAAACCGCCCCGCGCAATCAGTAACTACAACCGGAAGAATCGCGGAAATTAACGCGCGAAATAATTTTATCATTGTCCTGTCCGGTCCGAATCCTTCTTCTGCCATCCGGTTTCACATTCTACCTGATACCGTAATCCTGGATATTTTCGGGAGAAGAACAAGACTTTCCGCCCTTCGGCCGGGCATGCGGGTAAGGGTCGAACACGCGTCTTTTATGACCGCAGGCATTCCGCCGCAGACAACTGCTTTTAAGATACAGGTCATTCGTTAACGAACGATGCAAATTGTAAAATCTATATGAAACTATTTAAAATGGCTATGCGTTTCTACATAGCCATTCATTAATAATCCTCGTCCGGATCCGGTTCTTCCACACAAGCCCAGCACTATAAATTCCTTTAGCGACTGAAACAGACTGTCTGCTATTTTACAACTGTATTCGTTATCCAAAAAGAATCTCCTCCTCATTTGCAGCAATCAGGCAGCGAATATGAAACGCTTTCTATAATTATAACAGATTTATTTACCCATTGCTGCTACAAAGTTAAAGTCCCTAAGGTTTGAAAAACGTGATTCTTTCTAAAATCCAAATTACATTTTTGGCATTGAAGCTGTATAGTAACCCAGTTTATGAAAATTATACCAGTCTGTTATCTGATCCTCACCTGCTGCCTGCAGAGCGTATAAAATCTCTCTTGCAAATTCCATAGGCGCAGTGCCGTTTGCGGTTTCTGCATATATAAAATCCGTGAAAAAATAAAATACCACCTGATTTTCATTCATCAATCAGGTGGTAAAGTCTAAAACAACGACATAGAGCCGTTCGTTATCATGTAGTTATCGTCCGGCAATCAGTATGTTGGAAATTTAATAACCATTATATTTTGCGAAAAGACATTCCATTTTATTGCTTTAGACAACTGCATCATCCTGCGTATAGGCTTCCAGAGAATTTTCCCTGACCTGGATACAGGCGAAGCAGATTGCTGTATCGTCTGCCGCAAAAAACTGCCGCTTTCCTGCCGGCGCAATACGCATCCAGTCACCAGCTGCCAGTTCTACGGTTTCCCCGTCGATCACGGCTTTTCCTTTTCCTTCGAGAATAACATAGATTTCTTCGTTATTCTTGTGTGCGTGAACAAAAGGTACTCCTGTTCCTGCCGAAAGATGATTAATACTTACTTCTGCTCCTGTCAGAGAAAGTTTGTCATGCAGCTCTGTTCTTGCATCCTGTGCAACGCTGACTTTACTATAATTTGCCATCTTTTTTACCTCCATATTTATTGTAACTTTTATTGATACAACAAGTATAGCATTTTTCCATTGTACTGTCAATAGTTACAACAAAAGTTTCTGTAAATTAAATTTCCATCTTTTCCAAATGGAACATCAGGGATTTTATACGCTGATCAGCTTTTTTGCATCATCCATCATATCCTTTATGGACACAGATTGCATTTCCTTTTCCATTGCCTTTTGAATTTCATCCAGCCTTTCATCTAAAATGGTATGAATATTTTTTCCTACCGGACATTGCTGGTTCGGATTCTCATGGAAATGGAAGAGTTCTCCTCCTCCCACACACTCCACAGCATTGTATACGTCTAACAACGTAATCGTATTCAGAGGTTTTTCAATATCTGCTCCGCCGCTCCCCCGCCGGACGGTAATGATTCCTGCTTTTTTCAGCTGCTGTAACAGACGTCTGATCACGACAGGATTTACATTCACACTGGACGCAAGGAAATCACTTGTTACCTTATAATCATTTTTAAATGTCTCAATACATATGAGAACATGAACCGCTATGGTAAATCTGCTTGATATTTGCATACCGCACCTCTATCTTAATTTTGCCTCATTTATTGACCGCGCAGCATGCCGCCCTCGGCTCTTCCAAAAATAACGACGCATGCTGCCCTTAGTTCTTCCAAAAACAAAATATCCCGCCCTCAGTTCTTCAAAAAATCACTAAACTCTTTCAGTTCCTGTTTCCTGCTCTGCGACAGGTTGTTAAACTCTACATTACAAATCGCTCCCTCCAGCGCGTATAAATGAACCAGACAGACGCTGGGATATTTTCCTTTCAATTTCAGAAACGCCTGTTCTGCACCTGAATGAATCAGTTCCTCCGCCGAACCAATCCCAACCGCATGCAGCTTTTTTTCCATTTCCCTGCCAATATTTATCATAGATGTTAATTCCGCCATATCCTCGCTCCTATATCGTTCCATCCCTGATTTTCAGTTAATAAACGTTCTCCCCGGCACTTCACAATGCCTGTTTCAGCTTTATATAAATACCGATGAAACAGGTATATGGCTGAATCACCGATTCAAAATACTGCCTGTCTCCAAGCGCAAATTTATTATTTGTATCCAGCCAGTCGTTCCATGCTTCGCTAAAGCAATCCATTTCCCATACTTTCACCGATTCGATTCGGTCGCTGTCACCGATTAATTCTTGCCATGCTTTTGGATTTTTGAACATGGCTGCATCCTCTCCGAGCCAGTCGGTAAGAAGCTCCTTTTCACAGCCTGCATACGCATCCCTAAGACCAGGGATTCCAATCAAAACCACTCCCCCGTCTTTTATAAGTGGCAAAATCTTTTCCTGAAAAAATCCCTCACTTCCCGCAAAATAATGATACGCATCGATACTAATCAGCACCTGGAATTGCTGTTCTTCAAAAGGAAGGCTGTTCGCATCTTCACAAACAGGCGTGACCTGTTCCTCTACGCCCCATGCAGCAAACCGTTTTTCATTTTCCTGTGCACTCACCCACAAATCGTTTGCAAAAACTTTCGATCCGGTCTCTTTTGCAATGATAAGGCTTGTCAGTCCCGTCCCGCATCCCAGGTCAAGAACCATATCATTCGGTGCAAGCTGTAAAGGATATTTTTCAAACAGCTCCGCTAATATCCTTACGCTATTTGGCCCCATCATAGTTTCTGCCGAAACATACGCCTTATAGTCATCCATATTCATACATCCTGCCTCCTCTTAATCATAATTTATCATCGTTTTTCGCTATCTATCATAACAAAAAAAAGGCGCCATATCAATCAGATTTCAGAACCGATTCATGCATCTGTTTCAAACAACTTTAATCCCATGCATCAAACACTCCTGTTAAGTCTTATAACAACAGCTCCCATTTCCGATTTGTTACCATCGGTTATGGGAGCTGCGATCTGCCATGCGAGGTGCAAAACGGCAGGATTGTCTTTTCAAGTGCTGATCATACGGGGAGGCTGGTTAAAGACCTTGCGTATTTCAGAAATCTCCCTCTCCATCCTGTCCCATAAGGCGCACCGCCCAGAGGTATCACCCGCTATATAATAAAGAGAAAGCATCATTTTCTTCGCCAATTCGTAAAAATACTGTTCTGGCATCTCTTTTATTCCGTAGATGACGTCATTTCTTCTTTCCACACATCCTTAGCCAGACGGAATACAGCCCATCCTTTCGGCCAGCCTGTATACATTGCCACATGGGTAATGATTGCTGCAATTTCTTCTTTTGTTACACCGTTATTTTTGGCATTTTCCAAATGATACACAAGGGATGAATCTGTAATTCCGGATGCCATCAATGACACTATGGTAATAATACATTTTGTTTTAATAGAAATGGCCTCTTCGTTCCACACCTCGCCAAACAAAACATCATCATTTAAATGTGCAAACATTGGTGCAAATTCCCCCAGGCTTTCCCTGCCTGCAGTCTGTACAATCTTATCACGCATCTTATTTTCCTCCTTTAAATTTCTAACCTGGATATAATTTTTTATTTCATGGATAGTTACCATTTTACATGTGCGGTTTCCCAAACCAATCTTTTCCGCATGCTCTAATGTATGCAGCCCATTGCGGGATTCCATACGCCGTACCAATAATCTTTAAAGTGTTCTCCTACATAATTCTTTTTCAGACGGGTCCCGCCTTTCACCGGAAGAGTCATACTTCCGGAAGAATCCCTATTAACTCCGGAGCAGGATAATTACCTGCCGGAGGCTCCCCTGTGGAAACTTTAACCGCTGTTTTCTCCTCTGCATTCCAGTTTCACTTTTCTTTTTCGTCTGAATAGCTTCCATAGCAAACGGCATTGTCCCATAGCAGTCTCCATTCCTGCCAGACACTAAGCGCAACAGCACTCCTTCGGCAAAATGACTCTGCCTTTTGATTTTTCATCATCACGGATCATCTCCCCTACATATGGAACATAAATATTCCCGGAAAGAGGATTTTTAATGCTGTCCACCGGCGTCTTAATTGTGGCCTCCACCTCCGATTTCTCAAAACATAAATCCGTATCCACCATCTCACAGTCAGCCAGTTTCAGTCCCTTGCAATAGCATAGCGGCTGTGTGCCGATAATTCTACAGTTCTCAAACGTCACATTTTCACAGTACCATGCCAGATACTCCCCCTTTACCACACTGTCCCTTACCACAATATTTTTTGCATGCCAAAAGGCATCCTTTGTATCAAACTTACAGTTTTCAAAAACTGAATTTTCAATATACTGAAAAGAGTATTTTCCTTTCAGTGTTACGTCCCGAAAGGTAAGAAAGTCCGAACGCATCATAAAGTATTCGCTTTCCACCGTGGAGTGTTCCATTTCCATCTGATGCACCGACCAGCCAAACTCCGGTGATATAATGTCGCAGCCTTGTATTTTAACCTGTCTGCATTCCCGCAATGCTTTGATACCGTGCAGTTTCGTATCCACAATCTCTATATTTTCTGAATACCATAAAGCCGCCCGGCAAAGCTCTGTCATTTCCGAACCCACAATTTTCATATGTTCATCATGCCAGAACGGGTAACGAAGATTAAAGAAACAATCCTCCGCCTCAACATTCCTGCTTTCCTTTAACGCACTTTCCCCATCTGCCGGACCATCAAAGGAGCAATGGCGCAAAACCAGTCCGTCACTTCCATACAAAGCCCGCTCCCTGTCAAACTTTTCACCTGTTATTGTTTTCATAATTATCGCGTCCTCGTATAATAAGTTTGTAAGCAAGAAAAACAGCTTACAGACTTATTCTTTTT